>NZ_JAGXJW010000005.1 GCF_019091135.1 Cohnella sp. GbtcB17 | reverse complement strand
GTTATGCCTCGTATTTGCCTAAAATTACGGTCGCATTGTGACCGCTGAAGCCGAACGAATCCGACAGCGCCACCTTCACGTCCGCTTGACGCGGCTCGTTCGGGACGTAGTCCAGGTCGCACTCGGGATCCTGGTTGTCGAGATTGATCGTCGGCGGCAGCACGCCGTTCTGGAGCGCCAGGCCGACGATGACCGCCTCGACACCGCCGGCGGCGCCGAGCATATGGCCGGTCATCGACTTGGTCGAGCTCACCGCGAGCTTGTGCGCATGCTCGCCGAACGTTCGCTTGATCGCCTCGGTCTCGGACTTGTCGCCGACAGGCGTCGAGGTGCCGTGTGCGTTGATGTAGCCGATCTCCTCGGGCGCGATACCCGCGTCCTTGATCGCTCTGGCCATGCAGCGCGCCGCGCCGTCCGGATCCGGCTCGGTCATGTGGTGAGCGTCGCCGCTCATGCCGTAGCCGATCACCTCGGCGTAGATATGCGCGCCGCGCGCGGTCGCATGCTCAAGCGACTCCAAGATGAGTACGCCCGCGCCTTCGCCCATAACGAAGCCGTCGCGGTCCGTATCGAACGGGCGGCTCGCCTTTTCGGGCTCTTCGTTGCGCGTGCTCATCGCGCGCATGTTGGAAAATCCGGCGACCGCGATCGGGCGAATCGTCGCCTCGGCGCCGCCGCAGATCATGACGTCGGCGTCGCCGCGCTGGATCAGCTTGTACGAATCGCCGATCGAGTGCGTGCCCGTCGCGCAAGCCGTGACGGCCGTCGTGTTGGGGCCCTTAGCGCCCGTCACGATGGAGATCTGGCCGCTCGCCATGTTCGCGATCATCATCGGGATAAAGAACGGACTGACGCGGCGCGGACCCTTTTCCATCAGGATCGTATGCTGGTCCTCCCAGGTGCCGAGACCGCCGATGCCGGAGCCGACGCTCACGCCGACGCGGTCGGCATCGGCGTTGACGCCAATCTCGAGTCCCGCGTCCTTGACGGCACTGAGCGAGGCCGCAAGGCCAAACTGCACGAAGCGGTCCATCCGGCGCGCTTCCTTCTTGTCGATGCCGTGCGCTTCGGGCTCCCAGTTCTTCACCTCGGCCGCGATCTTCGTCGGATAGTCGGCCGTATCGAACGCCTCGATGAGGCTTACGCCCGACTTGCCGGCGAGCAGGCTGTCCCAAAACGTATTCAAATCCGTGCCCAGGGAGGTGACCACTCCCATGCCGGTAACTACTACACGATGTGTCAAACCATGTTCACCTCTTCAGCCGATGCGTAAACGTTCGGCGCGCCTTTGACGGACGAGCCCGTTTCGCGTAGAAATCCGGGCCGTCCGGACGCGGCAAGCGCCCGGACTCCCGGAACGGATGACAAGCAATTCTAACGTACACAAGCCGGCGACCGCGTGGGGACGGCTCCCGTCATTTATTGCAGCGATTCGTCCGCGCGGGATGAATCGTTCTAATAAATACGGCGACCGCAGCGGCGGGCGCATACCCGGCCCGATATAGGTAGCGACGGCCCGGGACCGTCCGAACACGGAAGGCCGCCGGGCCGCAGACCCAAAAAATGGATGCGTAATGTGGAGAAGTCCCGCTCTTCGAAGCGGGACCTTGACAGATCAGTTAGGCATGAGATTGTATGTAATTTACGACTTCTCCCACCGTAGTGATCTTCTCTGCATCCTCATCGGAGATCTCCAAGTCGAATTCGTCTTCGAGTTCCATTACCAGTTCGACGACATCGAGAGAGTCGGCGCCCAAGTCATCCTTAAAGTTCGCTTCGTTGGTGACTTCGGCCTCTTCTACACCCAGGCGTTCGACCACGATGCGTTTAACGCGATCATATACATCGGACATCCGGTTCACCTCCCTTTTGGTATTATACGAGATAGATGGACAAAAAGCCAGCGCGTAAACGGTTCCGCGAAAGCCCCTTCATCCGGTGCGCCGCACGCCCGCGAACCTGCGTCCGCCGGGGTACGGCAGCGTTTTACATATACATGCCGCCGTCGACGTGGATCGTCTGGCCGGTCATATAAGACGCGCCGTCCGACGCCAGGTACAACACGCTCGACGCGATCTCCTCCGGACTGCCCATGCGGCCAAGCGGAATGTCCTTCAGCATCGCTTCCCGAAGATCGGCCGGGAGTTTGTCGGTCATGTCCGTCTCGATGAAGCCCGGCGCTACCGCATTGACCGTGATGCCGCGCGACGCCAGCTCCCTCGCCGCGGACTTCGTCAGTCCGATGACGCCGGCTTTAGCCGCCACGTAGTTCGCCTGTCCCGCGTTGCCTAGCACGCCGACGACCGAGGAAATGTTGATGATGCGCCCGTAGCGCTGTTTCATCATCGGACGGGTGACCGCCTTGATGCCGTTGAACACGCCTTTGAGATTCGTCTCAATGACGGCGTCGAATTCTTCTTCCTTCATGCGCATGATCAGGTTGTCCCGCGTGATGCCGGCGTTGTTGACGAGAATGTCGAGCTTGCCGAACGCCTCAATCGCGGTCTGCACCATCGCGTCGAACTCCGCCGCCTTGCCGACGTTCGCCTGAACTACGATCGCCTTGCGGCCGAGCGCTTCGATCGCGTCCGCCGTCTCTCTTGCCGCAGCCTCGCCGCCCGCGTAATTCACGGCGACGTCGCAGCCGGCTTCGGCGAGCGCGAGCGCGATGGCCCTGCCGATGCCGCGCGATGCGCCGGTCACGAGCGCGGCTTTGCCGCTTAGATCAAACTCCGCCATATTATTACCCCTCTCGCGTTAGGCATAATCACCAAATCCGACTTCGTTCAGCGGCGCTCCGCTTTAACCGAGCTTGGCCTCGTTCACGCCGGCCGCGCCGTTCACGGACACAACCCGCACCGTCTTGTCGATCTTCTTGATCAATCCGGCCAGCACGGTGCCCGACCCGATCTCGACGAACGTATCCACTCCCTCGCCGATCAGGTAGCGAATACTGTCTTCCCAAAGCACGGGAGACACGACCTGCTCCACGAGCAGCTCCCGCAGGCGTGCGCCTTCGCTGACCGCGGTCGCCGTCACATTGGCGATCACCGGTACCTCCGCGTCGCGGAAGGCGACTTCGTCGAGCTTGGCCGCGAGACGGTCCGCCGCGGGACGCATGAGCGACGAGTGGAATGGGCCGCTGACGTCCAGCGGGACGACCCGCTTGGCGCCCGCTTCCTTGCCGCGCTCGACGACCGCCGCCACGCCGGCGGCCGAGCCGGATACGACGATCTGTCCCGGGCAGTTGACGTTGGCAAGTTCGACCAGCGCGCCGCCGGACGTAATGTCGCGGCAGAGCGCGTCAAGCGCTTCCCGCTCGGCGCCGAGCGTCGCCGCCATCGCGCCTTGGCCGCTTGGCACAGCTTCTTCCATGAACGTGCCGCGCGCGCGAACGAGCCGGAGCGCGTCGGCGAAGTCGAGGACGTTCGCCGCGACAAGCGCGCTGTACTCGCCGAGGCTGTGGCCGGCGACGTAGTCGGGCTTCACGCCCCGCGCCTTGAACGCCTCAAGCAGCGCGACGCTGGTCGCGAGCAGCGCCGGCTGGGTGTTTGCGGTCTGGCGGAGCGAATCCTCCGGCCCTTCGAAGCAAAGCGCCGATACGGAAAATCCGAGCGCCCGGTCGGCGGCCTCGAAAATGCTGCGTGAAGCTTCGAACGCTTCGGCGGCGTCCTTGCCCATGCCGACCGCCTGCGCCCCTTGGCCGGGAAATACGAATGCGATTTTGCCCATGATCGTTCGTCAGCCTCCTCTATCCTTTACCAGACCAATACCGAAGCGCCCCAAGTCAGACCGCCGCCGAAGCCGACGAGCGCGATCGTATCGCCTTCGCTCACGCGACCTTCCTCGGCGGCTTCCGCCAGCGCGAGCGGAATCGAAGCCGCAGACATGTTGCCGTAGCGATCCACATTGATCACGCACTTCTCCGGCGGCAGCTCGAGCCGCTCGAGCGAGGCTTGAATGATGCGGATGTTCGCCTGGTGCGGCACGAGCAGATCGATCTCGGACTTGTCGACGCCCGCCTTGCGCAGCGCTTCTTCCGCGGCATTGCCCATGATCCGGGCCGCGAACTTGAACACCTCGCGCCCGTTCATCTCGATGAAGTGGCGTTTGCCGGCGACCGTCTCCTCGGACGAAGGCTGGCGCGAGCCGCCGCCCTGGATGCGCAGATGCGGGCCGCCGGCGCCGTCGGCGCCGAGCTCGAACGATTTGAAGCCGCGTCCCTCGGGCACTTCGCCGATGACGA
Organism: Cohnella sp. GbtcB17; assembly: GCF_019091135.1. Lineage (GTDB taxonomy): Bacteria > Bacillota > Bacilli > Paenibacillales > Paenibacillaceae > Cohnella. Next base: position 204,354 of record NZ_JAGXJW010000005.1, on the reverse strand, counting down.
CGGCGCCCGCGCCGTCGCCGAACAGCACGCAGGTGTTGCGATCGGTATAATCCGTGATCCTGGACAGCGTGTCGGCGCCGATGACGAGCGCGTACTTGTACATGCCGAGCGCGATGAAGCCGGATGCGTTGGCGAGCCCGTAGATGAAGCCGGAGCAGGCGGCTGACAGATCGAACGCGGCCGCCTTCTTCGCGCCGAGCCGGTCCTGCAGGATGCAGGCGGTCGACGGAAAAAACATGTCCGGCGTAATCGTCGCGACGATGATCAGATCAAGCTGATCCGCCGTGATGTTGGCCGACGCCAGCGCCCTGACGGCCGCCTCGTACGCCAGATCGCTCGTTGCCTCGTGCTCGGCCGCAATGCGGCGCTCGCGAATGCCTGTGCGGCTCACGATCCACTCGTCGTTCGTCTCCACCATTTGCTCGAGCTCTTGGTTCGTCAGTCGGCGCTCCGGCGCGTACTTGCCGATGCCGAGGACGCCTACGGGAATTCCATTCATCGTCTTCTCTCTCACTTTCCGCCGAATTCTTCGGCCAATGCAGGGATGAGTCCGTTGTCGATCGCGGCTACCGTGTGTCGGATCGCATGCATCGTCGCATTGGCGTCCGAGGAGCCGTGGCTCTTGACGATCAGACCGTTCACGCCAAGCAGCGGCGCGCCGTTGTACACCTTGTAGTCCATCATTTTTCCGACGCGCCTGAAGTTAGGCCGCAGAACGGCCGCCGCCAGCTTCGAGCGCAGGCTGCTCGTCAGCTCCTGCTTCAGCAGGCCGAACACCGTCTCGGCGGCGCCTTCGATCGCTTTGAGCAGGATGTTGCCCGAAAACCCGTCGCAGACGAGCACGTCGCAGCTGCGGCCGAGCACGTCGCGCGCTTCGACGTTGCCGATAAAGTGGATCGGCGCCGTCTCGAGCAGCTCGAACGCGGCTTTGCTCAGCTCGTTGCCTTTGGCCGCTTCGGTGCCGACGTTCAGCAGTCCGACCTTGGGCTTCGCCAGTCCGTGCACCTTCTGCCTGTACATGCTGCCCATAAGCGCGTATTGCAGCAGGTGCTCGGGCTTCGCGTCCATATTGGCGCCGAGATCGAGCGTCAGAACGCCCTTGCCGTCCGTCGTCGGGAACAGCGAGGTCAGGCCCGGCCGGTCGATGCCTTTGAGCCTGCCCAGCACGAGCAGCCCCGCGGCCATGAGAGCGCCGGTATTGCCCGCCGAGATCATCGCGTCGGCGGCGCCCTCCTTCACCATGCGGGCGGCTACGTTCATCGAAGCGTCCGGCTTGCGGCGCACGGCGCGAACAGGCTCGTCGTCAGGCTCGATGATATCGGCCGCGGGCACGACCGTCACGTTCGAAGGCTTGCCGACGCCCAGCAGTGGACTCAGCGCCTCGGGCCGCCCGACGAGCAGCAGCTCCGCCTTCGGCCACTGCGAGGCCGCGGCCAGTGCGCCTTCTACCGTCGAGCGGGGCGCATGGTCGCCGCCCATCGCATCTATCGCGATTTTCATGCCTCTCCCGCTCCTTCCACGTCCGCAGCGCCTGCGGAGCGATAAATCACAAAGTTGCCTTGAAACACCATTTCGTCGCCGACGTAAGTGAATACCTCCACCTTCGCCTTGCCTTTCTGAACGCCGCTGGATCTCACGTATGCCTTTGCGATGCACTTCTCCCCGAGTCTCGCGGGACGAATGAACCGGATATCCGCCGACGCGGTCAGCGCGATCTCGTCGTTGATGACGGCGACCGCGAGCGAGTTCGCCTGCGCGAATACGTGGTGCCCCCGCGCGATGCCGCTGCGGGAGAAGACGTGCTCGTCCCGAATCTCGAACATGGAGATGCCGCTCTTGTCGAGCTGCAGATCGAGGATGTCCCCGATCACCTCGTGCAGCGGCAGCGATCGGACCGGATCGTAGGAGCGCTCCGCCATCAGCTTGAGCCGCTCGCGCAGCTCCGGAATCGCCAGCTCCAGCCTGTCGAGCCGGATCGTCTGGATGCTCACTTTGAGCAGGCGGGTCAATTCCCGGTCGGTCAGGAACGGATTTTCTTCGATGAGGCGGGCGAGCTGCTGATGGCGTTGCTTTTTGGGCATGCGTTCCATGGGCGACACCGCCTTATATGTTCATACTGATACCTGGTGCCAATCCGACATAAAGAAAAACGCGCCTTGACGCTAGTCACGCCGGGACGCGTTATTTCATTATTGCTTGATGATTTCGCGGGATTTGTACGTGCCGCAAACCTTGCACACGCGGTGCGAGATTTTCAGTTCTCCGCATTGTTCGCACTTGACCAAACCCGGAACGACCAATTTGAAGTGCGTCCGGCGCTTGTTTTTGCGGGCTTTGGATGTTTTGCCAAAAGGTACTGCCATGTTCCCACCTCCTTACCAGAGTCGAAAGCGAAAGCGGCCTCTATCGGCATTCCTATTTCGATGTCGTTATGAACGTTCGGAATCGAACCAGCCTTTGAGCGCCTCCAGCCTCGGATCGATCTTGACCGGCCGCGGCCGCTCGGGCTTGCCGTTCAGGTCTTCGCCGGTCTCCGGGTCGAGTCCCTTGCAGTCTTCGCTGCAGGTCGGCGACAGCGGCAGATTCAGCAGCAGTTCGTCCGTCAAATAAGGCCGAAGCTCCAACTGATCGCCGTGGAACGGCACGAAGTCCTCGTCGTCCTGCTCTCCGAGATCCGCCACTTCCTTCGAGACTTGCTTAAAGCTCTCGCTGTAAGGAATGTGAAGCGGCTCTTCGAACTTGGTCAAGCAACGAACGCATGTCCATTCGAGATTGCAGTCCAGCTGGCCGGCTACCTTGACGAACTCGCCGGAAGGCTCGGCCGTGACGTCCGCTTCGAGCGGACCGGCCGGACGCACGCCGGGCACCTGCGACAGCAGTTCGGCGACGTCGATCGTCTCGTGCAGCGTCAGGCTGCTGGCCTTGGCTGCCTTCAGCTCCTGTACGTTGAGCAACATATGATCACTCCAAACAAACAAAAGTAATTATAGACGCGGCGCGACGCTTTTGTCAACATTTAACGCGCCGGACGGCATGGGCGGCCCGAATGGGAATTCAAGCCTTCATTCATGTTATCATATCCTTAATTCGCGCTTCAAAGGAGCGTTCGCCATGTCCACCGTCGGCGTCGTCGTCGAATACAATCCGCTTCACAACGGTCATCTCTATCATATACAACAATCGCGCAAAATAACGGACGCCGAATCTGTCATCGCCGTCATGAGCGGCCACTTTTTGCAGCGCGGCGAGCCGGCCGTCGCGGACAAATGGTCCCGGGCGGAAATGGCGCTGCGCGCGGGCTGCGATCTCGTGCTCGAGCTGCCCGTCGCCTACAGCGCGCAGCCGGCCCAATGGTTCGCGTACGGCGCGGTCGCCGCGCTGGCGGCCACCGGCGTCTGCGACGCGCTCTGCTTCGGCAGCGAGAGCGGCGACGCCGACGCGCTGTCCCGGCTCGCGGATCGGCTGGCCGCCGAGCCCGAGTCGATGCGGCTGCGGCTCGCCGAGCTGCTGAAGAAGGGCCTGCCTTATCCGAGCGCGTACGCCGCGGCCGCCAGAGAGCTGCTGGAAGCGGCGGGCGAAACCGATGCTTCATTTGGTCTGTCGGAGCCGAACCATACGCTCGGACTTCATTATTTGCTCGCGCTGCGCAAGCTGGGCAGCCCGATGCGGGCGCTGTCCATCCGGCGCGAAAAGTCCGGCTACAATCAAACCGAGATTACCGATACCGCCATCGCCAGCGCCACGGCGCTGCGCAAGCTCATCGGCGAAGCGGGCGGCGCGCTGGACGGCCTCGCCCCTTATGTGCCCGCTTCGACGCTTGCGGTGCTTCGCCGGGAGGCGGCTGCCGGCAAAGCCCCGGTAACTTGGGACGCTTTCGCGCGGCCGCTGTTCCATCTGCTCGCTTCACTGCCTGCCTCGGAGCTGGCGACCTACGCCGAGGTGACCGAGGGGCTGGAGCACCGTATCAAGGGCGCGCTGAGGGATATACGGTCCTGGCGGGTGGACGAGCTGCTGGACCTGCTCAAGACGAAGCGGTACACGCGCACGAAGCTGCAGCGGACGCTCGCGCGCATCCTGCTCGGCCACCGGAAGGAAGAGCTCGATGCCGAGCGGCTGGCTGCGGGCGTGCAGTACGTCCGCGTGCTTGGCTTCACGGCGCGGGGACAAGCGCTGCTGAAGCGCATGAAAAAGACGGCCGCCGTGCCGGTCGTCCACAGCGCCGCGGACGGCGACTGGCCGTATCTGGCGATGGACGTGCGGGCAACCGCGGTCTATGCCGCAGCGCTCACCGCATCGCGGCCGGCCGACGCCTGGCGGGATTTTACGGAGCCGCCGGTGCGAGTGTGACGGCGACCGCCGCTTACAGATCCTGGGACATGCGGATCATGTCTCTGCACGGGATGCCGTTTTCGAAGATCGGCTCGTCGTAATGCCGGACGAAGAAGTCGATATCCACGCCGACGATGCGGAACCCGCATTTTTGATAAAGCGCCAGCTGTCCGACGCTCGAATTGCCGGTTCCCACCTCGATCGTCCGGTAGCCTTCGCGCCGGGCGGTGTCGATGGCGTGGAGGACGAGCGCCTTGCCGATTCCCTGCCCCTGATGACGCTCGTCGACCGCGACGTTCACTAGCTCTGCCGTGTCCGGCCTTGTTGGCAGCAGGACGTATACGCCGACAAGGTCCTCATCCGCCGTCTTCGCCACATAGCACGCCCCGCGTCGCAAGTACTGCGCAATCAGCTTTTCCGACGGATCGGCGAGCAGCAGCAAATCCATCGGCGGACTTTCCGCGGGACTTAACCTTTCGATTCGCATATTTCCTCTCTCCTCTTGCCTGCCGCATCCCGGCATCCTCCTGCACGGACAAGGCTGGTCTATCGCCGGACGGGCATGCGTACATTGTACCATGTCCCATTGAGCGGCCATGGCTTTGTCTTGCGCTTCTGCGGCGCTTTGGTACCACCAGCCATCCGTTAGACCCGAATGGGCGTGAGGAGGCGGCGTTCATGCCGGAATCCGCGTCGCGCAAAAAATCGTTTCTCATTTCCGTTTTTCTCGGTGGCTGCGCGCTGGCGCTCGTCGTAGGCATCGTTAAATCGCCGGACGAGGCGTTCCGCGCTTCGTTGGGTGGACTCGAAATCTGGTGGGACACCGTCTTCCCAGGCCTGCTCCCGCCGCTCATGCTTGCCGAGCTGCTCGCCGCCTCGGGCCTGCTTCACGGCATCGCGGCACTCGGCAGTCCGCTGTTCCGCCGGCTGTTCAAGCTGCCCGCTGCGGCGGGCTGGGTCGCGGCCTTCGGCTGGACCGCAGGCATGCCCGCCGGCGCCAGAGAGACGGCGCGCCTGCGGGACCGCGGCCTGATTCGCGGGCGCGAGGCCGAGTCGCTGCTGCTGCTGTCGCACATGCCGAATCCGTTTCTCGTCATCGTCGTGGTCGGCAGCGGCTTCCTGCAAGCCCCCGTCTACGGATGGGCGATCGTCACGGGGCTGTGGATATCCGGCATCGCGGCGGGCATGCTGTGGCCGCGGTTATCCGGACGCAATCCCGTGTCTGACGAACCGTTCGCCGAGTCGTCCGACGAACCGTCTCGCGACGACGAACTTGCCGCCCGGCCACCCGGCTCCGCCCTGCGCCGCGCCTTCCGGGCGATGCAGGAGGCGCGCCTCGACGACGCGCGTCCCTTCGGCAAGCAGACCGCCGACGCCGTCACGAGCGCCGTCGCCACGCTTTTTGCGATCGGCGGACTTATGATGATGAGCGCCGTCGTGCTGCGCATTTTGCAGACGGCGCTGCCCGGCAACGACGCCTGGCTGACGATTCCCAGCCTGTACGAAATGCACCTCGGCGCCTATGCCTCCGGACGCTCGGCGCTGTTCGAGTCAGCGCCGGCCAAAGCCGCCGCGCTTATCGCCGCGGCGCTCGCCTGGAGCGGCGTCAGCGGCCTGCTTCAAGCCAGGGCCGCCTGGAGCGGCAGCCGGTTCCCCTGGTCTCGCTTCATTGCCGGCCGCCTGCTCCATGCCGCGCTCGCCCTGGCCGCGACCTACCCGCTCGCTGTCGCCGCCGAGCGCGGCTGGTTCGCGCCGCTCGCGCCGGTATGGCGCGGCGTCGCCGGTTCGCTCGGCGCGTCCGAGCCGGCGGCCGGCCCGCTCCCGTCGGGCTGGGCGCTGCTGCCCGGGACGACGCTTGCCGCGATCGCCTGTCTCGGCATCTTCGTCCTGCTCGCCCTGCTCGCGGCGCTCATCTCGCCTCGCCGCAGAGGCGGCAAGCGCCCGAAATAATTGCGGGCAGGCATCGGCCAAGACGGCAAAATGGGCGCCCGCCGCAATATCGTCGCGGAAGGCGCCCGTTTGGCCGATCATTGGCCTATCTTCGGCCGATCGTCAGTCACGCTTGCCGAACTTGCCCCGCAGCGCCGCCTCGACCGCCGGCGGCACGAGATCCTGCACCGCGCCGTCGAACTTGGCGATCTCTTTGACGATGCTCGAGCTGAGATACGAATATTTGGGATTTGTCATCATAAAAATCGTCTCGATTCCCTCGTCGAGCTGACGATTCGTCGAAGCCATCTGCAGCTCGTACTCGAAGTCCGTGACCGAGCGGATGCCCCGCACGATCACTTGAGCCTGCTGCGACCGCATATAACGCACGAGCAGGTCCCTGAAGCTCCCGATCTCCACGTTCGGCAGATCCTTCGTCACTTCGAGCAGCAGGCTCGTCCGCTCTTCGACCGTGAACAGCGGGCTTTTGGTCGTATTGTTCAGCACCGCGACGATCAATCTGTCGTACTGCTTCGCCGAACGCCGGATGATGTCAAGATGTCCGAACGTGACCGGGTCGAAGCTGCCCGGGTACACCGCGATGCGATGCTCGCTCTCCGACCGGTTCGATTTGGCGTTCATCTTAGGCTTCGCCTCCGTATCTATAGATGGAAATCGCGGTCTCGCCGTACAGCGCAAGCCTTCGCCGCTCGAATATGCCGATTCGCTCCCCGTACGCGAAGGCGGACTCATGCTCGATGACCGCCACCGTACGCTCGTCCGCCAGTCCGCGCGCCGTCAGATCCAGCAGAAGCTCGTCGCAATTTTTCATGGCATAAGGCGGATCCAGGAACACCAGGTCGAACGGCTCGCCGCCGCGCTGCTCCAGCAGACGGATCGCTTTGCCAGCGTCCTGACGGTACACCTCCGCCTTGTCCGCAAGCCGCGTCGCAGCCAGATTGGCGCGCACGACCTCGATGCTGCGCATGTTCGCGTCGACGAAGACGGCCTTCCCTGCGCCTCGGCTGAGCGCTTCGATCCCGAGTCCGCCGGTGCCGGCGAACAGATCGAGCACGCGCTCTCCGTCAAAATAAGGCCCGATCATGCTGAAGAGGGCTTCCTTCACTTTGTCCGTCGTCGGGCGGGTCGTCTGCCCCGGCACCGCCTTGAGCGGCCTTCCCCTCGCCTCTCCGGATATGACTCTCATCTGCGTTGTTCGACCCCCGCGTTACATGGTTTGCCCCGATTTGACAGCAAGACAGCCGCGGGTCCGCCGCGGCTTGGATGAGGCTTATGTTACCATATCGAGCCGTCTGCGGGAAGCCCGTCCCATGACGACGGACCGGCATGCGTCATTTTTTACTTGCGCGTATATTTTCCCTCGATGCGGCGATACTGCTACTACCGGCGTCGAGAGACGCCGGGGATAACCGCGGAGAAGGCTTACGTTTCCCCATAAGTTCTTCGTCCGGTTTCTTCTCTCCCATGAGGCCCTCGTCGCGAGACGGGGGTCGTTTTTTTGCGCCTTTTAGCCCTGGAAATTGTAACCGAGGTCACAGAAACGATTCGCTCGGCCGTGATATTCTTAAAGAGGTGCCATTAAACTTAAATCGATACTAGATGTAATGGAGTGTTGTCCGATGAAAAAGAAAATTGTCCTGCTCACCCTGATCGGCCTGCTGGCCGTCGGCGGCGTCGTCAGCGCCGCAAGCTTGTGGGGAACGTACAAAGGTTTCCCGAAAGTCAGATTGACGCTCGGCGGGCAGGCGATTGCGACGCAGGGTACGCCGGCCATCAATCTGCAAGGCTCAACGATGCTGCCGCTGTCCGCACTGAAAAGCGCAGGCGTAAGTTACACCTACGACGCCAAAAAGCAGACGGTCGACCTGAAGCCTGCCGGCGCCAATCTGGTGAAGCTGACGGAAGACGTCATGGCGCTCGGCGGAGACGGAATTACGCTCACGGACATCGAGGGCGACTTGACGGCGGTCGTCTATTATCCGTCCCTGTACGGCTTCGACGACGATTGGACGGACATCGACCAGATTTTCAAAAAGCTCGTGCCGGTCGGCGCCGTGTACATGCGGGTGTTCTACACCGATGCCGATGCGGAAAACATGATCGAAATCAAAACGTCCGACTACGACAAATTTCTGAAAGGCACGATCACGGACGACCAGCTTCAGCAGCTGTGGATTACGAGCGGTCCGCTGTTCGACGACGAAGAGGATTCGGGCGACGCGGAAACGCTCGGTTAACACCGCCTCTATACGGACGGCTCGATCGCGCTTATGGACGAATCTATGATAAGGACCGCCGAAGACCTCCACGGGAGGTCTTTTTTTCGCGCATATCGCTCATTAAAAATATAGCGCTTGACATTTGAACGACCGGAAACGTCCCCTTGACAGCCGTGTGCTATAGTGAGAAAGGAAATCAGTCCCCGAAAGGAGCCGTCTTATTGTTTCAGTACAGTCAGCAACACTACGAGGGCGTCAACTTCGGCAGCCAGGATTTAAAATACGGCGAGCTGACCGGCTGCACGTTTATCCGCTGCTCGTTCGCGCATGGCTCCATGGAGGAGATCGCGTCCCTCAAATGCCGTTTCGTCGGCTGCGATTTCCGCGGCGCATCGCTAAACGGCTCCGTCCATACGGACTCCGCGTTCGAAAATTGCAACTTCAACGGCGCGGATTTGTTCGTCTGCAAGTTCGATCGATGCAAAATGATGGGTTCCACTTTCTCAGGAGCTACCTTGGACGGAATCTCCATCCTCCAAGGCGACTGGTCATATACGAATCTTAGAAACGCCAAGCTGGCCAAGCAGGATTTGCGCGGCATCAAGTTTTACGAGGCGGACTTGGCCGGGGCGCAGTTGACAAAGGCGGATCTTAGAGACTGCGACCTATCGATGGCTTCGCTTGCCAAGGCGGACCTGCAGGGAGCGGACGCGAGAGGCGCCAAAATGGACGGCGTCGACTTCAAGCAATTTTCCGTATCCGGCGTGCGGATGGATCACGAGCAAGCGGTGCTGTTCTCCCTCTCGCATGGCGCCAAAGTCGACTGATCTTCGATCTCGTTCAAGCGACTTGCGCAAAGAGCGACAGAGCGCGTCAGATCGTTCACAAACGCGTCATTTCTTTTCCTCCCGCCTCGTCCTGTATAATAGAAGCATCAAGTACTGGGCGGTGAATCGACATGAACGGTCCGAAAGCGGTGGGGCTCGTGCTGGGCTACTGCCTGGCGGTGTTTTTGTTCGTCTTGATCATTTATTTGACGATCCGGTTTTCTACCTGACGCCCTGCGCATGAACGGCCGGCTCCTTAAGAGGGGCCGGCTTTTTTGCATTTTTCCGCTGCAAATTCACGTGTCCCCTTCCGGCTTTCGCCGATTCGCGTTCGCCTCCGTTTCAACCAGCTGCCGGATGTGTAAGAAAAAAATAACAGTACATGCGGGAAGGAGGTGTGATGACGCATGAAGCAGCAACGTCTCTCGCTTAGAAATTACTTGGCGTTCTTGGTGACCGAGGTGTCGGAAACGATCAAGCAGGATCCGCAATCCACGCCGCGTTCGCGCCGCTGAATCGTCATCACGCCCTTCCAGGCAGTCGGAAGCCGCCGTCCTTCGGCGGTTTTTTGCCGTTTGCCTGGTTTGCCTTGAGGTCAGTCGAATCGCCCAAGCCTTAGCGCCCGGAGCTTCATCGCCCGACAACAAAAACGTCATTTCAGTCCGAGGAAGGATAGACGCCTCCCCGGGTCCGTATGATAAACTAAGCGCATCAAACGCTCCCGAAAGGACGATCTCCATGAACCAAGCCGCGCAATATGCGGTCCCCATCCTGTTAGTCGCGTTTTTTTTGTATCGCCGCATCCGGCGAACGGTCGGCTTTCAACTGTACCGGCCGCGGAGGCTGCAGATTCGAATCGGCATCTTCGCCGTCATCGGCGTCATCCTGATCGCAGCCGGCTTCGTCCACCCGATCGTGTTCGCGGCTGACGCGGCGGGACTCGCCCTCGGCGGGCTGCTTGCCTGGTTCGCCATCCGGCACAGCGTCGTGGAGCGCCGCAGCGACGGGCTCTACTACCGGACGCACGTCGTCATCGAATCGCTCGTCATCGCGCTGTTCATCGGCCGCATCGCCTACCGGCTCCTGTTCGCAATGCAGGGCGCGCAGACGGCCGCGAATGCCGCCGGAGGCCCGGACACGCTGCAGCAATACGGCCGCGATCCCTGGACGGCCGCCATTTTCTTCATTCTGATCGCCTATTATGCAGGCTATTACATGTACGTGCTGCGCGCGGCGCCCAAGCGGGCGGCCTGACGGCCAGCCACAGGCGCCCGACGCCGTCTGTTCACCGAAAGGATGTCGAGCTTGAGAACAGCAGACCAAGTCAAACGGAAGTATCATGAGCTGGCCGCGCGCAAGGAGGCGCTCAAATTGCTCTACGAAGAGGCGGGAGAAGAAGCTCGTCCCGAGCTGCAGGCGCAGGCCGAGCGGCTGGAGGAGCAACTGCTGCTGCTCGAATGGGTGCTGAACGCGCCGACCGGCAGCTACCACGGATGAGCGGGACCGGGCGCCAGGCAGCGTCCTGCCGCGTTCAAAACTTTACAATAGAAACAAGCCTTGCGTCTCTTCCGTAGAAGAAGCGCAAGGCTTGTTTTTTGCGATGGGAAAGACGTCATTCAAAGCCGTAAAAAGCCGCCGTATTGCGGTCGAGCGTCCGCTCGACCGCTTCAAGCGCGAGTCCGCGCAGCGCCGCGATCTCGCGCGCGACCGCAAGCGTCATGGCCGGATGCGTCTCCATGCCCGCGAACGGACCTTCGAACGGCCACGGACCGTCTGTCTCCGCCATCAGCAGGCTAAGCGGATACGTGGCGGCCAGCTCTCTGATCTCGGCTTCGTACAGCACGTCCGGCGTGAGCGAGATGAAGCAACCGCGTGCGGCGAGCCGCGCCGTCGTCTCCGGCGCCCCCTTGTACCAATGGAAGTGCGCGCTGCGAACGCTGTGCCGATCGAGAATGTCAAGCGCCTTGTCCGCGTCCTCGTATACCGCATGGAGCGCGAGCGGACGATCCAGCTCGGCGGCGAGACGCGCGAAGACGTCAAGCTGCGCAAGGTAAGGCGCTTCGTCGAACGCTTCGCCGCGCGCCTGGGCTTCCGTCCGCGTATAGTAAGGCAGGCCGACCTCTCCGATCGCGAAGGCCTCCCCTTCGTCCGCCAGCCGGCGAATCCAGCCGCACAGCCGCTCGCGTTCGTCCGGCACGAGCGGTTGCTGCTCGGGGTGATGGCCGTAGGCAGGCATCACGCGCCCGGGCCACAGGGCAGCGAGCCGCCGCGTCTCCGTGCAGGAGGCCGGATGCATCGAGACGGCGACAACGCCTCTCATGCCGGCCGCGAACGCTTCGGCGAGCAGCGTCTTCCGACGCTCCGGCGGATATTGGTCGGCGTGCAGATGCGCGTCATACGCCATGTCCGCCGCCTCCCCGCTCCAAGAGCGCCAGCACTTCTTCCTTTAACGCCACGAACGCCGGCTCCTTCCACACATCCGCCCTTCTCGGCCGCTCGAACGGGACCCGAACTTCCCGCAGCACGGTCGCCGGCGCTTTGGACAGCACGTAGATGCGGTCCGACAGCGTCAGCGCCTCCTCGATGCTATGCGTGACGAACAGCACGGAGCGCCGTTCTTCCTCCCACAGCCGCAGCAGCCACGCCTGCATGTCCGCGCGCGTGAGCGCGTCGAGCGCAGCGAACGGCTCGTCTAGGCACATGACGCCGCGCGGCATGAGCAGCGCCCGCAAAAACGACACGCGCTGCTGCATGCCGCCCGACAGCACCCGCGGGTACTCGTTCGCCACGTCGCCGAGACCGATGCGATCGAGCCACTTCGCCGCCAGCACCTCCGCCTGCCTCCGCTCGACGCCGGCCGTCGTCAGCGCGGAGGCGATGTTGGCGCGGACAGACAGCCAGGGAAAGAGCGAAGCCTGCTGCGGCATATAGCTGATATGGCCGCGCTGTCCGGTCGTCTCCGCGCCGTCGATCAGGATGCGCCCCGCTCGCGGCCGCTCGACGCCGCCGATCAGGCGGAACAGCGGCGACTTGCCGCTGCCGGACGGGCCGAGCAGCGTGACGAACTCGCCGTCTGCGACGGTAAGCGAGATGCCGCCGAGCACGGGATGGGCTTTTTTGCCGCGCGAATATTGATGATGAATATCGATCAGTTCGAGCTTCGCTTGTCCGCTCATCGCGCGCCTCCTTCCCGGCCCGCCGGCCGCCAGCGGACGACGAGCCGCTCGAGCAGCGCCGCGATGCCGTAGAACGCCAGCGCCATGCCCACGATGCATACGATCGCGCCAAAAACGCTCGTCGTGTCGTAGCCCTTCGACTTGAGCACGAGGTAATAGCCGATGCCTTCGCTCGCGCCGAGCCACTCCGCGACAATGGCCGCCGTGATGCTGTACGTCGCCGTAATTTTCAGTCCGGAGAAGAAATAGGGCAAGGAGGCCGGCAGCTCCAAACGCCGCAGCACCGTCAGCCGGCTCGCGCCGATCATCGCGAGATACTCGCGCAAATTCGCGTCGGCTTGCCCAAGGCCCGCCAGCATCGACCAGGCGATCGGGAAGTAGCAGACGAGCGCCAGCAGCACGAGCTTCGGCGCGATGCCGAAGCCGAGCCAGATGATGAGCAGCGGTCCGAGCGCGATGAGCGGTATATTTTGCGTGATGATGATGATCGGCGACAGCGCCGCCCGCACGACGGGAATGAGATGAAAAACGATCGCCGAAAGCACGCCTAGCGCGATCCCGAGACCGATGCCCTTCAGGGCAAGCCGCAGGGTCGAGCCGCTCTGCGCGAGCAGCCGGTCGCGCTGCTCCCACATCCGCTCGCCGATATGCAGCGGCGACGGCAGCTTATACGGCTTGATATGCCACAAATCTACGCTAAGCTGCCACAGGACGAGCGCGCCGATCAGCGTTCCGATCGGCAGCAGCCAGCGGCCGATTTTACTGTCCATCGGGATATTTGCGCAGCAGATGCGCCATCGAGGCGCCGTCCGAGCCGTGTACGAGCAGCTTGATTTGCGACAGGACGGACGGGCTGCCCTTTTCGAACATCGCCTGGTTCATTTCCTTCACGATGTCTAGCAACTGGTCGAGGTCGCCCTCCATCGTTGTCTCGAGCGGTCCGACGCGGTACGCGACGCCGGACGCCTTGATAATCTCGATCGCTCGGTCGACGTACAGATGCGTATCGTCCTCGGGCTTTGCGGCTTTCGGCAAAATTTGAATACTCAGCAAGGCTTGTGCCATTTCTTTGTCCTCCCGGTCAAGTCCCCATCGGTCCTTGCGTGATTTAAGACTGCGGCAAAAAGTCGTTCGTGAACATCGCGTCGTAGTCCAGGTCCTTCGTCAGCAGCTTGTGCTCTTTGAGAAACTCGGCGTAGCCGGACCACACTTCGCGCTTCTGTTCGCCCCAGCGCGGCGCGTCGTCTTTGTACTTCGGGCTCAGCCACGCTTGGCTGGCCTTGACCAGATCCGCGTTCAGGTCGGGATTGGCCTTGATCAGAATGTCCGCGGCTTCGGCCGGATGGTCGATCGCGTACTGATAGCCTTCCGACGCCCCCTCGACGAACGCGCGGACGACGTCCGGCTTGTTCTTGATCATCTTTTCGCTCGTCGTCAGCACCGGCGTGTAGTAATCGAGGCGCTTGTCGAAATCGGAAAGATAGACCATGTTGAGCTTAATGCCGCGCTGTTCGGCCTCGATGCCGGTCCAGGCGTAGAAGATCCATTCGAAGTCGATATCCTTCTGGACGGCGGTGAAAAAGTCGGCGGTGCCCGCGTTGACAAACTTGACCTTGTTCACGTCGGCGCCCTGCTTCTGCATCATCGAGCCGATGACGGCCTGTTCCGCCGGCGAGCCCCATCCGCCGTAGCTATGCCCCTCGAAATCTCTGGGCTCCTTGATGTTTTTGTCCGCCGGCGATGCGAAGCCCGACGTATTGTGCTGAATGATGGCAGCCAGCGAGACGATCGGCATATCGTTCTCTCGCGCCAAGGTCAGCCCCTCCTGCGCGCCTACGCCGAAGTCCGCCGCTCCCGTCGCGACCATTTGGTCGGCGCCGCTCTCCGGCGGCAGCACGATCTCGACGTCGAGGCCGCGCTTTTTCCAGTAGCCCTGATCGGCCGCCACGTACAAGCCCGTGTGGTTTGTGTTCGGCGTCCAGTCGAGCACGACCTTCACTTTGCCGAGATCGGCGGCTTGGTCGTTCGAGGCCGATGCCGAAGCGGATGCCGACGCAGGCGAACTCGGCGAAGCCGCAGCCGAACTGCTGCCCCCCTCGTTGTTCCCGTTCCCCCCGCAGCCCGCCAGGATCAGCAGCGCCGCGATCGCCGCCGCGCCCTTGCCGCGCCAGCTTTTTTGGACCATACCCATCTGTCTCTACTCCCTCTCCACTGCCGTCCGGCACGCAGACATTCAAAAAACGCCCCCCGTATACGGAGGGCGTCCTAAATAAGCATGGACAAAACGCGCGAATCCGATTCGCGCTTCCCGCCTCCCTACGCTGGTACTAACCAGACCAGGTTAAAGGGTCTGCATCGTCGATGACGGGATGCACTCTCAGCCGGCCTTACCCAGCTCCCCCGGGGTTTGTTCGATTGTCGACGTACTGTCGGCGTTGATTGATAACGCTCCTCATTATAGCAGAAGATCGGATTCTGTCCAGCATTTGCCGCCGCCGTCGTTTAATATGAATGCAAGGACTGCCGCTTGGACAAAGTGTGCGAAAATAAAATAAACGCTTGCCTGCTATAAATCGGATCCGACAACCGTCTTATATGTCGAAAGGGGGCGCGGCCGCGGCATGGAGAATGGCTCGCAAGTACCCGAGCTGTTCCGGCGCCTGTTCCGGGAGCATTATCCCGGCGTGGCGCGGAAGCTCTACGCATTGACCGGCGATCGCGCGGCAGCGGAGGATCTCGCGCAGGAGGTGTTCCTCAGACTGTACCGGCAGCCGCCCGAACGATTGGAAGCCTGCGGCGCCTGGCTGCACCGGGTGCTGACCCGGGTGGGCTACGATTATTTGAGACAGCGCGCGTCGGGCAAGGCGTTGTTGGAAAAGGAGACTGCGCGCATAGCGGCTTGGTCGGAAGGCGCCGCCCCGTCGGGGGAGACGGAGGTGATCCGCGAATGGGAGATCGACGTCGTCCGCCGGGTGCTGCACAAGCTCTCGGACCGGGACCGCACCGCCCTGCTTCTGCGTGAGGAAGGATACAGCTATGAAGAGATCGCCCGCCGGCTCGGGGTCAATCCGAAGATCGTCGGCACGTTGCTGGCCAGGGCGGAGGAACGATTGAAAAAGAAGTACGGTCAGGAGGAGGAACCGGGCGATGAACGACGAGGATAAAAGGAACGGCGGGAAACCGGATTTTGATCCCGGCCCGGCCTGGGCGCGATTCGAGCAGGCGACGGCCGGAGAGCCTGTACCGGCGTTCTGGAAGCAAGCGGAGGACAATCATCCACATAAGGACGGTGTGATCGAAATGAAACGGACAAACGCAATCGGCGTGGGCGAAGCGCAATCGGCGCCCGCAGCACCGGCCGGCCAAACGGCCGCCGCAAGCGGACCGCAGAGCGCCGGAGGAGGCCGCTGGCGGACGGAAAGGCCGGCGAAGCGCAGGCTGCGGCGGCTGTCCGCCGGCGTCGCGGCCGCTGCCGTGGCCGTCAGCCTGTTCGCCACGCCGCTCGGAGACCGGACGCTGGCGGCGATGCTGGATACGTTCCGCATCCAGCACATGGTCGGCGTCGACATCTCGCAAACCGACATGGCCGCCATCTCGAGCCTGCTCGAACGCGGCTCGCCTGACGGAGACCAACGCTTCGACCTGGCCCAGTATGGCACGTTAACCCAATCGGGCGGCGGCGAATCGCGCACCGTGACCTGGGCGGAAGCGGAAACCCGGATGGGCGGCACCCTCCTCCGGTTGGACGCGCCGTCGGCCCCTGTGTATCAGCCGGCCACCGCTTTGACGTTCCGCCTGAACGTCAAAGCCGTCAATCGGCTGCTGCTCCGTCTAGGCAGCGACACCACGCTGCCGGCCGCGGCGGACGGCAAAGCGATCACCCTCAGCATCCCGGACGGCGTCTCCATGGAGGGCTCGCTGGCAGGCAAGCCCGCCCGATTGCTTCAGTTCGGCAAGCCGGCGCTGACCGTAGAGGGCGGCATCGACGCGGCCGTCGTCCGCGAGGCGATCCTCGGTCTGCCGGTGCTGCCGGACAGCCTGCGCACCAAGCTGGCGGCCATCGGCGACTGGCGAAATACGCTGCCGGTCCCCGCACGCGAAGGCATGACCGAGAGTCTGCGGCTGAACGGCCGCGAGGCGCTCATGACGGAAGGCGACGCCAGACGCTTCCTGCTCTGGCTCGACGGCGCGCGCATGAGCCTGCTCAGCGTCGAAACAAACGATTTTAATGCGCCGTCCGATTTCAGGCGCACGGCGGAGGCGCTTGTCGGGCCATGATGATCATCGACACCGCGGATCTGACCAAAACGTACGACGGCCGCGGCGGCTGCCGCAACGTCACCCTTCAGGTGCCGCAGGGATGCATCTTCGGCCTGCTGGGACCGAACGGAGCCGGCAAGAGCACCTTCGTTAAAATGCTCGCCGGCCTTCACCGCCCCGATTCGGGGCGGGCCGTTATGCTGGGCCAACCGCTCGGCCGGCCGGAAGCGAGGCGCAAGCTCGGGTATTTGCCCGAGCTGTTTCGCTTTCAGGACTGGCTCACGCCGTCCGAGGTGCTGAGCTTCCACGGCCGGTTGGGCGGACTGCGTCCGCGGGATACGCGCTCGCCCGCCTTCCGCAGCCGGGTGCGGGATACGCTTGCGCTCGTCGGCTTGGCGGAGGCGGCGGACCGGCGGATCGGCGGCTTTTCCAAAGGCATGCAGCAGCGGCTGGGCCTCGCCACGGCGCTGCTCCTCGATCCCGAGCTGGTGATTCTGGACGAGCCGGCCTCGGCTCTCGATCCGGTCGGCAGGCACGAGATCAGAAGCCTGCTGAAACGGCTCCGCGACAAGGGCGTAACCGTGTTTCTCAATACGCATCTGCTGGAGGACGTGGAGGCGTTGTGCGATCAGGCGGCATTCCTGTACGGCGGCGAGCTGCTGGCTTCGGGCTCGCTGCGCGAGCTGCTCGGCGGCGCGACCGACGGCGGCGTCCGGTGGCGATTCCAGGTGGGAGGCTGGCTGCCCGACACGCTATCGGCTATCCTCGAAGCCGCCGGAGGAACTTCCGCCTCCGCGCTGCGGCTCATCGAGGCCGATGCGAACGGCAACGCGGTCTTGTCCGCGCACGTATCCGGCCGGGAGCAGGCAGGCTACCTTTGCGCGCTGTTTATCCAAAACGGTCTGACGCTGTACGAATCCGGTCCCGAGGCGAACAGCCTCGAGGACTGGTTTATCCGGATGGCCGCTTCCCGTCAAGGAGGCGACTCGCGATGACCATGTACATCTCTGCCACGTTGAAGGAACTGACCCGCAAACGGGTATTTATGGTCACGCTCATATTAACCGTTCTTTTCCTGCTTCTGTTCGGCGTCGGACTCCATGAGCTGACAGGTATGACCGAGCAGGAGCCGAACCATGCCGCCAAGAAGCTCATGGACAGCATGCTGTTCATGGTGCTCGGTCTCTTTTTCGCGCAGTTTCTGGCGTCTTTTTTCGTACTTTTCTCTACGATGGGGACGGTCACCGGCGAACAGGAAAACGGGCTGCTGCTGGCCGTCGCCGCGCGCCCGCTTCCCCGCTGGAAGCTTTATCTGGCCAAATGGCTGGGACATGCGGTGTGGATCGCCGCCTACAGCGCCGTGCTGTTCGTCGCCATGGTATGGATCGTCCACGGCGCTACCGGCTTCCACCTGTTCGCAGGGGATTTGCTGCGAAGCTTTGTCCTGTTTCTCTGGATGCCGCTCCTGCTTCTTACGCTGTCCATGCTCGGCTCCGTCTATCTGCCAATGCTGGGCAACGGCATCTGCGCCGCTCTGCTCTACGGGCTTGCTCTCTTCAGCGGCCTCATCGAAGGAATATCGAGCGAAGGCGGAACGCATCCCGGCCTTGAAAAGTTCGTCCTGCTGACCGGGCTGATCCTGCCGACGGATTCGGTCTACAGGAGAAGCTTGTACGAGCTCATGGGCGGATCGGATTGGGCCGGATTGACCGGCACTTATATGGGACCCTTTTCTGTCCCCAGCGTTCCCTCCAACGCCTTTTTGCTGTATACGGTCGTTTATGCGGCGTTGCTGCTCTATCTTGGCTGCCGGGCATTCGACAGGAAGGATCTGTAGCCCATCATTTTCGCCGGTTCCATTTGACGCGAACAGGACCCGCGGTCTCTTCTGCCGTGGGTCTGTCCATGATGCGCCTCATCTTTGTCATCAATGCGGATATAATGTCTCGAATTCCACACCGCACGGTCCCCCGTCGGCATTCAGCTCCAGATCGACTTCCGTCCCGTCGGCACGATAGAGCGGACGGTAATATTGACCGATGCGCGTCGCGGACGCATTCGCATAGTGGCAGATGAACGCTCTGCGGAACCGGTCCTTCGTCTTGTTGCGGTACGAGCCGTGAATGAGGTTACCGTTAAAAAACAGCACGTCTCCCGGCTCCATCACGACGGGCATCGCTTTTTGATCCTTCGGCGGCTTCACGAAATGGGTCGTGAACGATTCCTTCGCATCGGCGCTCTCGGGACAGACGATCTCGTAATCGTGCGTTTTCGGCACGACCAGCATACCGCCGTTCTCCTCGTCCGCCCCGTCGACCGCCGTCCATGCGGCGATGCAGTTGCCGGGCTCCACCTTCAGGTAGAAGTTGTCCTGATGAAGCGCCTGCCCCTTGGCGCCGGGAGGCTTGTAATAAAACATGCTTTGCGCGGCAAGCGGCGGCTCCTCGTATAAATCCTCCAATACGGCTAGCACCGGCCGATGCAGCATGTATCGTTTCGCCGTTGCGTTGAACCGGTGCGGGTGCATCACCCTTGGATACCGCTTCAGCGGATCGTCGTCGCCTGCGGTCATGTCCGGCTCATAATAGCCCGGCACGCCCGTGCGGCCGATTTCTTCGAAGGTGTCCTTGATTTCCTGAAGCTGCTGCGAATCGTACAGCCCCTTTACGATTAGAAACCCTTCCTTGTCGAACTTATTTTTTTGCTCCGCGGTCAAGCATTGAAGTGCATGCGACATGTCTTCTCCTCCTCCGAATCGATTAAGCCGGCCCTCGGGTCCTGCAGGTCCAGTATATTTTTTTCGCGCTCCGCCGGGGAGTAGCAATCCTGCTTTTCACTCACACGATTCTGCTGTCCGCTGGATTTAAGCGATGCCGCGCGCTATGCTATTAACAAACGACTGCGGCTGGGAGAGAAAATCTGTGGAAAAATACAACGAACCGGCTTCTTATAGCGAATTGAGTTCCGGCATTATTCTGGCGGGACATTTTCAAGTCGACGACGGCTACATTACCAACAGGCCCGGAGGGATGGAAGATTGGCTGATCGCCTACACGCTTGACGGCAGCGGCTACTTTGCGATTCCCGGCGAAAAGAAAACTTGCGCAAGCGGCGACATCGCTCTGCTGCGTGCGGGTACGCCCCATACGTACGGGACAATAAAAGGGGAAGTCTGGAACTTCGTATGGGCGCATTTCTCCCCCCGATCGATCGGGGAAAAGCTGCTGCCGGACGAGCCCTTGTCCTTGCAAGCGTTGGAGCAAGGTTCCCTGCAAACGAGAATATACGAGGCTTTTCGCAGAATCCTGTTCGATTCGCGAGAGAGGAGCGAGTACTGGCACGATCTGTGCCTGAATTCGCTTCGGGAAATATTAATGCTGCTGGCCGAGCGGCAAAGCCGGAAGCTGGATCCGCGGGTCGCGGAAGCCATGCGCTTTTTGTCGGAGCACATGCGCAGCCCCGTCCAGATCGAAGCGTTGTCGAAGGAGATCGGACTGTCTCCCTCCCGTTTGTCGCACTTGTTCAAGGAACAGACGGGAGTGTCCGTCATCGATGCACTCAATCGGATGCGAATTCGGCAAGCCACGCTCCTCCTTGCGCATACGGATCGCAGCGCCTCGGAGGTCGCCTACGACGTCGGTTTCCACAACTACAACCACTTTATGAATCAATTTCGCAAATGGACGGGAACAAATCCGAGCGCCTTCAGAAAGCAGGAACGAACGGAAGGCGGTTGAGCCTGCTTCGGACGAACGCGGCCAAAAGAGCGGCTCGCTTGACGGGCCTCGCGTGGGGCCGAGCATCTCGAATGCGCTTCCTGCGGCTGCTGCACACCTGCTTTCGCGCCGTTTTAACGGTATCCCCTTCGGCAAGGAACGGCGACTTGCGCGCACTCCCGCTTTAACTTTTACTTTTTTATTCGCTTGGCAATCTCGCTTTACATCCATCCGATTTTTGATATAATAAGAACAAATGTTCTTATCGGAGGGATCGCCATGCCCAGCCGTTTTTCGATTCGGGATTGTTTGCCGGCCTATAGCGAAGACGACTGCGCGGGCGCTCTTTTCGCCGCCAAATGGCCGCATGGCTTCCGCTGCCCCCGCTGCTCGCATCCTTCCTACTACGAAGTGTCGTCCCGCGGCCGGCGGCTTTTCGAATGTCGCTCTTGCCGCCATCAGACCTCTCTCACCGCCGGTACGGTGCTGGAGGGCTCCCGCACGCCGCTCGCGAAGTGGTTTCAAGCGATGTATTTGATGCAGATCGGCATCAGCGCCAAGCTGCTGGCCGAACTGATCCATGTAACCTATAAGACCGCGTGGCTGATCAATCATAAGCTGCGTGATGCCATCGGCCAGTGGGATCTCGAGCGTCCGCTCGAAGGCACCGTTCAGTTGCTTGGCGAATATTACGGCTACGAATACCATCGGCATCTTGGCAGCCCCAACGCCCAACAGTCGCTGAAGCCCCAGCCGGTCGTAGCCGGCGGCACCATTAACGACGCGGAACAGTTTGTCCATCTCAAAATAAAGGCCGTCGACGGGCCCGAAGGGGACGGCGCGGCCAGAAGAGACACTGCGGACGGCGAGGAAGCGGCGGAGCGTTTTGTACAATTGCATGTCGCAGACGGCCATACGACGATACTCCCGGGCGGCCATCATGGACGCTCGGCACTGCATCTAGCCTGGCGGGACGCGGTGCGATGGCTATCCTGGACGTTCGGCGGGATCGGCCCCAAGCATCTGCAAGCCTATTTGAACGAGTTCGCTTTTCGTCTGTCTTTCCGCACCGCGGCACTGGCCGAGCTTATCGGCTGCTGCGGGTCGTACCGCAAGATTACGTATCGGGGCTTGGTCGGCCCTAGATCGGGCATTCGTCCGTTAATGTGGCGGTTTAGACGCCGTGCCCGACATGAACGTAATGCCGTATAAATGATACGGTCTTACGTCCGGCATCCCGAGAGCGACTTTCCCATTTTGCCTTTTTAGAGCGACTTTTTCGCCTTTTCCCCTAGAGTGAGTTTCACGTCTTGCCGTCTCAGAGCGTTTTACGCGTTGCCTCTTATAGTTTTTTTGACTTGCCTCCTTAGAGCTATTTATGTCTTGCCTTCTTAGAGCTTTTTATGTCTTGTCTCCTTAGAGCTTTATTTCTTGCCTCCTCAGAGTTTGTTATGTCTTGTCTCTTTAGAGCTTTTATTTCTTGTCCCCTCAGAACGCTGTATTTCTTGCATCCTAAGGGCTCGTATTTCTTGCATCCTCAGAGCTTTCTTTGTCTTGCGTCCTTAAAGCATCTTTACGTCTTGCTTCCTCAGAGCGATTTTAAGTCCTGCCTCCCGAGAGCGACTTTTCCGTCTGCCCTCTCTGAATCAAAACGGCCTTCAACCTGACGCAAGGGGATATCGTTCAAACGTGGCGCAGGACATATCACCTCTTCGAAGCCAGCTTTGGAGGCATGGATCGGGGGGGGCGTCGGCAAATGAACAGGCTTATGCGCCGAAAGAGCAGCCGGCCAGTCGGCCGGCTGCTCTTAGGCTGAATTTATAGCTGCTTCGCCCATTTCCGCAAAATGTCGGCTTGCTCAGCCGTCAGTTTTTTGCCGGAGAGCGCGGACACCGATTGATCGTACGCCATCAAAATTCCTTGCTTAGCGGCTTCGTTGCCTCGCTCCTCCGCTTGCTCCGCCAGCTTGAGCTGTGCGCATAACGCCAGCGCCACGCCATGGTTCGAGCCGAGGAACTCGGCGGAGACAGTGCAGAGGCTGTCATAATCCGCGTACACCTCGTAGGCGAATTCGGCCGATGCTTCGTTGCCGGCCGTATCCGAGGCTTTCGCCGTCACGGTGTTCGCGCCCGGTTCCAGCTCGTAGACGGGCATGTCAACGAGCGGCTGTCCGCAATCGGCGGACGAGATGCCGGAGAGTTCGTCTGTAGCAACGCAGCCGATCGTCGCGCGCTTGTCGATCCTGAATTTCGATGCGCCGGTCATCGTTAAGGTCGGTGCGGTCTTGTCGATACGGATGTCCAGCGTGTGCGGCGCCTCACGATTGTAGGCGCGATCCTCCGCGAAGTACGTAATCGTCGTTTGGCCTTCGGCCGTTACGCGGAATGTCGCCGTCTCGCCGGCAGTCGTGACCGCCTCTTCGTTCATCGCCCCATAGACGGCGTATGTTACGGACGCCACGCCGCTCCCGGCCGCATCCGTCGCAAGGACGGTCACCTCCGCGTCCTCGTTGATCCAGCCCTGTGCGTTTGGCTCCGGCGACACGGTCGCTGTGGATACCGGCGCTTCGTCATCCGCCGCCGTTACGTAAAAGTCGTCGTAATAGGCATCGGAGATATTGTAACGCGTCGTCACGGCGATCAGCCTCGCGTAGACGGAACCCGCAGGCGCCGCGCCCGACAAGGCGACGTCCTGCCACTGTTGCAGCCGGCTCTCGTCGAGATGAACCTGCAGCGTGCCGGTCTCGGCGTCGCTTGCGTTGTAAAAGCGGAACATGAAGCTCGGTTGACCGGATTGGATGTAGATTTTCATGCCGGCCGTATACGCCGATCCCGGCTCGACCGGTATTTTGTCGCTCTGCAGCGCGACCGATGCCGTCCGCAGCGTGTCCTTGATATTCAGGCTCTTCGCGCCTGAGGCGACGTGGTTTTCGCTGACGTTATAGTTATAGCCGCTGCCGACCGCGAACATCGGACTCCAGCCGGGGATCGTCCCGGCTGTGCCGGACTCTTCGAAGCCCGCGTTCGCGACCGCGAGCGGTATGCCGGCCGGCGGCGCCTGGATGTCGCCGTCCACCTCGATGCGATACAAAATCGTATTGGTCGCCGCGTCCGTTATATAGAGATTGCCGTCCACGCCGAGCTCGAAGCGGGAAGCGTCGGCAATCGTGCGGAAATCCAGCGTCTTTGGATCGATCACCGTCAGCTTGTTGTTGAACAGGACGTACAGCAAGCCGTCCGACGACCAGCGCAGCTGGAAATGCGCCCATTCCGAATAGCTGAGCTTCGGATAGATTTTTTTGCTTTTGACGATCTCGTAGGTGTCGGGGTCGAGCGCGAAAATATACTCGTTCGAGGCGCCCCAAATGAGGCCGTCGGGTCCTTCCGACAAGTCGCCGATGAAGATCGGCCGGTCGAGACCGGGGACGCGCAGCGGGAACTCCGCGATTTTCTTGTCGACTGCGACGTCCCAAACGAAAATTTTGGCTTCCGACTCGGTCGGCAAGGAGCCCAGCCCGCCTCGTATCGTCGTAGAGCCGAACAGTTTGCCGTCATGGTAGGCAAGGCTGAGCACGCTTTGATTTTGTACGACGTTCCGGTGCACCGTGCCTGTGCCCGTCGCCGGATCGTAGACGGTGAGCGAGCCGCCCAGCGTGCCGTAGGTCGGTATCGTCGCGATGTACAGCTTGCCCGCCGCGGCCGTCATATTCACGAGGCGCTCCTGGTCTTCGCCCAGCTCGAATACCCGCTTCGGATTGTTTTCTCCCGGCGCGGCGTTCCGGTCGAATGCATACAGCGCGCCTTCCGGGTAGACGCCGAAGTACATTTTGTCGTCCAGCGGATAGATGCTGTCCGCCTGCCCCATGGCATAGGACGTGACCGACAAGTCCGCAAGATCGATCATCGCGCCGCGGCTCGTCTGTACGCCGCTCACGAACAGCTTGCCGTCCGGCGCGGTCTGGATCCGGTCTACCACGCCGGGCGTGCCGGGAACGACGGACGGATACAGATGCACCTGCTTGGTCTCGATGTTCATAATGGCGACGCCGCCGTCGAATCTGACGGTCACGAGATTTTTGCCCGGCAGCTCCGGATGATTCGGAAACTCGACCCAGTCGGCACCGCGGAAGCCGCTCCCGTAGGTCATCCCGGTCAGCGCCACTTCATGCGTCGCCAGGTCGAACGTCTTTAACTGCTTGTCGGACATGAAGTAGATTTTGCCGTCCAGCGAATCCGTCTCGTGAAGCCCGGTGACATTGTCCAGCACGACGTCCAGCCACGACTCCGTCTGCGTATCGTACAAATAGCCCGGCCCTGGCACGCCTGTCCCGTCCGTGTAACGGGCGAACAGATAGCGATCGTCGATCGTATCGAGGTCGTACACCGTATCCTTGCCGGCCGGCACGGACAGCGCCGCCGCGATATCGGTCTTTTCCCCCGTCGCCAGGTTCACCTTGACGATTTGATGGTGAGCGGTGCCCGCGTACACGTTGCCGCCCTGATAGGCGATCGACCGGACATACTCCTGCGGGATGTCGCCGATGACGCGGCCGTAATCCTTCGTCTCCCCGGTGGCAGGATCGTAGCGATACACTTTCCCGCCCGGATACGTGCCGACATATACGCGTCCCAGCTCGTCCGTCGTGATGCTCATCGGCCATGACTCGCCGCTGAACGTCGCCACGACCTTGGGCACATGCGTGACCGGCGAGTAGCTCCATAGACGCGACCCGCTGCCGTCCGCGGCGATGTACAGCGTCCCGTCGGGGGCCACGGTATGCGCCCAGGAGCTCTCAGAAGGCGCGAGCGGAATGCTCCTCAGCAGCTTGTAGTCGTCGAGATCGATGACATTGAGGTTGCCGGGTTTGCCCTTGGATGTCGTGTACAGCACGGGACGCCCCTCTTCCTCGCCTACCGTGCCGTTAAAAATAGATACGGTGTAATTTAGCGGAGGCAGCAGCTCCTCGGGACTGCCGTACGTTTTTTGGGACAATCTGTTCTCTTCCGCGTGTCCCGTTCCGCCGCCCATTCCCGTTAATGCCGACCATAAAACGATGACCGCCAGCGCGACTGCCAACCTGCTTCGCATAAATGCATCTCTCCCCTCGGGCTTGCAGAGTTCGCGACTCTGCTGCAGCCCAGAGTATAGGAAAGGACGGCAGCGCCGTAAAGGAAGCGTTATCTTTTTCTTTGCGATTTCCCGCGTCAGCCGCCGTGAACCATCTCCAAATCCAATCGCGACGCGGGCTGCGCCCGTGTGGCTTTTGCTAAGGATGTAGATAATGATCAAAATTAAATTCATAGGTTCCGCCGTGAACGCCGGCGCGCCTCGAAGGCGGCCGGCGTAAACAGGAGATCGATTGAGGCCCTGCGGATGGCAATTTAATCTTTAGTTGGATCGCGCATGCGTCGCGCCGAACGGATCCGAAGAAGCTAACGAGAATTTTACGGCATCTGCGATCGTATACTCTGTTGTGGAAGTCGACTTGATTTTTACATATTGATTCGTCCCGGCTTCGAACGGATAGGTGCCGATGAACACCCATTGATTGCCGTTCGTCTTCTGATTCACCGTCTTGGTCGTATCGATCCCCCCGTCGTATCCGATCTCCAGACTCGCGGAGGCGGCGCGGTCCGCGCTCGCGTTCCAGAGCATATAGACGTTGTAATCGCCCGGGATCGTCACATTCGGCGTCCACGTCGCCTGCTTGTTCGCCAGTTTATTGCTGTGGACGTAGTCTTCGCCGATGCGGGCTGCCGCGTAGGCGCTGGTCACCCAGCCCGTGTCGGCGGCAAATCCGGCGTCCCGATTGTCGACGATGATGTCCACTGGCTCCTCCGGCTCGGTCGGGAACTCGGCATCTGCATGAACGGCTTCAAGACCGGCATTGGCCGTTTTCATGACCGCGATCATGTCGGCGTATGGCTGATCCTGCTGATTGAGCAGACCGATGTTGAAATTTTCGCCGTCCTTCCGGCCGGTTACAGCTTGATCGTAGTAGGAAAACCACCCGGAGCCGACGAACAGCGGGTTGCCCAGTTGACCTTCCACGAACGCCTTGTAGCGGAGCCCGCGGTCCGCAACGGTGGGAACGTGCGTCGCTCCGTTTACCGCGGACAGACCGTGCTCGGTCGTGCTGAACGTGTACTCAAGATTAAGCAGCGGTTTGCCGAACGCCTGGTACCGCGCGATCCAATTCGGATCGTTCGTATAGTTGTCGACCGAGAAGGCGTCTACGAATTCCATCGATGCCGCATCCCAATCGAGGCTCGTGCGCCATGTCGGGACGATCGACGAGCCCAGAAATAAATGGTTCGTATCGTAGCGGTCGATAATCGTTCTGATCGTGGAATAAAACGTTCTGGACGCCAGCTGGATATAAGCCGATACGTCTGCGGCAGGCACTTTGGCCAGCGAGATCGGAACCGCTTTCAAGGCTTCGAAAGAAGCCGCGTTCGTTCCCAAAATTTGATTGGCCTCCGCAAGATCCCCGTTATGCCGCTCCGCGAACAGGTCGACGAACCTTCCCTTCGCGGGAGAATCGGCGCCAAAGGCCAGCACCTTCGCGACGATGTCGGAGCTCCAGCCCGCTTCGTTGTCGTACGTGTAGCCGATGAGCCACGGATCGCTCGCCGCCGCTTGAAGCTGCGGCTGAAGCGAAGCCTCGATGATCGATTCGGCCTGCGGATCGAACACGTCGTACGTCCAATCGATTCTGCTTAGCGTCGGCGGGTCCTGCAGCACCATGATATAAGGAAACGTCACCGTATTGGGCTTCGACCACTTGCTGAACGCGTTGAACCCCCAATCGATGAGCCGCTTTTTCGTGATGTCCTCCCACTTCATTTCGTAATCGCTGCCGTATTTTTTCATAATATTGGCCGTCAAAAAGCTGACCCGCTCGCCGTTGGCGTCATTGGAATACGCTTCCGCATAGACGTTCGGGTCGGGGAGCTCCTCGAACACCCTTCGCGGCGTGCCGTCCGTCTTTTTGAGCGGTGTCCCGTACCCCCACTCCCAGATGCTGGCGGTATCGACGCCCTTTAATATAAAGGGGTACCCGTCCGGCGTAATAAACCACCAAATGCCGTCGATCTGCTGAAGCCTGAAGTAGCCGCTGGCGGTCTGCTGTCCTATCGCTTTAAGCCCGCCGTACGGATCGTAGACGTTCGAATCCAGCTCGACGCCCGCGAGCGCGGCGGCTTCCGTCGCATACTCCTGCTGCAGCTGCGTGTCCGTCGTCACTTTACCCGGCCAATCCTCGTAAATCCACTGTCCGTACCGGTCCGCCATCAGGCCGTCCTTTTTCATTTCCGCCTGCAGCTCGGATGCGGTCAGCGCCGGCCCGGGATTGGTCCCTTCGTCTCCGACGCCCCGGTAAATCTGCACCTCGCTCAGCGGAATGTGCTGGTACGCATGCGACCGCTTCATATCGATGACGATGAACCGGGCGACGGCGTCGTGCAGCGGAAATTCGACGGCGTAATTGAGCGCGGTCCCGGTTCGGACATGCTTGCCCGCCAAATAATAGTAGTCGGCATTCGCTTCGGACCGATATTTGACGGTAATCTCCTTAAAGCCCCAGTAGCTGTTTGGAGAATTCATGACGACGTTGATCCGGTCGAGCGGATAGTCCTTCAGCAGATCGAATACGACCTGCACCGTGCCGGGCAAGCTGCCGTTGCCCATCCATCCCGCATAAGTCGTCGTCGACCCGTCGAGCAGCTTGCCCGTCTGGGCGGACACGATTCCCGTCGCGTTGTAGTCCGGGGAGCTGCCCGCGTTCGGTGCAAGACTAAAATAATAGTTGCCGGTTCGAAGCACAGCCCCGGGCTGTTCCCCGTGAATGCGGGCGGTTGGAACAAGAAAAGCGGCTGCCAATACGAAAGCCAGGAGGAGCGGCCAAAAACGAAACGGATGCCTGGTTTCCACGATACGTTCGCCTCCCCATAGTCGCTTGCCTATACGATAAAAAAGAAAGCACCGTAGACGGGGTTCGTCTGCAGTGCTTTCCGCGAATTAAACTGCGTGCCATTCCAATTCAGACCTGATACAGCGCCTTGAGCGGTACCATGGATTGTTGCGGGACGTAATACTTGAACTTGTCGTCGCTGATGCTGCCAAGCAGCTGACGCCGGATCGGGTCCGCGCCTTCGAGCAGCTTCTCGGAAGCTTGATGGTAATCGATCGGCCGCATCCATAGCGGACTGTAGCCCATGAACAGCTGGCGGCGGGTAAACGATGACGTATTCGGCGCGCCGGCATGCCAGACGTTTTGCGCGAACAGGAATACGTCGCCCGGCTTGCCGCACAGCTGCAGTTCGTCCTCGAACGCGACGTTGACGTCCGTTTGGTTCGGGTTAAACGGCTTTTTGTGACTGCCCGGGATCAGCTTCGTGTTGCCGCGGTTCGGCTCGGACATGTCGCTTAGCACGTAGCAAGCTTTAATATAGTACGTCGCGGTCAGTCCGTTCGTCTTCGGAAACTGCGGATGCGGGCCGTCCTGATGCCAATCGATAAAGCTGTTCGTCGCCGTCTTCTTCAGCTCGGGATTCGGCTTCCTCACCGTCAGATGCGAGATATGAAGCTGGATGTTGTACCCGAGCAGGTTCACGACCAGCGGCAGAATCGTCGGCTCGTCGATCAGCGACAGAAATTCAGGGTGACGCTCCACGCTGTTATAAATGTTGTAGGACAGACTCTCCTCTTCCTCCGCCAAAACGGCGTCAACCGCCTCGTTCAGCCACCGCACCCGATCCTCGCTTAATACGCCGGTCAGCTTCAGGTAGCCTTGCTCCTCGAACTGCTTTTTCAGCGCCGGTATGTCCAGTTGCATGCGGTCGGTCTCGTTGCTCACTTCGCCTGCACCTCCGTTCTTTTTATTTGCTTCCGTAGCCAAGCGCGGTAAGCTGCGCCTCGGCCGCGTCCATGAACAGCTTATACTTCATCGTCGTTTCGAGCGTTTTCAGAAATTTGTCATATTCGCCCAGGTCCCGCTGCCCGTACGCGAACTTCGCCAGCTCTTCCTTGATATACCGGTCCGCGTCGGAGGCGACGTAGCCCTCCGGCAGATCGACGAAGCCGTTCAGCGTCTGAATGCGCGGCTGGTCGCCCGCGAACTTGATAAATTCAGCCTGCGGCACGAATTTCGTCTGCAAATAGGACAGTTCCGGACGGCCGGTGAACTGGTACAGCCACGAATAGCCGACTTCGCCCGCCTTATCCGTCATGACGATTTTGTCGCCGTCCTTCGTGAAGTGCGTGCCTTCGACGCCGAACTGCACGAGCAGCGATCCGGTCTTCGGATCGGATACGTAGTTCAGCAGATCGAATACGCGCTGCAGCTTTTCCGGATCCTTCTCGAGCGCCTTCGGAATCGCGTACCGTCCCGGCGTATTGCCGATTTCCCAGGATCCGTCGAACTTCCCGGCCGGGCCCGCCGGGGGCTCGATCTGAATCCATTCGGCCTTCGGATTGACGGCTTTGATCTGCTCGATCATGTTTTCCTTCGTCATGTTCGGCCAGTCGATCCAGATGATGCCGGCCTGGCCCTTGAACGCCTTCTCCTGATGCTGCAGCGCCGTATTGGCGAGCAGCTCCGGATCGACGGCGCCCGTCGCGATCATGTCCTTGATGAAGGCAAGCGCGTCCTTCATGGCCGGATCGTACAGCGCGTTCACGAGCTTGCCGTCTTTCTCGTAGACCGTGCCCGGCGTGCCGACGCCGAAGGCGCCGAATACCGGCGCGAACGCTCCGTTCAGCTCGGCCCCTGTCAGCCCGAACGTATCCTTCTTGCCGTTCTGGTCGGGATCGTCGTTCGTGAAGGCGACGGCGACGGCCTTCAGGTCTTCAATCGTTTTCGGCACCTCCAGCTTCAGATTGTCGAGCCAGTCCTTGCGGATAAAGTACGTATTGTACGGAATTTGCGAGCTTTTGGAGATCGCGAATATTTTCCCGTCGACCGCCCCCTTCTTCACGTTTTCTTCTCCGATAAAATCGGTCGCCTGCTTCAGACGGTCCATGTAGGGCGTCAAATCCAGGAGCAGGCCCTGCTTGGAAAATTCGATCAGCTGCTGCCGGTCGAGCGCGAACAGGTCCGGGAAGTTGCCGGAGGCCATCCGGACGTTCAGCTGGTTTTTGTAGTCGTCGCCCGAGGCGTAGACGGTCAAGTTAAAGTCGACGTTAAGCGCTTTGTCGAGCTCCTTCTTGATGACGTCCTGGTCCGGAGCGGGCAGATTGTTGCCGGTCTCGATCACTTCCAGCTTGATCTTTTTGCCGGAATCGGCACTCGCTTGCGGCGTGGCGGCATCCGTGCCGGCCGGTGACGAAGCGGAAGAAGAGCCGGATGGCGACGAGGAAGCCTCGCTGCCGCCTCCATTGCCGCACCCGGAGACGACGGCGCCGAGCAGCGTGACTGACATGAGAAGCACGGACGTTCGTTTGATCGAATTCGAAGACATGGCAAACCCCTTCCATACCCTGTATTGGAGCGGCCTTCTGTCGGCCGGCCAGCGGCCGGTCGCAGGCCGAATCACCCTTTGATCGAGCCGAGCAGCATGCCTTTGGTAAAGTACTTTTGGATAAACGGATAGACGACGAGCACCGGCAGGCTGGCGATCATGACGGCGGCCATCTGCAGCGTCTGGGTGGGCGTGATATTGTCGGCGTTTTCAAGCGTCTGCTGGCTCTGCATCAAAATCTCGCGTACGATCACCTGGAGCGGGAAAAGCGTCCGGTCGGTCACGTAGAAGATCGCCTGGAAAAACTCATTCCAGTGGCCGACGAGGTAAAACAGACCGATCGTCATGATCACGGGAACCGACAGCGGCGTCACGATCTGAAACAGGATGCGGAACTCCTTCGCCCCGTCGATGCGGGCGGATTCGAACAGCTCCTCGGGCAGGCCCTCGAAAAAGCTTTTCATAATCAGGACGTTAAAGCTCCATATCGCATTCGGCAAAATCATCGCCCAAATCGAATCGATCAAGCCGACGGACTTGACGATCAGGTAGGTCGGAATGAGGCCGCCGCTGAAAATAAGCGTGAACACGATCATGAGCAGGAAAATCCGGCGGCCGGGCAAATTTTTGCGGCTGAGCGGGTACGCCATGAGCCCCGTCAATATCAGGTTGACCGCGGTGCCGACGACGGTGATGAGCACGGTGACTTTAAACGCCTGCGGGAGATTCGACTGCGTGAGCAGCGTCTTGTAGGCCGAAAGCGTCACGTCCCTCGGGATCAGAATAAATCCGCCGTTGCGAAGCACTTCTCCGAAAGGCGTGATCGATACGGAGACGACGTAAAGAATCGGGAAGATGGCCAGCAGGGCGCAAAAGACGAGCACGGCGTAGACGAAGGCGTTGAACAGCCGGTCCTCCAGGCCCTTTACCATATCCCTTCCCCCCATCTCTTGGCTACTTTGTTGGCAAACAGGACGAGACCCATGCCGATCAGCGATTTGAACAGCCCGACGGCGGAGGCGAGGCTGAAGTTCAACTGCTGCAAGCCGGTCCGGTACACCCAAGTGTCCAAAATGTCGGCAACCGGGTACACCTGGATGTTGTAGAGAATGTAAATCTGATCGAAGCCGGCGTCGAGCAGATGCCCGAGCTTTAAAATAAAGAGCAGGACAATGACGCTGCGAATGCCGGGAATTGTAATGTGCCAGATCATCCGCATCCGGCTCGCGCCGTCCACCCGGGCCGCTTCGTACAGCGTCGGATCGATGCCCGCGATCGCGGCGAGATAGATGATCGCACCCCAGCCGAGATTTTGCCAAACCTCCGAGCCGACCAGGACGCTGCGGAACGTAGCGGTCGACGTCAGGAACGGGTAGGAACTGCCGCCGGCCTCCACGATCCAGCGGTTCACGATGCCCCCGTTTTGCGAGAACAACGCGATCAGAATGCCGAAAATGATTACCCACGACAGAAAATGAGGCATATAGGTGAGCGTTTGCACGATGGAGCGGAGCCAGCGGACCCGGCATTCGTTGAGCAGCAGGGCGAGCAGGATCGGCGGGACGGTGCCCCAGACGAGCTTGTATAGGCTGATCAGCAGCGTGTTCCGGAGCAGCTCCCCGAAGTAGGGCGATTCGTAAAACGTCTGGAAATGTTTGTACCAGGGATTCGCCCAGGGGCTGCCCAGAATGCCGTCCATGATCGAGAAATCCTTGAATGCGATCACCATGCCGTACATCGGAAAGTACCGGAAGACGAGATAAAAGAGTACGCCGGGCAACAGCATCACATAAAAGGGCCAGTATTTGCGCAGAGCGGCGAGTGCCATACTTTCCTCCTTTCAGGTTGTTCGGCTCGGATGTAAGCGTTATCTGCATTCAGTGTATGACAGACTCGGCCACGCCCGTTATGCGCAATTCCCGTAAAAATGTTCGATTTTCCAACCTTACATAGGCTGGGATAACGGCAGCTCCACGCGCACGATCGTGCCGACGCCCTTCCGCCCGCCGATGCGCAGACCGTACGGCTCGCCGAAATGGATGCGAATGCGTTCGTGGACGTTGGCGAGCCCGATGCCGGTAAAGGCGTGCTGCGAAGGCTCGGCCGCCTGCTTGCGGTACATGTCCCGGATGTCGTCCCGGCTCATGCCGACGCCGTCGTCGCGGACGTACAGGCGCAGCCTGCCGTCGCGAACGCCGCCCGTGACGACGACGCTGCCCCCGCCTTGCGGCGCGAGGCCGTGGAACAGCGCGTTCTCGACGAGCGGCTGCAGGGTCAGCTTCAACAGACGCTGCTGGAGCAGCTGCGGCTCGATCTCGATCCGGCAGTCATACTTGGCGCCGTATCGGACCTGCTGGATGTGCATGTACATCCTGAGTCCTTCGAGTTCCTCCTCCAGGGTGACGAACTCGCCCTGCCTGTCGAAGCTGAAGGTGAGCAGGCCGACCAGCGAACGGATCGTCTGCCGGACGTCGTCGATCTTCTGCTGCTTGGCCATGCTGCTGATGCAAGCGAGCGTATTGTACAAAAAATGAGGCGCAATCTGGCTGCGCAGCATTTTGAGCTCGTACTCCTTCTTTTTCTCCTCCGCGCGCTTCGTCTCGTGAAGCAGATGCTGGATGCGCGCCAGCATCGCGTTGAAGCTGCTCGCGAGCTTCCCGATCTCGTCGCGGCGGTCCTCGGGCAGCTTGGAGACGACCTGAAAGTCGTGCAGCCGGTCCATCTTGTTCACGAGTCCGCGGATCGGCCGGGTGAGCGTCCGCGACAGCATGTAGGCGCTGAACAGCAAAATGACGACCCAAAGCATGGTCGCATTGCGATAGTTGCCGTAGAGCGGCTGCAAATCCTTGTAGAAGCTGTCCTCCGGGATAAACGCGATGAGCGACCAGCCCAGCCGGTTTTTCGCCGATTTTACGGCGATGAGCCGCTCTCCCTTGACGGTCATGCTGTCCGCTCCGATGTTCAGGCCGGGCAGCTTGGCCGTAAATTCGGGGAGCAGCTCGGGCGGATACGTGCCCGGCAGGACGGGGAGCACCCGTTCGCCCGCCTCCATCCGGTTGATGACGTTGCCGTTTGCGGTCACAAGCGCGAACGCTTGATAAATAAGCGGGGAGATGCGCGATACGAGGAGATCGAGGCCCAGCTCGGCGACGATGACGCCCCGAACCTCGTTGTTGCCGTCTTTGACCGGCATCATATAGGCGAGCGTGCGGCCGGACAGTGGGGAAACGTACGGCTCGCTGACCTGGATCGAGCCGTAGTTGCCGAGCGCCTGCGCGTACAGCTCCGCCAGATGGGGATTGCCGATAATGTCGTAATTGACCTGCGTATTGGAAAACACCTTGCCGTCGCTACGCACGAAGTACAGCGTTCGGACGACGGAGCTGTTGTAGTCGGCGAAGCTTTGCAGCGTGCGAACCGCCTCCGCGTCGTTGCCGTCCTCAAGCAGATCCTGCCTCGTCGAGAGCAGGAGCAAAATGTTCTCGACGTTGTCCAGCGTCGCATCGATGTATTGGTTCGTCCTCGCCACGAGCAGCTCCGCGTCCTTCGTCACCTGGTCCTTGAGCAGCGACTCCGCTTCGCTCAGGTTGCTCCACGCCAGCAGCATAAGCAGGAGCAGCGTGACCAGAAACATATAAATAAACTGCTTCGTGGCGATTCCCATATGGCCAAGCCGTCCGATCAGCTTCATGGTCGCCGCTCCCTCTCGTCTTCGCTTCGCTCCGCCGCATAGCCCAGCCGCTTCACGTCGGTAGGCGCCGCCCCCGCCCAGTTGCGGAACGTGGACGCGAAGTACCGGTAATTCGGAATGCCGACCGCCTCCGCGACCTCGTAAACCTTCATGTCGGTCTCCCGCAGCAGCTTCAGCGCCTTTTCCATCCGGAGCCGAAGGACGAGCTGGTGCACTGTCTCCCCGGTCTCTTCCTTGAACAGCCTGCCGAAGTATTCGGCCCCGAGGCCGGCTCGCTGGGCGACGATCGGCAGCGACAGCGGCTCCCGCAGATTCGCTTCGATCCAACGCCGCGCCTCGACGATCTCGCGGCGCGGTCCGGCTTGGGGCGCCGCGCGCACGATGCCCGCCCATCTGGCCGCAAGCTCGTCCCAGGTCGGAGCGTCAACGAGCTCGGTATGCGGATCGGCATGTCCGGGACGCGAACGCGACAGCCATTCGGAGGTCCAGCCCGCGAGCCAGCGCTTCAGGGCGGCGGGGCGAAAACGGCGCTCGGCGCACCACGGCGCGACGTCGGCCTGCATCGCCTGCAAGAGGCGGTCGGCGTTTAACCCGGCTTGGCCGAGCAAGCCGGACAGATGACGACGGTGCGCGGGCTCGAGCTCGGCGAGCGGCCCTGGTGCGCCGATTCTGATGCTCGGCGACGAAGCGGCGTCGTAGAACTCGGCTTCCTGCCAGTCCGATGCAGCCTCGAGAAGCGGCGGAACGTCTTCCCGGCTTGCGGCCATGCCGTCCACCGTCGCACAGAGCGCGATGGCTTGCTTGCCGCCAAGCGGCGGCTCTCTGCGGTCCGCCTCGGCCAGCAGCGCGCCAAGCAGTCGCGCAAGGCGCGGCCTTACCGCCTCCGGCTCTTCGGCTTCCGAGAACCAGACGGCATACTCGCCGCCCCTTAACGGAAACCAGGCTTTGCAGGACGGCGTTCGCCGTTCGAATTCGAGCAGTCCCTCCTGAACGGCGTCCTGCGCGATTGCAAGCTCGTCCTCCGGCGCTTTCAGCCGAAGGTGGACGAATCGCAAAGGCTGCGGCTCGTCCGCGAAGCCCAGAAGCCTCCAGTCCTCGGCGGGAATTTCCGTCTGCGCGAACGTACGCTTTTTGCTGCCGGCTGCGGCGCGATGCGCTTTAAGCCGCGCCTCCAAATGTCTCGCCGCCTTCAGCCGGCGGAGCAGAATTGCTCTGTTCCGATGCTCCCGCTCGCGCAGCAGCGTCGCCCCGGCTTTGTGCAGTGCCTGCTTCAGCTCCTCTTCGTCCAGCGATACCTTCAGGATATAATCCGAAGCCCCTAGCGCGATTGCTTCCTTCGCATAGGCGAAGTCGCCGTGGCAGGTCAGCAGAATGATCTGCGTGACGGGATGCTTTTTGCGCAGCTCGCGGATAAAGGTCAAGCCGTCCATGATCGGCATCGCGATGTCGGTTACGACGATATCGGGCGCATGCAGCTCGCACATGGCCAGCGCCTCCGCGCCGTTTTCCGCCTCGCCGACCAGCGCCGCGCCGCACGCTTCCCAGGGAAATGCGCGCAACTCCTCGCGGATCGGATATTCGTCGTCCACGATCAATACGCCGATCGGTGTCATCGTCATGTCCCTCGAAGCCTCCTGTCTCTCTTTTGTTTTTATTTTATGCCCGGTTTCTCATAAAATGGCAACAGCAAAAAACAGGACAATGCGGATTCGTCCGCTTTGTCCTGTTTATTTTATCGTGCCATATACGCCGAGCGGTACGATTCGCCCGCGTCCGGGATTATGCGTTTTAGGTTTTGGGTCCGGGCAAGAACGCGAGCGTGAACACATTCTCGATCGGTTCCACCTTCTTAAGCACGCCCACTTCCTTCAACTGCTGCTGCAGCTCCGTCCACCGCGCTTCGCTCATCGTGCCCGTGCCGTTCGTTGCGGCGTCGCCGCCAAAGGCGAAGTCCATCTCCTTCTCGGCGCTGAACTTCATCATCTCGAGCGGCATATCCGGATTTTGCTTCTGAATCTCGGGATTGATCTCTTCGGAGTGGTCTTTATAGTAATCCCATCCTTTGACGGTCGCTTCTACGAACGCCTTGACCTGATCCGGATGGTCCTTGATCATCTTCTCCGTCGTGAAGTACACGCCGGCATAAATGTTGTAGCCGGAATCCGCATTCAGCAGGGTGCCGAATTCGACGCCTTGCTGCTGCAGCGTGTAGGTCTCCGAAGTGATGTAGCCTTGCGTGACCGACTGAGGATCGTTGACGAAGTTGACGAGCGAACCTGTATACTTCATTTCCTGCGCTTTGTCGAGGCTGAACTTGGTCTTCATGTACAGCCAGAAGCTGGCTGTCGACGCGACGTAAACCTTATGCCCGTTCAGATCGGAAAAATCCTTAATGCCGGATTCCTTGTGGTAGAACAACGCCTGCGGGCTCTTCTGGAACGCCGTGGCGATCGCCACGATCGGAATGCCCTCTTGTCTGGCGACGAGAATATCGTCCGCGTTGGCCATTCCGAAGTCCGCTTTGCCGGATGCGACGATCTGCGTCGAAGATACCGAGGGGCCTCCGTTCATCAGCGTCATATCGAATCCGGCATCCTTGTAGAAGCCCTTGGCGAGAGCGGCGAAGTTGCCGCCATGTTCCGGTTCCGCGAACCAATTCAGCACGAGCGTCGACTTGACGACCTCTTTGGGTGTCTCGGTTGCAGCCGGCATCGCCGAGCCGCTGGCGCTCGGAGAAGGCGCACCGCTTGCGCTCGGGGAAGGCGCGCCGGACGATCCGCTTGCAGTCGCGCCGGCATTCTCCGTGGCGTTGTTCCCATTGTTCGAGCCGCAGGCGGCCGTCAGAACGGATAATGCGACTACGATCGACATTGCGGCGCTTCGTTTAGCAAATTTGGATTTCATCGTTCCGCTCCCCTCCAAGGACTTGCTTCTATTTAATTTGGCTTTGCTAGGTTCATCGTATTTGTACGTCACACAAACGTCAACAATACTAACACATGATTTGGGCGGGAGCACAAAAGGAACGTTGGCGATTGTTCATCGAGCTGACTGCCGAGAGCTGACTACCGTTTTTTACAACGCGAGTTCGAAGAATGTGTTAGATATTATATCTCATCGAATGCCAAGCTAAGTCCAGATTGCCATTAAGCGGTCCCGACGACGACGCCCATTTCGCCCAGCCAACGACGGTATGCAACCGAGAAAATATCGACCCGGTGATTGAGCTCCGCTTGAAGATCGAGCGGCAACAGCTCCGGCTTCTGCGTCTCGATGACTCGCGCGTCCTGATCGAACACGATATCCTGAAAGCGGATGAAGTTCTCGTCGTCGACGTCGAAGCCGTAATTGCGCGAGACGACCATAAATACCTGGCATTCGTCATCCGCGACGGGCGTCGCAGAAATCATGATCCATAGCGTCTGGCCGTTGCCGGGGTCGGTCTTCGATAGACGACCGGACAATGCGCGATAGACTTCTTTGCGATAGATGTAGGTCGTCCCGTCCTGCTTGTCCGAACCCGAATGCGCGACAGGCTGGAAGATCGGGATGTTCTCGATATAAATGCGGTCCTTCTCCTTAATCACCTTAATCTCGGGAAGCTCTGCGTAATCCGGGTGGCCGAGCAGATCCTGATGGACGAACATCAGGTGGGCAAAATCGGTGAAATTCTCGATAACGCGCGTGCCTGCCGCCCTCACCGTATACGGCCCGCAAGGAAGAGGCCTATAGGAAGGGTCGGCGAATTCCTCGAAGTGAGGAACGCCGCCGGCCGGCTCCCCGAGGCACACCCAGATAAAGCCGTACTTCTCCTCGCAGAAATAGGGCGTCGCCTTCGCTCGCGGCGGAATGCGTTCGCCCTTGGGCTGCGCAGGGATGCACACGCAGCTGCCGTCTTTGTCGTATTGCCAGCCATGGTACGGACAGACGACCGTCCCGTTTTTCACCCACCCTTTCGAGAGCATCGCTCCCCGATGCACGCACAGATCCCGCAGCGCGTGAACCCCTTGCTCTGTGCGGAACAGGACGACCCTTTCTCCGAGCAGTGTAACGCCGATCGGTTTATCCGTCAGCTCGGAAGCCAGGCACATCGCATGCCAATCGTTTTCCAATACGGGATCGTGCAAGCGTACCATCGCCAAGAGATCAACCCTTTCGTGTAATTAGATTTTCTAATGCGCCGCCGCGAAAACGGGATATCGACTCGCCAGCTTCGCACGCAGCGTATCGACGCGGGATTGGGCCTTAAGCAAAATGTCCCGTTCGTCGACGAACGTGCAGACGCCCTTCTCCACGACGACTTGACCGCCCACCATGACGAGCTCGACATCGTTGCCGTTGGCGTTGTATACGAGCGCGGAGGAGACGCGATGAACGGGGCTGATGTGAGGCTTCAATAAATCGACGACAACGATGTCGGCCTTCTTGCCCGGCTCCAGGCTTCCCAGGTCGCGCTCCCGCCCCATGGCCTTCGCGCCGCCCAGCGTAGCCATGCTCAGCACGTCCATGGGCGGAAGCAGCGTCGAATCGAGCGTGTGGACCTTGTGCAGGCAGGCGGTAAATTTAAGCACCTCAAGATTGTCCTGGCAGTTGTTGCTGCCCGGTCCATCCGTGCCGAGCGCCACATTAATGCCGAGCCGCCTCATCTCGGGCAATCTCGCTACGCCCGAAGCCAGATACATGTTGGACACCGGGCAATGGACGACTGACGCGCGCCGCTCCCGAATCGTTTCCAGCTCGCCGTCGTCAAGCCAGATCCCGTGCACAACCTGAGTTTTCTCGCTGAGCAAACCGACCTCGCTTAACAATTCCAGGTTGCGCAAGCCGAATCGCTCCATCGTGTTGTCGATCTGGCCGCGGGTCTCCGCGACGTGAATGTGGTTGATCAAGCCGCGGTCGGCGCTGTAGCGGGCTGCATCTTCAAGGAAGGAACGCGAGCAGCCGTACAGATTAAGCGGTCCGAGCGCGATACGAACTCTTCCCGATGCAGCCCCTTCCCAGCGTTCCAGAAGTTCGTCCGTCGCCGCGAACATGCGTTCAGCCGACTCGCGCAGCTTCGGTTCGCCGGCCAGATCCGAACCGCCACGCGCCAGATGGCCGCGAATGCCGGAATCGACGAACGCCCGAAGGACGCCGGCCGTGTTTTCTAGCGAGGTATGAATGTAATGATGATCCATGAGGTAGGTGGCGCCGGATTTTAAATTTTCGATGCAACCGACGAGAGCGGCCAGATAGAAGTCCTCCGGCTCCATCGCGAGGCTGAGCGGCCATATAATCTCTCGCAACCATTGGGCGAGCGGGAAGTGGTCGGACACGCCGCGCATATAGGTTTGGAATAAATGCGTATGCGCGTTAATCAACCCGGGGATAATCGCCTTCCCCTCGGCATCGTAAACGAAGTCGCAGCTATCGCGAAGACGCTCGAATCTCTCTTCCTGCCGCCATTCCCCCACTTCCCGAATGGTGTCGCCCTCCACCAGTACGTAGCCTGGCTTGTATACGGCTCCGTCCTCTGACATCGTCAGAACGGTTCCGTTGTAGAATAGCTTGTTCGAGATCTCGTCCTCCCCCTTCCTCGTAGTTGGCGTACGGTTTATCCGATGGCGTGCCGAGGGTTGGCGCGAACGTGCTTGCCGAAGCCGGGAGCGACGATGCCTTTTTCCGCCGTATAAACGGTCTCCCCTCGGCATAAAGTGGCGACCACCTTGCATGTAAGGCGCATGCCGATATAAGGGCTGTGAGGATGGCGATGAAGCAGTTCGTCGCGGGTTAGCGTGCGGGGGCGGGACGGGTCGACGATCGCCAGATCGGCATCGAAGCCGACGGCGATCTCGCCCTTGCCAGGATAGAAGCCGAACCTTCGGGCGGGATTGGCCGACAGCAGCGCCGTCAATTGCGTGAGCGGCATGCCGCGCTTCTGCCATCCTTCCTCGAGCATCAGCTCCAGCGTGTTCTGCGCACCGGCAATGCCTCCCCAAGCGTCGAAGAACGTCAGCCCGCGGCCGAGCTTCATCGATTCCGGACAAGGAGAGTGATCGGAGGCGATCAGGTCGATCTCCCCGGCCAACAGGTGCGACCACAGCCGCTCGACCCGTTCGGAGTCGCGCAAGGGCGGCGCGCATTTGGCGACCGGACCGAGCTCCGCCATATGCCGCTCCGTCAACGTTAAATAATGAGGGCAGGTCTCTAAGCTGACGTCCATTCCGCGCCCGCGGGCCCTCGCGATTATCCGGACCGCTTCAGGCGAGCTGATGTGGACGAAGTGCAGCCGGCAGCCCGTGGCCTCCGCCATCGCAAGCGCCTCCGCCACCGCGAACGTCTCGGCTTCGACGGGCCGGGAGGCGGCAAAATCGCCAGGACCCGTGCGCCCTTCGCGCCGAGCCCGATCCGCCAGGAGGGAGGTGATCGCCTCGCTCTCCGCGTGCAGCGCGAGCAATCCGTCGATCTCGGCAATCTTCTCCATACCGGCGCGCATATCCGTCACGTTCACCTCGCGGAACCTTCCTTCGCCTTCGCCGCCCGGATTGGACATAAACGCCTTGAATCCGACGACGCCGGCGTCCGCAAGCTCCTGCAGATGGTCCAGATTCCCCGGCACGAGACCTCCCCAGAAGCGGTAATCGACGACCGAGCTTCCCTCCGCCAGTCTCTCCTTCTGCCGCAATGCATCCAGATGGACGGTCGGCGGATTGCCGTTAAGCGGCATATCCGCATATGCGGTACAACCGCCGGCGGCGAGCGCAGCGGTCCCGGTCGCGAAGCCCTCCCAGTGTCCGAAATTCGGCTCGTTCAGATGGACATGCCCGTCGATGACGCCGGCCATGACCAGATGTCCGCCGGCCATAATCGTCCGGGTCGCCAAGCGCTCGTCGATGCGTTCGTCGATCGCCGCGATCTTACCGTCCTTCACGGCAATGTCCGCTTCGACGACTTCTCCGGGCAGGACAACTGTCCCTCGCTTCACGACAAGATCGTAGCGTCCGCTCATCTTCGATCAGCTCCCTCTATACGTACTGTAGCCGCCTGGCGCTACCAACAGCGGGATGTGATAATGGGCATCCGGGTCGTTCACGCGGAATCGGACGGGCACCGAATCGAATATCGGCTCGGGAATCGCGGCGTTTGCGTCCGTCGCTTTGCGGAAGTAATCGCCTGCGTCGAATATAAGCTCATAAAGCCCTCGTTTCAGTTCGCCGTCCGCGAGCAGCGGCCGCTCCAGCCTGCCGTCCGCGTTCGTCTCCGCCGCCACGAGAAGCTCCCGGCAATTTTCGTCGGTATCATCGGAATGTTCGGCATCAGGCTTCGTAAGTCGAAGCAGCCGCACCTTGACGCCGACCGCCGGCCTGCCATTGGACAGATCCAGCACATGTGTCGTCAGACGCCCCGTCACGAAGGAATCTCCGGCGCGGACAACAGGTCGTCCCGGGTCATCGAGAAGCCCTGGAAGCCGTACGGCGGCCGAGGCTCCGTGAACACGCCGGCAGACGTGCCGTCAGCGGGCTCGACGATCGTCTCCCACGTGCGGTTGTTCGATTCGAACCGGACTTCGGCGAGCTGGGGGAAGCGGGTCAGGATGCGCTGACCGATCAGCCAGATCAGGTATTGGATCGAGGGGGTGGCGAATTCGTAGAAAACGTTCTGCGCGATATCGCGAATCTGCTCGGCCGCCACGTACTTTCCCGCCTCGGGCTTCTGCGCGTCCGCCGCGTCCTCGTATTTCCAAAGAATGTCGAGAAAGATAAAGAGCGGGCGGTCCTTCGCCTCCGGAAGGGTCGTATACTCGTCGCGGATAAAACCGTAGAAGGAGCTGCCGCTCACCTTGATCAGCTGCAGGTCCGACAGTCCGCACCAATGAGAGACGATGCGAGGGCCGGACTCGGTCTTCTCGATCGTAAGTCCCGCGCTTGCGCGCTCGTTATGCGAGCGCCGGAACACAAGGCTGCTGTCGTAAAATCCGCCCGGGCCCGGTACCTCGACCGGCTGGAACGGGATCCTGTCCGCGCTGATCTCGACCGCGTCGATATGGGCGTATTGCTCCAGAAAGCGTTCGCCCAGGAAGCCCAATAGTTCCTCTGCGGCGCATCCTTGGAACGAAGCGGCTTGCCGGAGCAGGAAGTTTTTCATCGAATCGGTGGCGACGACTTGGCCGTTATCCCCTTCCGTGAACGAGGTCAGCAGCGATTGTCCGCTGACGGCGAACTTGACGTTATGGGCGAAAATGACGTTGCGGTTGCCCGTATATGGCGACTCCGGAATCGCAAGGACCTCGAGCGGCCTGGCGTAAGTCCGATAGACGAGAACGTCTCCTTTGCCGTAATACAGCGTGCGTCCGGAAGATAAATTCAACATTTATGTTTAGCCCCTTCCAATTG
This sequence comes from Cohnella sp. GbtcB17, assembly GCF_019091135.1. Taxonomy (GTDB): domain Bacteria; phylum Bacillota; class Bacilli; order Paenibacillales; family Paenibacillaceae; genus Cohnella. Next base: position 161,354 of record NZ_JAGXJW010000005.1, on the reverse strand, counting down.
GATATCAGGAATCGAGCCCCATATGGCTTAGGCGGATCTCGGCGATCCGGAGCACTTCCAGCAGCGCTTGCGCTTCCTCCTCCGCCTGCCCGTTCTCGATACGCAGTGTCATCGCCTGCGCGATTTGTTCCTTCGTTTTGCCGGATACCGCCATGATGAAGGGGAAGCCGAATCGATCTCGATAGGCACGGTTCAGACCGTCAAAGCGCCGATATTCCTCCGGCGACAGCCGATCCAGCCCCGCCCCCCGCTGCTCGCCTTCAGACCGCTCGGTAATCTTGAGTCGGGTGGCCAGGTCGGGATGAGCCCGGAACAGCGCAAGCCTCTCTTCATCCGAGCTATGCACAACCTGACTCTTCATCGCTTCGAACAACGCGTCTTTTGAACCAAACGGCCTCTTCGCCCACGCTCGCTCCGCCACCCAGGGGGAGTGCTCGAAGACATCTCCGAATACCTGCATGAAGCGGTCCCGATCCATCTTATTAACCTCTCCGATCGTTGTCTTCATCGCCAGTACCCCTCATGCGCGGCAATCGTCTCCGATTCCAGCTCAGGGAACGGCCCGATGACGACGATCGCTCTTCTTCCCTTGGCAAACACTTCCCGGCACGGGAGGTCAAGCGTCGGATTTTGCGGATGATTGCCCGTCAGCTGCCCCAGTCTCTGCTCCGATATGCCGAATACGACTTTGCCGACGTTGCCCCAGTAGATCGCACCGGCGCACATCGCGCACGGCTCGGCGGTCGAATACAACGTACAATCCCGAAGCCGTTCCTTCGAATATCGTCGCGACACTTCGTCCATGAGCTTGGTCTCCGCATGGCCGATGCACGACGATTCGGTAATCTCGACATTGCCCTGCTCCCACAGAATCGTCCCGTCAGAATCCGCAAGCAAGGCGCCGAAAGGCGTATTGCCCGATTCTCTCGCCTCTATCGACAGTTCGATGCAGCGCCTGAGAAGGCGTATATGATTTTCTCTCTCGGTCATGGGCGACTCTGTCCCTCCTCGATGGCTCGATGCACCGCACGTAGGATGCCTCCATAGCCGGTGCACCGGCACAAATTGCCCGACAGCGCCTCCTCCACTTCTTCGAACGAAGGATTCGGCTTCGCATCCAGCAGCGCCTTCACCGATACGATCATGCCCGGCGTGCAATAGCCGCATTGGTAGCCGCCTTCTTCGAGGAAAGCCCGCTGCACCGGGTGGAGATCGTCCTCGTTCGCGATTCCTTCGATCGTCACGAGCGTGCGGCCGGCGCACTGGTAAGCCATCATCAGGCAGGCATTGACCGGCGCACCGTCGACAAGCACCATGCAGGCGCCGCATCTTCCGATCTCGCACGAACGCTTCGTCCCGGTGAGACCCAGATCTTCCCGAATGATGTCGAGCAGACGCCTCGCTTGCGGCAGCTGCAGCGCTACCGCCCTCCCGTTTACTGTGCATGACCAATCCGCGATTGCCGCCGTTTCCTTATCGTTCATCGCTCATCACCGCCCATTGTCCGATAGGCATAACTTCCTGCAGAAGAGCGGGATCGATCGGCAATCGATGAATAAAAATGCCGGCGGCGTTCCGAACCGCCGAGGCGATCGCGGCAGCCAAGCCGACCGAGCCGATCTCGCCGACGCCTCTCGGCCCGTATGCGTCTCCATCCGGCAAATCCTCGATCGCCAGCACTTCGACAGGACCGCTCAGGTCGGCGATCGTCGGGATGAGATACGTATCGAAGTTGTTCGCGATGTATTGACCTTGTGCCATCGTCGACTCTTCAAGCAAAGCGAAGCCGAGCGCCATCGAGCTGCCGCCCTCGATCTGGCCAAGATAGCCCTGGGGGTTCATGACCGGGCCTGCGGCTACGGCATGGAATTGCCGTAGGACGCGAATCCGGCCAGTCAGATCGTCGATCTCGACCTTGACGACAACTGCCGCATACGAATACAGATAGTGGGCGCCGACAATGTCCGTATCGGGGACCGGGTAGCTCGTGCTCGCTTCGCATACGATCGGCTCCGCCAGCCGTTCGGCCAACGCCGGGTAGCCGATCGCCCGCTCGCCGGACTCACGGTCCCAAATGCCGCCCGGACCTAACCGCAGCCGCTGAACGGGCAGCCCGCAGCAGTTCGCCGCTTCGGTCAGCAGCTTCTCGGTGAACGGCGTCTGCAGCAGGCTTAGCGACTTCCACATCATGCTCGTCGCCCGGGACGCCGTGCTCGAGCCGCTGTCCGGAACGGCGTCGCTGTCGCCAATGACGATGCGAAGATCTTCGGCGGCGAAGCCGAACCGCTCGACCAGCATCTGCTCCAGCGTCGCGATCAACCCTTGGCCGCATTCCTCGAAGCCGAACGAGGCCTCGATCTTCCCATCCTTCCGAAGCGCAAGTCTGCCGCCGGACGGGTCCGGAATTCCGTATCCGAGCCCAGCGCCGTGCATGACGAGAGCGGCTCCAATGCCGGTGCGCTTCCAAAGCGGAAGATCCCCGCCGCCCCTCTTCGGATCAAATGTTGCTGACGAAGTTGATATAATATCAGAATTTTCTGAAATATCAAGATGCACTCGTTCCTTCCACAACGCACTGTCAGCCGCCGCGGCCCATACCTTCGCCAAGCCGTCTGTCCTTGCGATCGTCTGTCCGAATGGCCCCGGTTCATCCGCGGCCTTCATGTTCAGCCGCCGGAATTCCCACGGGTCCATGCCGACCGCTTCCGCCAGCCGATCCATCTGACCTTCGAGCGCGAAAATCGCCTGATTCCCGCCGAAGCCGCGGAACTCGCCGGACATCCCGTTGTTCGTAAAGACGGATATGCTCTCGACGTCGACGCTGCCGAACCGATACGCGCTGACGACATGCTCGGTCGCGAAGTTCAGCACCTCGGCTCCGAGCGTAGCGTAGGGCCCCGTGTCGGCCACGATCCGCACCCGATGCGCGAGGATTCGTCCGCTCTCGTCCGTTCCGGTTTTCATTCGGATCGTCATCGGATGCCGCTTCAATCCGGAGCGGACCGATTCGCGGCGAGAATTGTGAATTTTGACCGGGCGGCCTGTCACCATCGCCAGCAGCGAGCCGTAAGGCTGCACGTTCAGTTCATCCTTGCCGCCGAACGAGCCGCCGATCGGGCTGGACACGATCCGTATTCGCCGCTCCGGCATCGCCAGGATGCGAGACAGCTGCAGCCGGTCCATGAAGCCGTGCTGTGTGGGCGCATATACAGTTAAGCTGCCGTCCGGGCCAGGGACGAACAGCCCTCCTTCGGTCTCCATATAAGCATGCATCTGCCGTGTGGTGACGTACGTCTCTTCGACGACGTGAGCGCATTGGCCGAAGATCGCTTCGGCGTCTCCGCTCCGGTAAGACTTCGAATGGAGAATGTTGCCTTCGGGATGCAGCAGCGGCGCTTCGGGCAGAAGCGCCTGCTCCGGATCGCCAACAATCGGCAGCGGTTCGTATTCCACTTCGATCAGGTCCAAGGCGCTCCCGGCCAGTGCTAACGTCTCCGCCGCCACGGCGGCGACGGCATCTCCGACATACCTCGTTCGGTCTTCGCAGAATACAGGCTGATCCTGCCGGGCGATGCCGAATCGGTTCAGTCCCGGAACGTCGGCATGCGTCAGCACCGCCGCCACGCCGGGGAGACTTCGCGCCGCCTCTGTATGGATGGATACGATTCGGGCATGCGGGTGGGGGCTGCGCAGCACGAGGGCGTATAACGCTCCCGGAACGTCCATGTCGGTCAAGTAGGCGAGCGCCCCGGTGACTTTGCCCGGGCCATCCGGCCGGACGCGCCAACGTTCGCCGCTGTTCCGTCGATTCAGCAGCATCGCTCCCCCTCCTTTCCATGTGCGAATTCGCTTATTGCCCGCCATAGATGGGAAGCGGCGACGTTCGCCGCGGTTCGCTTCCGGTATTCATCCGATAAAAATGGATCTGGCGCCGGCGTATAAGACGCCATAAGTATCGCGTGAAGCAGATGCACGGAACGATCGTCTGCCGCCTTGCCCTCGAGTCTGGCTTCCGCTTCCGGATAGCGCCTCGGAATCGTCTTGCCGCCTCCTGCCGCCAGCCGAACGCGACGCAATCGGCCGCTTCCGTCTATCGTTCCGGTCAGAGCCGTCGTGACGGCCGATGGCACGAACGAATCCCGTCTTCCGATCTTTGCGTAATAAGCGAACGAATGCGCCGGATCGGCGGTTAAACTTGGATTCTCGCTTAGATTCTCGCTTGGATCAAGGTTCGCCGACTCCAGCGGCAGCCGCACCCGCAGAAGCAGCGAATCCGTCTGCGCCGTTCCGTCCTGCATTCGTCGGAGCCAATCTTCGAGCGATTCCGTGCGTTCTCCACCGTCATCGTACCAATCCAGCTGCGCCTCGTAGACGAGCAGGGCCGGAAGTGAATCTCCGACGCCGGACGAGACGTTGCCCCCGATCGTCGCCAGATTGCGTATAGAAGGAGCGGCGATCGAGCGCGACGCTTCGACGATAAGCGGATAAAGCGCCTGAAGCTGCGGATCGCTCCGGCAGGCGGATAGCGTCGTTTGAGCCCCGATCGCAAAAGTCCCGTTATCGGCGCCGGCTTCCTTCCATTCCGCTGCGCTCGACAGATCGATGAGATGGCCGGGAACGGGGCTCCCATTTTCCCATTGCGTTCTTAGCAGCGTTCCGCCCGAGACGTACGCCGCATCGTGCCCGAACTGCTTTTTGAGCCTGTAGGCTTCCTCGGCGTGACGCGGCCGCCACACGGTCGGGGTTGAAGCGGAAAACCCGACGGCATCGGACATTTGCATCACACCCCTTTAATAAGGTGATTATTACATCACTATAATGAAGTGCTACAGATACGTAAATATAGTTGACGTCATATTGTGTTCCGCTCTAATGAATTTCGCCTTTGGTTAGGCATGGCGCACAATCAACCGGTTAAATTACGTTATGTTATGTGACATAAATCTGTGCAGCGATACGCTTCGCGCGCTCTAATCCTTCCGGCGTATCTACATCCAACAAGCGCCAGGGTTCATCAAACGGCCGCTCCGCGCCGATGAATCCGGCGCTTTGCAGCAGCCGCTTGGCTCCCATGTCGCCTTCCAGCTCAATGACTCGCGAAAACGTCGAACGGGCCAGCAGAACGGGAGGCGTCATGACGTCCCCGGCGCTGCCGGCCACGTAGTCGAGCGCAGGGTTCGTTCGCCAGCAGTCGATCAAGTCTTGCACCATCGCCGGCGTGACAAACGGCTGGTCGGCAAGCATCACGATCGCGGCCTCTTGCCCGGCTGCCGCCGCTCGACCTATACCGCAGCGGAGCGAGTGAGCCATCCCCCGCTCCGCGTCGCTGCAGACGATCGTCTCCAGCAGCGTGCCGCCAGGCGCCGGCGCACTTTCTTCCGCGGTCGGTCTGTCGTCTTCAGCCGTTCCCAGACTTCTTTTCGGCTCCGGCGCAGCTTTCCGGAGCGCATCGTTCGAGAGCCCATAGAGCCATTCGAGCTCGGCTCCTGGCCGGACGATCGCGTACACGGCGTTAAGTCCGGCCGTCAACAGCGTCCGGAGCGCCAAAGCGCCCAGCGGCACGCCCGGCATCAGCTCGGCGGTCAGCTTCGGCCCGTTCATCCGCCTGCCCGCTCCGGCGGCCAAATAGATGGCCGCGATCATCGCGCTCCCACCCTTCCCTCGAAGGAAGCGCGGAGCCGACTGCGTCGTTCAATCAGCTCGGCGACGACGCTGACGGCGATCTCCGCCGCCCCCTCCGCCCGAATCGGGAGCCCGATGGGCGCCTTGACGAACGAAGGAGGAACCTCCCCTTCCAGCAAGCGGTCGATTCGGGCCTTCGAGCCGACGATGCCGAGATACGCAGGGCTCAGAGGGACCATTCGATCGTACATCTCCCTGTCCCGCCGCAGGTTGTGGCTTGCCAGCATGACGAAGTTGGTCTTCTCGACCCGAATCCGTGCGGCAATCGCGTCAGCGTCGCCTACAATCGTTTCGGACGAGGGAAACCGGCTCGCGCCGCAGAGAGCCGGACGCCAATCGGCGATTATCGTTCGGAATCCGACCCCTCTCGCCAACTGGTCTACCGCCAACGCCTCTTCTCCCGCTCCAAAGATCAATAGGCGCTCCCGCGGATAATGAAGCGATTCACAGAAAGGCGCATCCGCGATCTTATGGCTTGAGGTCCGGCCGCCATAGGGCAACAACGGACGGACTTCATAAGCGAGACGGCCGCCGATCAAGCGGCGGGAGAGCTGCCCGCCCAAGCCTTCGCGCACGAAGCGGACGACTTCGCCCAGCGCCTTCCGCAGTTCATCGGTGACGGGCTCGAGCAGCACCCGCATCGTTCCGCCGCATCCGATCTCCTCGCCCCACACGGCATCTTCCTCGGGTCTCAGATTGTACTCGGCGATCGTGTATCGGCCTGCGGCCAACGCCTCCTCGGCTTTGTACGCAAGGTCCTCCTCCAGGCAGCCGGGGCTGAGACTGCCTACAGTCTTGCCGTGCGCCATCAGGAGCATGACGGCTCCAGCTTTGCGGTAAGAATGCCCTTGCACCTCGATGAGCGTCGCCAGCACCGCGGGATATAGCGATCGTTCGGCAACTGCGAATATCGTCTCCGCGTCCATGGACCGTCCCTCCCTGTCTTGTTTGCGATTGCCGCTATCGATGCCGCGTATTGGGATCATACGTCCGGCGCGGAAAATGGCGAAGCCGGGCGGCATCGTCATGCCCCCGGCTTCGTGCCTGGCGTTCGGCTCGCCATCGGCGATTCATTGATACATTCCGCCCGTCCCTTCCGCTCGGGACCCCGGCGTCTCGCCTATGCCCGCTTCAAGCGGGAGCGGCGGTAATCGATTCCCGTGAGCAGCGTCGCCTCGTTCACAAGACGCCGGGCTGCCGCCTGAGCCCGCTCTGCCGCCGCTTCTTCGTCGATGCCGACGAGCCGGCCGTCCTTGACGACGACTCGGCCTCCGACGATCGTCATGTCGACCGGCCCTGCGCTCCCCGTCACGACGGGGAGCGCCATGTCGTCGAACAGCGCGCCGGCGAACGCCAGTCTGCGCGAATCGATCATGAACAGATCGGCCGCCTTGCCGACCTCGAGAGAGCCGATCGCATCCGCCCAGCCGAGCACCGAGGCCGAGCCGCGCGTTCCGATCGCAAGCGCGTCCGCCGCGTCGATTGAATCCGCTCCGTGCGAGAGCTTGTGGAGCAGGTACGCCATTCTCGCTTCGGTCAGCATATGGCCGCCGTCGTTGGAAGCCGATCCGTCTACGCCGAGCCCGACCCGCACGCCGGCGCGCTGCATCTTAAGAAGCGGCAGCACGCCCGATGACAGCTTCATGTTGCTGGAGGGGCAATGGGCGACGCCGCAGCTGTGCTTCCCGAGCAGCGAGATCTCGCCGTCCTGAAAGTGGATGCCGTGCGCGAACCAGACGTCGTCGCCGACCCAGCCGTGCCGTTCCATATACGCAAGCGGTCGGACGCCGAATCTCTCGAGGCAGTACTGCTCCTCGTCGAGCGTTTCCGCCAGATGCGTGTGCAGCCGCACCTTGTAGCTTCTGGCTAACGCCGCCGACTCGCGAAGCAGGTCCGATGTCACGTTGAAGGGCGCGCATGGCGCCACGCCGACGCGTACCATGGCGAATTTGTCGGCGCTGTGGTACTTTTCGATGACGCGTATCGTATCCTTAAGCGCAACTTCATCGGATTGGCATACGACATCCGGCGGCAGCCCGCCCTTCGATTGGCCCAGCGTCATCGAGCCGCGGGTCGGATAGAAGCGGATGCCAAGCTCGGCCGCCGCGCGAATCTCCTCGTCGATCAGCTCGCCGGAGATGCCGTCGGGGAAGCAATAGAAGTGGTCCGCCGCCGTCGTGCAACCGGACTTGAGCAGTTCGCCGAGCCCCACGACGGCGCCGGTGTAGACATCCTCCGGGCGCATGTGCCGCCAGATGTCGTACAGTGTGACGAGCCAGTCGAACAAGCCGCAATCTTGGGCGAGAGGAATGTTGCGGGTCAGCGTCTGATTCAAATGATGATGCGTATTGATCAATCCCGGATAGACGATCATCCCGGCGGCGTCGATGACGGTGTCGGCGTCCTCATACGGAATGTCCTCGCCGATGGCGACGATCTCTTGGCCGATCGCATACAGGCTTCCGCCTTCGACGACGTCCCGGGCATCGTTCATGGTGACGATCGATCTGGCGTTTTTGATTAGCAGCGTGCCCATGCTCCATCGCCCCTTTCTTCTTCCCACGGAACCGAAGCCAAATTTCCTGATTTTCGTCCGTCCTGCAGCTCTTTCTCTACGCTATTCCGCCGTCAACCGATTTTGCCCGGATTGAGCAGACCGAGCGGATCGTTCGCATCCTTCCGCCGGCGCATGCCCGGAACGGCGCCGCGCCCGCCGTTATTCAGCAGCCAGGTGTGCGGATCGTAGATTTCGACTCCGATCGATCGGCAAGTATCGATGATCTCGTACAAACGTTCCTCCGTCGTAAACTTGACGACCGGCAGCGCGTTGGGCAGCAGCCGTCCGCCGTCAAGCACCCATTCGAAGTGCATGAGAAGCTCGTCCCCGAACCTCTCTTTCAGCTCGCGAAGCTGCTCTATATAGCGATCGGGAGCGAAGCCGGCCTGCAAATACGTATACGCGGAGTCCGCTTTCAGCGCCCAGAGCGTCGTATGGTTCCAGGTAAAATCGGACAGCCCGATCGTCTTGCGGTACATTTCCGGGGAGATGACGTGACAGATGGCTCCGCCGTACTCGTCGGCCAGCCTTTCGAGCTGCGATAGCGAGCCTCCGTCCGTCTCCGCAAAGACGACGGACTTGTTCGGATGCAGCGCCTTGGCCAGCGGCTTGAAGAACGACGGCAGCGGCCACTCGATCGGCGTCACAAGGCGCTTCGGTACGCTGCCGTCGCGGGAGAGCGCCTCCCCGAATTGAACGGCCGATTCGAAGTCGTCGAACGCCGCGACCGTCTGCATCCAATCTCTTCTCGCGGCGAGCGGAAGTACAATTTCGGTTAAAATGCCCGTCGTCCCGTAGTTGTGGATATAGTCGAACAGTTCGGGGCCTTCGATCTCCAATCGTCGCGGATGCTGTTCCATCGTGTAGACGACGGCGCTCCGCACATTGCCGTCCCACAGATTGCCCCACGCGATCGAACCGACGCCGCCGGAGCCGCCGCATACGAAGCCGCCGACTGTCGCCTTGGCGTACGTGCTGGGGTAGATGCGCAGCTCCTGCCCTTCCTCGCGCGCCCGCTTTTCCAAGACGCCCAGCTTAACGCCGCATTGCACCCGTGCATAACCCGGCCCGATCTCGAGTATGCGGTCAAGACCGCTCAGATCCATGACGATGCCGCCTTCAAGCGGAATCGCCTGGCCGTAATTGCCCGTTCCTGCGCCGCGAACCGTCACCGGTATCCGATGTCGGTAGGCGAAGGCGAGCGCCGCTTTCACTTCGTCTTCGTTCTTAGGCGCGAAAACAGCTTCCGCTTTCTTCGATTTAAGCTTCCGCTCCAGCACCGGCGAGTACCAATAAAAGTCCTTCGACAGCTTCTCGACGGTCGCTTCGTCCGTATACACCGGGATGCCGTCTAGACCGGTTTCCGCTTCTAGTTTCCATGCGTGGGTCATGATCTTCCTCCTCCTCCATTCGATTACAACGCGGGCTGCTCGAGCTCGCCTGCCTGCCGAACGGGATTCGTCAGCGAAGCGAAGCCGGAGATCCGGCATTCTGCGGTAACCCCGCTGGCAATCTCGACCGAGCCCGGCGTTCCGGTCATAATGATGTCGCCGGGGAGCAGCGTCATGATGCGGGAAAAATAAGAAATGATGAAAGGAATCGTATAGATCATTTCGGCTACCGAAGCGCGATGCATCACGCGGCCGTTCAACGCCGTCTCCACCCGGAGCGAAGCGAGATCATCGATCTCCTCCGGCGTGATCAGCTCAGGGCCGATGCTGAAGAAGGTATCGAAGCTTTTGGACCGGCCGAGAAAACGCGGATTGCGCGCGTGAATATGCTGCGCCGTCATGTCGAGCGTCGCGGCGAAGCCTGCGACAACGTCAAGCGCCTTTTCCTCCGGGACATCTTTGCACGTCCGCCCGATGACGATGCCAAGCTCCGCCTCTGCGGTATAGCGGCCATCCTCCGAAGGCAGCACGATGGCGTCCCCGGGACCAATCAGACTCGTGTCCGGCTTCAAGAAGCAGATTGGCTCCGCATCCGGCGGAACGACGCTCATGTCCGCGGCTTTATCCCGGTAGTTCGCGCCGATCCCCCATATTTTCCGCGGGCGCCGATAGAGCGGCGCGTATTCTGCCCTCTCAAGCGGGATCGCTTCGAGGGTCGAGAGTACAGCAGCGCCTTTATCCTGCAGCCAGCCGTTCAATCGGGCAAGCTGTTCGCTATCGAGCAGATGCTGTACGGTGTCGCCCCACTCGGTCCCCGCCGCTTCGTTGAGCAGGCGAACGGGAACGAGACCGTACGCCGTTCGGACAACGGCTTCCTCCCTGCCGGCCGTTCGGATCGAAGTCAGCTTCATGGCGAGACCTTCGAAGCGCCGCGTACGTCGGCCACATCGAATGCGCACAGCTCCGCGAACGCTTCCGCCAAGATGTCGGCCACCCGCTCTTGGATGATCTCTCCCTTGGCCGCGGTCGCCTTCGTGGCGTCTCCGCAGATGCCGCTCTCCGAGATATCGGCCATCCGCCAAGCGAATCGAATGCCGCCTTCGAGCGTAAGGAACCGCTTGTCGCCGATATTCGGCAGCTCCGATGCGAGCCATTGACCCTGCACCCACTGCGGCTTGATCGCCATGACGATCGAAGTCTCGTAGTCGCCGCCGTGGATGCCGTATTCCAGCTCATGCGGATCGATCACGCCATCCGCCGCCCCCAGGCTGGAAGGAGACAAATAGAACACCGTCATGTCATGGGCGATCCGGATCTCGCGGGAGACGACATTCAGCAGGTCGACATTGCCGCCGTGCGTATTGAACAGCAGCAGCTTGCCGAAGCCGCTCAGCTTCAGGCTTGCCGCGATATCCGTCACGAGTCCCTGCAGCGTCGCCGCGGAGATGGACACGGTTCCCGGCAGGCCCAGGTGCTCGTTGCTCTTGCCGTAGGCGATCGGCGGGAGCAGCCACACCGGCGCGTCGGCCGGGAGGCGTTCGAGCGCGAGCGTGAGCGTCGCTTCCCCGATCAGCGCATCCGTCATGACGGGAAGATGGGGGCCGTGCTGCTCGACGGCGCCGATCGGCAAAATAACAAGGGCGTCCGCCTTGGGCATTTCGCGTATTTGTCTGCTGGTCAGCCGGGGCAGGAACCGCTCTTCCCAAGCGACCCCTTCATATCGGGCAAACATAGGCACGTTCCTTTCCTCGGGGAGAGTTTCTCTCAAGTCGCTGCCGTGCGATCCGGCTTCGAGCTTCGTCTGTATGCCGCCGTTTCGTCATTCCGCCAGCCCTAACGCTTCGTTCAGCCGGTCGCCGCTCGGCCTTGAACCGATAGCGCGGACTCCTCGCTTACCCAGCGAAGCAGGCGTCTATCCCGCTGCGGTCCGGCGATGAACGACAGTCCGACGCACAAACCGCCCGGGCCGTCAAGCGGAATCGTTACTTGAGGCAGCCCGCCGAGGCCGGCAATGCAGGACAGCTGCATCACTTTCGTTCGCGTCCGCTCGACTTCTTCGTCCGGCAGTCCGATGCGCGGAGCCGCACCCGGCACGGTCGGAACGACGAGCAGCCCGTCATCGCCAAGCAACGAGACGAGCCGCTCCCGTGCCCATTGCCGTTTGGGCAAGGCTGCATCGTAATCTTCCTGTCGAAGCTTGCTCGCCCAAGCGAACCGATCGGCGATGTCCCGGCCGAATCGAGGCTTGCGACGCTCGATCCATTCGCCATGCGCCGCCCAGATCTCGAAGCCTTGAAGCGTTCGGAAGGTGGCCGCCCAGTCTGCCAGTCCCGTCGGGGTCAAGGAGACCGTCTTGGCTTCCATTTTCCGCATCAATGCGTCTAGTGGAGTCCGCAGCGCCTGTCTGCAGCCGTCATCGGCGATCCCCCAGGCGTCGTCCGCTACGAGGAGACGGCGGAATTCGCCTCCATCCTTAACGAAGTCGCCGATCAGCGCCTCCCCGACGAGCCGAAGCGTCCGGGCGTCTCTAGCCATCCAGCCGACCGTGTCGAAGCTAGAAGCCAACGGGATGACGCCGTCGACCGGAACGAGCCCATGAGTCGGGCGAATGCCGTACAGCCCGCAATAGGCGGACGGAACGCGAACAGAGCCGCCGGTATCGGTGCCGAGCCCGAAGTCGGCGAGTCCGGCGGCGGCCGCGACGGCCGAGCCGCTCGAAGAGCCTCCGGGAATGCATCCGGGTGCGCGCGGGTTGATCGGCGTTCCGTAATGGCGGTTCTCTCCGTTCAAGCTGAACATGAGCTCGTCCGTGACGGCCGCCCCTTTGACGCGAGCGCCATGGCGCAGCAGGCGCTCCACCGCTGCCGCATGCTTCCGGGCCGGCTCGTGGCTGTCCAGCCAATCCGGATTGCCCGCGGAACTCGCGTGTCCGGCGATCTCGAATACGTCTTTGACGGCGAAGGTCAGCTTGTCGAGCAAGCCGGCGCCGGTCGGCTCCACCGTCAGCGCTTCTTTGATATAAGCGTTCCAGCCGCTCGGCATCGGTTCTCCTCCGTTTCTCTCTATCGATCCGTCGAATGCGGCCGGGAGCGGCATCAGCCCAGCTTCTGCTGCGCAGTCCCGCGTGCGCCGTTCAGAACGCGCAGGTCATCCTCGTCGAGCATGGCTTCGGGGCCGGACTTGATCAGATCGGAAAATCCCTCGTCCGGCACCATGGTCGTCAGCACGTATAGACGGCCCGAGCCGGTGTTGCGCACTTGATGGTTGTTGCCGGGTGGGACAACAAAAAACGATCCGGTCCCGATCGCCGCCTCCTTGTCGCCGACGACGGCGACGCCTTCTCCCGACAACACATAGAAGTATTCGTGCGCTTCCGCATGCTCGTTCGGCGGCGTCTGTCCGTCCTTATCGAAGATCTCGACGACCGACACGAACGGCGCCTGCGTGCCGTCGCAGAGAAGGACAAATTTGTTCGTATCCTTAGCCGATATTTTTCGCACCGGACATTGCTCGAAGCGGCCAAGCACCAGTTCGTTCATCGCAATCTCTCCTCCGCCATGCCGAGGGCGGCGCCCATCGCTCCGAGTAACGCGTCGGAGCCGGCGACGAAGCCGTAGCATTGCTTGATATTGTAATAGGTTGCCTCCGCGCAGAACGGCGGCGAGCTGGTCGCGCAGCAGTCCGCCAGCAGAACCGCGTCATAGCCCAGGCAGATGGCATCCTGCAGCGTGTGCATGACGCATTGGTCCAAGTTCACCCCTGCGAACAGCAGCGTCGTGACGCCGAGATTGCGAAGAATGCTGTCGAGCGGCGTATCCCACAGCCCGCTCATCCGATATTTGTCCACGAAGATATCTTCCGATTCGAGGATCAGACCGTCGACAACGGCCGCCCCCCAGCTTCCCTTCTCCAGCACGCGAGAACCGTTGGCCGGCAGCGGACTGCCTAGGCCTCGGCCTTCGCCGCTCGGATCGTAAACGTGAAGCACGGAAGGACTCAGATTCAAGCGATCGTCCCGGTTGCCCCAATTCAGCCAAATGACGGGAACGCCGGCGGATCGAAGAGCGGGCAGAAGCCGGTTCAGCGGCCGGACCGGCGCGAGCAGCGGCGCCGTATCGACGCCGATCGAAGCGAGCCAGCCGCCCGGAGAGCAGAAGTCGTTCTGCATGTCGACGACGACGATCGCGCATCTGCCCAGATCGAGCCGAAGACGCTGCGGCTTTGCATCGAACTCGACGACAACGGGCTTAAACGTCTCTCGCCGAAGGTCGGCCAGATCCTGCGAGACGTGCCAGCTGTTCTGTTTGTGACCCAACTTTCGCATCATGGCTATGTCACCTCGCGTCAACCGTTAATGGCGGAATCGTGCCAGGAGCGAAGCAGCCGGTTGGACAATGCGTTAATCAACAGGAAGAAGACGATTCCCATCACCGCCGCGCTCAGTCCGCAGGCGAACAAGTAAGCGGTTTGCAGCCGGGTCGAAGCGACCGTTATCGCATAGCCAAGACCGCCCTGCAGGCCGCCGATTCCCGCGATGTATTCGCCGACGATGGCGCCGACGACCGACAGCGAGCAGGAGATTTTCATCCCGGCGAGAATGTACGGCAGCGCGGCGGGGATGCGAAGCTTCCAGATCGTCTGCCACTTGGTCGCGTTGTACAAGTAGAACAAGTTTTTCATGTTCGCTTCCGTAGAATTGAGGCCGATGAGCGTGTTGGACAATATCGGGAAAAAGGCGATGAGAAAGGCGATCATGACGATGGCGTTCATCCCGGCGCCGAACCAGATGACGATGATCGGTGCGACGGCGACGATCGGTATCGTCTGGAGAATGATCGCGTAAGGATACACGCTTCGCTCCACCGTCTTGGACAGCGCAAGCACGATCGCGAACGCGACGCCAAGGATGACGCTGAACGCGAAGCCGAGCACGGCCTCGACAATCGTCGTCCGGACGGAGACGAGGAGGTTATGCCCGTTTTCGGCCGCGGCCTTCACGATATCCGACGGCTTCGGGAATAAGTAGGGCTTCACGTCGGCCAGGCGGATCGCAAGCTCCCAAAAGCCGAGAAACAAGATGAGCACGATTAGCGGAGGCGCGATATGAGTCGCGAATTTACGAAGCGGCGAGCCGGACGAGGCGCCGGCTTTCCGTTTTTGCGGTGCCGGTTCAAGCTTCTGCACGGAAGTCGCTTCGACGCCCCCTTGCTCCGGAATTCCGTTCACGCTGACAACCAACTTTTCCATTCGGAAATCCCCTTTCGCCATGTCATTATGGCAATGCTGCGTCTGTTCAATCGGCTTGAACGGACCCCATGCCCCGTTTGCCGCTAGTGCTTAAGCGACTCGTTAACGGCGTGGACGTAACCGCCAAACTCCGGCGACGACCGAAAGTCGTCCGTTCTCGGGAACGGCGCTTCGATGTCGACGATGTCCGCCACCTTCCCCGGCCTCGGCGTCATCACGACAACCCGAGTCGATAGGTACACGGCTTCGAACACGTTGTGGGTAATGAACAGCACCGTCATCTTCCGATCGCTGCACCATATGTTCAGCAACTCGTCCTGAAGGGTTTGGCGGGTAATCTCGTCCAGCGCGCCGAACGGTTCATCCATCAGCAGCAGCTTCGGCCTGGAGATGAGCGCCCTTGCGATGGACACCCTCATTTTCATGCCGCCGGACAGTTGCCGGGGCAGAACCTTCATGTAATCCTTCAATCCGACGAGCTCGAGCACCCGCTCGCCCTCTTGTATACGTTCCTTCTTGGACACCCCCCGGAGCGTGAGCGGCATCGTGACATTATCGATCAGCTTCGACCAGGGCAGCAGCGTATGCTCCTGGAAGACGAACGCAATCTCGTTCTGCTTGCGGGCATCCTTCGGCGTCGTTCCAAGCACCGCCAGCTCGCCCGACGTATGATCGGTCAACCCGGCGATCATGTTAAAAATCGTGGACTTGCCGCAGCCCGAAGGACCGACGAAGCACAGGAATTCGCGCTCCCCTGCCAGCAAGTTAACGTTTTGTACCGCAATCGTACCGTTCGGATAAGTCTTGCCGATATTTTGCATACCGACGAGGATTCCGGATGGTTCGCCGCTCGGGGCCGGCATACCCGGGCTTGAACCTGCCAACATCGTTGAATTCATCGCATTCCCTCCCAAAGGTAGATGGCTTGGGCTTATTCGCATTCGCCGTCGCGGGCGAATCACTGCAAGGACTCGTTTTAACGCGCAGCTATTTGTGTCACATTATATAACGCAATTTTCTGAAAACTCAACGAACAACTAGCAATTGTGTGCATGCTTACAATGAGAAGGCTGTCTTATTGGTCTTCGTTACGATGACAAAAACAAGATATGGAATGTTATCTCACATTTACGGCCGGCCGCCCGCCCCACATGAAGCACATGCCGATTTTATTGATCGAGAAATCCGGATTGACGGAGCGCTGAGGCGACGGCGGCCACCCGTTTTCCGAGTCTCCCGGCCATCTTGAGCTCTCTCTCGTCCGGCACGCGGGAGCTGTCCGGTCCTGCGATCGTCGAAGCGCCGTAAGGCGAACCGCCGATCGCATCCGCGGTCAAATACTCGGGATTTTTCGAATACGGCAAGCCGACCATGATCATGCCGAAGTGGAAAAGCGGAACCATCGACGTGAGCAGCGTCGCTTCTTGACCCGTATGGATCGAGCCCGAGCTCGTGATCAAGCCAGCGGGCTTGCCCTCAAGGCTGCCATCCGCGCATAAGTCGGAGGCGAATTCAAGGAACAGCTTGACTTGGGCCGGCATGAATCCGTAATAGGTCGGGAACCCCCAGACGATGCCGTCCGCCCAGCGCAGATCGTCGTTATTCGCGAACGGAATGTCTTTCTGCAGCTCGAGCGCGCGCTCGTACTTCTCGAACCGTCCGACGGTATTGAAATGAACGGCTAAGCCGGATTCGGCCTCCTTTTTCTTGAACTTATCCTGATAGGGCGTACGATTCCGCTCGGCTTCAAGCTCCGGAATTCGACGCAGTCTAACCTCGCAGCCGTTCGCAGCCGCGCCATCCGCCGCCGCTTTAACCAAATCGAATACGTGCCCGTAGGCGCTGCAATAAATGACGAGCACTTTGGTCATACGCGCACGCGCCTTCCACCGATCGATATCCTCTCGCTCGCGTCATCCCACCATTGCGCCAAAGCCCCGGACTGCCACGACGGCCGGCTCCCGGCGACCTTTATACAGGCGCCCTTCTGCCATACCCAGCGCCGCTCAGGCACCATCGTCAACAACTCCTCCGGCGTCGATGCGTCGAACAGAACGAGGTCGGCGTCGTTGCCGGGCTCGATGCCGCGTCCGGTCAACCCCATCACGGCATTCGGACGTTCGGCGATCATCCGCAGCACCTCGCGGATATCCGCAGGGCTGCCCATGTGCGCGGCGTAAGCCGTAATCAAGCCGATCTGCAGCAGATCCCCCTTGCCGAACGGGTGGAACGGATCATGGATGTTGTCCGACGCGGCGGCAAGCGGCACGCCGGCTGCGAGCAGTTCGCGGACGCGGGTCACGCCTCTGCGGACAGGGAAGCGATCTCGCCTTCCCTGCAAATACAAATTCGCCCCCGGCAGTGTCACCGCGCCGACGCGCGCCTCCGCGAGACGCGCGATGACATCGGCCGCTTCATCGTCCGTCATGGCCGCGAGCGAACACAGATGGCCGACCGCCACCTTTCCCTCCCAGCCGTATTCGATCGTTTTGCCTGCGATGTATGCGGCCGTACGGACGTTCGGATCGTCGCTCTCGTCCGAATGCAGGTCGACGGGACATCCATGCCTGCCCGCAAGCTCGAACAGCTTGTCGATGTCCGGCTCCGGCGAAGCCGAGATGTGCGGGGCGCCCCCGACGCCGGTCACCCCCATCCTTAACGCCTCCTCGCCGAGGGCGAGCGCTTCATCGTTCAAGTCGTAGCAAGGCAGCATCGGAAACGTCTGAATGGAGACGTACGGCGCGAGCGCCTCCTTCACCTCGAGAGCCGCTTCGATCGTGCGCAGCGCCACTTCCCTTCCGTGGCGGACGTGAAAATCCAGATGGGTGCGGATCGCCGTCGTGCCGCACGAGATCGCCTGCAGCGCCGATCGCATCATTCTCGCCTTCAATTCTTCCTTGGAAAACGCCGGAACGGCGGACGCGTAATTCGCGATCGCCTCTTCCAGCGTACCGGTTGCGTTGCCCACCTTCGGAAGAGAGAACGCCTTGTCGAGATGCATGTGGGCATCGGCCATCGCCGGCAATGCCGCTCTGCCTTCCGCATCGAGGCAGATCGCCTGCCCGGGCCCGGCCGCGGAACCATCCCAAGCGTCGATCGGCACCCGGCGATCCGCTTCCCGCTCCGGCGGCAAGCTGTCGCTAGCTTGCGGTTCGACCGCCGTCCATCGGCCGTCGGCCGCGATCAAGGTATACAACCGCGATTCGTCGCGAAGCGGCAGCGACACGTTTACGATTTTCAAAACGGATCCCATTGACGGTCACGCTCCTGTCGAATATTCAGCATTCATCCTGGCCCGCTCACGGGTATGAGAACGATTCGTTTGTCGGTTCAACCGCTCCCGCTCGTTCCGCGAACGATCGGCAGCTCCAGCACGGAGGCGCAGTCCGGCTTGCTGTCGACCGCGACCGCCGCGATACGAAGATCGCCTGCGCCGGCCAATACCGCTTCTGCGATCGATCGTCCGTTCGGATGACGCAGCAGCAGCGGGAATCCGCTGCCCGTCAGCTCCAGCCGAATCGAAGCGCCGGCCGGACAACGGATCGCGAATGGCCTTAGCTCGATCTCGGCCGTCTCCCAGCCGCAGACTCCGCCCTCGTTCCGGGTGGCCACTCCGATTTCCGTGCGCCCCGCGGACAGGAATCTCGCTTCGCCTCCCGGGAGCAGCAACGACAGCGAAGCGACCAGGTCGGTCGGCCCATCCATCACCTGGCATCGCACGCTCAGCTTCGCAGAGCCGAACAATTGAAGCTCTTCGGCCAGCGGCGCGCTTGTGTATACGAGAATCTCGTAGCGATCCTGGCGGCCGCTAACATCCGTAGGGACAGTCTGGGATAACGGCATCGGCAGTCTTGCATCGTAGACGAACACGTCAGGCGCAGACTCGGCCTGGATCGATTCGCTCCGTTCCACGAGCCGGCCTCCGCCAAGCGCTCCGTTCGCCGGCGTTTCCGAGCCCGATAAATAAAGGCATCTAACGTCTCCCTCTTGCAAGGGGGATTCATAGCGTTCCTTTCGCACCCAGCTCCTTGTCATCGGCTCGAAATACCGGACAGGCGGTTCTTCGAACAAGTCGTTGTCCCGATCGTCTTTCAACCAGTAATCGAACCAACGCACCTGAAGCAGATGCATCCCGCCGTCCGCTTCAGGTCCGTGATCGTACCCGCCCGCCCTGCGCCCCCACGGGATGTGCATCCACGGCCCGATCTCCAAGCGGTGAAATAACGACGGAGAGTACGCGTCTTGCAGCGCGGTATAGGATCGGATGGTTCCGTGAAGCAGAAAGTCGTACCAGCCTCCGATATGCAGGGCCGGAATCGGTTGCTTGCAAAACGGCTCCAACCAATTGAACCGTTCCCAGTAGTCGTCATACTCCGGATGTCGCGCCCAATCGAAGTAGGCAGGCATGTATCGTTCCAGAAGCGGGTGCCCCTCCGAATAAGGGAGCTGCCGCAGAATCGATCCGGACTCCGCCATGATGCGGGTACAGGCGGCTTCGGCTTCCGTATCCCCGGCCCGGCGGGCTGTGTCGCGAGCCAGCTGGTATGCCCAAGGCAGACAGTTATTCACATCGAAGCTGCCGTACGGATACATCCAGCCGCTGTACAGGTCGGCAGCCGTCATGCTGGGCGCGATCGCAACCAAGCGCTCGGGATGCAAGGACGCCGCAGCCCACTGGGTCGCTCCTTGATAGGAAAATCCGTACATGCCGACGCGGCCGTTCGATCCGGGCAGCGCAGCCGCCCATTCGACTGTGTCATAGCCGTCTTGGGCTTCGTGCGCGAACGGCACGAATTCGCCCTCCGAGTCTCCTCGGCCGCGCACGTCCTGTACGACGACCATATATCCTCGCGACGCGTACCAAACCGGGTGGGCATGGCTGACCGTCGAAGCGATCATTCTTCCGTAGGGCTGCCGCATGAGCAAGACAGGATATGGGTTGGCATCGGACGGCCTGTAGATGTCGGCATATAGCGTCACGCCGTCGCGCAGCATGCAGGGGACTTTCCGTTGAATCGTCACGTTCGCAAATTCCACGGCAACCCCCTCCTTTTTTTAGAAGCTCGCTTTTATGTAAGTATATATAACATTTATTCGATCCATAAAAGTGTCACGAGGGGCGGATTGTACGCATACACAATAAATCACCTATTGATTTGTAAATGCTTATAGCCTAAAATGAGTAAAAATCAAAGGCGTTGGCTTTTGTGTGATGTAATATTACATCCGGACACATTATCGATCGTCTGCTCTTTCCTTCCAAACAACAAACCCCAGCTCTTCCGCCGGGTCCGTGAAAAAGCTTCTTTTTTTCAGCTCGCCTAACTCGCCTAAGTTGCCGTTGGCAAAGGAAAATATCGGGAATTGCGATCGAGGAGGGATTCGGCCATGTATCTCACCGTGGAAGACGCGCTCAAAATTTATCCCCTATCCGAGGGTAAACTTACGGCCGGGCAAGATGGGGTCAATCGGATCGTCAAGTCCGTCAACGTGATGGACGCTCCGGATATTACCGATTGGGTTCGCGAAGGCGATATTCTGTTCACGACCGCCTATCTGATGAAGGACGCGCCTTCCGACGGGGTACAATTGCTCCGCAAGCTGGCTCAGAAGGGTGCCGCCGGAATCGGCATCAAACTCGGGAGGTTCTGGGCGCAAGTCCCCGACGATATGCTGGCGGAAGCCGACAGGCTTGGATTCCCGCTGATCGAGCTTCCGTTCCCCTTCACCTTCTCCGATCAGATGAAAGGACTGTTCAACGCCGAGCTGCAACGCAGCACCAAGCTTCTGCACGGCGTGCTCGACAAGCAAAAGGAGTTGATGCGCTTCGCGCTGGCGCCCGGACCTACGAGCGACATGCTCCGAACGATCGACGCCATCCTCGGCGTACCGATGGCGATCGTCGGCCTTCGCGGGCAAGTTCTCCATTGCAGCTTGAACCCCGCAGATCTGGATCCGATCCTGAAGCAGCCGCAGAAGCCGATTGCCCAGTGGCTCCGGACGGCGAATGCGCACATTTTGCGGCTGCCGCTAAAAAGCGCGGTCGCAGGCCAGGATATTATCGGCAGCGTCGTCTTCCAGCTCTCCCGGGCCTTGCCTCCTAAAGAGGAAGAAGGCTTGTACCATCAAGCCGCGGAGATGATCTCCCACCACCTGAACGCCGTCGAGCGGCATTATCTGGAGCAATCGACGCAAAACGAGTTCGTATCGCTGCTCCACAATTACTTGAAGCACAACATCTCGGTCGATACGCTTTTGGAATGCGCCGCGAGACTCGGCATCCCGTTCGGCAGCGGATCTTACCGATGCGCGTTATTCCATGTCACCGCCATAAGCGAGACGAAAAAGGAACGGCTGCTGCGGATGATTCGCCAGGAGCTTCAATACAATCCTTTGCTCAAGGAGTCTAGCAATCTTCACTTCCAAGTCGGCGATTCGATCTTGTCGATCCTGCCGACCGGCCCTTCCGCCGTCGCCAGAGGAAAAGCGGCCCCGCTGCTCACCCGCATTTTCTCCGACTTCGCCTCCGATACGGGCGGAAGCCTGCGAATCTCTCTCAGCTATACGAAGCATAAGCCGGAGCAGCTCGAACAGGCGTACCGCGAATGCGCGGACGCCAGGGATACAGCCGAGAAGCTCGGCATGGAATCATTAGTGACGGAATATGAAACGGTCGAGATGGCCTACATTTTCCAATCGGTTCCCGAGGAGAAGATGCGCCGCTTCCTCGACATGACGCTGTCACCGATCATTGACAAGGCGCCGGACTCCGCGCAGGATTTGCTTCGCACGCTCGAGCTTTATATCGAGAACAACGGCCAGATTAACGAGACGGCGAAGCAGCTCTTTATTCACCGCAATACGGCCGCGTACCGTCTCGATAAGATCGGCGAGCTGCTTCAGGTCGACTTCAAATCGCATGCCAATCTGCTGAAGCTGAAGCTCGTTCTTCTATTTAAGCACATGCTGAATCAACGGACCGTGTGACATCGAGGCTTTCCGGAAAACGGAGGGGCGGCAGTGGCGCTACCAACCGATGGCCGCCCCATCCGCCGCGGCGTTTGTCTCACTTATGGCGCCTTGCCTCCAGCGGATGGCCGATCACGGGAAATTCCCCGATTCTGAGCTTGGCGCCGCCGTACGGCACGAGCTCGAGATCCGCGATCGGCTGACCGTCCACGTTCGGGTGGAGCGGAGGCGTGCCCGCGCTGTTGCCCTCCATCCGCCAATCGCGGATCAGCTGTCCTTGCGTCTTCAGGCGAACGGGCGACGCGCCGGCCAAGAACGGTTGATACGGGATCTCGGACAGCTCGACCGCGAACTCGCCGCCGTACAACAAGCCGTACTTCCACGGAGAACCGGGATAAATCTCCCAATCGTGGAACTTCTCCCGCTTCGCGAGCAGCTGCCAGTTCTCCTGGATCGGCAGCGCGTAGACGAGCGGCCCCCTTTCGACGTTTGCCGCGTACAGATTGCGAGTCGTCGTCTTTACCGTCATCGGCAAATTCAGCGTCAATCGGTCGCCGCTCTCCCAACGGCGCGATATCTTGGCGTAGCCGTCTTTGACCTCGAGGCCGATTTCTTCGCCGTTCACCATAAGCGTCGGGTTCGCGCACCACGCCGGAATACGAAGCGAAATCCCAAACGCAGCCGAACGGCTCAGCTTCAGCGAGATCGCGACCGATTCGCGGAACGGGTAGCCGCCGGAAACCTCAAGCTCCAGGGCCGTACCTCGCTCCTCTCCCTGTCCAACCTCCGCCTTCACCGCGCAAGGCGCATAGGACACCGCCGCCAGCCCGCCAGCGCGGTCCGTCATCCACAGGTGCGAGACAAGTTTCGGCCACCCTTGGTGCATATTCGCCGTACAGCAGCCGAAGTGCGGCTCCAGGCCGAACACGTTCGCATCCGCGCCATTGCACCAGGCGCGCGGCGCGACGTTGCACATCATCTGGTTCACCTGCTGATCGTACTGGTGGGACGTCCAGTCTCCGGAGATCGCCGCAGGCAAGGCGTTAAACGCCACCTTTTCCAAAATGTCGCCGAACCGGCCTTCCCCGAACACGCGCGTGAGCTGCGCCATGGAGAACATATACTCCACGACGGCGCACAGCTCGACGCCCTGGCTCGGATGCGTGCCGGACAGCCATTCGTCGCCCGAGAACATGCCGTGGGCTTGTCCGTGGTACGTCATCAGGCTGTCGATGCCGCGATGCACGGCCTCTTTTTCCTTCACGTCTCCCGTAAGCTCGTAGCGCGCGCCCGGCGCCTTGATGCCCATCGCGACGTTAACGACATGGGTCTTCAGGTCCCACTGCTCGACCTTGCGCCAGAACGGGAAGTCGTGGAATACCTCGGTCCAGCCCGTCGTCTGCCCGGCTACGATCTCGGCCAGCTCCAGCAAAGAGGCGTCCTGCGTTCTCCGATGGAGCCACTGGATGCTGAGCAGCATCTCCATGCCGCGAGCCTCCGCCCACTCGAGCAACGGCCGACCTTCGATCGTCTGCCGCACGTAACGGAAAAACGACGTCATAAACGGGACGACCCGCTGATCCCCGGTGGCTTCCGCGTGTTGCGTCATCACCTTGAGCATGATCATAAAAGGCCACCAGTCGTGATTTTTGTCTACGCCGCTAACCATCTCCTTCATGTACGGGCCGAACGAGCCGTCCTCGCGCTGACTGGCGAGCGACCATTCGATCCAGCGCTGCGCCTTGGCGATCAGCCGCTCGTCCTCGAGCAGGTAAGCCAGCGGGAGCAGCCCGTCCACATAATACGGTCCCCGTTCCCAGCTCTCTCCCTTGCCCCCGAGCCAGCCGTTGTCGTCGCCGACGTCCGCCCAATGCTCGTCGAGATGCCCGGTGAGGCCGTCCGCTTGAATGCGCAATTGATCGTGCAGCCACTCACGGGGCTTGATCGCGCCGAGCGGCAACGCTTCGAATGCCGTGTGGTTTGTTGCGATTGTCGTCATCTTCTCGCACCTCGCATATTCGGAATATGTACGAATATAGCATGCGGACGCCAGGTTCGCCGATAGCCTAACGCACACAATGATTGTCCGATCGCAACCTCATATCGTCCCCTTGAAGACTTGCCCGATCCAATCCTTTATACTGTAAAATAGGCAAAATAAAAGGCTCACACCATCGTCACTGGAGGATACCAATGTTCCAATTCATCTCTCCGCCCTTGCCGCACTTCATCTACTGCGGGGAAGCTCTGTATCCGGTCTCCGAACAGCATTCCGATCGCTCTAGCATCGGCGTCTTCGATCTGCTGATCGTGACGCGCGGCTGTCTCTACATGGCCGAGGAGTCGATCCCGCTCGAGATTCCCGCAGGCTCGTTCGCCCTTCTCCGGCCGGACCGCGCGCATCGGTCGACGGCGCCTTGCCGGGAGGAAACGCATTTTTACTGGGTCCACTTCCAGACGCTTGGCAGCTGGCACGAGACGGAAGGGGCGCCGGATGCCGCCGAGCTTCGCCCGGACGACGCGCTTCACGAGATCCATCGCTTCGCATTTTATTTGCCGCGATCCGGGAAGCTGTCGTCGCCGGACGCCGCATACGACTGGCTGCGCCAGCTGTTGGCCTTGCAGGCGGACACCGGTTCGTCCTCGCAATGGCGCCAGCAGCTCGTCTTCCAGGAGCTGCTGCTGCGCCTCCAAGCGGACGCAACGCTGCCCGAGCGCGATTCTTACTTGGCGATCGCCGAGGAAGCCGCGGCTTATTTGCGCCGGCATTACCGGGATACGCTCTCCTACAAAGCGATGTCGGAGACGCTTCATTTCCATGCCAACTATGTGTCCCTCTGCATGAAGCGCGCCTTTGGCTATACGCCGCTCCAGTACTTGACCCGTTATCGCGTCGAACAGGCCAAGCGGCTGCTCATCGATACAAACGAATCCGTCGGCCGCATCGCCGAAGAGACCGGCTTCGGCTCGTTTCCGTACTTCGTACGTTGCTTCGGCAGGCAGGTCGGCACCACGCCCAAGTCCTTCAGGATGCGATTCAGGCAAGGCTGACAAGACCGCGTTTTAAAAATCCTATTTCCGGTATTAAGTATTTGACGTGAAAATACTTCATGCGGGAGGCTGAACAATTTGAAAATGGCGTCGCATTCAGGCAATACGCCTTTGTATAGATGATCTTGTCATCCGACAATTCGGGATTGCTGGCACCCCTCCCGCTCCCGGTTTCCTAAGAAAAATCATGATTCAGCAAACTTCATCCCCTGTCATTCACCTTTTCTTTTTTTCCTGAATAACCATAATAAATAAAGTCCGCCTATGCTGATGCAGCGAAACAGATGCAATAACGATGGAGGATTTCGTTCATGAATAATCAAGTTTTATTTTACTGTGGCTATCCGTACAGCTATCCTTATTATTACAACTATTATCCAGCTAATTATGATGCCCGGAACTATATCCGTGATTTCAGATCCCCTGACGAGCTTCAAATACCGGATTCAGCCAAAACGAAGCGGGTTTATCCGATCGGTGAGGAGTTTTTTGTTCCTGAATTTAAGCTCGCTCAATGCGGCTCAAATAGATTCAGTGACTTCTATGATCGTCGAGGATTCAAAATTAGTATGAACCGTACAAAACGAGCCTTTCGAAGCGCAACCGAGAGCGTTAAAGATATAGGAAGGAAATGGAATGAGGAATTCAATAAACTTCTTGGAGACAACAGTGCTGAGATTAATCGGATAGAGAAAGAAATAAGTGATAAATGGTCTCGGATTAGACAAATTTCTCGACTTCGTTGCACGCCCAGTAATATCGAAACAAGCCCGTATTGCCTTGCTAACGTTCAAATCAAACAACTTTATGACGAGATTAAAGCTTTAGAAAGACGGCTGCGAAGCTTGAGGAGTAAACGAAGCATTTGGGGAGCTGTCGATAGCGCAAGGAAGACGTTTCAAAATAACATGAAAGAACTTGCAGCTCAACAGATTCCCAATATCAATTGGCCAAAGAACTGGCCTACACTGGAAGAAGTAGAGTTCTTTCCCGTCCTGATCAACCGAGAGCTGGAATTGCCTAAGACATTGAAAGATTTAAATATCGATCCGGATTTGATTCAAAACATTCAGCTTCCAGATAATATTCAAGATATGCTTAATATCCCTGAAGGTCTAAAAGCCCAATTGGATTTGGACGCGTTAAAGGATCAGATCCAGTTCGATGATCTGCAGCAGAATGTCGAAAAAGTTCTGACTGACGTAAAAAATAAAGCATTAGCCGAGCTAGAAAAATATAATATGTGTCTATTTATTAAAAACAGTCCATATAGGCTGGAAATCCAGCTAGAATACGTATCGAGTTTAAGGGATCTCGTAGAAAATTATATTTACGGATGTATCGAGAAAGCTAAAAATGCAGCCTTATTCGTGTTAATTGGTTATATCCCCTCAATTATCAATTCATATGGAGCAACCCTTCCATTAGCATTATCCAATGCATTCTCTACGTTTTGGACCACGCTCAAAAAATGTTTTTTTGATGTGTATAACGCGTTTAAAGATAATATTAACACCCTAGTGCAGGCAGATGATTTCGCCGGTTTTATTGAAGCCATTGAAAAATACGTCTCACTCGATATTGTATTGGAGAAACGGACGGTACCGTGGGAAAATAAAGGCTCTTTACTGGATTTAGTCAGCGGTCGCTCAAACAAGTGGAATTTCCGCCAGTTACCTTTCGATATTCCTCTCGATACTGAATATACGCAAAGCGATCCGCAACAATCAGTTCCCATCGATGATTATGTGCTAGATGAGGAATCGTTAAAACAAATTATCGATAAATGCGCAAAGCATGGAATGTGGATTTTTGTTATTTATAACCAAAAGGATGTGTTCGGCAAGTGGATAGGCACTTGGCTGAATGTCAGAAGCTTTACTAATGATATTTTGTCCGGTTATACCATTACAAGAACCGCTGCCGGAAAAGTGAAAAACAACACGCAAATTCCATTAAACACGATTAGAAATTTAAAATGCTATGATCCTTCAATCGATTCAACCGATAACCCACAAGACCTTTTAGCAAAACACCATATAGTCAATCCCTGCACATCGGACTTTTTAGGAGATTTCTTTGGAAAAGGTTTTATTGACATCGGAAAAGGCGTGTACATCTACTACGAAATTCATGAATGCGGCGTGAAAACAGGCATCTATCTGCATGGATCGTTAAAATCCGAATTTTATCTTCCCCGTTTCGGCAATCGGGTAGAGCATGTTTATAATTATCAGCTGACACCGACGCAATCCTACAGCATTAAGATTGAAATTACGAAAAATGAGGAAGAGATTCAGGAAAGATTACAAATAAAGTTTTCCGAAAACGTACTCGACGGATTGGTGAACCTGAACTTTTGGAAAATGAAGCTCCCTTGGTAAACGAAAACAAAAGGGACAAAGCGGAGAAATCCCCCTGCTTTGTCCCTTTGGCGTCTTTGCCCTGCTACAGTCTTTAGCCGAATATTAGGACGGAGACAGCACCAGTGCGTCATCGAAAGCGACATCCGCCGAGGTGGTTCGGAATCCGATTTTCCCCGCCGTCAGTTCCATGACCGGATTGGTCCACTGCGTCTTTAACGCGTCGTTCACATAACCTTTGACGGCATTGCCTTTCACTGAAGCCTTGATCGTGTACCATTGGTTGGTTTGTGCAGCGAAGGCCGTGCTGGATACGAGCGTCAGCTGCCCGTTCACGGATTTGTACAGCTCCAGCTTCTGGTTCGATAAATTGATGCGATACATATAGTAATTGTTCGCATCCTGCACCCTGAACAACAGACCGGCATTGGCATTCGCATCGGCGGCGGGCATTTTTACTTTGGCTTCATACGAATAATCCGTCCACGAATCGCCGGCGGTCATGATCGCGGTCGTCCAATTGTGCTGCTTCAGCACCTTCAAGCCGGCCGTGGACACGCTCCAGGAACCGGAAGAAGCGGTCCACCCCGCCGTATTTCCATCCTCAAAATCGTCGCTGAACCGAACGATCGGGGACACCTTCGCATCGTCGAAGTGAACGCCCGCCGAGGTTGTGCGGAATCCGATCCCCCCTGTCGTCAATTCCGTTACGGGATTGGTCCATTCCATTTTTAATTGTCCGTCGACATAACCGGAAATTTTGTTGCCCTGCACGACCGCCTTGACGGTATACCACTGCTTCTCGCGGGCCGTGAACGGCGCGCTTGCCGCAAGCGTCAATTGTCCGTTGACGGATTTGTGCAGCTCCAGCTTCTGATTGGACGAATTAATCCGATACATATAGTAGTTATTGGCGTCCTGCACCCGGAAAACAAGGCCCGCATTGGCATCGGTCATACCCATCCGCGTCTTGGCTTCGAACGCATAGTCCGCCCACGAGCCGCCGGCATTGGCGGTCATCAGCGACGTGGAGGTCTGGCTCCCGCTGGACAGCACGTTATTCGCGCCGACCGTCGGTACGTTCCAGCCGCCCGACACGGACGTCCAGCCCGCCGTATCTCCGTCTTCGAAATTGTCGCCGAACAGCTGCGCGGAATTGGCGAACACGACATCGTTCACATTGCTGCCGACGTTGATCTTCAAGTCGCTCAGGCTCTCGGCCAACTTGCCTTTCACGTATACATCCGAGAACGTGACGCCGTTTACCGTTCCGCCTTTTGTGGCATTCCCGGAAATTCGGGAGGGATCGCCGCCGAGCTGGCGGATATTTATATTTTTCACCTTGACGTTGCTGACATCGCCGGACGTGCTCGTAGACAGCCCCAGCCAATAGTTCCCGAACTGCGTAATCTCGACGCGTTCGATATCGATATTTTCAAACGTAATGTTTTGGGCATAGCCCTCCTGCGGAAGCGTGTTGTATTGGTAGCCGTGATCGACCAGCAGCGCCCGGGAGCTCTGATATACGTACGAATTTCGCACGGTCACTCCGATCTGGGGCTGGGCTACGCCCATGCCGACCTTAAAGGCCGCGCATCGGGTCCATGCCAGCGCGTCGTCAAAGACGACGTTTTCCAAATGCTCAAGCGCGCCCGGCCATCCGCTGGACATCCCCGTTTGCAGCCACGTCTTCGTCGAATACGTGTCGTCGTCCGAGATGGCGATCGCATGCTTCACGAGCACGTCCTGACTTTCGTTGATATCGATGACGTCATTCTCGATCTTGTACAGATCCTGGAATCCCTTCAGATTTTTAATGGTGACATGATCGGAACGAACGACCATGAACGACCAGAAGCCCGCGTCCCGCAAGGTCAAGCCGTCAAACGTAAAATTCGTCGTTGCGATCGGGACGAGCAGGTTGTTCAGGAGGCCTTCGTTTTTGTTCGGCGCCGGCATTTTCCGCTCCCGCATCGCGATGCCGTTGCCGTCGATCGTGCCCCGTCCCCGTACGGTAATATTGCTGGAGTTTACGGCGGTGCGAATAAAATACGTGCCGTCCGCATTGCGCGAATCCTTGCGGAAATCGATCGCGTAGTCTTCCCCCTTGCCCGTCCCGACGATGACGGCGCCGCCGGCCACATAGAAGGTCACATTGCTTTTTAACGTCAGATTGCCGCTCTTGTAGACGCCCGCCGGGACGAATACGATGCCGCCGCCGGCTTGATTGGCGTCGTCGATCGCCCGCTGGATCGCGCCCGACGCCATCGTGGCACCCGTCTTATCCGCATTGTACGGCGCCTGGGTGACATTGTAGATGCCGGCGCCCGAAGACGCCGGAATATCCGTCTCCAAAGGATCTGCCGCGATGACAAGCTTTTTCTTCAAATCATTGATTTTGACGATCGCATAGGTCGATTCGGACAGCGTAAAGGTCAGCTTGTTCCCGCTGGCCGTCCCCTCGATGTTTTTGGCCAACGGACTGATGGAGAAGGATGTAATCGGCACATTGGCGGTTACTTCGATCGTAACCGTGCCGGAAAAAGAAAATTGCGCGTAATCGTAATCGTCCTTGTAGCCGATGACGGGAATCGACTGGCTGTCCGCCTTTAACGAATATACGCCGGATGCGGCATAGATGGAGGGCATCGGGTAATTTTGAATCGTGGCCGGCGCGGCGGCGGCTTGCGCCGAAGCTGCCGGGGCAGCGTCCGCGCTCTCGTCCGCGGCGGCAACTTGGGGTAAAGCACCGGTGATCCAGAGGACAAGCACGACCAGAAAACCGACCGTTTTTCTCGAAATGATAGACATAAATACCTCCCATGGTCATGATTATGCTTCATAAGAAAGCGCTAACATTTCTTTTGAGAACAATCGCCTCCCGATGGCCCGCCCCCTTTGATCGAATATATCGCTGCAAACGGATTATAATCCTTGTCGCAGAACAAAGGAGAGCGGCCGACCCACTCTCCAGGGATACAGATTAACTGTTCGGCCGTCCTTTTGGACGCGGGAATTTGTGGAATTCGGGCCGTTGCTGCCGCGATCCGTCTATCCTTCGGCCATTTATCGACTTTTTTGTGATAAGATAAAGACTAACGAAATGCAATTGGAAACGGAGAAGTGCGGGTTAATTCCGAACCGTAGGGGGTAATTACCCTATGCTTATTTTTTCCCTGGCAGGAGAAAGGAGGTGTTGGTCGTGAAGCGCAACGAAGAAGACGTGCTTCTTCTCCAGGCTATGAAGGATACGCAGGACAAACGGATGTTTCAACGCTATCAGGCCGTTTTTATGTACAAGAACGGCTACTCGGTCAGAGATATTCAAGGGGTCTCCCAACTGAGCGAGAAGACGATATACACGTATATCCGCTCGTACGAGCAGTCCGGCCTTGAGGGATTGTCCATCGGAAGCTCGCCCGGAGCGCCTCGCAAGCTGACGGCAGAGCAAGAGGCCCGCCTGATCCAATTGGTCACGTCCAAACGGCCCGACGAACTGGAGCTTGCCGGGCAGACGAGATGGACGCTGAGGCTCGTGTCGGCTTTGATCGAGCGCGAGTTCAACCAAACGTACACGCCCAGAGGAACGTCAAGGCTGCTGCAGGACTTGGGACTCGTGTATTCGGACCCCAGAACGTCGCAGGCGCTCGGCGATAAAAAGAAAACCCGCCCTCACCGCACGATACGCATCCCGACGATTTTCCTCGTGCACAAGCCCGGGCCGGACAGCGACTCGCATCTGCGGTTCATCGAGAACACGCTGCAGTTGTATCCGACGGGGCGAATCGCGCTGATGCTCGATCCGGAGCAGTTGGCGGAGCCGAACGCCGAGGAAGGGCTGTATGACCTTATGTATTACCATCCCGTAGGCAGGCCGTGAACCGGGCATCGTCCGGCGCGCTGCCCCGGCACTCCAGAGGTTGTCCCCGGTCGGCTTCGCGACTGCGGGACAGCCTCTTACGCAATCGCCGGCCTTTAGGGGAGCCGGCCCGCGTCGAACAGCACTTCAAGCGATTCGACGCTGTCCCACGTTTTCTGAAGCATCTCGATCGATGCCGTGTCCACGGGAATCGCACTGCCCTGCTCGCTCTCCTTCGGCGCTTCGCCTTCAGGTTGGCTTCGCGTATAAAAAATGATATGGTCCGCTTCTTCTCCCTTCTCCAGGAAGATCGACTCGACCACGATGTTTTCGCTTCTCATCGTCTCGTACACAAACTCCATTTTGTTCACCTGCATGTCTTTGACGAAATCTATAAATTCCTGGGTCATCCCCGGCTTGATTTTTACTTTCAGACATTGGACTTCCACGTGAATCCCACCTCTCATCGTGAATGGCGAGCGCTTGAACGAGGTCAATCTGGTGTATTTAATTCTAAAATTAACCGTTCGTCTGCGTGATGAAACCGATGCCCTGCGCTTCGCGCCTTGCGACTGTCCAAACCTTCTTCTCCGATTCGATCGGTGTTCGTCGCTGTCAAGCGCCTGTGCCGCTATTTTTTATGAATCAATGTTTTACTTATTTACGCATGCTGATTTCCTTGTCATGAAGCTCTTTATTCATCCTATTGAGGTCGTTATAGAAAACCCCTTTAGTTCATCGGTTGAAGAAAAACAAACCATCCGCCTCGATGCTCGACCAGCGTTCAGCCCGCCTCCCGACCATGTCGGACTATCTGCAAGCAGTTGTCCGGCGAACGTTCCGAAGCCGCTCCATCAATCAGAAGCAAATCGATTGCGGCGGTGTGTGCCGCCTTGGCGCCCTTGCTCGGCCCTTCCCTACGGAGCCTTCCGATCGATTTTGCCGAAGCGCACAGAAAAAACGAAAACCGTGCCGGGTTCGCCGGACGGTTCTACGCGAATGTTTCCTTCCATCAGCTCGCACAACGTTTTGCAGATCGACAGGCCTAATCCGCTGCCGCCGTACTTGCGGGTAGTCGAGACGTTCGCCTGCGAGAAAGGCAAAAACAACCGGTCGATCTCGTCTGCGGCAATGCCCATGCCGGTATCCTTCACGACGAATTCGAGCGCGATCCGTTCTTCCGTTTCCTCCAGCAGGCTCACCTTTACGTCGACGCCGCCTTTTTCCGTAAACTTTATCGAATTGCCGATCAGATTGGCGAGAATCTGCTGCAGGCGAAATCGGTCGCCCCGCACAAATTCAGGAACGCCGGGCTCGACGGCAAACGTGTAGGAGAGTCGTTTTTCGCGCATTTGGGACATGAATAGCTTCCCGGCTCCATCCAGACAGTCCTCCAGCAAAAAGAGCTCCTGCTCCAACTCCATCCGGCCAGCCTCGATTCGGGACAAATCGAGCACGTCGTTGACGATTTTCAGGAGTGCATGACCGTTATCGGACACGATCTCTGCCATTTCCGATTGTTCGGATGTCAGACCGGAGTCCTTCAGCAGATCCATCATGCCGATAATGCCGTTCAATGGCGTGCGGATCTCGGGGCTCATAAACGTCAAAAATTCCATTCTCGCCCTGGCGATGCGCTCGGCCTCTTCCTTCGCTTCGAGCCATTCACGCTCAGACTGCTTGCGGCGCGCGATATCGCGCACGGTACAAGCCAGCAGCCCGGGAATGCCGGCGGAGATGCTCCAGTGGACCTCGGCGGGGAAGGACGTGCCGTCCTTGCGACGCGGCTCCATTTCCAACAGCTTGCCGAACGGAAGATCCGATCGTACGTCCATCGAAATGGCGGAGGGAAAAAGCAGCGAGATATGAAGGCCGATTAATTCACCTTTGTCGTACCCGAACATGCCTGCGGCAGCGCGATTCGCTTCCAAAATGACGCCTGACGCATCAAGCACCAGCATCGCATCGATGGAGGCGTCCATCACGACGCGAGCGTGCACCTCTTCCTGCGCAAGCTGCCGGTTCGTGTTTGCGGGCTCGGGGGCTTGCTGGCTTAATGCTGTCCGGTCGCGGCAGAGACTGACCAGTTCCTTGATCTTGGCCTTGAATATATACGGAATGAGCGGCATGCTCAAATAGTCTATCGCGCCGACGGCATAGCCTGCCGCCAACTGATCGGCATCCGCGTCGGATTCGGATATAAAAATGACTGGAATCGATTTGAAGCAGCTATAGGATTTGATAAAGCCCGCCGTCTCGAATCCGCTCATGCCGGACAGGTGAACGCCGATCAGGATGACGGCGATCTCCTCGCGCAGCAAACAGCGTACCGCTTCGGACCCGGAGCATGCGCGGACGAAACGGTACGGTTCTCCGTCGAGAGCGGCTTCGATCGCAAGCGAATGCGCCGAATTGTCGCCAACGACGAGGATGTTAGCGGAGTAGCCCTGTTCCACCTATTCGCCTCCCCTGTTGTGTAATCGTTATTCGCATGCGCTTGGATGCCGCTCGCAGTCATCCTCGAATCGGCATACGGTTTAATCGAGATCGGGGCGGAACCCCCGGTGTAATTGTAGAATTAATTCCCATTTTCATATTATACGGGGTTCATAATGCAGGTTCAATGCGATATTTAAATTAGTCACAAAAGAATTTGTAATTAATATTTACCTATGTCAATAAAATGAATGATGAGTGGTATCCTATTTCCCGAGACAATCCCCGGTTTAGACGCAAAAATGCCTCGATCCATGCTGATCGACGCCGAATTGCGAGCTTAGTTGCCCTATACTATGTAACAAAAGACCGCTCTCTCTTTACTTTGACAATGCCGGAATTTTCACGGTCACGGTCGTCCCATGATCGATCCGGCTGTCAATTGTGATCCCGTACCTCTCTCCAAAAAGCAGCCGGAGCCTATTGTGAATATTGGTCAGTCCAATGCTTTGCGACGATTGGACGGCTAACGCGCGTTCCGGATACTCCGTGTCCAGCTTGGCCTGCACGGCGGCCAGTTGCTCCGGCTCCATTCCTTTCCCGGTATCCCTAATACAAAAGCACACATCTCCCTGCGCATCCATGCGCCCGGCAACCTCAAGCCGCCCCCCTTGATCCATCCGTTCAAGCCCATGATAGACTGCATTCTCGACAATAGGTTGAAGAATCATTTTGGGGGTACTCATCTCGAGCAGATCCTCTTCGACATCGATGTTCATGTCGAATTTATATGCGTAACGAATAGAGATAATCTTCATATAGGCCTGAATACAGTCTACTTCTTCCTTGATCTGTACAAGCTCATCTTGTTGGATGCTGTACCTGAAAATTTTGGACATAGATGACGTTATTTGCGCAATTTCCCTGCTTCCGTAATCCAATCCGATGCTGCTGATGCAATTCAGCGTATTGTACAGGAAATGCGGGTTGATCTGGCTCTGCAGGGCGGAAAACTCCGCTTGCTTCTGACTGAGCTCGGATTTGTACAATCTCGCTTGGGTATTAAACATATCTCGGGTCATTTCCTCCATCTCATCCATCATCCGATTGATGTCTTGGGCAAGCGACCCTACTTCATTGGTAGACCGGACTTTAATCCGGAAGCTCCTGTCCCTTCCCCCTACCCGTTTCATATCCAAAACAAGCCCCATCACCGGTTTCATCAGGCTATTCATAAAGAAAATGCCCATGATGATCAAAATGAAAATCATGCCGATCCCCACAATCACGCTGACTTTTCTCATAGGGCTCATGTCGGAAGTCAATTCATGAACCGGTATCATACTCACGATCCGCCACCCGTCCGCCTGCTCCAAACCTTTGACCTGAACGAGAATTTGTTCTCCGTCGATGGTTGCTTTCACTCCGTTAAGCAGGTTGTCCTTATCCATAGACAATACATCCTTGAACAACGTGCCGCGAGCTTTCGCATTCGTGGAAGCAATGACCTCATCCTGGCTGTCCAGAATGTACAACGTGGAGTGCGGCGTCAATTCTGTATTTTCAACAAGCCCACGCAGCTTGTCCATATTGACCATGATGGTGAAGTAACCCGTTATTTCGGAGAAATGGATTCCCCCTAACGATTCGATAATCGGTTCAATATAAAAAAACTGTGCCGATCCCGTGTTATCGTCTTTTAACGTCGTGGTGAATTGACCCTTTTCCCGAAGCGAAGCGTCCTTCTTATACGTTTGGATGAAGCTGTCATAACGTTTGAGAAAGAAAATATCTCCGCTCGAGGAATTCAGACTGTAAAGCTTCTTCCCGCGGACGTCATCAATGACGATTCCGCTCACATACGAATTAAAGGATCTCATATAATCCATGAGATCCAGTGCATAATTACCGCTATCAAACGCTCTCTTGTAATCGTCATCCACTACGGTATATTCCTGAATCAGTTTGCTGTTGACCGCAATGCCGGTGCTGACCCGGATATCATTAAAGACGGTATCGATCTTGCTTCGCGTTTGCTCAATCATTTGGTTCCCGAAGTTGGCAGCCCTATTCTGGGTGAGATGAGAAAAGCTATAAAAGAAATACAACACCATAGCTGTAAATATAACGATCGCGAAAAAAAAGATAAGCCATATCTGATGTTTTAATTTCAGCCTGCTGGTCTTCATCTCTGCCGCTCCGTTCATCGTTAATTGCTTTTTCTGAATTTTGAAGGGGTGATCCCGCAATGCTTCTTGAAAACTTTATTGAAATAGTAATATTCCACATACCCGGTCTGAACGGCGATCTCCTCAATGGATAAGTCGGTTTTCTTCAATAGCTCACGGGCTTTCTTGATTCGGAGCTCCGACACATATTCGGAGAAGGTTTTGCCGAGTTTTTTCTTGAACAATTGACAGCAATACACTTGATTAATGTAGAACTGGGCGGATAAATCTTTCAAATACAATTTCTGTTCATAGTGACCGTCGATATAGGCTACCATCTTGTTGAAGTGAGACACGATGTCTCCTTCGTGCAAAGAGCGGTTGGTCCCTTGCCTGATCGAAGCGAGGACGTCATGCAAAAAGCTGCACAACGATTCGAAGTGTTCGAATCGTTCCTTAATCTCGGCATAATTAAGGAAATCCAGCTCCATATCTTTCAATTGCTCCGCATAAGCGTTGATCAGGACCCCGACGGCCTGATTCCATAAGTAAACAACTTCGCTCATGCCAAGCCGCCGATCCTTGAAGTAAGTCTGCAGACCTTTGATGTACGCATCCATATCGCCAAGTTGATACCCTTGTATAATCCGGTACATCTCATCGATACATGGTTTCACCAATTGAACCTTCGGCTCGTAATGAACGACTTTTGCGCCTTCGTCCAAAAAAGCTTGGGAAGCGGACAGATCCGCTTCTTTAATCAGCTTGCTCATATGCGTGAGCTGGCTGGAAACGCTGCTGATGCCAACGGTATTCATGCCAGTATTTTTCAGAATCAATTCATCCCATACCAAACAAGCTTTATGTTCCGTCATCAGAACAATCAACTTTTTATTCGTTCCGGCTTCAACTTCCATCGCCGTAACAGGCTTTCCTTCCAAAGAGAGCAGCTTTCTGAAATCCAGATGATCGCCTTTGAAATCGATGGAAAGCACCTGGTAGTAACATTCATCCGCACCCTCGGGAAGCGGCAGATAACGTTTGATCTCTTCCGTATTGGGGGAGGTAAGCGCATCCAGAAGAAGTTGATTGCGTGCCGCACATCTTTTGGAGAAATGCAGGGCAAGCTCCGCAATAAACGAATCGGCCATATCTACGTCCAGCGGCTTCAGGAAATAATTAAGCGCGCCGTAGCGCAGCGCTTCCTGAGCGTATTTAAATTCCGCATATCCGCTAACGACGACAAACTCGGTGTCCAATTCATGCGCTTTGGCTCTCTGCATAAGATCGAGTCCGGAAATGTCCGGCATCCGGATATCCGTAAGTACCAAGTCAGGTTTTTCTGTCAGGATCGCATCCCACGCCTTATAAGCGCTTGTAAATTGGCCTATAATTTCAAAACCGTTTTTCTCCCAGTCAAAGGCGTTGCGGATTCCTCGAATTGCCCACGACTCATCATCTACAATCATGACCTTGTGCATGGGTATCCCCCTGAACCTATAAATTTCTATCGAATGATAGCAGAGCTTCCCGGCAATCGCAATTCAAAATACGGATAAACCACGATGTACAATGGTTTATCCGTATGTGATGACTTACTTGCTGCTCTCTTTAATTTCTCTGTAATGCTTGATGTTCTCCTCTTGAACGGCTTTACCGCCAGCGTCCATATATTCTTTTACCAGCTTGTCATACAAGGTATCAAATTCTGCCGGCTTGGCAACGATCAGCCTATCCATCATTTGCTTGTTCATATCATCCAGCGTTTTGCCGTATTTGATGCTGGCTTCGTTCGGAACCCCATAGTAGAAGGCGGTAAAGCCGTCTGTCGTATTGATTCTGTATGAATCGACAGCCATTTTCTCATAGGTCTTATCTCCGGCCGCCAAGGCTGCTGCGTACGTTTTGACAATCTTTTCGATGTCGCCCAGCTCCGCGCCGTTTACAATCGGCGTATAATCCAGATTGAGATTGCTCATCTGCATATTTTCGCCGGTTTGCACAATCCCCTGCGGGATGCCATCCACCATGGTGTGGTTGACGCCTTCTTCGCCGAACTGCAGGAAGAACAACACTTCCGGATCGGCCATCCAGTTCAGATACTTCATAGCCAGCTCCGCATGTTTGCTGCTTTTCGGAATGAACGAGAAAATTCCGTTCTCATTATACGTCTCTTTTATATATTTCCCATCCGCGTTCTTGAAGGTATCGATCGGAATATAGTTCGCATCCGGCGCATTTTGTTTCAGCGGCTCGCGAATTTTTTGCGACAACGGATAATCCCAGTTGGCTCCAAAGAAGCCTACCTTTCCGTTCGTTACGTCGGCATCCGCTTGCTTAGCCGTTTTGTCTAAGGCGAAGTCGGGACTGATCAGTTTTTCCGCGTACAGCTTGTTCAGCCATTTATACGCGTCCTTGTTGCCGGGCTTCAGCCAGTTGGGGGTGGTAACGAATTGTTCCTCCGACATGGGGCCCCAGAAGGATGGAACCAGATTGCCAAACGTGTAGTTCATGCCGGCTGCCGCTGTCGCCCAAGGAATTAGACCATTTACATTTCCAGGGTTTTTATCGCGGAAGGCAACAAGCGTATGATACAATTCGTCCTTATTCGTCGGAACGGGCAGTCCCAGCTTATCGAGCCAATCTTTGCGGATAAACAATCCGTTCCAGGCAAGCAAAGTCCGCTTCGCCGGAATGGAGACTTGTTTGCCCTCATATTTCCCGTAGTCGAGAACGATATCGCCAAGATAAGATTTTAATTGCTGGCCATGCTTCTCGATCAATTCGTCCAGCGTATATAGACCCTTGTTTTTGGCAAAACGGGTTACGGTTGTACCGTCATAAGTGAAGGAAATATCCGGCGCTTCGTTGGCAGCCATCAACACATTAAGCTTGTCGACTTCCTGGGAACGAGGTACCGGAACATATTTTACAATGGCATGATTAGGCTTGCCGAATTTCTCGTTGACGTACTTGGTCCACGTATTGTTATTCAAGTCCGGCTGTCCCTGAATACCTCTGTCGAACACTTCTACAGTCAAGGTTTCTACCGGACCGGAAGCTGCTTCTGCTGCCGGAGATCCGCCGCTTGATGCCGCTGTTTCATTATTGCCGTTATTTCCACCGCAACCTGCCATAACGCCGACCAGTAACGCTGTACTAAGCAGAAAACCTGCTCTTTTCTTTGTGCCCGTACGCACTTGAAACCACCCTTTCAAATGATAGCTATCGAAATGATTCATACCGCAAATCCTCTTTACATCCATCAGCCCAGCCTCGGAATCACCCCTTTCAATCGGGTTTTGTCCTGATCAGCCCTTAATAGCTCCCGTCATCACGCCGTCTACGAAATACTTCTGCAGCTTGGGATAGATGAGCAGAATGGGGATGGTTGTAAACATAACGCTGGCCGCCTTCAGCGACTCCGGCACAATAAAGGAACCGGCGCTGCCTTCTCCGCCATGTTGGCTGTCCAGCTGCTGATTGGCCGAAATGATCTGGTACAGCTTCATCTGCATCGGATACAGATGTTTGTCTGTAATGTAGAACAGCGCATCCTGGAATCCGTTCCATCTGTCCACCGCATAAAATAGGCTCAATGTGGCGATAGAGGGCAGCGACAGCGGAAGCACAATTTTCATCAGAATGCCCATATCCGTGCAGCCGTCAATAGCGGCCGATTCTTCCAGACTTTCCGGGAGGCTGGTGAAGAACGTCTTCAGAATGATCAAGTTAAACACACTCATGGCGCCCGGCAACACCAAACTCCATACCGTATTCATCATCCCCAGGTTTTTAACCAGCATATAAGAAGGAATCAAACCGCCGCTGAAATACATCGTGAAGACGAGCGCGGACAAAATAAAGCTTCTTCCCATCAGCCTTTTTTTCGTTAATGGATACGCGCCGCAAATGGTCAGGAACATACACACCACGGTGTAGAATACCGTAAGCAGAATACTGTAACCAAGCGTATACAGCATTTCCACGTCGCTTAAGATCGTTTTGTACGTTTCCAGCGTGAAGCCTACTGGCCACAGCCCTACTTTTTGAGAAATAATCGCTTCGTTGGAGCTTAAGGAAAGCGCAATCATATAGAGGAACGGAACGATACATGTGAACGATAATGCCACGATAAACACGATAATGACCCTATCCGCCACGCTCATTTTTTTCTTGTTGCCCAAGCTGCTCGCCTTGTTCACCATATCCCGTCCTCACCCAATCTCTTCGCGATATAGTTAGCGCCGATCAGCAGGATCAGGCCGACGACGGATTGGAACAAGCCTACCGCTGTTGCCTGGGAGAAATCCCCCGAACTAATGCCAACTCTGTATACGAATGTACTGATAACGTCGGAATAGTCGCTCACCAATGAATTGCCCATGACAAACGGTCGATCGAAACCGATGGACACCATCCTGCCAATCTGGAGAATCAGCAAAATATTAATCGTGGACTTAATGCCGGGCAATGTAATATGCCATACTTTGCGAAGTCTGCTGCAGCCGTCCATATCGGAGGCTTCGTACAATTCTTTATTAATTCCCGTCATAGCGGCCAGATAGATGATCGTCCCCCAGCCGATTTGCTGCCATACGCCAACGGAGATATACGTCATTAGCCAAGGTATCTTCTGCGACAGAAACTCGATTTTTGCAAGGCCGAGGTTGGCCAGGAACGTGTTGACCATGCCGCTGTTGGAGAACATCAGATAGACCATACCGCCAATAATCACCCAGGACAAAAAGTGAGGCAGGTATAACACGGTTTGCGAAAATTTCTTGAATTTTGCCACTCTCACTTCATTGAGCAGGATCGCCAGAATAATAGGCGCCGGGAAGCCCGCGATCAAGTCATAAACATTCAGAAGCAGCGTATTCTTAAGCGCACGGTAGAAGCTGTCCTGCTGGAAGATGAACTGGAACACGTCCATCCCAACCCACTCGCTCCCCTTAATGCCCGCAAACATGTTGTAATCCTGAAACGCCATAACGACGCCGTATATCGGGGCATATCTGAAGATCAGGATATAGGCAAAGGGCAGCAGCAAGAGCGCGTATAACCATTTGTCTCTTTTGACGTTGTGAAGAAATTTGTTTTTCTTCTTTGCTGAAGCGTAGCCTTGTTCTAAAACCGCTTTCACTATTCTCATCCCTCCGGCTGTATAAAGGAGCTCTTGTATTTTCATTATAGCTGCCGGGGAAATTATAAAAATGTAATCGCTTTAATGAATTTGGTAATCACTTAAAATCGTCATGTATGCTGTGCCTTAGTGGTCGTCAACATCGTCATGGAAGAAGAGGCGGTTCGTACCGAGACTGGACGGGCTCACTGATCCGATCTTTGGCTGTGCGCGAAAATGGAAAAGGCAGAGGGGGCGCCCCTCTGCCTTTTAATCGCCTTGACCGCCCGGCGTCGCCGTACTCTGCCGAACGATGAGCCTGGGCTCGAGCGGCGTGAGCTTCCTCGCTGCTGCGCCTCCCATCAGCTCGCGGAGCACGCGCACGGCGGTTCGCCCGAGCTCCCCCGCCTGCTGCGACACCGTCGTCAGCTCGGGGATGACGTGGCGCGCCAGCAAAATGTCGTCAAAGCCGACGACGGACATGTCCGCCGGCACGTTCAGTCCATGCTCGGCCGCCGTCTTGATCGCGCCAATCGCGGTGAAGTCGTTCACGCAGCATACCGCCGTGGGCAAATCGCGAAGCGACAGCAGCCGATTCATCTGCTCGCGGCCGGCATCGGCGGAGAAGCCGCCGGGAATCGTCCAGGCGTCGTGCACGGCCAGCCCCGCTTCCTTCATGGTCCGGCGGAAGGCACGAACCTTCACCGCCGTCGTCGACATGTGCCGGGCGCCACCTAGAAATCCGATGCGCGTATGCCCGAGCCCGATCAGATGGCGCACGGCCAGCGTCGTGCCTGCAGCCTCGTCCGTGGCGACGCGGGTCAAGCCGGCATCCTTGACGTCGCCGTTCAACAGTACGAGCGGAATGCTGCGCGCATGCTCGGCGAGCTCACGGGCGAGCGCAGGATCGCAGACTCTGAGATTCACGCGGCCGCCCATGAACAGGATGCCGTCCACCCGTTTTTCCCGCATCAAGTTGAGAAAATGCGATTCCTTGCCGTAATCCCCAAGCGTGTTGCAAAGAAAAAAGGTATGTCCGGACGCAAGTCCCTCCTGCTCGATCCCGGAAAATACCTCGGGGAAAAACGGATTTGTGATATCGGGCAATATAACGCCGATGATGCCCGTCTCTTTTTTCGTCAGACTGCGCGCCACGGCGTTGGGCTGGTATTGATGCTTGTGCATGATCGCCTCGATCTTCGCGCGCGTCGTCCGGCTGACGGGTGCCGAACCGTTCAAGACGCGGGACACGGTCGCCACGGACACCTGGGCTTCTTCGGCGATATCGTACACCGTCACTTGCTGCTTCATTGAACCTTTCCTTTCCTCCGGCAAATCTTCGCGCACGGTTCTACGCAGCTCCTCTTCGGATCATTCCTTTTGGCGGAAGGCCGTTACCGTCTCTCCCGTAACCTCCTTGAACACTTTGCAAAAATAAGAAGCGTCGTGATAGCCCACCTTGCTGGCAACCTCATACACCTTCAGCTGCATATCCCGCAGCAGGCGCTTCGCTACCTCCATGCGGACCCGATTCACATATTCGGTCACGCGCAGCCCGGTCTCGCTGCGGAACAGATTGGACAAATAATTCGCGCTGAAGCCCAATTGACCTGACAGGCCGGCGACGGAAATGTCCTCCGCGTAGTGACTTCGGATATACGCGATCGCCTGCCGAATCTCTTTGCGGTTGGCCGGCACCGCCTCGGACTCGGGGAATCGTTCGCGGCAGAACGCGGCGAAATCCGCCTCCATGCGCCGGATCGGATCGAGCCGGTCAATGCTGCCCGAGAGCACGGACCACCAGTCCGGCACGGCATGCGCGGCCGGATCGGCATGGTGATAGAGCGAAGCGTACAGGTCGACGAGCTGCCGCTGAAGTACCACCTTCGCGGGCTTCGCGCGGGACAGCAGATCGAATTGGCAGGCCGCGGCAGCCGCCATGTCCTCGCCCGAGCCTGACCGCACCGCGGCTTGCCAGCGCCGGGCCGCCTCCTCCGCCTCCGCTGC
Organism: Cohnella sp. GbtcB17; assembly: GCF_019091135.1. GTDB lineage: Bacteria > Bacillota > Bacilli > Paenibacillales > Paenibacillaceae > Cohnella. Next base: position 118,499 of record NZ_JAGXJW010000005.1, on the reverse strand, counting down.
TTGATTCGCGGGGGCCGGCGGCTTCGGCTCCGCTTCGAATAAGCGGCCCCAGCCTTCGTACACGGCAAGGAACAGCGCCCGCTCCGCTTCCTCGTACGCCTCGCGAAGTCCGTACAGACCGGCGCTGCCCCGACCCGCGGCGATCGCGGCCGCCCTCGAGCAGCGATCTTCGCCCTGACCGAGCCAGCGTCCCGCCAGCTCCCTCGCCGCCCGGCCGCTCCCGCAGCCTCGCGCGCCGTCATCGGGCACGCCTGCCACGAGCGCCAGCCTGCCGGATCGAATCGGGATCGCAAGCGTCCTTCCGCATTCGAGCTCGGTAGCCCCGTCCTGGGCTGCCTGCTGGATCCTATCGCCGTCCATCTCCCCGCATTCCCGCGACGCCAGAAGGATGAGCCTGTAGTCGCCCGCGGGCAGCAGTTCGGCCAAGCCGTCATCCGCAGCGGGATGGGCATTCGCTTCTCCTGTCATCCACTGCTTCAGACGTGCGGCCTGCGCTTCCGACCGGTTCGACCGCTCCTTTTTCCTGCTGCTCCGGAGCCTGCTCAGCTTCTCTTTGACCTGGCCCAACATCGCGACCATCGTATCCGGCTCCATCTCCTGCTTGAGCAAGTAGTCATCGGCGCCGAGCTTCAGCGAATCCTTCACGAATTGAAAATCGTCGTAGGCGCTGAGCATGACGATCACCGTGTCCTCGCCTCTTTCGTTAACGGCCTTCACTAAGTCGATGCCGTTCATCTCCGGCATGCTGACGTCGGTCAGAATCAGATCAAACCGCTGCTCCGCCATCTTCTCCAGCGCTTGCTTGCCGTTGACCGCCTCCGCCGCGATCCTGAAGCCGCTGCGCTCCCAATCGATCAGCGTCCGTATCGCGTGCCGATAGACGGCGTTGTCTTCTACGATCATCGTTTGGTAACGGCTCAAACAGCATCCTCCTCCCGCCGGTAGGGCAATGTCAGATAGATCGTCGTGCCGCGGCCGGACGCCGTGTCGAACGACAACCCGTATCGCTCGCCGCACAGCGTGCGGATGCGCTCGTGCACATGGCGGACGCCGATGCCGTTGAGGCCCGGGTATCGCCGCTCCCTGTCCGCTAAGAGCAAGGTCGCCGCGTAGTCCGGCTCCATGCCGATGCCGTTGTCCGCGACCGCGATCCGCAGATCCGGTCCGACACGCTCCGCGGCGATGCGGATGCGTCCGGCGCCCTTCGATATTTCAAGTCCGTGCATGATGGCGTTCTCCACCAGCGGCTGCAGAATGAAACCGGGCACGAGCGCGTCCAGCAGGGCGCCGCCCACGTCATAGCGGATCTCGAACGCATCGCCAAGCCCGATCTTCTGCAGATGCACGTAATCCCGTACGTTGGCCAGCTCCATCTCAAGACGCTCCAGTCCGCCGGAATGGCGGATCGACGACTTCAAGAGCCCGGTCAGCGCGCTCACCATCGACTCGATCTCCTCCTGGCCCCGGCTGCGGGCGAACCAGCGGATCGTCCCGAGCGCGTTGTACAGAAAATGCGGGTTGATCCTGGACAGCAGTACCGTGTATTCAGCCCGCTGCGTGGCGAGCCGCTCCTCGGACACGCGCACGACCAGCTCGTTGATCCGCGACACCATCATATTGAATCTCACGGCGAGCATGCCGATCTCGTCTCGCCCGGCGGGCTTCGCCTTGACGCTCAGATCGCCGTCCTCTACCTTCCTCATCGTGCGCTCCAGCTGCTTGATGTCTCTCGTCGTGCCTGCGGAAAACCAGAACGCGACCGCCATCGCGATAAAAATGAACAATACGCATATAAAGACGATGATCGTTTCCAGAATGCGCGTCCCCTCCAGAAGCCGGGAGAGCGGGATGAAGCACAGGACGCTCCATCCGGTGTCCGAGGATTGAAACCGCATGAGCAGCGACTGCATGCCGCCGATCCTGACCGTTTGCCCATCCGCAAACCCGTAGCGCAAACCCTGGTCCGGCACCCGCAGCGCCTCGGATTCCACGTCCGGGCTGCCCTTGTAGAGCGGGTCCCCGTTTTCGTTCAGAATGAACAGATTGTCCGCCTGGATGATGGAGCCGTCGGAGAGCAGACTTTTGAAGTAGGCTTTGTCGAGATGGAATACGATGACGCCGAAACTTCGGTTGATCTGGTTGATGTCGAGATAATATCGGGAGAGCGCCACTTCGTCCGTTCCGTGCAGCGAAGCGGACCAATAAATGCCCGTCCCGGCATCCGCAAGCTTCATTCGCGCGGATTCGGCGATCGCCCTCGCGTTCCGCTCGTTCAGGTCTCCGGCGGCGGCCGATCGCTGCCACCAATACAGCCGCCCTTGCTCGTTCATGATCGTAATGGAATTGATAAAAGGATTGTTGTTGCCGTATTGATAGAGCAATCCGGCGACGCGGTTGAAGTCGAGCGCGTACCGGTCCTCTCCGGCCTGCGCTTCCTGCTCCGACACGATATGCGTGAGCAGCTTGTCGTTCAAGAGAAACAGCGTCGAGGAGACGAAGTCCTTCACGTGGTTATCCACGTTTTTGGAATATTGGTCGATCACGTGTCTGCTTAGCTCCCGCGTATTCGCTTCGATAAAGTAGCGCGAGGCAAGCGTGGCCGCGGTGCCGATCGACAGCGCCAGCATCAGGATGATGACCATATTGGAGAGCAGAATCTTCCTGCGAATGCGCATATCGCGCAACCGCCTCATCGGATTCAGCCGTTCATGAAGAAGTCGCATCGCCGCCGATCATTCTCCCTTCTCGCCCGCCCGTGGGCGGATCCGGTCAAACGCCGCGTCAAGCTGGGCCATGCATCGGTCGACGTCGTGCCGCGGGTCGGCCAGCAGGCCGATCAGTTCGTTGCGGAACGCTTCGGCGAGCTCGACGTTCACGAATTCCGGGTAGAAAGCGGAATAATCGAGCACGCGACCGGTCTGAATGTATTCGCGATCCAGCTCCTCGTACGCCGGATCGAAGTCGAGCTTCGCGTTCGGCGCGATCGATATCCCTTTCTTGTTGTCCTGCATGACCGCGGCCATCTCTGCCGAAGAAAAGTACCGCACGAGCGAGACCGCTTCATCCGCGTGCCGGGATTTCGGATTGACGACGAAGCCGCCGGTCGTCTTCATCGCGAACTTTGACGAAGACGCGTTGTTTGTCGAAGGGAACGCGAACATGCCGATATCCGCGTCCGGCTTGAACGATCGGACACCGTCCACCGTCCAGCTTCCGTTCAGGATCATGGCTGCTTCGCCGCTGGCGAGCAGCTCGAGCGCTTCGTTCCAGTTCGTGCCGAACGGGTCGTCGCCGGTATAGGGGAACCGCTCCGCCAGCCTCCGAAGGACGTTCTTGAAGTTGCCCTTGTCGTCGGCGAACGAAGCCCTGCCGGCTTCGACATCCTCGATCCAGGTCTGCGCGCGGATGCCGGACGCGATCATGTCCGGCTGAATGTCCAGATTCAGCGTCCACATGTCCTGGTAACCGGCCGCGATCGGCTGAATGCCGACCTGCTCGAGCTTGCGGCAGGCCGCGAGAAACGCGTCCCATGTCTGCGGGATATCGCCGATGCCCGCCTTGGCGAACGCAGCGCGGTTGTAGAACACGCCGACGCCGTTGCGGTCGAACGGCACGGCCCACACTTTGTCGTCCTTGCCTTCCACGCCGCCGAGCAGCTTCGGATCGATCCCGGTCAATGCCGGACTTCCCGTCATGTCCATCGCGTATCCCGCATCGATGAACTCCTGAAGCATCTGGATGTTGTCCGTCATGTAGATATCGGGCATCCGCTCGACGGCCGCCAAGTTGTGCAGCGTATTGGCGTACGTGTTCCCGTCTTCCGATATCACCTCGACCGTTACGTTTGGATGCGCTTCCATATAATTGCGTGTGCCGATCTCGAGCCACTTGCGGGCCCCTTCTTCACGAAAATGATGGTACCACGTCAGCTTGACGGCCGGCTCCGCGGCACCGGCCACGGTCCGCTGCTCGGACCGTGCGATATAGCTCCATATCGCCCAGACGAACGCGCCTGCCGACAATAGCACGCACAAAGCGGCGAGCCATCCTCTCGATCTCATCTGATATACCGGCCTCCCCTTCGCAGCAGATGCGCCCAGTATAGCACAAGCCGGCCGTCTTCAAATACGTCCCAAGCGGAAAATGCCGCCCTGGAATTCAAGCGGCATTTCCCCCGGCGGCTCTCGCTGCGGTCAGCCTTGCATTTGCTGCTTATAGGCGTCCAGCTGCTTTTGCAGCTCAGCCTTGACCTTGTCATAGCCGGCCGCCTTCAGCTTGGACTTGAACGCCTCCACCGCCTTGGCCGGATCGCCGGCTTTGCCGAACGCGATCGACGGACCCATCTCGCCCGTGACCTGCGAGATCGCGGTCAGCTCGGCGTCGACCGGCGTTTTGTCGAAGACGAATTGGCCGTACGGGTAAGGATGCTTGATCTTGTCGTACTCGGCATACAGCGTCGTCGGCAGTTGATCCCATACCGTGCTGCTCGGGATCTCCAGCTTGTCGTTGCGGCCGCCCCAGAAGTCGGAGTAGAATTCGTTTTTCTTCGGATCGTAGCCGGCCGGCAGCACGCGTTTGCCGTCCTTGATCTCGTACTGGACGCCTTCGATGCCGTAATTCAGCAGATGGTAGATTTGCTCGTCGTTGCGGATCAGGTCGTACGCCATGTGCGCCCGCTCCGGGTTATGGCTGTGGGCGCCCAGCGACGCGCCGCCGTGCGTGATCGACAGCTCCAGCAGGTTGCCATTCGTCCTCGCGAACGGATACATCTGCAGCTCTGAGCCCGGCTGCTCGCGGTCCATGTCGACGCGAAGCGTGCCGAACGTCTGCGTATGGTGCTGATCCAGTCCCGTCAGTCCGCCCTTCAGCAGCGTGCGCGTGTCTCCCTTGTAGTTGAGCACGTCCTCGCGCCAGAAGCCTTTGTCCGCCCAGGACTTCATCTTGGTCGCGTAGTTCAGCATCGTATCCTCGTCGAAGATCGGGCTGACGACCGTGTACGGATCGTCGACGCTCTTGGTGGCGAATACCGGCAGCCATCCGGTCGAGATCGGCAGCTCCAGCTCCTGCGTATACGAATTGACCCATCCGCCGAACGTGCTGACCCCGGCCGTGGCGTCCCAAGGGATGACATTCTTTTTGTTGTCCTTGATGTATTGCAGGTACTTCTCGATGCCGTCCCAATCCTTGACCGGCTCGGTAATGCCTGCCTCCTTGGCCCAATCGCCGCGGTAGAAGAAGCCGTGGTTGACCCATTGCGTGTATGCGTTTTCTGGAATGAGCACGATCTTGCCCTTGAATTTGCTCTCGGCCCAATCCTCCTGCGGGATCGATTCCCACGTCTTTGGCGCGTACTTCGGCAGCAGCTCGTCCAGGTTCATGAACGCGCCCCGCTGCGCGTTGCCCCACGTGTCGAGCCAGTCGGTGCCGATCGTGATCAGGTCGACCGGGTCTCCGGAAGCTAGCAGCAGATTGTACTTCGTCTGCCAGTCCGCCCACTCGACCCATTTCCATTCCAGCTCCGCGTTGATTTTCTGCTTCATGAGCTTGTTGATCTCGGCGAGCGCGGCGTCGAACTGGCCGTTTTTCGGCTTGTCGCCCAATATGACGTAGCTGATCTTGACGAACTTGGATGTGTCCGCCGCGCCTGCGGCCTGGGATGCCGATGCCGAAGCTGTTGTCGTTGCGCCTGTGTTATTGCCGTCTGCGCTGGGACTCGCTTCCTTGCCATTGCCGTTCCCCCCGCTGCACGCCGCCAGGCCCGCGGCGAGCGTTAGCGCCGGTACGATAGCGCCGAGCTTTTTAGCTTTGATCATGGTATTGCCTCCCCTTCGTTATAATTGGACGACTTGCGAATCGCTGCTATGTGAAGGACGCGCTGCTTGCCGCCTCCCGACACATCATTATCCTTTGACCGCGCCTACCGTGATGCCCTGTATGAAGAAACGCTGTACGAACGGGTACAGCAGGATGACGGGCCCCGTCGCGACGACGGCCGTTGCCATTTTCATCGATTCAAGCGGCAGATCCCTCAGATCCACGTTGGAGGCCGCGGACGAATTTTTGATGAAGTCCGCGCTCGTCACGACGCCGTACAGAAACAGCTGCAGCGTGCGGTACTTCATGTCGGGCGACAGGAACAGCATCGCGTTGTACCATTCGTTCCAATAGCCGATCGCAATGAACAGACCGATCGTCGCGAGCGCGGGCGTCGTCATCGGCAGGATGAGCCGCAGGAAGATGGTGAAGTCCCCTGCGCCGTCGATCTTGGCCGACTCCGTGATGGCGTGCGGAATGGAGCGGACAAAGCTTTTCATCATGATGATGAGGAAAGGAGACAGCAGACCCGGCAGCAGCACGGCAAGATAATTGTCCTTAAGCGCCAGATACTGGTTGACGAGAAGGTAGAACGGGACGAGGCCGCCGGAGAAAAGCGTGGTGAAATAGATAAAAAAGGAAATCCGGTTGCGGTAGTGGAAGTCGGGCCGCTGCAGCGCGTAACCGGTCATGGCGACGATGAACAGCCCGACAGCCGTGCCGACGACGGTGATGCCGATCGTGACCCAATAGGACCCGATGATCAGGTCGGGGTTCTCGAAGACGATCTTGTAGGCGAAGGTGCTGAACACGCGGGGCCAGATATTGAACCCGTGCCTCGCGATCGAGCTCTCGCTCGTGAACGACGTGCCCACGACGAGCATAAACGGAAGGAAACAGGCCAGGGCAAATGCCCCGATGAACCCGTAGCCGAGGATGCGGACCAGCAAGGTCGAGCCGTCCACCTTGATGGCCGTTCGCTGTGCCGACATAGCCGATCACTCCTTTCGCGTTTCTAGAAGAGAGAGTTGTCCGGAGACACTCGCTTGACTAGCCAGTTGGCGCTCAACACGACGAAAAATCCGAAGACCGACTGATACAGGCTCACCGCGCTGCCCATGGAGAAGTTGAAGTTGGTCATGAGCGAGCGGAATACGTAAGTCTCGATAATATCCGTGGTGGCATACAGCGACGAGTTGTTGGCGCCGACTAGGTTGTAGAACAGTCCGAAGTTACCCCGCAGCACGCCGCCGAGTGAAAACAGCAGCAGGATGATGAACGTCGGCTTGAGCCAGGGCAGGACGATGTAGCGGATCCGTTGAAGCGCGTTCGCGCCGTCGATCTCGGCGGCCTCCACGATCTCCGAATCGAGCCCCATAACGGCGGCGAAGTAGACGATCGAGCCGTAGCCGGTCGACTGCCACAAATACGTGACGACGATGATGAACGGCCACAGGTGCGGATTGGAATACGTCTTCACGGGGTCGGCGCCGATCATCTTCAGGAAGCCGTTAAGCAGGCCGTAATCGTAGCTCAGGATGTTGTAGGCGATCAGGCCGATCAGCACGAAGGAGATGAAGTAAGGCAGGAACATGAGCGATTGCGACACCTTCTTGAACCACTTGCTGCGCAGCTCGTTCAGGAAGATCGCGACCGAAATCTGGAGCGCGTTGCCCAGCAGGATAAACATGACGTTGTACGCGATCGTGTTGAACGTCAGCCGCCACAGGTCGCCCGTCATGACGAGGAAGCGGAAGTTGTCCCACCAGACGAACGGGCTCTTGAAGATGCCGGCCGTGTAGTTGTACTGGATAAAGGCGAGATACAGGCCGGGCATGGGCAAATAGGAGAAAATCAGAAAGAAGGCGATGGCCGGAAGGCACATGAGCAGCAGCGTGCGGTTGGCGAGCAGCGTGCGCAAGGACGAGCGTCGCTTGGTCTTGGGCGCAGGCGTTGCCGTTCCGGCTGCCGGTCCGGGATCGTTCGCCGCCGCTGCGTTCGATACGTTCATATGGATCCACTCCTTTTGTCGGCGATTAACGGATCATACGGCCGCGAACCTGAGCGCGCGCAGCTCTCCCGGCTGACCCGGGACGACCGCTTCGACGAGCAGCCGCAGGCGCCGGTCCGCTGCCTCTTGCAGCCACGCCCCGGGAATATAGAAGCTGTCCGGGCTCCCGCCGCTCATCGCAGGGCGCTCATCGCCGCCCGGCAGCCACAGCCTGCCGACGAGGCGGTCTCCGGCGAACGCGGTCAGCTTGAGACAGACGCCATCCGCGGTCGCGCGCCATCCGCGGCCGGAGCCTGCATCGGGCAGCGAAGCATACAGCCAGGCAACGCCGCCGGATTCAAGCGCGTACGGGAATTCCGCATGCGCGGCATCGGGCTCCGCGAGCGACGCGGAAGCGAGAAGTTCCCGCTCCCCGGCCGACCGGAGGCTGCCGAGGACGGCCTTGCCGCCCTCGAGCAGCACCGGCTTGCCGGCCGCGACGCCGAGGCGCCGTTCCAGCGCGAGCGTCAGCTGGCGCGCGCCTCCTTCCGCCCCGATCCACGGCGCGAGCGATAGCCATGGATCACCCGGCTCCAACGTGCCCGCTTTCGCGCCGTCGACGAATACGGTCAGACGGCTCTCCAGCCCAGGCACCCAGAGCGTCCGGCTGTCCAAGCCGGGCTCGAACGTCACCGTGCGGCGATAGTACTCGAGGGTCCTCGGATCGTTCGGATGCCAGCCGCCGAAGCCGGCCATCGGCCAGCGTTCGTCGTCCGCGTCCGCCGTGACCCGTGCCGGATCGGGCGAAGGGTCGGTCGTCCGGCGATAGCGCCAGCCCTTGGACAGATCGCGCTCCGACGTTACCGCCGTCAAGCCCCGGATTCCCTTGGTCGCGTGCAGCCGGAGCGCCGGCAGGCGCGGGTCGTCGAAGTTGGCGTGTCCCCAGATCTCGACCCGGGCGGCGAGCTCGACCGGCGACCGGCCTGCAGGCAGCGGCAGGTAGCGGCTTGCGCCGGCCGGCACGACCGTGCCCGCGTAGTCGCCGTCCACGTAGAGCGACACGATATCGCTGGCGCCTGCGGCGAGGAGTCCCACAAGCGGCCGAGGCGATACCGAATCCACTCCGTGCGTCACGCCGCCACCGGCAGCGGTGTATGAATACCAGGCGAATCCGCGATAAATGCCGCTCTTTTCCAAACATTCATAACCTTCGGTCATTGCGGCGCTCGCCGCAGGCAGCGGCAGATGCGATTCGATCTCGCTCGCATGCCACGGCAGATCAAGCGCCGGCGAGCCTGCTGGATCAACCGGCGGCGTCCCGAACGTCAGCTGACGCCGATCGGCGTCGATCCCCTCGAGCAGGAGCGCGTCCCGCCTCGGAATGCCGAATACGTTCAGCCGCCGGCCGTCATCCCAGGCTAATTCGCAAGACGCTCGGATATGGCCGCCGAAGGCAATCACACATCCGGTATCCGTCAGGGATACGTCGGCCCCTTCGGCCGATACGACCGTCGGTTGCTCGGCGAACTCCAGCGACACCTTCCCGTCCGCATCCTCCGCCGTATGGAAGACAAGCACGCAGTCATCCTCTCCGCCGGCTGCCTCGCATAACTCGGCCGTCGAGGAAAAGATCGCTCCTTCCACGCCCCATGGGGACAGGCTCACCGCTTCGGGCAGCATGAGACACAGCTCCCGCGTCGTGTCCGAAACGAAGACGAGCCGTCCGCCGCCTCGAAGGCCCAGGCGGTAAGGTCCCGCGTCGAAGCCTCGTTCCCGCCATTCAAGTCGCTCCGCCGCGTCCGAAGTCTCGTCGGCATCAAGCGGCGCAGCTTCGGCGAGATCCTCGCCATAGAGGCGAAGCACCCGGCTGAGCAGCCTCCCCTCGTAGGCTTCCTCCCGCACATGGCCCTCCGGCGAGATCATGCCGCCGAAGTCGTAGTCGGACGTCATGAAGGCCATCGGCTTGCCCCAATTGTTGATCGCATTCGTGAAGCCGAAGTCCGTCCCCGACGCTTGAAGATAGGGACCGAGCAGCTTGACGCCGCAAGACAGCAGCCTCCTCAGCAGGAAGTGGCTCCGGTTCGTCTCGGTGACGAGCAGCGGCAGCCCGCGCAGCGTCAGTTCGCGCTTGTACGCCAGCGCGAGCGTCTCGAATTCGGGATCGCGGTTGTCCGGATAGAAGTTGCAGGTGGGCAAGACGCCTTCCGCGTCGCCGCCGGCCTCGGTCAGCCCGCCTTGCCCCGCGCAGGCGACGAGCGGTACCCGGATGCCGTGGCCGAGCGCCAGATCGCGCAGCGCCGAGATATAGCCCGTTGGGTCCGCGCAGCTGTAAAAGTCGAGCTCATTGTCCAGCTGCACGGCGACGACCGTACCGCCCGCGCCGAGCTCGAAGCGCTTCAGCAGCGGCAGGATCTTGTCGTACCAGCGGGCAACGTGGGACAGGAACACCGGATCGTTGTCTCTCAGGCGGATGCCGTCCTTCGCCAGCAGATATGCCGGCAGCGCGCCGCCGTCCCATTCGGAGCAGATATAGGGCCCGGGTCTTGCGACGACCCGCAATCCCGCATCCGCGGCAAGTGCGAGGAAGGCGGCAACGTCCCGCTCGCCGGTGAAATCCCAGATGCCCTCCTCCTGCTCATGATGGTTCCAAGGAAAATACACGTCGATCGCGTTATAGCCGAACGCCTTCAGCTGCTCCATCCGCTCACGCCAAAGCGGGCTCGGAATACGGAAGTAAAACAACGATGCGCATAACAAGATTTCGCTTCTCCCGTTGATCGCCACTCGGTCCGGCCCGAGCCTTACTTGCGATTCGCTCTGCGATTCGCTCCGCGTTTGCGCCGTCATAAGATCCTCCTTCCGAAGTGTAATCGCTATCATGTAACCGGTTTCTATTTCAAATATTAAACGCTTACAATTTACGATTCATTAAACAAAACACCGATTTGCTGTAAAAAACTATCGACTTTGATGATTGCCTTCGCCCGCGCGTACGCACAAAAAAATCCGCAGCCTCCGCCGGCGCCAGCAGGCCGGTCAAGGATACGGTGCGTTCCGGCAAGGCGAACTGCCCGACAACGAAGGAACCGACTCGAGAGTTGAGATTCACCTAGGGGTCATATATATTGACGCCACCCACGATTCGCTACGGCCATGTCGGACAACCGGTATAATTTAGCCCTTGTAAGGGAACGCTAGTTCGTATTAATATAAGAACAAATGTTCTGAAATTAACCTCGTCTCTCCGAGGCACAAGGAGGAGTCGCCATGCCGGTCAACATCGAAAAGTACGTCGGGCAAAGCGTGGAAATCATTTACGAGGACAGCAAGGGACGCTTCACGCAGCGGGTCGTCGCCGTATTCTCGGTACGCGGGGGCAAGGTGCGCGTGCTCGATTGGGGGAAGCGCGCGTTCCGCACGCTGTCGGCGAGCCGCATTCTCGGCGCCAGGCCGGTGAAGCACCATGCCTCATGAGCGAACGATTTTCCTGATCGACGGGCAGTCCTTTTACGCCTCCATCGAAAAGGCGCGGCATCCCGGCCTGATGAACAAGCCGGTCGCCGTCGGCGATCCGGCCCGGCGATCCGGCATCATCCTCGCCGCCTGCCCGATCGCCAAGGCCAAGGGCGTCACGACGGCCGAGCGGGTCGGCGAGGCGCTCGCCAAGTGTCCCGATCTGATCGTCATCCGCCCGCGGATGCAGACCTACATCGGCATCTCGCTGTTCATGACGCAGATCTACGAAGCGTTCACCGATCAGGTCGAGCCGTACAGCATCGATGAGCAGTTCCTCGACGTCACCGGCTCGATCCCCGCTTACGGGCCCCCGGAGCTGATCGCCGAGCTGATCCAGAATCACGTGAAGCTCTCCACCAATATCAATGTCCGCGTCGGCGTCGGCCCGACGAAGATTCTGGCGAAGATGGCGCTGGACAATTATGCGAAAAAATCCCCCGAGGGCGTAGCGGGACTGTCCTTCGACAATTTGAAGGATACGCTCTGGACGCTCCCCGTCCACAACATGTTCATGGTCGGCTCCCGCATGACGCGCCATTTCACCCGGATGGGCCTCGCCGAGATCGGAGACATCGCGCGTCTTGAGCTGGGCGACTTCAAACGGCGGATGCGCCGCGAGATGAAGAAGCAGAGCGACATCCAGGCCGAGTATTACTGGCAGACCGCACGCGGCATCGATCCGAGCCCGGTCGTCGCCGGCATTCGCCACAAGCTCAAGTCGATCAGCCACGGCAAGGCGCTGCGCAGCGGCCTGTACCGCAAGCTCGAGGATATCGAGGTCGTCCTGCTCGAGCTCGTCGTCGAGGTATGCCGCCGCACGCGCCGGCACAAGTGCAGAGGCAGCGTCGTCTCGGTCGGGGCGGCGGAGACGGACGGGACGCGCTCGTCCTGGTTCGGACGCCAGACCAAGCTGCTACAGCCGACCGCGCTCACGCACGAGGTGGCAGCAGCGGCGCTGAAGCTGCTCCGCGAGCATTGGAGCGGCATGCCGGTCAGCCGCCTGACCATCTCGCTCGGCGGGCTGTCGGACGAAGGCGTCGACCAGCTCGACCTGTTCGAGGACCGGCAGGCGATCCTGCGGATGGAGCGGGCGACGGACTATATCAAGGACCGCTACGGCAGCGACGCCATCATGCGGGCCTCCTCGCTGCTGGAGGCCGGCGTGGCACGGGAACGGGCCGAGCAGATCGGGGGACACTACAAATGAGCAAACTCGACGGCAACGACCGCTGGAACGCCAAGCTGTTGCTCACCGAACATCACGAACAATACGAAGAAGAGCATGCCGTCTCCCCCAAGACGACCGGCCACCCGACCGCCGACGAACTGCGGATGATCCGCGACGCCATCGTGCTGCCGCATATGCTGACGATGGTGCAGCGGGCCATGGACGAGGGCGAGCGCTCGGGCAATCTGCTGAGCCGGGTGACGCTGACGGGCGCTCAAGTCGTGCTCAATCTCATCACCCGGGACCTTCACGAGCTGCGCCGGGAACTGAGCAGCCGGCGGATCCGGCTGCTGAACAGCGACGAACAGGTCGACCTCGTCATTTACCATCGCTACGTCTGCCGCGGGTACGAGGAGCGCTTCGGCATCGTGCGGGAGGTGCTCCGCTCGGAGATCAGCGTGCAGCTCGCGCGGTACTTGGGCGAGATCACGCGGCATCTGCGGCTGCTCGACAGCAAGGAAGCGCGGGAGACACGCCGTTCCCCCGTCGCCGCCAAAGGGACGACTTAACGCGCTTCGTTCGTCGACGCAGCCGTCCCGCCGCGAATTCATGCGTCCGCCGAATCGGGCTCGCGCCGCCCATCGTGTACGCCTCTGCTGCGCTCCGCCGTTTCCCGGCGCTTTTCGTCCCCCTCCTTCGCATGATGCCGCCTTTGCGGTATACTACTTCCCGAAGAGGATTGTCTTGGCGCGAAAAGAAAGAGGGTTAAACGCCATGTGCGGACGTTATACGATTACGATTTCGTTCGAGGAGCTGCTCGCTTATTATGCGGCCGACGATGCCGCCGGCTCGCCCTACGGCCCCCGGTACAATATCGCACCCGGGCAGCTGGTGCCGGCGATCGTAAGCGACGGCACCCGCAACCGGCTCGGGCTGCTTAAGTGGGGACTCGTGCCGCCCTGGGCCGAGGACCCGAAGGTCGGCGGCAAGATGCTGAACGCCCGGGTCGAGACCGTCGCCGAGCGGCCCGCCTTTCGGGAGGCGCTGCGCCGCAAGCGCTGTCTCGTCCCGGCCGACGGCTATTACGAATGGCGGCAGACCGCGGACGGCAAGCGCCCGATGCGCATACGCCGCAAGGACCGCACCTTGTTCAGCATGGCCGCCATCTACGAATCGTGGACCGGTCCGGACGGATCGAAGCTGAGCACATGCGCCATCTTGACCGCGCCGGCACAGGGACATCTCGCGGACATCCACGATCGCGTGCCGATCATCCTGGACCGGCGGTCCGAGGCGGCGTGGCTCGATCGCGGCATCCAGCGTCCCGAGCAGGTGCTGCAGCTGGCGATCCCGCTGGACCCGGCGGAGCTCGTCGTCGACCGGGCCAATCGCCGGGTCGGCAACGTGGCCAACGACGATCCCGGCTGCCTCGTGCCGGACGACGAACAGAGCGAGCTGTTCTAAGGGCTCGTACGAATGACAAAAGACCCCGATTCCCGCCATTATGCCGGGAATCAGGGTCTTTTTGGGCTGAGGGCCGCCAGCAGCGGAATTGCCTGCTATACAGAAGGCGACCGGCTTCATTGGGCGGCCACACCACGCATCGCCTGCTATACAGAAGGCGATGGGCCCCTTGGGGCCGCTATCCAATGCATCGCCTGCTATACAAAAGGCGATCCGCCTCTTGAGGCGGCCACGCCACGCATCGCCTGCTATACAGAAGGCGATCCGCCTCTTGAGGCGGCCACGCCACGCATCGCCTGCTATTCAGAAGGCGATCCGCCTCTTGAGGCGGCCACGCCACGCATCGCCTGCTATACAGAAGGCGATCCGCCTCTTGAGGCGGCCACGCCACGCATCGCCTGCTATTCAGAAGGCGATCCGCCTCTTCAGGCGGCCACGCCACGCATCGCCTGCTATACAGAAGGCGATCCGCCTCTTGAGGCGGCCACGCCACGCATCGCCTGCTATTCAGAAGGCGATCCGCCGATCTGTCCCTCCACCGCCCGCTACCGGAACATCGCCCACAGCTTGATCAGATGGAGCGTGCTTTTCGGATCGATCTTCTGCGCGATGACGAAGTTCACCATCTGCTCCTCCTGCAGATCGCTCAGCGGCTCGCTAAGCACTTTGGAGGACGACTTGACGAGACGCTTTACTTTAGCGCGGTCCTGCAGATCGCTTTTCGTCACGCCGTCCAGCAGCGCCTTGATTCTATCCTTCGTGGCGGGATTTTTCATCTTCACCTTGACGCGTTCCACCAGATCCGGCCGGATGCCGAACTTTTGCCAACTCACGGCTGCCCACTTCCCTTCGCGAGGCTCCTATATTGTATGCGGCAGCCGAAGGGAAATGTCAGCGCAATTCATCGTCCCGCAAAGAAACGCCTAATCCAGCGGCTCGCTGTAGTCCGGCGCTTCGCGGCGCAAGTACTCCCGCAGCCCCGCATAAGCCTGCGCCGTCCAGAACGAGGGCTCGGCCGTGAGCGCGGCCGCGTCGTCGCGCGCCTGCTCGAGCGTCTCGAAGTCGTTCATCAGGTTCGCCAGCCTGAACTCCGGCACCCCGCTCTGCTTCGTCCCGAAAAACTCGCCCGGCCCCCGCAGCTCAAGGTCCCTCCGCGCGATCTCGAAGCCGTCGTCCGTATCGGTCATCGCCTGCATCCGCTCGAGTCCATTCTCGGACTTCGGATCGGCGATCAGCACGCAGTAAGACTGATGGTCGCTTCGCCCAACCCGTCCCCGCAGCTGATGCAGCTGCGACAGTCCGAAGCGGTCCGCGTCCATGACGATCATCAGCGTAGCGTTCGGCACGTCGACGCCGACCTCGACGACCGTCGTCGAGACGAGCACCGTCAGTTCGCCGGCCGCGAACCGCCCCATCGCTTCGTCCTTCTCCGCCGATGTCATCCGCCCGTGCAGCAGCCCGATCGCAAGCTCGGGCATCGCCTGCCGCAGCTGCATATGGAGATCGATCGCGTTTTGCACATCCAGCTTTTCCGACTCCTCGATGAGCGGGCAGATAAAAAACGTTTGCCGTCCCAGCTCCGCCTCCCGGCGAATGAAGCCAAACACGCGATCCATCTTGTCGTGCTTGACCCAATACGTCAGAATCGGCTTGCGACCCTTCGGCCGTTCCCCGATCGTCGACACGTCCATGTCGCCGAACACGGTAATGGCGAGCGTGCGCGGGATCGGGGTCGCCGTCATCATGAGCACGTCAGGATTGAGCCCCTTGCGCCGCAAAATGCTGCGCTGATTGACGCCGAAGCGATGCTGCTCGTCCGTCACGACGAGCCCGAGCCGCCGGAAGAAGACGTCCTCCTGAATGAGCGCGTGCGTGCCGATCACGATGTCGATGAGGCCCATCTGCAGCGAAGCCAAAATGTCGCGCCGCTCCCGCGTCCCCCGGCTTCCGGTGAGCAGCGCGACCTGAATGCCGTAAGGCTCGAACAGTCGGCCGAGCGACTTGGCGTGCTGCTCCGCCAGGATCTCCGTCGGCACCATCAGCGCCCCCTGGCAGCCGTCTTTCACTGTCGCGTACAGCGCAATCGCGGCCACGACCGTCTTGCCCGAGCCGACGTCGCCCTGCAGCAGCCGGTTCATCGCGTACGGCCGCTTCATGTCGCGCGTAATCTCGTTGACGACCGACTTCTGCGCCTCGGTCAGCTCGAACGGCAGATTCGCCGCGAACGCACGAATGTCGTCGCTGCTGATCTTGTGCGCGATGCCGTCGGGCGCCTTGCGGTTCATCGCGCGATAAGCCTGCAGCCGCAGCTCGAACAGGAACAGCTCCTCGTATACCATGCGGCGCCGGGCCTCCTGGCCCTCGTGCGTATTTTCCGGCCGGTGAATCCGGTGAATCGCCTCCCGCCGGGGCATGAGACGATGCCGGTCGAGCAGCTCCGGCGGCAGCAGCTCCGGGATCATCGCGCCGTACTGCGCGAGCGCGAGCTCGATGCGCTGGCGCATCCACGCCTGCGTCAGGCTGCCGCCGATCGAATACACCGGCTGCAGCGTCCCCGTGCGGCCGGCGCCTTTGTCGGGAAATTCCGACTCCGCCACCGTGAGCTGGCGCCGCCGCTGGTCCCATTTGCCCGTCAGAACGATATCCCGCCCGACCTCCATCTGATCCTTCAGAAACGCGCGGTTAAACCAGACGGCCGTCAGCAGCATTCCCTCCACCGTCACTCGGCAGAGCAGCCGCGACTTGCCGCCGAACCGCTGCAGCGACGGCGGCGTCTCGATCCGCCCCTGCACGGTGATCTTCTCCCCGTCCTTCACTTCGACCAGCGGCCGCAGCCGATAGTCCTCGTAGCGGAACGGGTAATATTCGATCAGCTCGCCGACCGTAGAAACACCCAAGGCGTGAAGCTCCCCCGCCTTGGGGGCGCTCACGCCTTTGATCTTCGTGACCGGTATGGCGAACAGATCCGTCTCTTCTGCCGAACGATCGGCCATCCTCCATCAACTCCGAATCGCGCCGCCTGCCGAACGATCGTCCTTAGACGATATGGCCCGAGCCGGCGGGAAATACAAACAAGCCTGCCGTGCCGGGACCGGCATGCGTGCCGATCACCGATCCGATCTCCGAGCGGTGGAAGCCGGCGACGTTAAACCGGGCCCGGAGCGCCTCGACGAGATCGTCAGCGGCCGCCGTGTCGCCGGGCGTATCGACCACGGCGAGATCGATCGCCGCCCCCGCCCCGAAGTCGGACTCCAGCAGCTCGACGACCCGCGCGACGGCGCGCTTCTGTCCCCGGACCTTGTCGATCGGGAAAATCACGCCGTCGTCGCCGATCGTCAGGATCGGCTTAATGTTAAGCAGCGTGCCGAAGATCGCCGCGGCCTTGCCGATCCGGCCGCCCTTTTGCAAATATTCGAGCGTATTCACGAGGAAGTACAGCCGCATCTCCTTGCGCAGCCGCAGCACTTCGGCCTCGACTTCCGCCAGGGACGCTCCCCGCGCGGCCGCCTCGGCGGCGGATACGACCAGCGCGCCGTAGCCGTAAGAAGCCGACCGCGAGTCGATGACGGTCACCTTGCTGTCGTCGTCCAGCATCGACCTTGCGATCGTGGCCGACTGATAGGTGCCGCTCATCGCCGAGGACAGATGAACCGACACGACCGAATGGCCCTCGGCGAGAAGCCGTTCGTACACTTCGAGAAACTGGGCGGGCGAGGGCTGCGAGGTCGTCGGCAGCGCGCTCGAGCTTTTCAGCTTGTCGTAAAATTGAGCGGGCAAAAGCGTCACGTTGTCCAGGTAGCTTTCTTCGCCGAAGATGACGCGCAGCGGCACCATCTCGATACCGAGCCGCTCCCGCGTCGCCGGCGGGATGTCCGACGTGCTGTCCGTTACCAAAACAACCTTGCTCATCTGAGCCACCTCCCGCGTCTAATCCGACTTTTCCACCATAATCAGGTACGGATACAAATTCTGTCCGCCCTCATGCCGTTCCACTTCCGCCTCCGGATAAGCCTCGCCCAGCCAAGCGACGAGCTCGGCGGTATCGGCTTCCTCGGCGCCTTCGCCCGACAGCAGCATGACCGTCTCGTCGCCGTTTGCGAGCATCCGCGCAAGCAGGCCTCTGGCGGCATCCGCCACCGTCGCCTCCGAGGCGACGATCTGTTTGTCCAATATGCCGATATACTCGCCGCCGCGAATGTCGATGCCGTCCATGACCGTATCCCGAACGGCGCGGGTGACCGAGCCGGTCAGCACGCGGTCGATCGCCCGCAGCATGCGATCCTCGTTGACCGACGCCGGCTGCTCCTCCTGGAACGCGAGCATCGCCGCCAATCCCTGCGGAATGCTGCGCGTCGGCACGACCGTCACCGGACGGTCGGCCAGCTCCTGCGCCTGCTTCGCGGCCATCAGGATGTTCGAGTTGTTCGGGAGAACGAAGATATGGTCGGCCGCGAGCGAAGAGATCGCCTGCACCAGATCCTCCGTGCTCGGGTTCATGCTCTGGCCGCCGGAGATGATCGCATCCACGCCGAGGCTGCGGAACAGCTCGTCGTTGCCCGCGCCTACGCTGACCGCGACGACGCCGTAGTCGGCCATCTCGAAGGCGACCGGATGCGCCGGTTCGATCGCCTGCGAAGCTGCTTCCGCCGCTCTCAGCTCCGGCATGTCGGGAATGCCCGACGCCGCCTCGAGCCCCATCGGATCGGCCGTCTCGCCGGCGGGCTCCGCGCCCGGCGCCGGATGCAGCAGCTCGCGGTGCTGGTCGCGCATGTTCAAGATATGAAAGTTCGTCAGCTCGCCGTACGCGATCGCCGCGTTCAGCACGTCTCCCGGACGGCGCGAATGCACGTGAACTTTCACGATATCGCCGTCGGCGATCAGAATGATCGAATCCCCGTCCCGCTCGAGCGCTCTGCGAAAGGATGCTTCGGAAAATGCAGTGCGCCCCTGCAGGCGAATAAAAAACTCCATGTCGTACGGAAATTGAATCGACTCGGTCGCAATTCTCGCCTGGGCCGACGACGACGACGCCTGAGCCGAGGCGACCGCTCCCTGCGCCGGGACGGACGAAGCCGAAGCGGAGGCGACCGGCGCGTACGCCGTCCAGCCGACCGAGTACGGAGCCGATGCAACGCCTCCCAGCTCCGCGTTCAGGTACTGTACGAACCCTTCATAAATGCAGACGAGCCCTTGACCGCCGGAATCGACGACGCCGACCTGCTTGAGCACCGGCAGCATATCCGGCGTGCGGGCCAGCGTCTCGGCCGCCTTGTCGTGCACCTCGGCCATCCACTCGGCGATGTCCTCGGTGCGCCGCGCGATCGATTCGCCATGCTTCGCCGCTTCGCGCGCGACGGTCAGAATCGTCCCCTCGACGGGCTTGACCACCGCCTTGTAAGCGGTGTCAACTCCTTGCCTTAAGGCGGCGGCGAACAGCGGCACGGTGATCTCCCGCTGGCCGGCGATCGCGCGGGCGAACCCGCGGAACAGCTGCGACAAAATAACGCCCGTGTTGCCGCGCGCGCCCATCAGAAGCCCCTTCGACAGCACTTCCGCAGCGCGGCCGATGTCGGGCGAAGGTTTATTTTTCAATTCGGCCACGCCGGCCGTCATCGTCAAGTTCATGTTGGTCCCCGTATCGCCGTCCGGGACGGGAAATACGTTCAGCGCGTTGATCAGCTCCGCCTGCTGCGAGAGTCGCTCCGCGCCGGCCAGCACCATGGCCGTCCAGTCGCTTCCGTTTAAAAGCCTCGTAGTCAATGAAAATTCCCCTTTTCGAAGGCGCGACGCCGGCCTCTCCGGCAGGAGAGCCCGGCAAGCCAAGGTGAGATCGGATAATCGCGCAAGTGGTTACGATCCGGTCTTCGCCTAGCGAATGACGCGCACGCCCTGAACGAAAATGTTCAGGCGGTCCACGGCAATCCCGACGACTTCCTCCAGCACGTACTTGACTTTGGATTGGATGTTGTGGGCGACCTCCGAGATCTTCGTGCCGTAGCTCACGATCACGTACAGATCCAGATGGAGCTCCTCCCCTTCGCGGCGCACTTCGACGCCCCGCGCGAGATTCTCGCGGCCGAGCAGCTCGGCGATCCCGTCCTTCAATTGCTTCCTGGAGGCCATACCGACGAGGCCGTAGCAGTCGAGCGCCGCCGAACCCGCGATGACGGCGATGACCTGATCGGCCACGTCGATTTTGCCGTTTTCCGTCGATAGCTGCATAGGCATGGCCACACGCTCCTTTGGCGGTTCTCGAACGCCGTCCGCTATAGACGGCTCCATGGGTGAACCTTTTCCCATTGTACTATAAAAAAGAATCGGTTTGAAGTCGAGCGATGACATTGCAAGCCGACTAGGCCTGTGTTATGATAGGAAAAGTGTGTGCAAGGTCTGGTCAGGGAGGTGGATTTACATGGCTCGCAAATGTTATATTACGGGGAAGAAGCCGGCTTCCGGCAACAACGTGTCCCACGCCAACAATCATAACAAACGCTCTTGGGGCGTGAACGTGCAGAAGGTTCGCATTTTGGTTAACGGCAAGCCGAAGCGCGTATACGTCAGCACTCGCGCCCTGAAGTCCGGCAAAGTCGTTCGCGTATAATTAACTGCCCCGTTCGCCTCGGCGGACGACAGCCCATGGCAAAAGCACCTGGACCTCCAGGTGCTTTTTGTTTTACCGCGCCTCCCCTATGCGGAAGACTCGCGTTAATCGTTCATCATAAAACGTGCCGCAAAAGCGGCATCTCGCCCGGGCCGCCGGCCGCAGCCGGCGCAGGGCGCCGCGAAGCTCCCGGATCGCCCGCCGATGGCGGGGCTGCCCGTACCGGGGACGGGTACACGAGCCTTGCAAGGCCGCGGGATCCATCACCCGGGAGGCATCAGCTTTTCTGAAACGTATTCAGGATCGCTTTGACGAATCCGCCCAAAAACTTCGGCAGCTTGATGGTGTAAAACTTCATCGTTCCCACCCCTCCTCCGGTCCGATGCGTTGCCCGCGGCCCTACGGGCCTTGCATGGGGCGGCGCAGCGCCCGAAGGCGCGCGCTGTTGATAAATGTGTATGCGCGCGCGGAGTTGTCCTATTCCTCGGGCAAAAGGAAAGGGACCGACCGAAGTCAGTCCCTGAGCGAAGCGATGGCCGCGGCGCGATCCGCGTGCCCGAACACGTAATTGCCGGCGACTAGCACGTCCGCGCCCGCTTCGCGCACGAGCTTGGACGTCTCGGCGTTGATGCCGCCGTCCACCTGGATATGGACGTCGCCCCGCCCGCGCGCGACGAGCGTCTGCCGAAGCGCGCGAATCTTAGAGAGCATTCCGTGAATAAAGGATTGTCCGCCGAAGCCGGGATTGACCGTCATGATGAGGATCAGATCGACGTCGTCCAGTACGTAGTCGAGCACGGACAGCGGCGTATGCGGATTAAGCGCGACGCCTGCTCCCTTCCCGAGTTCGCGAATCGCATGCACGGTCCGGTGCAGATGCGTGCTCGCTTCGGCATGCACCGTGATCCGGTCCGCGCCGGCCGCGGCGACGTCCGCGAGCAGCCGGTCCGGCGTTTCGATCATGAGATGCGCGTCGAAGGTCAATGCCGTGTAGGAGCGAATCGCCGCGACCACGGGAGGCCCAAACGTCAGGTTCGGCACGTATTGCCCGTCCATAATATCGATGTGAATCCAGTCCGCGCCGGCGGCTTCCGCCACACGAACCTCCTCGCCGAGCCGAGCGAAGTCGGCCGACAGGATCGATGGTGCGATAATTGCCATGTGCTAGTACCTCCGCGGTTTTTCTTTCCATTCGTTCATGAATTCCTTGTAGTGGCGGTATCGGCTCTCCGCGATGCCTCCCGCCTCCAGCTCGGCCAGCACGGCGCAGCCGGGTTCGTGGACATGCGTGCAGCCCCTGAACTTGCAGCCTTGCGCCAGCTCCCGGAACTCCCGGAAGCACGAGCCGATCTCGTCGATGCCGAGCTCCTGAAAATCCAGCTGGCTGAACCCCGGCGTATCCGCCACGAAGCCCCCGCTCGGCAGCTCTACGAGTTCCACGTGACGCGTCGTGTGCTTGCCGCGGCCGAGCTTTTCGCTGATATCGTTCGTCTCCATCTTCAGCCCCGGCACGAGCGCGTTGAGAAGCGAGGACTTGCCGACGCCCGATTGGCCCGCGAACACGCTGACGTGATCGGCCAGCAACCCGCGCAGCTCTTCGAGCCCCGTCCCCTGGCGCGCGCTGACCGCGAGCACCCGGTACCCGATGCCTTCGTAGAGCGCCACCGCATCGTCGATATCGCGTCCGATTCGCCCTGCGTCATCGGACCGCTCCGCCGCGTCGAGCTTGGTCAGCACGATCAGCGAATCCAGTCCCGCGTGCTCGATATGAACGAGAAACTTGTCGAGCAGCTGCAGGTTCAGCTCGGGCCGGATGACGGAGAACACGAGCACCGCCAGATCCGCGTTCGCTACCGGAGGCCGCACAAGCTCCGACGTCCTCGGCAAAATCCCGTTAACCGCGCCTTCTCCGTTTTCCGTTTCCTCATAGACGACCCTATCTCCGACGAGCGGGGATTCTCCGCGTTTTTTGAAGATGCCGCGCGCCCTGCACTGGATCGTCGTACCGAGTTGTTCGTCGCTTACGTAATAGTAGCCGCTAAGCGCCTTGACGATGATGCCTTCGCGCTCATGGGCGGTCGGACGCGCTGCGCCGTTGTCTTTTTTTTTCATCGGTTAGCCGCGTCCTTTGCCAGGGCCTTTATCTTTATCCTTGTCCGGACCTTTGCCTTTATCTTTGCCGTTAGCCGCGCCTACGGATGCATTCTCGTTGCCTGGCCCGTCTTCCGGCGGCGTGTCTTCGTTCGTCTGCTGCTGCTCGATCGTCCCGTCCGTCGGCGTATCGGCCGGCGGCGTCGGCGTCTCCTCGGGCGGCGTCGGCGTAGGATCCGGCGTCTGCTCTACGTCCGCGTACGGCACCTTGATCCGATCCAGGAACTGATCGTCCCGATATACCGTAATCTGGCCTTCCTTATCCGGCGACACGACGAGGTTGATCGGGAACGTCTGCGTCGTCTTGATCTTCTTCGTGCCCCATTCGCTATCGCCCCGCGCGTCGGTCAGCAAAATTTTGATCGTGCTCGTCTGCCCCTCGACCGCGGGCGATACCGTGACGTTCCAGGTTTTTTCCTTGGCGTCCGCCGGGTAGCCGCTGCTGATCCAGATCGTCACTTCCGTTCCCGGCGTCACGAGCTCGTTCTGCTCGGCGGGGAACTGCTTGAACACTTTGCCCTTCGTCGTGTAGCTCGGCTCCTGCAGCACCTTGTCGTTCGGCAGCGACAGATTGCTCTTGGTAAGCTCCGACCGCGCCTCGGACAACGACATGCCGATCAGATTCGGCATCGGGAACGACTCTGGGCCTTTGCTGACGTTCAGCGTGATCGTATCCTTTTCCGGATCGTATGTCGCCCCCGGAGCCGGAGACTGGCTGAGCACCGTGCCCGCGGGCGTCTCGTCGTCGAATTGCTCATTCTTTTTGATGTTGTCGCCCTGAGCCCCTTGCGCCTTCAGCGCCTCGACGGCGTCGTCGTACAGCTTGCCCGTATAATCGTCGAGCGTCGGCAGCTCCTTGCCCAGACTCACCGTCAACGTGATGAGCGATCCGCTCTTGACCGGCATGTCCTGTTTGCTCTGCCTGATGACGAGATCCTTGTCCACCGTATCGCTCGGCTCGTACAGGACCGGGTCCGCAACCTTGAGTCCGGCCTTCTCTAGCTCCGCGGTCGCAGCTTCGAGCGTCTTGTTCACGACCGTCGGCACCTGCACGTCGGGAGATACCAGTTGTCCCTTCAGCGCGAAGATGGCCCAGATGAGGATCGCGATCAAAATGGCGGCGATGATGCCGAACACGGTGGGCAGCACCCATTTTTTGCGCTTGCGCTTTTCGGGAGCGCCGCTCTCCGCCCGCTGCTCCTCCACCCGTCCGTTTTTTCCGGCGCTTTTGCCGGCGAGCGTCTCCTCGGCGGAGGAACGCATCTCCGGCCGGATCGCCGGAATGACGCGCGTCTGCTCCTCCTCGTCCGCATCGCTCGGGAAGCGCACCTTCGGCTCGTTCAGCCGCTGAGGCTGCAGGCACGTCGCCAGATCGTCCAGCATATCCTGCGCGGAGGCATAGCGCTCGAGCGGATTTTTGCGCATCGACCGCAGGATTACGTTTTCCACGCTTTGCGGAATCGACGGATTCACAAGACGCGGGTCCTCGAACGGCTCCTGCAGATGCTTGAGCGCGACGCTGATCGGACTTTCCCCGAGAAAAGGAAGCCGGCCCGTCAGCATCTGGTACAAGACGATGCCGAGCGAATAAATGTCCGACTTTTCGCCGGTGGCTACACCTTTGGCGTGCTCGGGCGAAAAATAATGGACCGAGCCGACTACGGAGCCGGTCTGCGTGATCGTCGACGATGTCGCGGCGCGCGCGATGCCGAAGTCCGTCACTTTCACCCGGCCGTTCGATCCGATCAGAATGTTGTGCGGCTTGATGTCGCGGTGAATGATCTGGTTGTGATGCGCGTGGTCCAGCGCGTCGCATATTTGCGACGCGATGCGGACGGCCTCGCCCACCTCCAGCGGCGCCCGCTCGCGGATGATCTCGTTCAGGTTCGCGCCGTCGATATATTCCATGACGATATAATGGGTGTCTTCTTCCTGACCCACATCGTAGATGCTCACGATATTCGGGTGGGAAAGCGCAGCCGCCGACTGGGCTTCGCGCCGGAAGCGGCGCACGAACTCGTCGTCGTGCATGAACTGCTGCCTGAGCACCTTGACCGCGACGAACCGGTTCAGCAGTATGTCGCGGGCTTTGTAGACGAGCGCCATGCCCCCGCCGCCCACGCGGCCGAGCAGCTCGTATCTGCCGCCGAGCAAATGTCCGATCGTGCTCATGGCGTCCCTCCATCCCGCGTCACGGTCTCCGCCTCGTATTCGATGAGGGCGACCGTCACGTTGTCGTCGCCGCCGGCGGTAAGCGCCAGCGCGATGAGACGGTCGGCGCGTTGATCCAGAGTGACGCCTTCGGTATTCATCGTATCGAGTATGAGTGCCTTGTCTACCAGGGCGCTTAAGCCGTCGCTGCAAATCAAAAGGCGATCGCCCGGCAGCATATCGATCCGCTGCAGGTCGACCGACACGTCCGCGTCGGTGCCGAGCGCGCGCGTAAGTACGTTGCGCCGGGGGTGGTTCGCGGCCTCCTCCCGGCTGAGCTGGCCCGATCGGGCCAGCTCGTTGACGAGCGTATGGTCGTCCGTCAGCTGCTCGATGGCGCCCCCTCTGACCCGATAGGCGCGGCTGTCGCCAATATGGCCGATCAGCCCTTCCCGCTCGTCAAGGAGGGCAACGACGACCGTCGTGCCCATGTTATGATATTGCGGCTGCGTCGAGGCGGCTTCGAATACGGCAGCGTTCGCCGCAAGCACGATCGCCTTGAGCTTTTCCTCCGCCTCGATAGCCGAGATGACGCCTTCCCATGCGGACAGCGACTTCGACAGGCTGTCGATCGCCAGCGTACTGGCGACGTCGCCCGCGTTGTGTCCGCCCATGCCGTCGGCCACCGCGGCGGCCGTCAGGCCGCCGGGCGTCGTGCCGACCCAAGCCCTGTCTTCGTTCAGTTGCCTGACTCGTCCGATATGACTCCGTACAGCGGTCTTCAACACCGTCACCTCGCCTGCTTCTCCATATGCTTCGCCCGCAGCTGGCCGCATGCCGCCGCGATATCGTGCCCCTGCTCCCTGCGGATGGTCGCATTAATGTTCCTTCGCTCCAGAATGCGGTGAAATTCGAAAATATCGTCGCGCGGCGTGCGGACGTAATCCCGCTCGGGCACGTAGTTGACGGGAATCAGGTTCACGTGGCACAGCATGCCCTGCAGCACCTCGGCCAATTGCTCCGCATGCTCGGGACGGTCGTTGACGCTGCCGATCAATGCGTACTCGAACGTGATGCGGCGCCCCGTTTTCTCGATATAGTACTTGCAGGCGTTCATCACTTCCTCGAACGGATACCGTCTGTTGACCGGCATAAGCTTCGAGCGCAGCTCGTCGTTCGGCGCGTGGATGGAGATCGCCAGGTTGATCTGCGTATTCTCGTCCGCGAACTTCAAAATGTTCGGCACGATGCCGCTTGTCGATACGGTAATATGACGCTGTCCGATATTCAGCCCCTTCGGGTGCGTCATCGTCCGTAGAAACGTCATCGTCGGCTCGTAGTTCTCGAACGGCTCGCC
This sequence comes from Cohnella sp. GbtcB17, assembly GCF_019091135.1. Classification (GTDB taxonomy): domain Bacteria; phylum Bacillota; class Bacilli; order Paenibacillales; family Paenibacillaceae; genus Cohnella. Next base: position 92,287 of record NZ_JAGXJW010000005.1, on the reverse strand, counting down.
CGAGCCCATGATGACGATGCTCGATACGCGCTCGCCTTCGGGATCGAGCAGTTGCTGCGCCTTGACGACCTGCGCGATGATCTCGCCGGCCGTCAGATTGCGCTTCAGGCCGCCCAGCGTCGAAGCGCAGAACGTGCAGCCGATCCGGCAGCCGACCTGCGTCGTCACGCAGACGCTGTTGCCGTAGTTGTGCCGCATGATGACCGTCTCGATCGCGTGATTGTCGGCCAGGCCGAACAGGAACTTGACCGTCCCGTCCTTCGATTGAAGCTTCGTGATCTCGGTCAGCGTGACGAAGTTGAAGGCGTCCGCGAGCTTCTCGCGCAGCGCCTTCGGCAAGTTCGTCATGTCCTCGAACGTGCTTACCCGCTTCACGTACAGCCAGTCGTAAATCTGGCCTGCGCGGAATGCCGGCTCTCCCGCGGACTTCACCCAGTCCTGGAGCTGATCCAGCGTATAGTCGTAAATAAACGGTTTCCCGTCTGCGGGAACGTAATCTTTATTTTTTAATCCAATCAAGGATAGTCACCACCATTCGCTCTATTTTACCATAAACGCCGCCTTCGCAGTAGAAGGCGGCCCATTGCGCCGAAAAGGAGCCGTTGCCGGCCGCGCATGCGCGATTGCTGCCAAAGTGCCGAGGACGCTCGGCTCTATAATTGTAAGCGAACGCGGTCATCTCGGGTCGGGAGACATTGCGATATCGGAAAACGCCGGCCGTCAATCCGCCCGGACGAGCCGCGCGATGAAGAAGCCGTCGCTGCCGAAGTGCTGGGGCAGCAGCTGCGCCATGCCGGCGAAGCTGCTGTCCACGACGCCGGCGTCGCGAAGCGGCGCAAGCGTCTCATCGGGCCAGGCCGGGTCGAGCCGGAAGTTCGGATGGGCGCTCAGAAAATCGCGCACCGCCTCTTCGTTTTCCTCCGGTGCGATCGTGCACGTGCTGTACACGAGCCGGCCGCCCGGCTTCACCATGCGCGAAGCCGAATCGAGCAGCCTGCGCTGCAGCGCAGCGAGGCTCGCGATATCGTCCGCCGCCTTGTTCCACTTGATCTCCGGCTTGCGCCGGATGACGCCCAGCCCCGAGCACGGCGCGTCTAGCAGCACGACGTCCATCGATCCCGGCGCAAGACGCTCGGGCAGCGAGAGCGCGTCCGCGACGGTCGTGACGACGTTCGGCAGGCCGAGCCGGTCCGCCTGCTCGCGAATGAGCGCTTCCTTGTGCGGATGCACGTCGTTCGCGGTCACGCGGCCCTCGCCTCCCATCCGCTCCGCCAGGTGGGCGGCTTTGCCGCCGGGCGCGGCGCAGCAGTCCAGCACGTTCATGCCGGGCTGCGGATCGCAGACGGCGGCCACGAGCATCGAGCTCTCGTCCTGCACCGACAAGCGGCCGGACGCGTACCACGGCGTGTGCGCCAGGCTGCCGGCGCGAGCAGCCACGATGCCGTCGGGCGACAGCTTCGACGGCTCGGCGTAGACGCCCGCGCTCGCGAGCTCCGCGAGCAGCGCGTCGCGCGTGCCGCGCAGCCGGTTCGCGCGCACGGACATGTGCGGCGGCTCATTGCCCGCCGCCATGAGCGCCTCGGCGCCGCCTTCGCCGTAGGCGGCGACCCATCGCTCGGCCAGCCACAGCGGATAGCTGTGGGCGAGCGAGAGCCGCTCGGCCGGGGGCAGCCCGGCCGGCAGGGGCGGCGCCACGCCCTCGCGCAGCAGGGCGCGCAGCGTGCCGTTCACGAGGCCGGCGATGCCGCCGTGGCCGCGCTTTTTGGCGATGCGCACGGCCTCGTCGGTGACGGCGTGCGCCGGCACGCGGTCGAGCCAGCGCAGCTGATAATAGCTCAGGCGCAGCAGGCAGCGGACCCACGGCTCGACCTTGTTCGGCCAGCCCTTGACGCGGGCCGCCAGCACGTGATCGATCGTCAGGCGACGCTGGATCGTGCCGTAGACGAGCTCGGTCGCGAGCGCCGCGTCCGGGCGGGACAGGCCGGCATCGGTCAGCACGCGGTTGAGCTCCAGGCCGCTGAAGGCACCTTGCTCCTCGACGCGCAGCAGCACCCGCAGCGCCACCTCGCGCGCGGTTTGCGGCTTGCGCGGCGGAGGGGAAGGCTGGGCGCCGACGGGCGGTCGCCGGCCCTGCTGCTGTCCAGACCGTGGGCCGGTCCGCGGCGCCGATGCGGGTCCTGCCTCGACTGCCGGTCGCCTCCCAGGGCTGGACCGTTGCGTCGTTGCCGGCTGCTGTCGCTCGGGATTAGTCCGCTGCTCCTTGCTCGAACGGCCTTGTCCTCCCCGACCGGACGCTCCCCCGCCATCTCCCCGCGCACCCGAAGGCCTGCCTCTCGAGCCTGCGGGTTTCCCGTTTGCCCGGCTTGGCGAAGCCGACTTCGGCGGTTGATTCGGATTTATAGGTTGACTCATTTCACACCTCTTCGATCTGCTCCCTTTCGGGCGCTCGGCGAGACGACGGATGCGCGTTTCTGCCTATTTCCAGCATGCCCGCTCGCGCCGCTCTCTTTTCATGCATTCAAATATAGCACAAAGTGCGCAAAGCTTCATTTGAATAGCCAAAATCTCGCATGTATGAGATATCATGGGGGAGGGGAAGCGCATTTATCGGCGCACGGACGAAACTGCGGAGGACGTAGGGAGAGCGGTAACAATTGAGAGCAGTACCCATTCGCCGAGCCTGCATTGTTTCCAATCAAGACGACTTATTCGAAACGCGGCCACAAGCAAACTCATGTGTTTCTGTCCAGGACTTCTACGGAGTACACAGGTGTCAGTCGGGGCAATTTGTTTTTATCCAAGATCTTTGCGGCGCATGCGAGCAGAAGTCGAATGGATTTGTTTCTACCCAGGACCTTTGGCGGCTAACGGGGGTTAAGTCGGAGCGATTGTTTCTACTCAGGATTTCTGCAGCACATAGGGGCGTGAGTCGGGTGATTTGTTGCTATCTAAGACTTATGTGGTACATGTGAGCGGATGTCGGACCAATTTGTTGCTATCCAAGACCTCTGCGGCACATCTGAGCGGATGTCGAAGCGATTTGTTCCTATCCAAGACCTCTAGGGCACATGCGAGCGGAAGTCGGGTCGATTTGTTGATAGCCAAGACCTCCGCGGCACACGCCAGCGGGAGTCGGACCCGTTTTTCTCCCACTCCCAGGACCTTCAGCCACCTCACGCCATCCCATAGCATAAAAAAACGACGCCCGGTTAACGGTTAACCGAGCGTCGTTCCCGGAGCCAGCCTGGCCCCTCTCGCGTAGTCCGCGGCCGACAGCCGCTTCTTGCCCGCCGGCTGCACCTCCGTCAGCACGACACTGCCGTCGCCGGAGCGCACGCGGATGCCGAAGGCGCCGCTGTCCAGCACCGTGCCGGGCGCGGCCGCCTGCCAGTCCGCCTTAAGCTTCGCGTCCGCCTCCGAAGGTACGGCGATGCCCCATACCTTGAACACCTCGCCGCCGAGCATCGTAAACGCGCCCGCCATCGGGGACAAGCCCCGCACGCGATCGAACAACTCACGCGACGTAGAGCCGAAGTCGAGCCGCTCGTCGTCGCGCGTCAGATTGGGCGCGTATGTCGACAGCGCGTCGTCCTGCGGCTCGCGCGGCGCGTCGCCGGCGATCAGCCGCGGCAGCCACTCGCCGAGCAGCTCGGCTCCGGCGACGCTCAGCTTGTCGAACATCGTGCCCGATGTGTCGGCGTCGGTAATCGGCAGCTCGACGCGCGCGATCATATCGCCCGTGTCGAGGCCTTCCGCCATGAACATCAACGTCACACCGGTCGTCTTTTCCCCGTCGATGACCGAGCGCTGGATCGGCGCCCCGCCGCGGTAGCGCGGCAGCAGCGAGCCGTGCACGTACACGCAGCCGAGGCGCGGAATGTCGAGCAGCGACTTGGGCAAAATTTGCCCGTACGCCGCGGTCACGATCAGGTCGGGCGCAAGCTCCCGTACCGCCTCGACCGCTTCCGGCGCGCGCATACGCTCCGGCTGCAGCACCGGCAGCCCATGCTCCAGCGCGAACGCCTTCACCGGCGGCGGCGTCAGCTCGCGCTTGCGCCCCTTGGGCCGGTCCGGCTGGGAGACGACGGCGACAACCTCGACGTCCTCGCGCTCGAGCAGCAGCCGCAAGGAAGGCACGGCGAAGTCCGGCGTTCCCATAAATACGATTCGGATCATGCCTTACGCCTCGCCCTCTTCGGCCGGCTCAGGCGCGCGGCGCTCGTAGATCGATTCGGCGAGGTCGATGAACAGGACGCCGTTCAGATGGTCGATCTCGTGCAAAAACGCTCTTGCGAGCAGCTCCGTCCCCTCGAACTCGACCGGGTTGCCGTTGCGGTCCTGCCCCTTGACCTTCACCTTGAGCGGACGGCGCACATCGCCTTGAAGGCCCGGGATGCTAAGGCAGCCTTCCGGTCCGAACTGCTCGCCCTCGGAGGAGACGACCTCCGGATTCACAAGTTCGATGAGGCCGTGCTCCTCGTCCGCGTCGACCACGATCACGCGCTTGGAGACGCCCACCTGCGGCGCCGCCAGACCGACCCCGTCGGCATCGTACATCGTGTCCGCCATATCGTCGAGTAGCTTGTGCAGATTGGCATTGAACTTCGTCACTTCCTGCGCTCTCTCGCGCAGCACGTCATCAGGATGCTTCACGATCAGTCGGATCGCCATGCCATCCCCACCTTTCAGTCTATATCTAATCTAAAATGCCGGTAAACATGCGCGGTTAAAGCATCATCTGCGGATCGACGTCGACGCCGAGCTGCACGCCGTGGCGCTTGGCGCCGTCCTGCAGTTCCTTCAGCACTTCGGCCGTCCAGCCGGGCACGTCGGGATTTCCTTGATATTTTATCATACATTGAAAACGGTAGCGATCCTTAAGCCGCGCGATCGGAGAAGGCACGGGGCCAAGCACCTCGACGGCGATCCCTCCGGGACCGGGCCTGCCGTCCGCCTTCACGCCGGCGGCCGCCGCGCGTTCGCGCATCTTGGCGGCGAACGTCTGCCCCATGGACAGCAGCAGCGGTACCTGCTCATGCGTCAGCGTGAGCGTGAGCAGCCGACCGTAAGGCGGATAACCGAGCGCGCGGCGGTGCCGGAGTTCCTGATGCGAGAAGCCGCGGTAATCGTGCCGCTCGACGGACGAGATCGAGGCATGCTCGGGCTCGTACGTCTGCACGATGACCTCCCCGGGAAGCTCGTGTCTGCCGGCGCGCCCGGCGACCTGCGTCAGCAGCTGGAACGTCCGCTCGGCCGCCCGGAAGTCCGGCAACCGCAGCGCGGCGTCCGCGGCCAGTACGCCGACGAGCGTCACGTACGGAAAATCCAGGCCTTTGGCGACCATCTGCGTACCGAGCAGCACGTCCGCCCGGCGCTCGCGGAATTCCGTCAGCCAGCGCTCGTGCGAGCCTTTCTCCGTCGTCGTATCGACGTCCATTCGGATGACGCGGATGCCGGGAAACGTCGCGGCGAGCGCCTCCTCGACTTTCTGCGTGCCCGTTCCGAAAAAGCGGATGTGCGGGCTCGCGCAGGAGGGACAGGCTTCGGGCTCGCGCTCGGAGTAGCCGCAATAGTGACAGCGCAAGTTGCGCGAACCCCGGTGGTAGGTCAGCGCGATGTCGCAGTGCGGACAAGAAGCCGTGTATCCGCAGGAGCGGCACATGACAAACGTCGCGTAGCCGCGGCGGTTCAGTAGCAGCACCGTCTGCTCGCCGCGCGCGAGCCGCTCTCGCAATGCGTCCGCGAGCGCCCGGCTGAACATCGCCCGGTTGCCGAGCCGCAGCTCCTCCCGCATGTCGATGATGCTGACGCGCGGCAGCGGCCGGTCCGCGACCCGTTCGGGCAGCGGCACGTAGGCGGGCACGACCTCCTCGCCGCGGCCGCCGCTGCCCGGCGCGATCTCGATCGCCGCGCCGTACGTCTCAAGCGACGGCGTCGCCGAGCCGAGCACGACGGCCGCGCCGTGACGCTGTCCGCGCCGCACCGCGACGTCGCGCGCATGATACTTCGGGCTCTCTTCCTGCTTGTAGGTCGTCTCGTGCTCCTCGTCGATGATGATGAGTCCGAGCCGGGAAAAGGGCGCGAAAATCGCGGAGCGCGCGCCGACGGCCACCGTCGCTCTGCCCTCGCGGATTTTACGCCACTCGTCGTACCGCTCGCCGCTCGACAGCCGGCTGTGCAGCACCGCCACCTGCGCGCCGAAGCGGCTTTTGAACCGCTCCACCATCTGCGGCGTGAGCGCAATCTCCGGCACGAGCACGATCGCTTCGCGTCCCTGTCGCAGCGCCTTCTCGATCGATTGCAAGTATAGCTCGGTCTTGCCGCTGCCGGTCACCCCGTGCAGCAGAAATACCCGGTGCGCCTCGCGGTCCACGGCGTCGGCGATCGGCGCGAACGCCTGCTGCTGCGCCGGCGTAAGCGGGAGCGGAGCCGAAGGCTCGAAGCTGCGGCCGGCGTAAGGATCGCGCTGCACCGTCACCTGCTCGAGCCCGATCAGCCCCTTGTCCGCGAGGCTGCGGATGACCGCCGTCGTCGTACCCGCAGCTTCGGCCAGCGCCTGCTGGGCGATCGGCTCGCGGTTCGCGAGCAAATACGCAAGCACCTCGCGCTGCTTGGCCGCCCGGTTCGGCAGCTCGAGCAGCGCGCTGCGCAGCTCGGCTTCGGACGGCGGAACGACCGTCAGCACGGTCTTGACCGACAGTCGGTCCTCGACCTGCTGCCGCTCCTCCAGCTTGCCCTCCGCGAGCCAGCGCTTGACGGCCGCGCCGCGCTCGGGATGCTGCTGAAGCAGCTGCGACAGCTTCAGCGTGCCGTGCCGCTCCAGCGCCTCGAACAGCTCGGGCTGCTCGAAGCGGTCCAAAGGCGACCACTCCGCGTTCGGCGCAGCCGAGATATACTTCTCGGCCTTGCCCTTAAGCGCGGCGGGCAGCATCGCCTGGAGCGCGACGGTGAGCGGGCACAGCCAGCGTTCGCTCATCCAGATGCCGAGCTCCACGAGCTCGGGCGACAAGGGCGGCACGGCGTCGAGCACGTCGGCGATCGGCTTCAGCCGCCGGCGGTCGACCTCCGAATCCTCCGGCAGCGCCAGCACGATGCCCTGCAGCGTTCGGCCGCCGAAAGGCACCGCCACTCGGCTCCCGACCTCGACCCAGCCTTCGAGATGCGCGGGCACCGCGTAGTCGAACGGCCGGTCCGCATCGCGCGTCGGCACGTCTACGCTGACTCTGGCGACGCTCATGCCCGCGGGCCTCCATCTTCGCCGTCGCCGGCGCGCAGACCGGGCGCGCGCGCAAGCGCGATTCGCCAGATGCGGCCGGCCGCCTCGCGCTTGGACTGCAGCGGCAGCGATTCGACGAGGCCTTCGGCACCGTACAAGCTAAGGATGTTCGTATCCGTGCCGAATCCCGCGCCTGCCTCGGATACGTTGTTGGCGGCGATCAAGTCGCAGCGCTTGCGGCGCAGCTTGTCCAGCGCGTAGCGTTCGACGTCGCCCGTCTCCGCGGCAAACCCGATAATATAAGGCTTGTCCCGGCCTGCGCCGCCCCCTTCATGCTTCCAATCACCAATCGCCTGCAAAATATCGGGGTTGCGGACGAGCTCGAGCGTCAGCTTGTCCGGTCCCTTTTTCATCTTGACCTTCTCGCGCTGCACCGGCCGGTAGTCCGCGACCGCCGCCGCCTTAATGACGACGTCCATGGCCGGCAGCCGCGCCATGACGGCGTCGTACATCTCCTGCGCAGACTCGACGCGCACGACTTCGGCGCCGGGCGGCGGTTCGAGCTCCGTACGCGCCCAGACGACGGTTACTTCCGCGCCAAGCGCGCGGGCCTCCTCGGCGAGCGCGAAGCCCATCTTGCCGGACGAATCGTTCGTGATGTAGCGGACCGGGTCGAGCCGCTCGATCGTGCCACCGGCGGTGATGAGCACCCGTTTGCCGGCAAGCGGCTTCGGTCCTGCGAGCAACTCGGCCACGACCTGCACGATCTCGTCCGGCTCGGCCAGCCTGCCCTTGCCGACATAACCGCAGGCGAGCTGCCCGGTGCCGGACTCGACGAACCGAACGCCGCGGCGCGCGAGCGTGTCCAGATTGTCCTGCACGGCCGGATGCGCCAGCATGTGCACGTTCATCGCGGGCGCGATCAGGACCGGCGCCGTCGTCGCGAGCAGCGGCGTGCTCAGCATGTCGTCGGCGATGCCGTGCGCAAGCTTCGCGATGCTGTTCGCGGTCGCGGGAGCGGCCACGACCAGATCGGCCGCGTCCGCCCAGTCGATATGCTGCACGACTGCGGCATCGCGCTCGTCGAACACATCCGTCGCCACCGGATGCCGCGACAGCGTCTGGAGCGTCAGCGGCGCGATGAACTTCGTCGCCCCCTCGGTCATGATGACGCGCACGTTCGCGCCGAGCCCGACGAGACGGCTGCACAGCGTGGCCGCCTTGTACGCCGCGATGCCGCCCGTGATGCCGAGGATGATCGTTTTTCCCGCAAGCGAATGATTCATATAGCGCCCCTCCCTCGCGATTCTGAAAAAAAAACAACCTCGAAGGGTTGTTTGCAGCTTTTTATGCTTCTTCTGCTTCGTTCTGTTCCGCAGCCAATTCCTCTTCGGAGATCGCTTCTACGGTAATGTAATCCTTGAAAATCTCTTCGAGCGCGACGCCTACGACCTTGTGGGACTTGGGGGCGTGCAGCTTGCTGTTCTCGCCTTCGCGCAGCGACCGCGCGCGCTTGGAAGCCGCGACGACCAATGTGTATTTGCTGTCCACCTTGCGGACGAGCTCGTCGATCGATGGGTATAGCATCTAATCACCTCTCCGGTATGTTCTGCTTTTCGCGCAAGCCCTCAAGCTCGACGAACAGCTCGTGCAGGAAGCGCTCGCGCTTGCAATGCTCGGCGATCATGATGCTCTCGATGCGGCGGCAAGCCGCGTCGATCTCGTCGTTGACGACCGCATAATCGTAATGCTCGAGCAGATTCATCTCCTCGACCGCGACGGACAGGCGGTGATCGATGGTTGCCTGGGTCTCCGTGCCGCGGCCCGTCAGCCGGTCCTTCAGCTGCTGCAGCGACGGGGGCAGCAGGAAGACGAGGACGCCCTCGGGAAACTTCTCCCGAACCTTGACGGCGCCCTGAACCTCAATCTCAAGGATGATGTCCTTGCCCTCGGACAGCGTCTTCTCCACGAAGTCGCGCGGGGTGCCGTAGTAGTTGCCTACGTACTCGGCGTGCTCGAGCAGCGCGTCGCGTTCGATCATATCCATGAACTGCTCGCGCGTCTTGAAAAAATAATTGACCCCGTCGATCTCGCCGGCCCGCGGAGCCCGCGTCGTCGCCGACACGGAATAGGTCAGGTCCGGCAGCTTGCGGCGCAGCGCCGCGCAGACCGTGCCCTTCCCGACGCCCGACGGACCGGACAATACGATCAGCAAACCTCTGTTCATGGACTTCCCCGATTCATTCGTCATGTTCGTCGTCTTTGGTGGACAGGCGATGCGCCACCGTCTCCGGCTGGACCGCGGACAGTATCACATGATCGCTGTCCGTAATAATGACGGCACGCGTGCGGCGGCCGTACGTCGCGTCGATCAGCATATGCCGGTCGCGCGCTTCTTGAATGATCCGCTTGATCGGCGCGGACTCGGGACTCACGATGGAGATGATCCGATTCGCCGATACAATATTGCCGAATCCGATGTTGATGAGCTTAATCGCCATGCCACTATTCCCTCCGGTCCATGTCTTGCTGGCAGCGGCCGGATGGCGCCGGATAGGCACCATTGTTGCCACTGCAGCGCTTCCGCATACCGCAATCGATGGAATACGCTTGGCACCGTCCGCGTTCGTCATGTTAAAATTCGTCGACCGCGGCAGGCCATATTGATTCATTTTACTTGATAATCGTTGGTCGGACAAGAGGCGCAGCCGCAATTGTCGGCATGAATGCCGCTTTTCTCCTTGACGTACCGCGTCAATTCGACCGTCATCTCGTAATGCAGGAACGGCGTCATCAGATAGATGCCGTTAAAATGCTTCATCGCCGCGTCGAGCAGCTCCTTGGCGACCGCAATCCCCTCCGCCTTCCCCTCGGCGCCCTCAAGGCCGCGCATCCGCTCGCGCACGGCGTCGGACAATTGGATGCCGGGCACCTCGTTGTGCAGATACTCGGCGTTGCGACCGCTCGCCAGCGGGAAGATGCCGAGAAAGATCGGAACGCCGATATGCCTGGTCGCCTCGGCGATGCGCTCGATCAGCTCGGGATCGTACACCGGCTGCGTCATGATGTAGTCCGCGCCGGCAGCCACTTTCTTTTCGAGCCGCTGCACCGCCTTGTCCAGATGCTTGACGTTCGGGTTAAACGCCGCGCCGATGACGAACTTTGCCTTCTGCTTGAGCGCGCGGCCGGAGAAGGCGACGCCTTCGTTCAGCTGCTTGATCATCTTGATGATCTCGAACGAGGTCAGATCGTATACCGAGCTCGAGCCGGGCAGGTCCCCGAACTTCGCCGGGTCGCCGGTCACGGCCAGCACATGGTCGATGCCGAGCGCGTCGAAGCCCATCATGAGCGATTGCGTGCCGATCAGATTGCGGTCGCGGCACGCGATGTGTACGAGCGGCCGGATCCCGACCCGCTCCTGCACGAGCGCGCCGAGCGCCATGTTGCTCATACGCGTGACCGCAAGCGAATTGTCAGCCATCGTCAGCGCGTCGGCGCCGGCATCCCGGAGCGCCGCGGCGCCGTCCATGAAGCGGCCGATGTCCAGATCCTTCGGCGGATCGAGCTCGACGATGACAGTGTGCCGCTCCCGGACGAGCTGTACGATGTTGGCCGGCTCTTTGCCGCCGCCGACCGCCGCTTCGGACGGCTGACGGGACGGCGCGACGCGAACCTCGGCGGCCGTCGCCGGGCGCGACGATTCCGTCTCGTTCGGCGCGTAGCCGCGCAAGGCCGCAGCGATCTCGGCGATATGCTCGGGCGTCGTCCCGCAACACCCGCCGATCAGGCGGACGCCGTTGTCCGCGAACGTCCGGGCGTTCTCGCCGAAGTAGGCCGGAGAGGCGGAATAGACGACCTTGCCGTCCTCATAATCCGGCAGGCCGGCGTTCGGGAAGGCGCTGAGCGGCAGCCCGAGATCGAGCGGGATGTTCTGCACGGCCCGGAGGATGCCGTTCGGACCGCTGCGGCAGTTGAAGCCGACGACGTCGGCCCCTTCGTCCCTCAGCCGGCGCAGCGCCTCGCCCATCGGCACGCCGTCGCGCGTCACCGCGGGATCGTCCACGGCGAACTGGCAGACGACCGGCAGATCGCCGAGCTTCCGCGCGACGCGCAGCGCCAGCATCAGCTCGTCGAGTTCGAAAAACGTCTCGAGCAAGATGCCGTCGGCGCCGGCGCCGACGAGCGCGCCGATCTGCTCCTCGTAGTCGCGGGTGATCTCCGCCGTCCGCGCGTTTTTGCGCTGGCCGGCCCGGATCGCGCCGACCGCGCCGAGCACGTAGGCCGACTCGCCGCCGGCCTGGCGCGCGAGCGCGACGCCGGCCGCGTTGATGTCGGCGGTCCGCTTTTCGAGGCCGAACCGGACCAGGTTGCCGTGCTGCGCGGCGAACGTATTGGTCTCGAGAACTTCGGCGCCGGCGGCCGCGTAGCGGCGATGAACCTCGAGGATCATCTCCGGCTTGATCAGATTGTATTCTTCGAACGCGACGCCGATCGGGAAACCGAGCTGGTAGAGGTAGGTTCCCATCGCCCCGTCGCCGACGAGCGGCCGCTGGCTCAGCGCTGTGCGAAAATCCGGTTTCAAGAGGCTTCCCATCCTATCTATGTCATAAATGATATGCGTGCAATCGTTCTATTAATGTAGCATACTTCTTCCCCCACGAAAATGGCAGTCGCGCCGCAGCAAGCTCCTGCCGCCGCTAAACCGCCTAAATATATAGAAAGAACCCGGACGAGTCCGGGTTCCCGATAAGCGAAGCGGGTGCAGGCGACCTATTCGCCTCAGCGTCTTCTTCAGACCGTGCCGGCGTATACCGCTTCGGCCGGACCGGTCATGTATACGCGATTGTTGTCCTCGTTCCACTCGATGAACAGGTCCCCGCCGGCGAGCGAGATCGTCGCCGAGCGACCGGTCAGCCCGTTCAGCACGGACGAGACGAGCGTCGCGCAGGCGCCGGTGCCGCAGGCGAGCGTCGGGCCCGCGCCGCGTTCCCAGACGCGCATGTCGACTTGCTCGGCCGAATTGACCTTCGCGAATTCGACGTTGATCTTGCGCGGGAACAGCGGATGCGTCTCCAGCTTCGGTCCCCAGGTCGCCAGATCGAAGCCGACGGCGTCGTCGACGTAGATGACCGCGTGCGGATTGCCCATCGAGACCGCGGTGAACTTGAACTCGCGGCCGTCGACGACGACCGATTGCCCGATGACGGGATTGGCGTCGATCGTCGTCGGCACGTCGAGGCCGTTCAGGATCGGCTCGCCCATATCGACGCGGACGCGGCGGACGAGACCGCCCTCGACTTCGAGCTGGACGGGCTGCACGCCGGCGCCCAGCGTCTCGATCGTGATCGATTCGCGGTCGATCAGACGATTGTCGTAGACGTACTTGGCGACGCAGCGGATCGCATTGCCGCATTGCTCGGCTTCCGAGCCGTCCGAGTTGATGATGCGCATTTTAAAATCCGCGCGCTCCGAAGGCAGGATGTAGACGAGACCGTCGGCGCCGATGCCGAAGTACCGGTTGCAAAGCTTGACCGCGCGCTCGGCCGCGTCGGCCGGAAGCGCGGATTCGCCGTGCACCACGATGAAGTCGTTGCCGAGGCCGTGCATTTTCGTAAATTGCATAGGGGTATGCCCTCCTGATATGAAGTTCGTGATCGGACCTGTCCTTCCGTGTCCCTATCATACCGCAACGCGAGTTCGCTGCGCATACAGGATTCGCAAATTAGTTTGTACTTTTCCGCATCGAATGCCGCGGCCGGCAAGCCTGCTCGCGAATCGCCGCCATCCGCTACACGCCGCCGTTCCCGAGCAGACGCTCCATCTCGCCCAGGTGGCTTTCCAGCGTAATCGGATTGTAGTTCCCCCAGGAGTCGTTCACCACGTAGGCGCGTCCCTCCGCGACCGCGTTCAGGCCGTTCCAGTGCGGCGTGCGCAAAATAAACCGCCCGGAGGCCTCCTCCGACAATCCGCCGCCATCGGGCAATGCGAGGCAGACAAGGTCTCCCGCATAGCGAGGCATGTCCTCCAGCGCGACGCGTACCCAGTTCGCCGCCTTAGTCCGCGCGATAAGCGCGCGAATGGGCTCCGGCGCTTCATAGCCGAGTCCTCGGTACAGCGTATGGCCGAAATGCCGGTCGAGATACACGTACAGACCGCCGTGATGATAAACGAAGGCCGTCGCCGTACGGCCCGCGCGTACAGCTTCTCCCAGACGGCCTCGCGCTTCCCTCGCCTTTGCTTCGTAGTCCGAGATCCAGCGTTCGGCCGCCTCTCTTCTGCCCAGCAGATCTCCCATCCGGCGAAGCCTCGTGTACACATCCTCGTCCCAGGCGAATTCGAAGGCCGGGGCGACGCTGCCGAGCCCGGCCGACTGCGAGGACGTCAGGTAGCTGGGAAACACGATCAGGTCGGGCTTAAGCGAGGATAGACGCCGCGGATCCGGGGGACTCTCCACGGCGTCCACGCCCTGCGCGGCGTCGCCGAACAGCGGCAGTACCTCGGGGTTCGAAGCAATGGGCTTGATTCCGAGCGCCAAGAGCTCGCCCGTGTACTGAATGGCGTACACCCGGGGACTGTCGGCCATGCGCAGGCGGTAGTCGCTCGGCGCGACGCCCGTCGCGCGCTTGAAAGCCCGGCTGAAGTAATATTCGTCCCGGTAGCCGGAGCGCTGCGCGATATCCCGGACGCGCAGCCGCGTCTCCAGCATGAGCCGCTTGGCATGGCTGATGCGCAGATCCGCGAGATAAGCGGACGGACTGCGGCCTGTCAGCGCCCTGAACCTGACGCCGAACTGCCAGCGGCTAAGCCCCGATCGACCGGCCAGCGCGTCCAGATCGACCGGCTCCCCGAACGACCGCTCCATCGATGCCATGGCTTGCCGCAGCGCAGCGCCGTCGCCTTCGTCAAGCGGTCCGACGGCGCGCAGCGCCTCCAGCAGCACTTGCTGGCAGGCGATGCCGGCCTGCATTCGGTCGAGCGGGTCGGACGAATGCCAGTCGGACAGCGCGCGCCTAAGCCCTGCCCAGACTCCGCCGCCGCTCGATCTGGCCACACGTCGCGGTTCCGGCCAAGGGCCCTCTTCCGTCGGAGAAGCGAGCGCGAAGCGCAGCTCGAATCCCCGCAGGCCGTCCCCTTCGGCCGCGCGGAGCGCGACTTCCGCGCCGGGCGCGGCAAGCAGGCAATCGCCCGGCGACAGCGTGCCGGCTTCGTTTTCCGCAAGATACCGCCCGCTTCCGCGGACGATGGCCAGCAGCCTCAGCTCCGGCGATGCGGGCACCGCCACCTCGCCGTCGATGGCCCTCTCGCCGATATGCGCCAGCACGGCAGCAGGCGCCGGACCGCCTTCGCGGCCCGTCCGAAAGATGAAGGACATAACGCGCACTCCATTTTAATTGATAATTATTATCAATCAATTATAACAGGCACGATGCCGTTTGTCCCCAGCTACGCAAACTCGGCTTAAGGCGCGAGCAGCTTCGCCGCCTCGTCCAGCTGCCAGTCCAGCGTAAGCGGGTCGTTCAGGCCCCAGCGCGAGGGGACGACGTAGGCATGGCCCGCCTTGACCGCGGGCAGCGTGCTCCACACAGGGCTGTCCTTCAGCGCCTGCAGCGTATCTTCGCTCCCTTCGGACTGGACGAGCAGGATGCGGTCGCCGGCATAGTCCGGCAGCTTTTCGATCGAGATTTCCTTCCACAGCTCCGATCCGCCCGCGAAGGCGTCCCCGACGGACTTCGGCATGACGAAGCCGAGCGAACCGTACAAGGTGACGCCGACGCGAGCCGGTCCGTATACGTACAGCTTTTTGTCTCCATACAAGATGAAAGCCGTCGCGGTCTCCCCTTCGCCGATGGCGCCCTTTAATTTGTCCCGTGTCTTGGCGGCCTTGTCCTCGTAGGCGGCGATCCAGGCATCGGCCGCGTCGGCGCGTCCGACCAGCTCGCCGAGCGCCCGCAGGCGCGCGAACTCGTCCGTGCCGTATGCGACGGCGACCGTCGGCGCGATTTTGTTCAACTGATCCAGATCGCCCTTCTCGACGAAGTCCGGCACCACGATCAGATCGGGCGCCAGCGCGATCAGCTTCTCGGCGTTCGGCACGAGATCCGCACCGCCGACGTCGGCGATGCCCGCGAGCTGCTCCTCTGAGAGCGATTGCTTGGCGTTGACATAATTGGTGCCGAGCATCGGCTGGCCGAGCGCGACCATCTCGGAGGCAAAATAGTGCGCGATCAGCTTCTCGGGCTTGACGGGTATCTCAACCTGGCGGCCTACCGCGTCCGTGTACGACCGCGTGGCGGCTATCGCGGCCGACGGAGCGGCGGCGGTCGATGCGGCGGCGGAAGGCGCGACCGACGCAGAAGGCGATGCGGCAGCAGACGAAGCGGACGATGCGCCGGAGCCGGCATTCTTCCCGTTATCTCCGCAAGCGGTGAGTGCGGAGCCAAGCATTAATCCGACGCCAAGCAGCGCCATGGTCCATTTCTTTGTTTTCATTTCCGACAGATCCCCTTCACTATGAATGATAATCATTCTCATATGAGTCGGAATCAGTCTACAGCATGCCCGGTCGGCGGACAATGGACATTTCGACAGCGGCGGATGGACAAAATGAGAAAAGCCCGCCCCTCGTGCCAGAACGGCACGGTCGGGGCAGGCTGACCATACGACGAATGAACGGGACGGCAACGATAGCGGAACGATTAAGCTGGCGGATCGGCGGAGTACGCGAATCAACGGGCGACCGTCTTGACCGGACCTGCGCCGCGGCCGCCGTACGAGATGCGACCGCCGTTGCGACGGCGGCGGGACGATCCCCACACGCTGCCGATGCCCATCGCGAAGGTCGGAATGCCGGCGGCCACGAACACGAGCGCCCAGTCGCGAAGGTTAAGCGGGACGGTCTTGAAGATCGGCTGCAGCGGCTCGAAGTACAGGACGGCGAGCAGGAGCAGCAGAGAAGAGAGCACTGCGAGCACGAGAAACTTGTTTTCGAAAAAACGGCGGTGGAAAATGGAGCGCGAGCTCCGGCAGTCGAACACGTGGATCAGCTGCGCCATGACGAGCGTGGCGAACGCGACGCTCTGCGCGTGGACGAGCGTTGCGGCATCCGCGTCCCGGCCGCCGAGGGCAAGGACGAACGCGGCCAGCGTGCAGGCGCCGATCAGCACGCCGCGGCTGATGATTTTCCAGCCGAGACGCCGCGCGAAAATGTTTTCCTTGGCCGACCTCGGCTTGTGCCGCATCAGGTCGCTCTCGGCTTGGTCGACGCCGAGCGCCATCGCGGGCAGCCCGTCGGTAACCAGATTGACCCACAAAATCTGGATCGGGATGAGCGGCAGCGGCAGCGCAGCCATCATCGCGAAAAACATGACGAGAATCTCGCCGACGTTCGAAGCCAGCAAATAGCGGATGAACTTGCGGATATTTTCGTAGATGCCCCGGCCCTCTTCGACCGCCGCGACGATGGACGAGAAGTTGTCGTCGGCGAGGACGAGCGCCGAGGCTTCCTTGGTCACGTCGGTGCCGGTAATGCCCATCGCGATGCCGATGTCCGCCGCCTTGACGGCAGGCGCGTCGTTCACTCCGTCGCCGGTCATGGCGACGACGTGGCCGCGGCGCTGCAGCGACTGCACGATGCGCAGCTTGTGCTCCGGCGATACCCGGGCGTAGACGTAGACGTCGTCCGAAATTTTGTCGAGCTGATCGTCGGTCATGCCCGCCAGCTCCGCGCCGCTGACGGATTTGCCGTCGCGAGGCAAAATGCCCAAAGTGCGCGCGATCGCCTCGGCGGTCATCTGGTGATCGCCGGTGATCATCACGGCTTTGATGCCGGCCGCCTTGCACTTGACGATCGCGTCGTGCACCTCGCGGCGCGGCGGATCGATCATGCCGCCGAGGCCGACGAAGACGAGCCCCTCCTCCGCCTCTTCCTCGGACTCGCAGTTTTCGCCGCTCTTGGCGTCGCGGTACGCGAACCCGAGCACGCGCAGCGCTTCGTTCGCCATCGCTTCGTTTGCGCGCAATACCTTTTGACGAAGCGTCCCGGTGAACGGCACGACCTTCCCGTCCCACAAAACGTAAGCGCAGCGGTCGATCAGCAAGTCCGGCGCGCCCTTCGTGCAGACGAGGCGACCGCCTTGGTGCGACACGAGCACCGACATCCGCTTGCGGTCGGCGTCGAATGGGAACTCCTTCACGCGCGGGTACAGCGCTTCGAGCGAGGTTCTGGGCAATCCCGACTTGGCCGCAAGCGCCAGCAGCGCCCCTTCCGTCGGGTCCCCTTTGACCTGCCAGTCGGCCTCCTCCGGCGTTTCCTCCTCGCTGCGCTCCGCCTTCCGGCCCCGTTGATCGGGCCCGCGGTCGGCTTTGGCCAGCTCGGCGTTGTTGCACAGCGCAGCGACCTGAATAAGCCTGCGCAACGAGGCGTCTCCCTTCACGTCGACTGCGTTCCCGCGTTCGAGCAGCTGGCCTGCCGGCCCGTAGCCTTCGCCCGTGACGTCGATGTCCCTGCCGCCGGTCCAAACCTTCGTGACCGTCATCTTGTTCTGCGTGAGCGTGCCGGTCTTGTCGGAGCAAATGACGGACGCGCAGCCGAGCGTCTCGACCGATGGCAGCTTGCGGACGATCGCCTTGCGCCGGATCATGCGCTGCACGCCGAGCGCGAGCGCGATCGTGACGATAGCGGGCAGCCCTTCCGGAATGGCCGCGACGGCGAGGCTGACGCCGGCCAGGAACATGCCGTAGAGCGGCTGGCCGTGCAGCACGCCGGCGACGACGACGAGCACGGTGAGCGCCAGTGCGACGACGATCAGGATCTTGCCGAGCTGCTCCAGCCGATGCTGCAGCGGCGTCTCGGCTTCGTCCGTCTGCTGGATCAGGTCGGCGATCTTGCCCATCTCGGTGCCCATGCCGGTTCGAACGACGATGCCGCGGGCGGTGCCGCGCGTCACCATCGTGCCGAGATAGGCGCAGTTTTTACGGTCGCCGAGCGGGAGCTCGGCGGCATAGAGCGGCATGGACTGCTTGGCCGCCGGCACGGACTCCCCGGTGAGCGCGGCCTCCTCGATCGTGCACTGGCTGCTCTGCACGAGCCGAAGGTCCGCAGGCACCCGGTCTCCGCTCTCAAGCACGACGAGGTCGCCGGGCACGAGCTCGCTGGCGGGGACCACTTGGAGGCTGCCGCCGCGTATGACCTTGGCGTGGGGTGCGGACAGCTCCTTAAGCGCCCTGAGCGAACGCTCCGCCCGGAACTCCTGGTAGAAGCCGAGCAGGCCGTTCAGCACGATGATGGCGATGATCGTGAGCGCGTCCAGCATCTCGCCGAGCAGCCCCGACACGACCGTCGCCCCGGCCAGCACGAGCACCATGAAGTCTTTGAATTGATTGAGCAGCAGCTTGATCGGAGACTCCCTGCGCTTCTCCGCCAGCTCGTTTTTCCCGTGTCCCGCCAGCCTCTCCTGCGCGGCGCTCGGCGCCAGCCCTTCCTTCGTGTTCGTCTGGAGCAATACGGCTAGCTCGTCTTCGCTTAGCTGATGCCAGGCCTTCCCTTCCACGACGGGTTCCTCCTCCCGGATATCGCCCTCCGGACGAAGCCGGACAGCCTACTAGGTTATGTCTATTCGAACAAGCCCGGAAATATCCCCTTGTCCGCCGCTTTATGTGCGCAATCGGCAGAGCGAACGAGATAGGGCGCGAATGCGCTTATCGCGACGCATGTCCGGCTCGCGGCGGCCAAGATAAGTTCCAAATGAGCTTATCGCTAGGCCGAGAAGGCTCAAAGAGCGTGCGATGATGCCCAAACGACCTTATCTTGACGCCGAGAAGGCTCAAAGCGAGCGCGATAAGGTCCAAACGACCTTATCTGACGCCTTCATATGCTCGAGGGACCCGTGATAAGGTGCAAATGCGCGTACCCCCTTCTCCATTGCGCTCCTCCCCCCCCCACAATCGGTCATCACACTGTCCGCCGCCTTTCCCTTTGAGACCATCTGTGGCATCATAAAGGAACGGAAATTCCGAAATTCGCACCGGTCAGGAGTCATGCCTTTATGTCACTCGACGGCATCGTCGTGCGCGCGCTCGTCCACGAGCTGGAGGAGATCGTCGGCGCCCGCATCGCCAAAATCTATCAACCGACCGAAAACGAGGTCGTCCTGCATATCCGCGGCCAAGGCTTCGGCCGCAAGCTGCTGCTGTCCGCGCATCCGTCTATGCCGCGGCTTCATTATACGGAGCAGCCTTGGGCCAACCCCCAGGAGCCGCCGATGTTCTGCATGCTTCTGCGCAAGCACTGCGAAGGCGGCATCATCGAAGCGGTGCGCCAGCTTGGCGCCGAGCGGATCGTGGAGATCGACGTCCGCCACCGGGACGAGCTCGGCGATCTGTCGCTCAAGCGGCTCGTCCTCGAGATCATGGGCCGCCACAGCAACCTGGTGCTGCTCGATCCGGCGACCGGCATCGTCCACGACAGCATCCGGCACGTGACGCCCGCCATCAGCAGCTACCGGGTCGTGCTGCCCGGCGTCAAGTACGTGGCCCCGCCCGCCCAGGACAAGCGCAATCCGCTCGAAGCGACCGCTGCCGACGCGGCGGCCGCGCTGACCCGAGCGGCCGGCTCCCAGCCCGCAGGCGCCTTGGTCGAAGCGTTCACAGGACTCAGCCCGCTGCTCGCCAAGGAGATCGTCTTCCGCGCCGGCGGCCGCGAAGCCGACATCCCGGCCGCCTTCGTCGCGCTGATGGCCGACGCCGCGGCTCATCGCTACGCGCCGGCGATCGTCGAAGAACCGTCCGGCCGGACCCAGTTCCACGCGCTGCCGCTGACACATGTGCACGGCGAGCCTAAAAGCTGCGATTCCATGCACGCTTGCCTGGAGACGTACTATATCGACAAAGCCGAGCGCGATCTCGTCCGGCAGCGGACCGTCGATCTGACCCGGCTGCTGCAGAACGAGACGGCCAAAAACGTCAAAAAGCTCGAGAAGCTCCGTCAAACGCTCGAGGAAGCGGCAGGCGCGGACAAGTACCGCCGGCTCGGCGAGCTGCTGACCGCGCAATTGTACGCGATGAGCAAAGGGGACAAGCAGGTCGAGGTGACCGATTATTACGAGGAGGATCAGCCGACGGTCCGCGTGCAGCTGGACCCGCTGCTGACGCCGAACGAGAACGCCCAGCGCTATTTTCGCAAATATACGAAAATGAAAAACAGCCGCGACGTCGTCACCGAGCAGATCGAAGAGACCGAGCGCGAGATCGCCTATCTCGAATCGGTGCTGCAAGGGCTCGACACGGCCACGCCGGCTGACATCGAGGAGATCCGCGCGGAGCTGACGGAGCAGGGCTACATTCGCGCGCGCGGCAGCCGCAAAGGCGACCGGGGCAAAAAGAAAAACGACCGGCCCGCCATCCTCTGCTATACGTCCAGCGAGGGCGTGCCGATCTATGTAGGCAAAAACAATACGCAAAACGACTACGTGACCAACCGGCTGGGACAGGCGAACGATACCTGGCTGCATACGAAGGACATGCCCGGCTCGCACGTGCTCATCCGCGCCGTCGACTACGGCGAGCAGACGCTGAAGGAAGCCGCCATGCTGGCCGCGTACTACAGCAAGGGCAAGGAATCGAGCCTCGTGCCGGTCGACTATACGAAGATTCGTCTCGTTCGCAAGCCGAGCGGCGCGAAGCCGGGCTTCGTCATCTACGAAGGACAGAAGACGCTGTTCATCACGCCGGACGAGTCGCTCGTGCGCAATCTCGCCAGCGTCGTCAAAAAGGCTTAAGCGCCTCCGCGCCCTGATCGTCCGGTTAGGGATTCAGCGGCCCTTGGCCGGCCATACCGGACGGTCCTCGAATTCGACCGCCACGACCGTATTCCATTCATCCAGCAGCGCGGCGGGCAGGTCGATCGAGAGCCGACTGACACTGTGATGCCCGTCGACACCGCCCGAGAACCCGCTGACGACTTCCGTCCGGTAATGGAGCGGCTCGCCGGTCTTAACCAGCCTGACGTTCCGAACCCGGCCGCCCATCTCGCGCAGCTCCAGCCGGAAACGGGGAATATCCCTGACGTGCAAGTACACTGTGTTCCCCTTGACGGTCGTCGGACCGTAAAACGCCGGAGGAAAATGCGCCGGCGTTCTTTGCGTGCCGTAAACGCTCTCGCCGGAATGCCGCAGCCAGGCGCCGATCGCTTCCAGCCGCGCGAGCGCCGGCTCAGGCCAGGTGCCGTCCGGACGCGGGCCGACATTCAGGAGCAGATTGCCGCCCTTGCTCGCGACCTCGAGCAGCGTGTCGAGCAGCGCCACCGGCGGCTTGTACGTATCGGGGTCGGAATGGTACGCCCATTGATGGTTCATCGTCAAACACGTCTCCCACCACTCGTCCGGCGGATGCAGCGGCACGAATTGCTCGGGTGTCTCGTAATCGCCTGCGTCCGGCAGCCGGTCGTTGACGACGAGATGCGGCTGCAGGTTCAGCATCATCCGCTTCACCTCGTGGCTGCGCCAGCGGTCCGCGCCGAACCCCGGCACGTCGAACCAGATCAGGTCGATCCGCCCGTAGCCCGTCAGCAGCTCCCGCAGCTGCTCGACGAAGCGTTGATGAAACGACCACCAACGCAGCGGATCGTAAACGTTGGGCTTCGGCGACTGCAGCCAGGACGCGATCGGAATCGTCGCAAAGTCCGGATCGTGCCAGTCGATCGTCGTGAAGTAGAGGCCGACTTTAAGTCCTTCTTCCCGCATCGCGTCAACATAAGGTCCGATCAGATCGCGCTTCGGTCCCCGCCGCGCGGCGTTGTAATCGGTCGTCTTCGTGTCGAACAGGCAAAACCCGTCATGATGCTTGGCGGTCAGCACGACGTACTTGGCTCCCGCCTCCTTCGCCGCGCGCGCCCAAGCCTTCGGATCGTAGCGCTCAGGATTGAATTCGTCCGCCAGCGCCTCGTAGGCTTCGACGCCGATCGCCTGGTCGCTCTTGTCGAGGAGCGGCCACGACGCCTCGATCTCCCTCAAAGAATAAGGTCCCCAGTGGATAAAAAGGCCGAATCTCGCTTCGTCGAACCACTGCGCTTCCGGGTGCAATGCTCTCATGCCCAAGTCGCTCCTCCCGATGCGGCGACGCGAGAGCTTCCGCTCCGCGGCCGCTTATTTAACGCGATACTCCTCAAAATAACGCGGCAAGATCGTCGTGGACGCGCCGGGCAGCTCGGGCAGCTTGTAAAATCCGTTCGCCACCTCGATCGGCTCCTCGAAAATATGCCGAATCCACGGAATGTATTCGAGCATGATCGCGTTCGGCGTCGCCGCCACAAGATGCTGGTGAATCTGTCCCATGTCCCCGACGTGCGGACAGACCGGTAGATCGTACGCGGCGGCCAGGCCGGCCACCTGCAGCCACTCGGTCACGCCGGCGACCCGCGTCACGTCCACCTGCACGTACTCGACGGCGCCCTGCGAGATATAATCGCGGAACGCGTATTTGTTGTACACATGCTCGCCGAGCGCGATCGGCACGTTAAGTTCGTCGGCGAGCTTGCGGTGACCCGGGATGTCGTCGGGATTGAGCGGCTCCTCGAGCCAGATCAGGTCGAACTGCTCCAGCTTTTTGCCCCAGGTCATCGCCGTCGTGATGTTCCATTGCTGATTGACGTCGATCATGAGTCCGGCCTCGTCGCCGATCGCCTTGCGGACCGCCTGCACCCGGTCGAAGTCCTCGCGCGGGTCCGGCTTGCCCACCTTCATTTTCACCGCCGTGAAGCCCTGCTCCAGCATCGCCGTCATGTCCGCGATCAGCCGCTCCTTGCTCCAGTTGAGCCAACCGCCATTCGTATTGTACGCCTTGATCTTGTCCGGCTTGTGCCCGCCGAGATACTGCCAGAGCGGTTTGCCTGCCGCCTTGGACATGATGTCCCACAGCGCGACGTCCACGGCCGCGAGCGCCATATGCGCGATGCCCGCGCGTCCGATCCAGTGCATCGGCCCGAAGCGCAGATCGTCCCAGATGCGCCTGACCATAAAAGGATCCTTGCCGATGAGCGCCGGCGCGTAATAGCGGTCGATCGTATCCGCGATCATCTCGTCGCCCTTGGCGGTCGTTCCGGTATAGCCGTAGCCGACGATGCCTTCGTCGGTCTCGATGCAGACGCCTGTGACGCCCCAGTGCGTCGCGACGTTGATGGCGTCCGTGATGGGCGGCGTGATCGGCACGTGCAAAATAAAGCTTTCGGCTTTCGTGATTTTCATCGGTATCCTCCTGGATTCAAAAGTGCCTTGAGTGCATTAGCCTTAATAGCCGAGCGAGGCTCCGCCGTCTACGGGCAGCGCGACGCCCGTAATGAACCTCGCGCCGTCCGAGGCGAGGTATAAGGCTGCGTCCGCGATCTCCTCCGACGTAGCGGGCCGCCCGAGCGGATGCATGTCGGCAAGCAGCCGGGTCGTCGCCTCCGGATCCGGCTGCCGCAGCCGCCATTGCTCGAGCAGCGGCGTCATGACGCCGGCGGGGCACAGGCAGTTCACGCGGACGCCGTCAGGCGCGTAATCGAGCGCCAGCGACTTCGTCATGGCGATAACCGCCCCCTTCGTGGATGCATAGACGGCGTTTTGCTTCTGGCCGACGAGGCCGTTCAGCGAAGCCATATTCACGATGTTGCCCTTCGAGCGGCGCAGCGCCGGGATCGTATGCTTGATCGTCAGGTACACGCTTTTCAGGTTGATGGCGATGACGCGCGTCCACTCCTCCTCGCTCACCTGTTCGAGCGGCTTGGGCAATATCGCCGCCGCGTTGTTGAGCAGCACGTCGATCCTGCCGTGACTCCGCAACAGCTCCGCCACGGTGCTTGCGACATCCGCTTCCGACGAGACGTCCGCGCGCACGGCGCAGGCTCTCCCGCCTTCGGCCGCTATTGCGTCCGCGACACGGCGCCCGCCTTCGGCGTCGATATCGACAACCGCGACGACCGCGCCTTCTGCCGCGAAGCGGCGGGCGGACACCTCGCCGATCCCCGAAGCGCCGCCCGTAATCAGGCAAACCTTGTCGTTTAGAACCATCGCGTCTTTCCTCTCCTTTCCTTTAGACAGCGGGACTCCTCCATATCGGAAGAGCCCGAACCTGTCCGCTCACATCGAATCCGTCAATCTGCCGCAGCTTCGAGCAGATCGGCCAGCGCCCAGTGCCCCGCGGGCACGTCGGACCATTTGGAGACGCCGCCCGCTTGCGCAGGCGCGCGGCCCAGCACGCGGTTCAGCAGCGTGACCGCTTCGGCGCGCGTCAGCGCCTGACCGGGACGGAACGTGCCGTCCGCGTAGCCGCCGATCCAGCCCGATCCCTGCGCCTGCTTGATCGCCGCTTCGGCCCAGCTGCCGGCCGTGTCTTTGAAGCCGGCGCCCGGCGTGCCGGAAGGCTGCGCGAGCTTCGCGGCCAGCGCCGTCATCTCGGCGCGCGTGACCGCCTGATCCGGGCGGAACAAGCCGTCCGCGTAGCCGTTCATCAGTCCGAGCTTGGTGACGGCGGCGATGTCGGCCGCGGCCCAGTGGCTGGCGGACACGTCGCCGTAGCTCTTGGCTTGCGTATCATTTGCGCCCGCCGTGCCAGCCGTGCCTGCGGCAAGCCTCGCCACGATCGTTGCGATTTGCGCCCGCGTCAGCGCCACCCCGGGCCTGAACGTGCCGTCCGCAAAGCCTTGAATATAAGCCTGATGCGATGCTGCCGGCCGGTCGCCCAGCTTCAGCAGGGTGAACGTGCTGAACTTGTTCACGGTAATTTTCAATCCTTTGCCGCTTCCCAGGTCGACGATCTCGCCGCGCTTCAACTCGGTCGAACCGTCGCTGTGCTCGACGTAGACGCCCAGCCTATCCGCGCCTGCGCCGGCGGCTTCGCCGAGCGGCAGCACGACATCGACGTCATGTCCCTGCCCATTCGTGTCGATCGACAGCGGGCGCCCGATGACGGCCGCCTCTCCGCCGTACGCGGCCTTGACGACGCTCGACGCGTTCGCGCGGCTTTGCGCGCCCGTCCGGTCGGCCTCGCTCTTGAGCGGCTTGATCGTAAAGACAAGATCCGTGCCCGCCGCGCCAAGCGACGAAGCCGGAATAACGATTTTAGAGCCGCCGATCGCAAGAGCCAGGTCAAGCTTGCCGTCCGCGAGTTGCTTCGCGATGTCCGTCGGCACCGTCACTTTTGTCTCGGATACTTCGTCCCTCGCGTCGGAAATGGCAAGCGTAATCGACTTGGCGCCAGCTGCAGCCTGCTTGGCGATCGCATCCTTGACCGACGCGCCCGCCAGCGTCAATTCGTCCCGCTTCGTGCCATCGCCAAGCGTCATACGGCTGACGTCGACGGAGATCGCGCCGCTGCCGGCAGTGCCTTCCACGCTGCCTTGAACCTTTTCAGGCGCAGGCGTTTGCGGGGCGGGGCCGGACGGATTTTGCGGCACGACGTCCGCGCCGGACACCGTATTATAAGCCAGGCCGTCCGCAAGCAGCAGCTCGCCGGATTTTTTAACGACCTTCACCGTATGCGTGCCGTTCGCAAGTCCATCCAGGTGGAATACGTTCTGCTGCAGCTTGAGCGTGTCGCTATAGGCGCTGCCCGTACCTCTGGCTTCCCCGTCCACGTAGACGTCGAAGTCGCCTTGCGACGGGCCGGTCGGCATGTTCAGCGCGAAGCCCGTTCCTTTAAACGTGTAACTGTAGGAATCGCCGTTTTTTGTCGTAAAGTGGATGTCGCTGAACGCATCTCCCTTAAAGCCGAACGTGAGCGTCGTCGCGCCGGACGGCAGCGATGCCAGATAGGAAGCGCGAATCGTGACCGCATTGCCGTCCACGATATAATCCGTTCCTGCCGCCAGCGTTTGGGTTCCGTTCTTGACGTCGATCAGGCTGCCGCTGTCGCGAAGCAGGGTCACCTTCGCGTCCGCCGGCTGCGCCGGATCGAATCCGACCGCCTCCTCGCCGAGCAGGCTCGGTTTTTCGATCCGAAGCGCGTCCAGCAGCATGAATTGGCCGTTTTTCTTGACGCCCTTCAGCGTATGCTGGCCGTTCGGCAGCCCCGATACGCTGTACACGGTCTGGAAGCCCTTGCGGACCGCGCTCCGCGTATCGACCGTCGAGACGAGCTGGCCGTCCAAATACACTTCCATATCGCCTTGGGAGTTGTCCAGCTCGGTGACGATTCCGATGCCCGTGCCCGAGAAGACGTATGTGAACGAATCGCCGTTGTTTTCCGTAAACTGCACGTCGCCCTGATAGTCGCCGTACGGGCGGCCGCCGTTGTTGTTCCAGGAGCCGCTGTACGCGATGCCCGCATCGCTGTTGTTCACGAGCACGTACCGAAGGCCGGGCGTGTCGGTCACATTGATCGTCAGCGTCTGCGCCGCGCCCCCGCTGAACGAGAACGCGAGCTGCGCGGTGCCGACAGGCAGCGTGGCCAGATACGACTTTGTTATCTTAACCGTCGCGCCGTCGACCGTATAATCCGTGTCCGCCGCCAACGCCTTGTCTCCGTTCGCGATGCCGACAAGCGTGTTGCCGTTCAGCGTCAGCGTCGCGGAAACGTCGGCTTGGTTCGCGGGCTTCTTGTCAAAGGAAGCCGTCTTCGGGTTGATCGCGCTGCTCTGCCCGCTGATCGTGACTGTCTTCGTCTCCGAATCGCCGCCAGCGAAGGAGAAGGCGAGCGTCGCATCGCCGGCGGCAAGTCCCGCGAAGGCGTCCTTTTTCACCGTGACCGTACCGTTTGCGATCGTGTAGTCCGCGGGACTTGCGAGCGCGCTGTCGTTCAGCGTCACGCCGTTCAAGTAGCGGGCGTCCACCTTCAGCGCGGTCGCAATATCAGCCGGATGCTCCGAGTCGAATGCGGCTGCCGCCGGGTCGATCAGATGGTCGACATGCACCTTGAGCGCATCCAGCAACGCATAGCCGCCGGACTGCTTCACGCCTTTCAGCGTATGGGTCTCGCCGTCAAGCCCTTCGACCCGGTAGACGGTCTGCTGCACCGAACGTCCGCCGCCGTCGTGCGTATCCGCCGTGCCCTGGAGCGCGTCGTCGAGGTAAATGTCGACATAGCCCTGAGAGCCTTCTTTTTCGGTAATATAGTCGATGCCCGTACCTTTAAAAGTCAACTGAAACGCATTGCCGTTCCCTTCCGTCCAGTGGACGTCGTTCGAATAATCGCCGAAGCCACGATTGTCGCTGTCGTTCCAGCCTCCAATGTACTTAACGTCCGTATCGTCGTCATTCACTACGTAATAATGATCCGCGGCGGCCAACGTCAGTACGTTTGTCTGTTGAACTTGAACGAGATCGGCTTCCTGAAGGGCATCCGGCGCAAACCCCGGCGCCGCCGCGCCGACGTTCACCGTCAGGTCCTGCGACTCGGCCGACACTTCCTTGCCGCCGTTGCGCGTCCATTCGCCGTCATAGACGAAGCCGGTGTCGTCGTCGTTCACGAACGACATGCCGCTCTTCGCCGTTACTTTAAACAGACGCGACGCATGCGGATCGACGCTTTCCGCCGTGTAGCCCTTCTCGAACGTGCCGAGCTCGCTGTGGCTCCACAGGTCGCGGACCGATGCCGGACCGTCCAGCCCGATATCCCGCCAATTGACCGTGATCGATTCGGCTTTTGTGCCAAGATTGAACACCGCGACGTTATAGGTACCGTCTCCGTTGTTCGCATACCACACCTGCTGGCTTGTCGCGGTCGATACCGGATGCGCCGGACGGCCCGCCTGATTGACGGCGATCACCTCGTCGTTCGTCAGCAGCTGGAGACCGAAGCTGTCGAGGCGAGTCAGGTCGTTGCCCGTATACAGCGGCGCGGCCGATACGGACCAGAACGTCATCGCCGTCTGGCGCTCGTCCTTGGTCAGGCCGTCCATCGCGCCGTTGCCGACGTTCAGGGAGTCGAAGTCGTTCCAGCCGGTGCGGGGACCCGCGTCGCGCCACCAGATCGCGGCGTCCGGGAACAGGCGGGCGATGTTCGCCCACTGCGTCAGGCCGACCTTCGGGTCGTAGGACTCGACGTCCCAGTTGACGCGCCAGCCGTTGGCGTACTTTTTCCATGCGTCCGCGTAGTTGTGATCGAGCGCCCAGGACAGCTCGAACCAAATATTGTGACGGGCGAGCGCCTTGGACCAGGCGGCTACGTCGTCGCGCGCGTCGATCGTCGTATCATTGTGGCCGGAGCCCGGCGTCACGCTGACGAACTTGACGAAGTCGATGCCCCAGGAGCCAAGCAGATCGGCGATCGAATCGATGTAAGCCTGCGCGCAGCCGGGATTCGTTTGAAAGTCGATCTTGTAGCCGATGTTCCAATAATCCGCATACTGAATGGGCTGCTTTGTGATATCCCGAATATGGCAGCTTTCCGTGCCGTAGATCGGCAGGTTGGCTTTGTAGGCATCGGGCGACAGGCCGGGAATCAGGTAAATGCCGATCTTCTGCCCGTTGGCGTGGACATAATCGATGACGTCCTGAAAGCCGTCCGGATACAGCGTCTCGCTCGGAATCGGCCGGGCGTATTCGTCCATGCCGCCGTTCCAGCCCGCGTCGATATTGATATAGTTGTAGCCGTGCGATTGGAGCTTTTCGTGCATCGCGTCGGACATTTGCTTGATCTTCGCCGCCGACGTCCAGTTGCCGGACGGACCGTCGTACACCTGCATGCTGTAGCTGCTCCAGCCCATGTACGGCTTCTGCGCCAGCTCTTTGTTAGCTGCGGCAGCCCGGTTCGCGCCCGGCGCGACGAGGCCGAGCTGCGCGAAGAGCGCGACGACGAGCAGCAAGACGAGACTTTTTTTCTTCAACAATCGATGCAAACGGATCAGCCCCTTATCGAATGAAATCATTCTTCATGAACCGGCGTCCACCTTGCGGACGATCTCTGCGCTTGTGCGTATCCGACTTAAGGAAGCGCTTACCGAAGAAACCAAAAACATTTATCGTCTTGCCCCTGCGGCGGTATCAGAAGCCCGCCTCCCCTCGATTTCCTTTTCGGGCATGACAAGCCAGGCCTTCCGGCTTTGCGGCCAGAAGGCCTGTGCTGCGCGTTATTATGCAGGCTGCCCGCTTGCGCTTAGCTTGTGCTTCGCTTGCGCTTACTTCGCGGCCTTGTCGTATGCTTGCTGGAGAATTTCCAGGTAACGGTCCAGCTTCAGGTCCTTCAGACCCTTCACGTAGCTGTCCCAGTCTTTGTTGAGGTCAAGATTGCCCGTGATGAATTGAAGCTCGCTGCGCTCGATGTAGTTCTTGAGGTTCGTCTGAAGAATGCTGGCTTCGTCGGTGAGCGCCGGATCGATCCAGAGCGACCAGAGCGGGAACAGCTCCTTCGGCTCGTGGCCTTGGTACTCGAGGGTCGCTTGATACAGTCTGCGCTCGTAGCCGGCCGAATCGTAGATGTCCGTCGCCGAGACGAAGCTGTCGCGGTATTCCTTCGGCTGGTAGAAGTGGGCGACGCCGCTCCAGCCCGCATTGCGCGGCGCTTCGCCTTCGGTCGCCGGAATCGGCTTGAACTGCGCCTTGATGCTCTCGTCCAGCGCGACGTCGTCCGGACCCGGCTTCTCCCAATCGATGCCTTCCATGCCCGATGCGCCGTTCGTCTGTCCTTCCGGCGTGAACATATAGTCGACCATCTTGATCAGCGCAACCTGCGCTTCCTTGCTCGCTTTGTTAGTGATGACGAACTTGGCGCCCGGATCGACGCCGCCGCCGTCATGCGTCGCCAGCGAGCCGTGCGGACCGGTCAGCGGCGGCAATGCGTCGTAGTCGGCGGAGAAACGGTTGCCTTTGTCGATGTTGACGAAGATGGCGGGGTGCATGCCTGCGCCTGCGCCGAGAATTTGTGCGTCGCCGTTCTCGCCGATCTTCTTGAACGCTTCGGCGTTTTGCGTGAACGCGCCCGGATCGATCAGCTTCTCGTCGTAGAGCGACTTGATATAAGCGAGGCCTTCCTTCCACTCCGGCGTGATGGCCGCGGATACGACCTTGCCATCCTTCAGATTCAGGTAATTGCGGTCGTCGTCATAGACGAAGCCGTTCATCAGGTAAGGCACGACGCGGACGCCGAAGTCTTCGATCGAGCCGCTCAGCGGCACTTCGTCCTGCTTGCCGTTGCCGTTCGGATCCTTCGTCTTGAACGCTTCGAGCATCGCCTTGAATTCTTCGGTCGTCTTCGGAGGCTGGATGCCGAGCTGCTTCATCCATTTGGTATTGACCCACATTTTGTTCGGATACGAGCAGTGGAAGCATTGCGTGTAGGAGACGAGGCCGTAAATGTTGCCGTCCGGCGCCGTAATGTATTGCTTCAGGTCGGGATGCGCTTCCATCGCCGCCTTGATGTTCGGGCCGTATTGATCGATCAGGTCGTTCAGCGGGACGATGACGCCCTGCTTGCCGTACTTGAGCAGATCCGCTTGCGAGAAATGATCGATGTAGGAAGGCAGGATGTAGGCGTCCGGATAGTCGCCGCTCGCGAGGGAGATTTGGCGTTTTTCCTTCGCGCCGTCGGACGGGTTGAGCTGCCAGTCGAACTTGATGTTGAATTTATCCTCGATAAACTTGGAAAATTTGTTCGTGGTCAGGTCGATGCCGGACTCCTGGATCGAAAATACTTTGATCGGAACCGGCGCTGCGGATGCCGCATCGCTTCCCGACGCGGATGCGGAAGCGGACGAGGACGAGGATGAAGCGCCGCCCGAGGAGGCGGACGAATTGTCGTTTTTCGCGCAGGCCGCGAGTGCCATGCTGAGGGCGATGACGATCGCCAGCAGACTTACGATTCTCTTTTTCAAGTGGGTCGCTCCCTTTTCTTGGATAGTTGCAGGCTAAGTTTGCGGCAGCGTGCTACATACGCATCCCCCCTCTCACATTCGCCGCCCGACGGCGTTATCCCTTCACGGAACCGACCAGCATGCCCTGTACGAAATAGCGCTGCACGAACGGATAGATAATGAGCACGGGCAGCGTCGCCACGACGATCAGCGAATACTTGAGCAGCTCGGACAGCTGCTGCCGCTCGACCATTTTCATCGCATCCATCATGCCGGAGCTGTTGTTCTGAATGATGATGCTGCGCAGCACGAGCTGCAGCGGGAACAGGTTGGCGGACTTTAGGTAAATGAGCGCGTCGAAGTAAGCATTCCACTGACCGACGGCATACATGAGCACGAGCACGGCGAGTATCGGCTTGGAGAGCGGGATGACGACGCTGCGCATAAAGCGCAGATCGCTGCAGCCGTCGATCTCGGCGGCCTCGGCGAGTTCATCGGGTATCGAAGCCTGGAAAAACGTGCGGGCGATAATGACCTGCCACACCCAGATCGCGTTCGGGATGAGCAGCGCCCACCGGGTATCGATCAGGTGCAGCGACTTGACGACCATGTAGGTCGGGATGAGGCCGCCGCTGAAAATCATCGTGAAGGTGACGATCATCATGATGGCGTTGCGTCCGAAAAACGTTTTGCGCGACAGCGGATAGGCGATCATCACCGTCAGCGCGACGCTGATCAGCGTGCCGGCGGCCGTATAGAAGATCGAATTGCCGTAGCCGGTCAGGATCGCGGGCGTGTTGAAAAGCGTCTCGAAGCCCTTGAAGGAAATGTCCACCGGCCAGAGGAACACCCGTCCGGACGTGACGGCGGCGGGGCTGCTGATCGAGCTGCTGACAATGTAAATGAGCGGATACAGGACGGCGATCAGCACGATCGTGAGGATCGTATAGACGACGGCCATGAACAGACGGTCGCCGGTCGATTCCCGGATCGCCGTTCGCTTGGTTGCGGCTTGTGCTTGCATGTTCGAATCTCCTTTCTACCAGATGCTATTGCTCGTCAGACGCTTGGCGATGCCGTTGACCAGGAGCAGCAGCACCAGATTGATGACCGAGTTGAACAGGCCGACCGCGGTGGCGAAGCTGTAGTTCGCGTTGAGCAGGCCGATGCTGTAAACGTAGGTCGCAATGATTTCCGAGGTCGACTGGTTCAGCGGATTTTGAAGCAGGTACACCTTTTCGAAGCCGATCGCCATCACATTGCCGACGTTCAGAATGAGGATGACGACGATCGTGGGCAGGATGCCCGGCAGGTCGACATGAATGATCTTCTGAAAGCGGGAGGCGCCGTCGACCTTGGCCGCCTCGTACAGCGTCGGGTCGATGCCCGCGAGCGCCGCCAGGTAGATGACCGCCGAATAGCCGGCCGTCTGCCAGATGTCGGACCAGACGTAGATCGAGCGGAACATGCCGGGCTCGCCGAGGAAGTTGATCGAATCGAAGCCCAGATGGTTCAAGGCGACGTTGGCGAAGCCGAGTCTCGGCGCGAGAAACAGCATGATGATCGACACCATGACAACCGTCGAGATAAAGTAAGGCGCGAACGTCACGAGCTGCACGATGCGCTTGAAGCGTCCGCTGCGGATCTCGTTCAGCATGAGCGCGAGCAGGATCGGAATCGGGAAGCCCGCCAGCAGCAGGTAGCCGCTCAGCAGAATCGTATTGCGGATCAGATCCCAGAAGATCGGGTTGTCGAAAAAGAGCTTGAAGTTTCGCATCCCGACCCAGGGACTGCCCCAGATGCCTTTGATAACGTTGTAATCTTTGAAGGCGAGCACGGCGTTCGCCATCGGGTAGTACTTAAAAATCAGAAAAAACAAAAGCGG
Organism: Cohnella sp. GbtcB17; assembly: GCF_019091135.1. Lineage (GTDB taxonomy): Bacteria > Bacillota > Bacilli > Paenibacillales > Paenibacillaceae > Cohnella. The sequence goes on along the minus strand of NZ_JAGXJW010000005.1, from coordinate 59,428 downwards.
CGGTAGGACGACCAGGTACAGCTGCCAATGCTTTTTGAAGCTTTTCCTGGCTTCGAGCGTCCGGCTCCTTTTTATCCGCTTGCGGATCGGCTGCGTCTGCGCGTTGCCTTCCCATGCGATTTCTCCATCCATCGTCGACGATCCCCTCCTATCGTTCCCTAGCGCCGATTTTGCTTGGCAGCGCTTTCTACAGGTCCGATGATAGCGCATCCAAATCGTCGTTCGGTAGGTACAAATCGGTATTTCGGCGTACCAAAAACCCGATTTGAAGGAGCCGATTCGCCATAGAACGGCCCATTTTCCGCGAAACTGCGCGTGGACGGGCCAGCGGAAAACGGTACGGTCGATCGGGACGCGCCGGAGCGGGGATACAACGCAAAAAAACCGTCAGGGGAATCCCCCGACGGTCGCATTTAGAAAAGCTAATTCAATCGAACGACTGTCTGTACGCGCTCGGCGATACGCCCGATACCCGCTTGAACGCCCTGCGGAACGAATGCGAGCTGTTGTAGCCGACCCTGTACGCGATCTCGTCGATCGTGGCGCTTCGGTCCCGCAGCAGCTCGGCCGCGCGATCCATGCGGATTTTCTCCAGATAATCGGACAGATTCGTGCCGGTGACGTCCTTGAACAGCTGCGAAATGTATTTTTCCGGCCGCTCCACCTGCTCGGCGACCTTGTAGAGCGTCAGTTCGGCGTCCGAGTACTTTTCCGCGATATACTTCTTGATCTCCTCGACCGTCTTGTGGTGCAGATCGTTTTTTTTCGCGGCCACGACGCCGCACAGCGTATCGGTAATTTGGCCGATCTCTTCGCGGACCGCCTCGAGCGAATCCGTCTCCTGGATGGCAAGCGTCCGGTTTTTGACCGATTCGAACGGTTCGGCGGATTGGAACGCTTTCTGATCGAGCACTTTGAGCAGCGTCCCCTTTAACTCGCCGACCAGCTGCCGCTTCATGTCCGGCGAGAGCTCCCGGCTCTCGGCGTTGCGCGCGAGCAGCTCCTCCACCATCCGGCGCGCCTCTTCCCGCTCGCCCGCCCGGATCGTGCCGATCAGCCGAAGCTCCGTCTCGAGCGGATAATAATAGGTCGCGCTCTCGGAGCGGATGTCCCGATGCCATAAAATATCCTTGCGGACGGCATAATCGGCATACTCGAGCGTCTCCCGCGCCTGCTCGCTCGAGCGGCTGACCTCCAGCGCCGTGGCGAAGCTTTCCCCGAAGGCGGCGGTGACGGAAATTTTGTATTCGTCGAACAGGCGAACGGCCAGCGGCCGAAGCTTGCTCTCGAGCTCGCGCTCCCCGGCCTCCTCGGACTGCTCGGGCAAATAGCCGAACAGCGCGGCCACGCGATCCGAGCCCATATCCGTCATCTGCAGGTCGGGAAACAGCTCGCGCAGGTTTTGCTTGACGAGCAAACGCGCGGCGTTCAATTCGTTCAAAATCTCGACCGTGTCGATGCCCGCGTACCCTTCGATGCGCAAAATGCCGACGGCGCCGGACGCGAAGCCGAACCGAAGGCCTGCCTGGTCCGCCGCAGCTTCGGCCTCGTCGCGCGTCTGGAATTCGCCGGCGAGCAGCCGCTTCAAGTAGGCGTCCTGCACGAGCGGCAGCTGCCGGTCGAGCTCGCTTTGCAGCCATTTGTTGTTCGTCAGCATGTTGGCGACGTTGCCGTGCAGGAAATCGTAGGCGTTGCCGAGCGGCGGCTGATCCTTGGCGAATTGATCGCGGAATACGCCTAGCAGCCGGTTGATCGGCGCGCTGTTCCGGTACGACAATACGATGCCGGCCAGCAGTCCGACCACGAGCGCTACCGCCGTCACCGTCCACGTGATGAATTTAATATGGTTCGCGTTTTCCATGAGCACGGCCTTGGGGATGCCGGCGCGGTACGTCCATCCCGTCTTGTCCGACTGGATGGCGATGACGAGGTCGTCGCCGTAAAACTGGCTCTGTTCGTCCGCACGCAAGCCGTCCGTCCCGTTCAGACGAGCGATTTCCTTTTCCTCAATGCCTTGCCTGCTGATCGTCTTGCCTTCGCGGTCGCTGATGTACGTCCAGCCGCCGTACCGGTCCTTCAGTCCCGTCAGCAGGCTCTGGATCGTCTTCTCGTCGATGATGACGACGACGGTCGCCGGCGACGCGTCGACGAAGCTGTCCAATGGAAGCGATTGCATATACGAAATGACGGATGTCTGTCCGTCGCCGTCCTCGAACGGGCTGAGCGGCAAAATCTCCCGGCTGTGCGGCTTGTTCAGAATCGTATTGCGCCAGTCGTCCAGCGTCATGTTGCGGTAATGCGCGGTCTCGTAATAATGCTCGGGACGGAAATAAGCGGAGCCCGGCGTCAGGACGACGTTATAATTTCGCAGATAAATATAGTAGTTCCGCAGGAAGTCGTTCGTCTGGCCGAAAACCATAACGTTCCGCAGCACGTTCCAGATGCTGTACAAATTGACGTCGCCGTCGCTCTTTTTCTCGTTCATGAGCACGAACAGATCCTGGTTCAGCGCCAACTGCCGCGTGAACCCCTCGACCTCGGCCATTCTGCGTTCCAGCAGCTGCTGCGCGTTCTGCAGCTGAGTAACGCCGTTCTCGATGGAGATCGTCTGCGTGACCTCGATCGAGGTCCGGTAGGACATATAACCCGCGATGCTGGGCAGGATCAGGATGACGAGGTAGGAGAGCAGAAAGTTGCGGTAAATCCTCGAATGCTTCGGCAACGCCCGACCCCCCTTTTTCTAGTAGCACCATTATACACGAAAGACAACTACCGGTCCGCCTGGATCGGCAGCCCCGTAGTTGTCGCAGCTTTGCGTTCTATCTTTCGGTTGGGAGCGCGGAGGAGGCGATCAGCTCGGCGTCCACGGCGACCGTCTCGCCGGCTTGCAGGTTCAAACGAATCTCGCGATTTCCGTATCGGAGCGCAGTCTGCAAGGGAGCACCGGCCCGGATCGTCGCGCCAGTCAGCTCTCCGTCCGCCCAGACAAGGTCGACCTCGGCGTTGCCCCTTGCCTTCAGGCCTCTTATGCTGCCGGTATGCCAGCTCGCGGGAAGCGCGGGCAGCAGATGGATGGCGCCGCCGTGACTTTGCATCAGCATCTCCGCGAAGGCGGCCCCCCCCCCGAAGTTGCCGTCCGCGACGAAAATATTGCTCTCCGCCCCCGCGATACCCGCCTTGGAATACGTCAGCAGATTGTCGAAGCAGAGCCTCCCGACGAGATAAGACAGCTGGCGCAGCGCCAGCTCCCCTTCGCCAAGCCTCGCGAAGCCGCCCGCGAACAGCGCGAGCGTGAACTCCACGTCCTCGAGCTCGGCCGCGTCCATCCGGTTCGCGAGCGTACGCTTCGCCGCTTCGGCCAGCGCAGGCGTATCGCGCGGGGTGATCTGCGCGCCGGGGAACAGCGCGTGCAGATGCGAGACGTGTCTGTGATCCGGCTGTGCTTCGCCGTAATCCTCCAGCCATTCCTGCAGCTGACCGCCCGCGCCGATCTGCAACGGCGGCAGCCGGCGAATCGCCGCGCTCAGTTGCGCCTGGAAGGCTGCGTCCGTGCCCAGCCGCTCGGCTGCATCCAGGCAAAATGCGAACAGATCGCGCACGAGCACCTGATCGAGCGTCGCGCCCATGGACAGCGCATAGCTGCGGTCGCGGTCTTCCCCGACGTAGAAGCTGTTTTCCGGCGAATTGGAAGGCCCGGTGACGAGCCAGCCCGTCTCCGGATGGACGCTCATGTAGTCCAGGAAAAACAGCGCCGCCTCCTTGAGCACCGGATAGGCGCTTCGCCGCAGAAACTCGTCGTCGAGCCCGTATTCATAGTGAACGCGCAGCTGCTCGGCCAGCCACAGCCCGCCCGTCACGTTCAGTCCCCACGAATAATGCCACCCCGGCGCGGTGAAGCCCCAAGCGTTGGAAAACACGTGCGCGACCCATCCCGGCGCGCCGTAGAAGTCGCGTGCGGTGCGGCGTCCCGCTTCCGCCAGGCGCTCCACGTAGCGCAGCAGCGGCAGGTGACATTCGGCCAGATTGGCCGCCTCGGTCGGGAAGTAGTTCATCTCCGTGTTGATGTCGAGATGATAATCGCAGCTCCAGGCCATGCGGTTCGCCTCGCCGTCGTTCCAGATGCCCTGCAGGTGGAGAGGCAGCGCCGAATCCTCTCGCGAGCCGGAGATCGTGAGATAACGTCCGTATTGGAAAAACAGGGCGAACAGGCCGGGATCGTCCACGCCTTCGCGCAAGCGGCTCATTCGTTCGTCGAGCGGCAGCCGTCCGCTCTCCCGGGGACTGCCGAGCGATACCGCCACGCGGTCGTACAGCTTGCGGTAGTCGGCGACATGATCCTCGCGCACCTTCGCGTACCCTTTGGCCGCCGCCCGGTCGACCGCGATCGCGCATTCGCCGCGCCAGTCCTCGCCTTCCCTGCCGTAATCCGTGCTCGCGGCGACGTAGATCCACGCCTCGTCCGCCCCCTCGACGACCAGCCGACCGCCATGCGCCGTCACTTGCCCGCCGCGCGTTACGACTCGGACGCGTCCCTCGGCCCGCACGCCGCATTGGCCGTCGCTATGCATCGTCTCGGTCGCCCGGCCCGCGAACGACAGGACGCCTGATGCGGCATCCGCCGACGAAGTGAAGCGCTCCGTCCGTCCCTCGAGCGCCAGCGCGAACGATACGCCGCCCGGTCTTGCGCTTGCCAGATGGCCGGCGATGACGCCGTCCGGATGGCTCGCCAGCGCTTCGCGGCGGATGCCCGTCCGATCCTCGCAAGCGAACGCGTACAGCGCCGTCTCCAGGTCGAGCTCCCGCGTCACGCCCCCGCCGATGACGTCCCTGAACGTCACGATCAGATCGCACAGCGGCATATGCGTGCCGAAGTTCCCTTTTTCCGACTGCAGCAGCGCTGCTGCGCGCTCCTCGCCGGCGGCATAGTCGCCCCGCCAGAAATTGTCTCTGAGCGCCTCCAGATCGGCTTTGTCCCGCGGCGCGAACGGCGTCTCCTCCGGCTTGCCCGACCAATAGGTGATCTCGGTCAGGCACCAAACCTCGCGCGCCGCATCTCCGTATATGACCGCTCCCATTTTTCCGTTGCCGAGCGGCAAGCCCTGCTTCCAGCCGTCCGCGCCTTTGTCGTACCACAGCTTCGTATCGTTCATCTTCCGTTCACCCTTCGCGTTTCGATCGCTTCCGCCGCTGGCCCCGATGCGATTTCATTTGTTTGATCGTCCGCAAGCTGACGCGAACGCTTTTCATATCGTCATTGATATCGTACCATGAGAGGAGCGTTTCGTATTTGTTAGCGCATCCACCAATTTGACGATTCATCCGGTCATTTTTTGTTCCGCAGGGAGGTTCCGATATGAAAAAGCTGTCCGAAATGACGCCTTATCTCGGCGATCTGATGCCGTACGTGTACGACGGCAGCGCGAACGAAGGGCTTCGGGTGTGCAGCGTGTACGCGATGCATCTGTTCCCCGAAGGCGGCGGAGAGATGGAGATCGAGGGCAGACGCTATCCGCTCGACAAAAGGGCGCTCGTCTTTTTGCGCCCCGGTCAGCCGCACGCGTTCCATATCTCGCCGGAGCGGCCGCTCTCTTCTTTTAATTTGTACTTCGACCTGTGGGATGCCAAAGACCCGGTCTCGCTGAACCGCGTCTTTATTTACGCGCCGGAGCCCTTTCGGCTGGGCGCCGTCTCCGTCGCCAGCCCTTGCGCCGAGCTGGACGCGCTTCCCGGGGTGTCATCGCTCCAGGACGAGCCGCAGCTCTACGACGAGCTGCTGCGCATCGTGCAGGTATACGAACAATCCCGCTACTATCGCAGCGAGATTCTGAACAGCATGATTTATGCATGGATGCTGAACTGGTACAATGCGCGCCATACGCGCCGTCCGAGCGATTACCGGATCGTAAGGCTGCTCGAGCGTCTCGAACGAGACCCCGGCCGGCGCGAGAGCGTCGGCGAATGGTGGGAGATGTGCGGCCTCAGCCGCACATATTTTCACGAGCTGTTCCTTCGGGAAACGGGGTACACCCCCAAAGCCTACCAGCATCGTCTTCGCATGCGAAGGGCGGCGATCCTGCTGCGGGAGAGCGACCTGACGATCACCGCCGTCGCGGACAAGCTCGGCTACCCGTCGATCCATCCGTTTACGCGCCACTTCGGCGCTTACTACGGCGTCAGTCCGATGCAGTACCGCCGTCGTCCTGCAAATCCGACGGGCGTGCCGCCCGCCGACCCTGCGCCCGCTCCTTAAGCGCGCGCACGACGTCCGCGTCGGCCGATCGCGAGCCGATCGGACCGTGGTACACCCGTCCCTTGCGCTCGCCGTGGAAGTCCGAGCCGCCGGTTGCGACGACGCCGTACCGCTCCGCCATAGCCGCATAACGCCGTTCGTCCTCGGCCGTGTGGTCCGAATGGTACGCCTCGACGCCGTCCGCGACGCCGCCGCGCAGCAGCGCTTCTACGGTCTCGTCGGCCCCGTACAATCCGGGATGGGCGACGACGGCTGCGCCCCCGGCTTCGTGAATCCAGGCGATCGCCTCTGCCGGCGCGATCCGCGGGGGCAGCACGTATGCCGGCTTGCCTTCGGCCAAATACCGGTCGAACGCCTCCTGGAGCGAGCCTACCGCCCCCATCCGCACCAGCGCCTCGGCGATGTGCGGCCGGCCGACCGTCTCGTCCGGTCCCCGGTCCCTTCCCGCCGCGCCCAGCACGGCTTCCCAGGAGAGACGCACGCCAAGCTCGTTCAGCCTGGCGACGATCAGCTCGTTGCGCGAATCGCGCACGCGGCGCTGGGAAGCAAGTCTCGCCAAAAATACCGGATCGCGGTCGTCGGCATAATAGCCGAGTATATGAATATCCTGGCCGTCCTGCGCCGTACTGATCTCGACCCCCGGCACGACTTCGACACCGAATGCCTTCGCGGCTTGCCTCGCTTCGTCGAGTCCGGCCACCGTATCGTGATCCGTAATGCCGATGGCGGCGAGGCCCGCCTCCGCCGCCATGCGGACATTGTCCGACGGCCTGTGAAGACCGTCCGACGCGGTCGTGTGGGTGTGCAGGTCCGCTCTGTTCAAGCTTGAATCCCCCTTAAGTAGTCTAGCAGCGCCGCGCCCCCGATCGGCAGATCCGACGATTGCTGGCGAACGGCGTAGAATTGCCGGCGAAACGAAACGCCGCGAATTTTCACCGGCGCGAGCAGCGAGAGCGCAGTCTCGTGACGGATCGTCCAGACGGACACGAAGGACAGCCCAAGTCCCGCCTCGACGGCCGACTTCACGGCGCCCGTGCTCCCGAAGTCGCTCACGACCCGCAGATCGGAAGGCAGCGCGCCATGCCGCAGCAGCTCCTCCTCCATGACCTGCCGCGTGCCGGAGCCCGTCTCGCGCAGCACCATCGGCTCCTTCAGCACTTCATCGAGCTCGACCTCGCCGCGCGCGGCGAACGGATGCCCCGCGGGCGCGACGAGCACAAGCTCGTCGTTCATGACCGGCTCGGCGAGCAGGCCCGGCCCTTCCGCGCGTCCTTCAACCAGTCCGAAGGCGAGACCGTGATTTTCGATCTCCTCTATAATCTCGGACGTGTTGATGATGCGCATGCTCAGCGACAGCTCGGGATACCGCTTCAAAAAAGGCGCGAGCAGCCTCGGCAGCACGTATTCGCCGATCGTCAGGCTGGCGGCGAACTTCAGCCGGCCCTTGAGCTGCTCGGCATGCGCGGCCATGATCGCGTCGGTCTCCCGCATCAGCTCCATCGCCTTGCGCGCTTGCGGCAGCAGGGCGCGCCCCGCATCGGTCAGCTCCAGCTTCTTCGCGGACCGCTGGAACAGCTTCGCCCCGAACCGCTCCTCGAGCGCCTGAATCTGCATCGTCACCGCGGGCTGCGTCATGTGCAGCGTCTGGGCGGCGGCGGAAAAGCTCCCCCTCTCCGCAACCGCGTAAAAGGTGTGGAGTTGATGCACGTTCAGCGCCATAATATCGAATTCCTGCCTTCCGGACATTTGAATGCATTATAACACAATCCGGCGCCGCGATCTTCGCGCTGCGGCCTTCGCCTTTGCCGCGCAAAAAAAAGCATGCCGCGCGGCATGCTTTAATATGAATAGGTTTAGCGACGCTTGCGGTTGTTCTTGATCAGCGTCATGCGACGCGAATGCCGCAGCCAGGAGTAGTACGTCTTCAGATCGCGCAGCTCCATCGTCTCCGACATGCGGCCCAGAAAGGTCACGACGATCATCTTGTGGAGCGGATTGCCGAGCAGGTCGACTTCCTTTTCCGAGACGGCGAACTCCGCCACGAACACAAGGTCGTCGTCGATCGTGTAGACATCCTCTTCGTTGCGATAGTAAGATACGACGCGGCCTTCTTTCAGACACTGCCACAAAAACTCGGCGATATCGGAAAATCCCGTTTTTTCGGATTCGACGCGGTCGGTCCAACGAACGCGAGCGTGATTCGTAATGATGATGTCCGCGACTTTTTTATCCCCAAGCTCAACGAAAAAAGGCTCGTACGTACTCCAACGCTCCGTTTGCTTGTCTTTCACGGGACTTCCCTCCCTCGATCGCATGAGCCAAAAGACCTATAAAGGGTTTGAGTTGCTAGGCATATATATACATTCTATCGCAATTATTCCCGTACATTCAACATTAAAAAAAATAGATTCCATACTTTACATTTATTTTATGTTCGCGCTCCCAAAAAAGCCTTATAAAAAAAGAGCGCCGCCCGGTCGCCGGCGCGGCGCTCCAATCGCTTGTCACTCGCTCAGAGCCCGTAAAACCGGGTCTTGTCCGGCACGTTGCTCTCGTACTCGGTCTTGATCTCGCCCCGGTAGGAGCGCTCGATCTTGCGGACGTAGGGCAGCCGCTGCAGGTTGCGCACCGTGTCCTCCGAGGTATCCGCGTCCATGTAGAGGACGGCGTAATTCATCTTGCGAGACATATAATGCAGGCTGCCGTACTTGTCCAGCGCGCGCGCCGCCTTCCAGTCGCTGAACCATACGATATAGCCGATCCGTTCGGCGAACATGATGCTCCTCCGTTCCGCAAGCCGGCCGAAGCCGGCGTCGTTATTATCCGCAGCCCCCGCTGCCGCAGGAGCAGCTGCCTCCGCTGCCGCAGCCCGACGCTTTGGGATTCGGATCGTTGTCCGGCACCTTGATCGTCTCGGACACCGAATGCGCGATCAGCAGCGACACTTCGTGAAGCAGCAGGTCGACCGCGCGCTCCGCTTCCTTGAAGCGGCGGACCTCCTCGATCTCCTCGAGCTTCGCCTCGGCTTCGTAAACCTTGTCCAGCGCCTCGTTGTAATCGGGGTGAAAGCGTCCGAAGCGCTCGCACTCGCTGAACTTGTCCTTGGCCTTGATAAACTCGCGGATGCGCCGCTGCGCTTCGCCGCTGCGTGCAACGGTACGCTTCCAATATACGTAATCCTCCGTCAAAGCGGAGTGCTTTATCAAATCTCCCAGCTCGAAGGCGCGTGCCGCGATCGCCGTCAGGTCGGCCGCTGGATCCGGCGAGTAGCCGACGGACGCCTCCGCCGCAGGGAGGGATTTAACCATGGTCAAGACTTAACCACCTGCCCTTATGCGCTTGGGATACATGGTCTATCATATCACATATTCGCATCGAGGGGTCAAGTAACCGGTCGGGAAGCGTCCTCACGCGCCGCTTCGGGAAGCAAAATCACCAGCGGGCCGATCTCCGCGGCTTCGAGCGCGACCGGGTGCTCGGCGAGCACCGGTCTGCCGCTGCCGGCCTCCCGGACGAACGGCCTGCCCCAGACGCACCAGCCGCCCGGTTCGGCAGGCATGAGGCGTTCCGGCGCGAAGTCCAGCCACGCGCGCTCCTTCATGAGCCGCAATCCGGCGCTCCAGCCGATCGCCCGCTCCACGATCTCTTTGCGCGTGGAGACGTGATACGGCGCGGGCTGCTTGAGCCAGCCGGGCGGCACGCGCTCGGCGCCGGGAAAAAGCTTGCTCGACAGGACGGGCGGCCTGACGTCCCAGGCTTGCGCCTCGGATGCGACGCGCTTGATGATAGCGGCGTCCACTTCCCCAAACCATTCGTCTCGTTCGCCGTCAAGCGCCTGCGCCTCCTCGGAGCGGTCGTCGGCTTCGTCGCCGGCAATCGGCCGCTCGGCGTCCGTAAGCGGCGAAGACGCATCCGATGGCGTCACGTCGGCTGGCGCGGGCGTTGGGTGAAACCAGTCGCGCAGCGCGACGTCCACCGCTTCGGGCAGCGGCTCGCCCGAGCCGCGCTCCAGCATCGCGCGCGCCTGCTCGAGGCTCGTTCCGCCCGCAAGCGCCCGGCGGCAAGCGTCCGCGTCGATCCGGTAGACGGCCACGACGTCCTCGGACAGGCGGCGCGCCAGCAGCTCGAGCTCCCACCGGGCGCCGGGCGGCACCTCCGGCGGCACGATCGCCTCGAGGTCGGGCATCAACTCGTAGTGTTCGTAGCCGCCCGCCGCCGGCCGCTCGGGAGTCGGATCGATGGTCCACCGCAAGGCGGCGCCTTCCGCACAGTTCCCCGTCTCCATCCAGCCTGCCGCACGCAGAAAGCGGATCCAGCCTTCCGCCGCCTTGGCCGCTTCCGGCGTCGGCATCGCCTTCGCCACATCGGCCCCCAGGTACCAGTGCATCGGCGCCAGGTCGCGCAGCGACTCCGCGGCCTGCCATGCGCCGGGCTCGTCTGCCGCGAGCAGACAGTCCGCCGCCTGCTCGAGCAGGTGCAGCTCCGCTTCGGCGGCGGGCAGCGCCAGCCAGGCCTTCGCGGCCTCGTTCGGCTCGGCCGCGATCGCGCGTCCGCGCCGCCGAAGCATGCCGACGGCATGGCCCAGTCGGAGCGCGAGCACCGCCGGCGCGGGCAGCGCGGCCCAAGCTGCCGGTACGGCCTGCGGCGGGATGTCCTCGGACGCAAGGCGCATCGCGGACGCGAGGCGGGCCGCATCCTGCTTGCGCGGCGCCCCCTTGGCCGTGAGCGGCAGGCCGGTCCGCCGAATCGCCGACCATGCGGCGATCAGTTCGTGGGACAGCGGCGATGCGACGGCATCGCAGCCGTCCGTCCACGTCTCCTCGGGCAGCGGCTGTATGCGCAGCGGGAGCAGCAGCCTGCGCCACACGGCGCACATGTCCGACGGCACGAGCAGCAGCCGGTCCCCCCAGGGACGGTCGATCGCGAACACGATGCCGTCGCGCCGAAGCAGCTGAACGGCAAGCCGCAGCTCGGCCCCCGTCCAGCCGAACGGCGGCTTGCCGCCTTCCGGCGCGAGCTTCTCCTCCGGAAACGGTGCGGGGCCGAAGCGCCTGACGATCAGCGCGAGCGTATCCCGCGCGAGCATCGGCGCTTTCCCGGCCCACTCGGTCGCCCGCGCCGGATCCGCCAGCACTTCCGCGAGGCTGCCGCCTTTCGCGGCTCTGCCGGCCGTCCAGGGGCCTTCGCGCAGCCAGCTCAGGGCGGCTTCGGGCAATTCGCCGACGATCTCCCGCACGTTCATCGCGCGCTGTCCGCGGTCGGCCGCTCCGCCGCGCTCCCGTCATCCGTCCAGTGCCGCACCTCGTAACGGTACCCCTGCTGGACGAGAAACCGCTGCCTGCGGCGCGCATATTCGACCTCGTCCGTATGCTCGCTGACAAGGGAATAAAACGAGGCCCCGCCGCCGTTCTCCTTGGGCCGCAGAATTCGCCCGAGGCGCAGCGCCCCCTCCTGCCTGGTCCCGAAGCTGCCGGAGATCTGGACCGCCACCGCAGCGTCCGGCAGATCGACCGCGAAGTTCGCGACCTTCGACAGCGCCAGCGCGCGGAGCTCGCCCCGATTGAAACGGTCGAACAACGCTTGCCGTTCGCCGTGCGGCATGTCGCCCGTCACGAGCGGCAGCCCCAGCTCCCGCGACATGCGGCGAAGCTGGTCGAGATATTGGCCGATGACGAGCGCCCGCTCGCCCTCGTGACGCGCCAGCAGCGCGCGGACGACTTCGGCCTTGCGCGGATTTTCGCCCGCGATCCGGCTGCGCAGACGCGCCGGCGCCGCCGCATACCGCTCGGCGCAGTCGGGCTCAAGCGGCACGCGCACTTCGCTGCAGGCGGCCTCCGCGATCCAGCCTGCTTCCTCCAGGCTTTTCCATGGCGCTTCGTACGCCTTCGGCCCGACCAGCGCGAATACGTCGCCCTCCCGGCCGCCCCCGCGCACGCTCGCCGCGGTCAGCCCGAGCCTACGTGTCGCCTGCAGCTCGGCGGTCAGCCTAAAGACGGGCGCAGGCTGCAGGTGCACCTCGTCATAAATGATGAGTCCCCAGTTGCGGTCTTGAAACAGCTGCCAATGCGCATTGCTGCCCCGCTCGCCGCCGCGGCTGGTCAGCACCTGGTATGTGGCGACCGTCACGGGACGGACCTCCTTGCGCTCCCCGGTGTATGCGCCGATCTGTTCGTCGCCGAGCGTCGTCGCCCGGCGCAGCTCGCGAACCCACTGGGTGACCGACACCGTGTTCGGCGTCAGGATCAGCGTCTCGCAGGCAAGGCGCGCGAGCGCGCCGATGCCCACCCACGTCTTGCCGGCACCACAGGGCAGAACGACGACGCCGCTGCCGCCCGTGGCAGCCGAGGCGGCTGCGCCGGCAAAGGCGTCGCCGGCAGCGTCTACCGCGACGCCCTCCCTGCCGAGCAGCGCGTCCACCGCCGCCTGCTGGTAATCGCGCAGTCCGGCCGACGGGCCGGTTCGACGCAATGCCAACGGCAGCGGCTCGCCGCTCCGGTAGCCTGCCTCGTCGTTGACCGGATACCCCGCGAGTGCCAGCTCGCGCTTGAGCCAGCCTCTCGCATCGGGGCGCACCACCGCGTATTCGCCTCCCGCTGACAATCGCAGCCAGCCGGACACCGCCTTCAGTTCGGCGACGGCCGCAAGCGTCGCGGGTTCCTTCGCATGCAGGCGGAGCTCTCCGTCCTTCACGCCGAGCCGCAGCTGCCCGTAGCGGGCGAACTGCGCCGCAAGATCCCGCTCAAGCGCCGCGGGCACGCCGTACCTGGACAAGGCGCGCAGGCTCGCCAGGGCTCGCGCGGCCGTCCAGCCCGCAGCCGCCGCATTCCATACGGTGATCGGCGTGACGCGGTAAGTGTGCAGATGGCCGGGGCGCTTCTGAAGCTCCGCGATCGCGCGCAGCAGCTCCTGCGCTTCGCCGAACCCCGGCAGCCGTTCGTCCAGCAGCAGCGTGCCGTCCGACTGGGCGATGATCGGCGCGGTTGGGTTGCGTGAGAGCGTCATAGGTCGGTCGCCTCCTTTTTATACCAAGGATGCCCCCGAATCTCGCTTTTATAAGCGCAGCCCCGGGCAGCCCCCTCCTTTCGCCGGCAGCAAACAAGCCGCCCCTCATCGCCTGGCGCGAAGAAGAGCGGCCTGTCCGTCCCGAAGAAAATGTTATCGTTTTTCCTGAAAGACTCTTGATGCATTTAACCCCTTGTTAACTCACGCCTGCGCCTCGTCCGCCGCGGCGTCGTCCGCCACCGCGATCAGCAGCTTGATCGCGTGCCGCAGCGCGCGCTCGTCGATATCGAAGCCCGGATGGTGATGCGGCGCGGATGAACGGTCGGTCCGGCCTGCGCCGACGAAGAAGAAGCAGCCCGGCCGTTCCTTCAAATAATAGGAAAAGTCTTCGCCGGCCATGATGCGTTCGCACTCGCGAACCTCGCCTTCGTCGTGCGCAACCGCGGCCACGCGCAGGACGCGCGCCGCCTCGCGCGGATCGTTGACGACCGGCGGATAGCCTTCGTAAAATTCGAATGTATAATCGACGCCGTGCAACGCGCAGGCATGCCGGATAATGTCGTCCATCCGGCTGCGCACAAGCTCGCGCACGCGCGGGTCGAAGCTTCGCACCGTGCCGCTCAGCCTGCAGCTGTCCGCGATGACGTTGCGCGCGGTACCGGCCCGGAATTGGCCGATGGACAACACCGCCGCCTCCAACGGGTCGACGCTTCGCGAGACGACGGTCTGCAGGGCGACGACCAGATGAGCGCCCGCGACCAGCGCGTCCTTCGCTTCGTGAGGCAACCCGCCGTGCCCCCCGCGGCCGCGGATCTCGATCTCGAACTCGTCCGGCTCGGCCATCAGCGGACCAGGCCGGGTCGCGATCGTACCGACGGGCAGCGGCGTCCACAGATGGATGCCGTATACGACGTCCACCCCGTCCAGCGCGCCGTCCGCGATCATGCCGATCGCGCCGCCGGGCAGCACCTCTTCGCCGGGCTGGAACAAGAAGACGCGCGTACCCGCCGTTTCATGCCGATGTTCCGAATAATATTTGGCCGTCGCGAGCAGCTGCGCCGTATGTCCGTCGAGCCCGCAGGCGTGCATGACCCCCGGCACCTGGGACGCGTACTCGACATCCTTGGCGTCTTGGATCGGCAGCGCGTCGGTGTCGGCGCGCAGGGCCACGGTTCTGCCGGGCAGCGTCCCCTTCAGCGTGGCGACGACGCCGGTTCCCGACACGCCGCGCCTGACGTTGAGTCCCCACGATTCCAGCAGATCGGCGATCATCGCCGCGGTATTCGTTTCCTTGAACGACAGCTCCGGATGCATATGCAAATGCCTGCGCCATTCGACGGCTTGCCCATGCAGCGACTGCAATCGTTGTTCATCGATGTCCACAGCGTCCGCCTCCTCTACGTAGCTCTTCATTGTTTCCTATTGTAACAGATCGGCGTCCGATTCGACACGGCATCCGCCCGCCCGGACGCTTGCGGCAGGGCGGAAGAACGCTTGCAGAAGGTGTCCAAACCGTCTATGATGGAGGGTGGAAACAAGCCTTGCCGCATTTTTAAAGGAGGAACTTGGGATGTTAATTGAAAATACCGGATTGAACGGAATCCAGATCGATCTGGCCACGCTGGACGAATCGGCCGAAAAAGTGGGCTTCATCCGCTGGCAGTGGGAATATACGCGCGCTACATACGATCTGAAGCTGACCGACGCAGGCACGAACAGCGACTACTTCCTGCGCTTCAGCACGCGCGCGGTCGAAGGCCGGCTGGAAAATCCGGACGCGATTCTGACGATCGAAGCGGTTTACATCGGACGCGCCACGTTCCCGCACGGCCTCGAGTACGAATCGCCGGTGCCCCAGCCGATCCTCAACACCGCGACCTTGCGCCTGAACGAGCTCAGACAGCTGCTCGCTTGACGTTCCGGAGCGACAGACCATGAAGACCTCCGAAGGCTCGCGGGGCGCGCCCGACTTCCTGCTGATGATTTTGACGCTGGCGCTGGTCGGTTTCGGTCTGGTCATGGTTTTCAGCGCGAGCTCCAGCATGGCGGGGGCAACGGAGAAGTTCGGCAACGACGCGTTGTACTTCACCAAGCGGCAGTTCGCTTGGGCGGGACTCGGCACATTTGTGATGCTCGTCATCATGAACGTGCCTTACGCCAAGTTCAAGAAGCTCTTTTTGCCCCTTATGCTATTCACGATCGTGCTGCTTATCATGGTGCCGTTTTTCTCGGCGATCAACGGCGCGAGCAGTTGGATCCGCTTCGCGGGCCTCGGCATTCAGCCCACAGAGCTCGCCAAGCTCGCCGTGATCCTGTATCTGGCGGCGATCATTACGAAAAAGGAGGACAAGTTCCGCGAGTTCAAGCGGGGACTGCTTCCCGTCATGATCGTGGTGGGCTTTATCGTCGGCCTGATCATTTTGCAGCCCGACTTCGGCTCGAGCGTCATCCTGCTGCTGACGGCGACGATCATCATCATCGCGGGCGGCGCCAACCTGAAGCAGGTGCTGCTGTCCGCCGCCGTTCTTGGCGGCCTCGCCGCGCTCGTGCTCAGCATCTACTTCCTCGTCTCGGGCGATGACGGCGGGTACCGCATGGAGCGGATCGCCGCTTATCGCGACCCCTTCTCGGATCCGCAAGGCAACGGCCTGCAGCTGCTTCGCTCGCTCGAGGCGTTCGGCCACGGCGGCTTCTGGGGCGCGGGGCTCGGCAACAGCGTGCAGAAGCTGTTCTACTTGCCCGAGGCGTACAACGACTTTATTTTTTCGGTCATCGCGGAGGAGCTCGGCTTTTTCGGCGTGACGATATTTTTGATTTTTTACGTGCTCTTCCTCTGGCGGGCGCTGATCGTCTCGCTGCGCTGCCCCGACATTTACGGCACGCTCGTCGGCATCGGTCTCGTCTCTCTCATCGGCATCCAGGCGCTGATCAACATGGGCGGTGTCAGCAATGCGATTCCGATGACGGGGGTCACGCTTCCTTTTATCAGCTACGGCGGCTCATCGCTAATGTCTCTGATGATCGGGATGGGCATCCTGCTTAGCATCTCCAGAGAATACAACCGGGTAGGCATCCAACGAACGGAACCTCGCAAAAAAAGCGCGTCGCTGCACGTATGAGCAGCAATGCGCTTTTTTTCGCTTTTTATGTATGCGCCGCGTTCACTTGACCCGAACGGTGAGCGCCTCCTCTTGTTCTGCGCCCGCTTCGTCCTTGAATGCGACGCCTTCCACTTTAACGTTCACTTCAACGACGCGAAGGCCCGTCATATTCTCGACGGCTTCCCGCACGTTCTCCTGAAGGCGGCGGCCCACTTCCTGAATCGGGCTGCCGTACAGCACGACGATGCGCAGATCGATGGCGGCTTCCAGCTGGCCGACTTCGACGGATACGCCCTTCTGCGCGTTTTTGCCGCTCAGACGCTTGGCCAGACCCTCGGACATACCGCCGGACATCGCGGCGACGCCAGGCGTCTCCAGCGCGGCCAGACCGGCGATCGTCGCGACGACGTCGTCGGAGATTCGTATGAGGCCTTCCTGCATTTGTTCCATCATCCGCGGACCACGCTCCCGTTTCGATAATGACTACATTGTAATGGATGTTGTGTGCGCGCGCAACCGATTGGGTATTGTACAAGTAGGCCGCCATTGGATATATTAAGAAATGCCGGTTCGTTACATATTTTTCCGACTCGAGGTGTCCAAAGTTGAAGAAGCTGTTTTTCCCGCTCTTGGCCGTCTTTTTCGTGCTAAGCGCCATCGCGCATTACGCGCACATGAACACCGTGTTCCAGTTCGTCGTCTCGGCGATCGCGGTCGTGTTCGTCGCAGGATTCCTCGGCAAGTCGACCGAGGCGGTTTCCCATTACGCCGGACAGCGGCTCGGAGGCTTCCTGAATGCCACCTTCGGCAATGCGGCAGAGCTCATCATCGCCATCTTTCTCGTCAAGGAAGGCTTGTTCGAAATGGTAAAGGCGAGCCTCACCGGCTCCATTATCGGCAACCTGCTTCTTGTACTCGGCGCCAGCGCGTTCGCAGGCGGACTCAAGTTCAAGGAGCAGAAATTCAACGTCCACTTAGCCGGGCAAAACGCTTCGCTGATGCTGCTCGGCGTAATCGCGCTGTTCGTCCCGGCGATCTTCGTCAAGACCGAGCATATCGGAAGCACCGATGCGTTCCGAATGAGCGAGATCGTCTCCGGCCTGCTTATCGTTGCTTATGTCGGATGGCTGATCTATTCGATGATCACGCACAAGAGCTTCCTGGAGGATCACGCGGACACGCAGGCGGCGCACGGTGAAGTCCCGACCTGGTCCAAAAGCCGCTCCATCCTGTTCCTGATCGTCGCCACCGTGATGGTGGCCTTCGTCAGCGAATGGCTGGTCGGCACGCTTCATACGTTTACCGCGGATTACGGCATGTCCGAACTGTTCGTCGGTGCGTTTATCGTCGCCATCATCGGCAATGCGGCCGAGCATAGCGCGGCGATCATGCTCGCCATGAAAAACAAGATGGGCGCCGCCGTGGAAATCGCAGTCGGCAGCAGCCTGCAGATCGCTTTGTTCGTCGCTCCCGTTCTCGTCTTCGTCAGCCTGCTGTTCACCGAGCAGATGGACCTGATCTTCACCACCGTCGAGATCGCGGCGATCGCCGTAGCGGCGCTGATCACGACTTCGGTCTCCCGCGACGGCTCTACGACCTGGTACGAGGGCAAGCTGCTGCTCCTTGTCTATATCATGCTCGGCGTCGCCTTTTACTTCATCTAAACGCAAAAAAGAAGAAAAGACCTTCGCTAGCGGCTAAATGCCGCTTGTCGAAGGTCTTTGTCGTGCGAGAGGCTTCAGGCTTCGAGCTCCGCCTTCTGCGCCAGCGCTTCGTATAGCAGAGCCAGATTGCGCTCCAATTGACTGATCAATTGCTTGCCTTCCAATTCCTCTACGAGACCCGCCCGCACCGCAAAGTCGACCGCCCGAGAAAAACCGTACATCTGCGTGTCCAGCACTTCTTCGTAAAGCGGGCATTTGCGAGTGGCCAGGTTCTCCATTTGGATGGCGATCAGTTTCTCGATCTTGCCGGCGTCGTCCTGCAGGAGGCGAAGCGCCTTCTCGTTCAGATTCAACATGACATCCGATGAAGCCATTCCCACTCCCCCTGTGCCTATCGTGCCGATTTAATTGCAAACGGCAGTGCCGCCTCTTGTATGCGATATGATGCTTCACTATCATATTAGACGAAAAGCGGCCCAAGCACAAGGACGGGAAAGCGAAAGAAGACGACAAGCGCGCGCGAAAAACCGAATCAGCCGTTATTCTTGCGAATCGCGTAACGCCGGAGCAGAAAAAGCAGGCCGCCCATGCCCACGAGCAGCACGAACGCCATCACCGCTTCGCGTTGGACATACAAGGCGCTCTCCCGCCAGTGCTCGCCGAGCAGCACGCCAAGCAGCTCGAACGTACTTGTCCAAGCGAGCGCGCCAAGAGATGCGTAAAAAAGGAATGGCCGATACGGATGCTTGCCCAGTCCGATGAACAAGGCGGTCATATGCCGAAGGCCAGGCACGAAGTAGCCGGCAAGGACGAGGATATGCCCCCACTTGGCAAAGCGTTCCTCGTGCCTTGCGAGCTTGTCCGGCGTCAACCGCAGCAGCGGTCCGTACTTCGTCAGCAGCGGGCGCCCTAGCCATCTGCCGAGCAAGTAGCTGAGCGACATGCCGGCTACGCTGCCCGTGATCGCGGCCACCATCGTGTAGCCGAGCTTCAGATGCCCTTGCGCCAGCAGGTAGCCCGCCGCCGTCAGCAGCGCTTCGTCGGGCACGGGTATGCCGACCAAGCCTAGCGCCATGGCGAGAAACAAACCGACATAGCCGTATTCGAACACGAGCCCTAGCAATGAATCGGTCATGGATCGTCTGCATCTCCTGGTGCGGGCAGCACGCTGCCCGGATATGTATCGGCGTTATCGCAAACTCGTTAGGTCCCCTGAAGACAAACACCCCGTCCGAATGGACGGGGGAAGCCGATATGGGCACTGCCTGGCACCGCTAGCCCGAAGGCGTCAGTCTACGATCGTGACGTTCAGGTTGTGCTTGGCGAACACGTCGCCGAGCTCCTTCTTCGCCTCGTCCGCGTCCGGACCGTGAACGTGCAGCTCATAAGCATGTCCGCCCACGAGCGTGGTAAACAGGCCCAGGATGCTTTTCACGTCGATGTACTTGTTGTCGGCTTGAAGAACGATTGAAGAACGGAACTTGTTCGCAGTTTGTGACAATTCCACGATTGCAGCGTTGTTGGTCAAGGCAATCCCTCCAAGAATTAGGGTTCACGATTTCATTACCCATCATACTCTGTATCGCGGAACGGTGGCAAGGGGTAAACGCTTCATTTGAGGTTGTCCGGATTTAACCCCTCAAGCTCAGGCAGGAGGAACAGTCCGTCTTTGCGGATCATGACATCGTCGAAATAAATCTCTCCGCCGCCGTATTCGGGCCGTTGGATGAGGACGAGATCCCAATGGATCGCCGAGCGGTTGCCGTTGTCGCAATCCTCGTAGGCTTGCCCGGGCGTGAAGTGCAGGCTGCCCGCGATTTTTTCGTCGAACAGTGTGTCCTTCATCGGGTGAAGAATGTACGGATTGAAGCCCAGACTGAACTCGCCGATATAACGCGCGCCCTCGTCGGTGTCGAGCAGGGCGTTGATCCGCTCGCCGTCGTTCGCGGTCGCTTTGACGATTTTTCCGTTTTCGAACGTGAATGTGACATTTTCATAAGCGAATCCATTATAAACGCTTGGCGTATTGTAAGCGATCGTGCCGTTCACCGAATCGCGGATCGGACATGAGTACACCTCGCCGTCCGGAATGTTGCGGGCGCCCGAACATTTTTTTGCGCCGATGCCCTTAATCGAAAAGGAAAGCTCGGTGCCGGGCCCTGTAATCCGCACCTTGTCGGTCTTCTTCATGAGCGCATGAAGCGGGTCCATCGCCTTGTCCATTTTGGCGTAATCCAGGTTGCATACGTCGAAGTAAAAATCCTCGAACGCTTCGGTGGAACGGCCGGCCAGCTGCGCCATAGAGGCGTTCGGGTAGCGGAGCACGACCCACTTCGTATGCTTGACGCGCTGCTCCAGATGGATCGGATGACGATGCACGCTGTCGAAAAGCGCCATCTTGTCCTTCGGGACGTCGGACAACTCGTTCACGTTGTCGCCGGAGCGGATGCCGATATAGCCCTGCATGCGCTTCATGCGGTCCATCTCGTACGCCGCCCACGTCTCGACCATCTCGGGACGGGCATGACGCAGCAGCTCCCGCGTGACGGAGCGGTCTTCGATCTCGACGTGCGGGTATCCTCCGCGCTTCGCGACCTCTTCGACGAGCGCCTTGAGCAGCTCGCGCTCCGGTCCGATCATCTCGATCAGCACATGTTCGCCGGGCTGCACGTTAACGGAATATCCGGCCAGATTGGCCGCCAACTGTTGAATTCGCGCGTCGCGCATCGATATGACCTCCGATTGATCTGTTCTTGTGCGTGCTAACATTGTACCACCGGGGACAGCGCAATGAAAAATCCCGCACGCAAAAAAGGACAAGCGGAGGACTCCCTCCCTTGTCCCCGGCTAAGCCCCCGCTCAGCCGACCGTCACGCAATTGCGGCCCTGGTGCTTGGCCTCGTACAGCGCCATGTCCGCACGGTAGAACAGCGATTCGACGCTAATCCGCTCGTCGCCCGACGACCACTCGGACACGCCGCACGACACCGTAACCTTTGGCGCGGTCTCTTCCTCTACGCGGCTGCGGATCCGCTCGGCCACCTTGAGCGTCTGGTCGAGGCTGAGCTGCGGCAAGTAGATCGCGAGCTCCTCGCCGCCCCAGCGCGCCGCGATGTCGCTCTCCCGGATCGCGCTGCGGATAATGGAGCTGACCTGGATCAGAATGGCGTCGCCGACCTGGTGGCCGTACGTGTCGTTGATTTTTTTGAAATGGTCGATGTCGACGACGATGAGCGAGCCCGACGCATCTTTTTCCTGCTTGCGCTGAATCCGCTCATTCAAGTAGTGACGCGCATACAGCCCGGTCAGGTTGTCCGTGATGACCATCCGCCGCACCTCGGCGTGCAGCGACGAATTCGACACCGCGAGCCCGATATGCGCGGATAGCACCTGGAGCAGCTTGTAATTTTCGTAGGAAAAGTGGTTCGGCTGACGATGCGTCACCATGATCGCGCCGATCACTTCGCCGTTGAGCAGCAGCGGCGACGCGATGAGCGAACGCGAGCGCGTCGATTCGAGCAGTCGGGATCTCACGGGCGTCGCCGAGTGATAATCCGACAGGATGATCGGCTCCTTGGTCGCCAGCATGACGCCGCAAAAACCGTAATCGATCGTAAAAACGTCGTTGTTCAGCTCGGGTACGTTGGAAGAGATAACATTGAAATGATTCAGCTGCATGTCGAGCTGCAAAATGAAGCAGAAGTCCGCGTTAAATATCGACAGCAGCTCGGACGTGGCGAACTGAATCGTGTCGGACAGCCGCAGACTGCTGTTGAGGCGCTGCGTCAGCTCGTTGATGAGGCGCAGCTCGCCGATCAGCACGTTCGCCTGCTCGTGCATCCGCGCCTTCTCGAACGCCGTACCCGCCCCGCTCGTCAGCGTGGAGACGAAGCGCATGTCGAGATCGTCGAACGGCTCGCCCGCCAGGTCGAGCCGCAGCACGCCGTATACGCCTTGCTTGCCCGCAAGCGGGAAAGCGATCCGGCGAAACTCGCCCGCGCCGTCTTCGCGCCGCTCCCCGTCCATGAACGCCCTCCAGCACAGGTCCATGTCCTGGTGGTGAAAAGCGAGCGGCTGCACGCGCTCGTTGATGCTGCTGTAATCCTGGGACAAAAAGAGATTCGTCCTGCAGGTCGGATACATCTGCTCGAGACTGCTGAACACTTCGACCAGCACGTTCTCCACGTCGATGTGGTCGTTCATCCGCCGCATAATCTCCAGCAGCCGGTCCTTGCGCTGATCTTCCTTGCTCGCCCGGCTAGCCGCATGCAGCTGGCCTTCGACGAACAGATGTTCGAAGCGCCGGTACAGGCAGCTCTTGAAATGCAAAGCCGCAGCCTGCAAAAGCTTGAGCTCTCCGGCGCCCGCCGCGCCGGCCGGCGCCGAGCAGGCGATCGCCGCGCATACGAAGCCGGTCGAACGGCTGAAAATCGGAACGGCCAGCGTGTCCCGGCTTCGAAGCGCCGGATGCTCGTGCTCCTCCGCGCGCATAAGGGCGGGCCTGCACGATTCAAGCGCCATGCCGGCCGCGGTCGGACCGGCGCTCTCGCGTCGCCAAGAGACGGGCAGCCCGGCGCTTGTGGATGCGCCGGCGACGGCAACGACGGTATAATCGGGATGAAGCAGCTCGATCGGCCATCCCGACAGCCACGGAAAGCCCTCGCTCTGCTCCACCCAGTCCGCGAAGCTTATCTCCAGCAGCGAATGTATGTAAGGAAGATCGGCTTCCGTTAAATCCTGTCCTGCGATCCACGACGGCAAGTCATCCGCAGCGCGCCTAAGCGCCGTTCCCGCACGAGGATGTCGAACCGAGTCTAAATTTTCCCTTGGTTGAACCATCCCGGACCCTCCTCGCCGCGCTTCTATTATTAACTATACAATGGACTCGTGATTTTTGCACTAGAAAGCGAGCAAATATCGGGACTTGCGTCTTGCGTCTCGACACTTATATATCTTACGTTTATTCCGAAAAAAGCAAGCTCCATTTAAGCTTTCCAGCTGTAAGCGCGGAGACCTTGACATTCGCCTCGTTTTTCTTATAATATCTATAGTTGAACATTGGGCTCATTGTTTGTGTCACCCTCACGGACGGTTCCCTCGGCGGGCAGCGGCTGAACTTCTTGCCGGGAAGAAAAGTGGTTGATCCATTTCCTCTTATGGAATGCGTTCGGCGCAACGACAACCCATTTTCAAAAATTCCCTTTTGAAAAAGGAGTCACACATTCATGTCCAGATATACCGGTCCTAAATTCAAACTGAGCCGCCGCCTCGGCATTTCCCTGAGCGGTACCGGCAAAGACCTCAAGCGCGCGTTCCCTCCGGGGCAGCACGGTGCGAACCAACGCCGCAAGATCAGCGGCTACGGCCAGCAATTGCTCGAAAAGCAAAAGCTTCGCCATATGTACGGCCTGAACGAAAAGCAATTCCGCAACCTGTTCGACCGCGCTTCCAAGCTGAAGGGCAAATCGGGCGAAAACTTCATGTTCCTGCTTGAGAGCCGCCTGGACAACCTGGTCTACCGCCTCGGCTGGTCCAACTCCCGCGCAGGCGCGCGCCAACTCGTGTCGCACGGCCACGTGACCGTGAACGGCAAGAAGGTCGACATCGCTTCGTACACCGTACAAGTCGGCGACATCATCGGTCTTCGCGAGCGCAGCCGCGGCCTGAAGGCGATCAAGGAAGCTTCGGATTCCCGTCACCACATCGCCGGCTACCTGGACTTCAACCAAGCCGCTATGGAAGGCAAGTACGTTCGCCTGCCTAGCCGCGAAGAGCTGTCCCAGGACATCGAAGAACAACAAATCGTCGAATTCTACAGCCGCTAATCGTCCTGTCATCGACAAGCAAGCGCTCCGGCCCAGCCGGGGCGTTTTTTTATTAAAGTCGAATTCGATGGGCAGCCCCTCATCTTGGATAGCTTGGATACGCGAACGGACCGAGGAGCCGCTAATTTAGTTCCAATCTCTATTCGCAGCCTGTTCGCGGACCCAGGCGCCGCTATTGCGAGATTGGCGGCTTTTTTTAGGCTTATTCCGGATCAATAACGTCCCTCCAGTCCGAAAAAATCGCAATGCGCCCTGTTTTAAAAAAATAACGTCGCCTGTGTCCGAAGTCCTCTGACGCACTTGTATCCAGCGTCTACGCGCACCCGCATCTTCCCCTCCCATTTAGCTCCCCGTCAATCGTCTCTTAAGGTCGGCGATTAAAGCCGTGATTCAGAAGAAAACCCGTCCGCTGACGCGGACGAGCTGCGACGAACCAATATTATGCCTTCGTGCCTTGCGAACCGTCGATCGGCTGCGACAAAACGGCAGGCGCGGGCGCCGGTGCCGCGACAGGCGCAGACGCAGTCTGCGCAGGCTGTCCCGGCTTCGTCAGCCGCTGGATGAGCTGGCCGATGTCGATGCCGGATACGTTCTTCAACATCTCCGGCGCGGTTGCCATCAGCGACGTCACGTAGTTGCTCACACGCGCCGCTCCTTCGCCATGGCCGGTGTCGACGACGGTAAGCTTGTCGATCGCCGAGATCGGCTCCGCCACCTTGCCGGCGAGCTCAGGCAGCATTTTTACGATGATGTCGAGCACGGCCGCCTCGCCGAATTTCTCGAAAGCCTGCGCGAGCTTTTCCTTCGCTTCGGCTTCGGCCAGACCGCGCAGCCGCACGACTTCGGCTTCGGCCGTACCTTTCGCCTTTGCCGCTTCGGCTTCCGCAAGACCGTTCAACCGCTTCTGCTCGGCGTTTGCCTTGGCCTCGGCCTCGATACGGTACTTCTGGGCGTCCGCTTCGTTGATCTGCCTGGCCTTGTCGGCTTCGGCCGCCTGAACGACCGCATAGCGGTCGGCATCCGCCTTTTTCTTCACCTCGGCGTCGTACTGCTTTTCGCGCCGCAAAATTTCCTTCGCCTCGAGGTCGATCTCTCTTTCCTTGCGTACGATCTCGACCTGCATCTGCTCCTCGACGACGCTCTGCTTCGAGCGCGCTTCCTGAATCGAATAGGCTTGATCCGCTTCGGCCTTCGCCAAGTCCGATTCCTTTTTAAACGAAGCGACCTTCAGCTCCTTTTCCTTCGTCGCTTCGGCGACGTTCGTGTCGCGCAGCAGCTCCGCCTTCTGGCCCTGCTCCTCCGCGGCCGCCTTCTGAATCCGCGAATCCCGGATCGCTTCGGCCTCGGCGATGTCGGCGTCCCGCTTGACGGCCGCGATCCGCGGCTTGCCGAGCGCTTCGAGATAGCCGTGCTTGTCGCGGACGTCCTTGATCGTGAACGAGACGATCTGCAGGCCCATCTTCTTCAGGTCGCGCGCCGCTTGTCCCTGAACCTCCTGCGCGAATCGCTCGCGGTTGCGGTACACCTCTTCGACCGTCATCGTGCCGAGTATGGCGCGCAGATGGCCTTCGAGCACTTCCTGGGCTTCGCTGCGCAGCGCCTCCGTCGGCTTGCCCATGAATTGCTCGGCGGCCGTCGCCACGTCCTCCACCGCGCCGCCGATCTTAATGATCGCGACGGCGTCGGTCAGCACCGGCACCCCTTGTTCGGTATACACTTCAGGCGTACTTACGTCGAGCTTGTGCGACAGCAGCGATAAAAATTGAGCTTGCTGGAAAATCGGCAAAATAAAAGCGCCCCCGCCGCGCACGATTTTGATTCTGCGGCCCGATTCGTCCACCGACACGTTTTTGCTGCCGAGAAACGAACCGGTCACGATCATGGCCATGTCCGGCGCCACCGTCTTGTACCGGGCCCAAAAAGCGATGCCCAGCACAAGCAGCACGGCGACGACAATGATCGGGATATAAAGCGCTTCATCGATCGTTTGCATTTGCATTCTCCTCTACTCGCGAAAGTATGATTTCCAGTGCTACTCCAGCCGCGATACGCCGAGCACGTCATCCTTTACCCGGACGACGACGACCTTCGTACCTTCGGCCAGCGCCTCGCTGTCGAAGCTTTCGGCGATGTGATTGGCGTTGCCGGCGCCCACGCGAACGAGCACCTCGCCGAAGCCGACGGCCGGGATGGACGTGATGACCTCCGCCCGCTTCCCCTCCAAGTCCCGAATCGAGTACGCGACCGAATTTTCGCTGTTCTTCATCGGTCTCACGTATACGAAGTGCATCGCCAGACCTCCGAGCGCGGCTGCGGCTCCGGCGCAAGCGTACACGCCGCCGGCCTGCAGGGCGGAGTACCGGTCAAGGAGCAGCCCTGCGCCACCGAAGATCGTGATGCCGCCGGCCAGGACGACCGGTTCGAACAGATCGTGGGGCAGAAAATCGAACGCGCCGCCGATGTCTCCGACGATCAGCGTCGCGAGCGCCATCAGCACGCCGAACGCCAAACAGCTCCAGAACACTATTTCCACGCTACCCTCTCCTTCTGCGCCGGAAATCCGTTATCGTCGACCCTTAATACATACGACAAGCATTCCCAAAAGTTTCTCACCCTCCCCTTAAATCGTCCAATCGGAGAAATATTTGGAAGCGCTCGTCCGCTCGGCCGCTGCGAGAATGCTCGAACGGAGAAGCGTGAAGTCAAACAATCGCCTACTGTGGTATAATAAGTCTGTTTTGTTGAAGGAGGATACATAAAATGAACGATAGCAAGCAGCCTTCCAAGAAGCCGAAACGCAAAAAACGCTCGCCATGGGTCATGGCCGCCAAATTGTTCTCTTATACGATTCTGTGGCTGATCTTCTTCGCCGTGCTGGCAAGCTTGGCCGCGGGCGGCGCGGTCGGCGGATATATCGCGGCGCTGGTCAAGGACGATCCCGTCCGATCCCGGGCGCTGATCGAAGAGAAGATCAACGAGAACAATGCAACCGGTTTCGTCTATTTCCGCGACGGAACGCTGATCGGCCAGCTGCGGACCGAGGAGGACCGGCAGCCAATCACTTACGACAAGATTCCCAAGGTCATCATCGATTCGGTCTTGTCCATCGAAGACAAAAATTTCTACAATCATATCGGCGTAGACACCAACGGCCTGTTCCGCGCCGTCAAGCAGCAGCTGCTGAACGAGGATGTGCAGACCGGCGGCAGTACGATTACGCAGCAGCTTGCACGGCGCGTATTCCTGAGCCTCGACCAGACGCAAAGCCGCAAAGCCAAGGAGATCTTCCTGTCGCTTCGGCTCGAGCGTTTTCTCGGCAAAGAAGAGATTCTTACCGCCTATCTAAACAAGATCCCTTACGGCAACGGCGCCTCCGGCTACCAGGTATACGGCATCAAGGCCGCGGCCAAAGGCATTTTCGGCATCGAGGACCTCAGCAAGGTCAATCTGGCGCAGGCGGCTTATCTGGCCGGGCTGCCGCAGCGTCCGTCCGCCTATTCGGCCTTTACGGGCAAAGGCGACTTTAACGAAGCCAACTTCAAGCGGGCGCTCGCCAGACAGAAGCTCGTCCTTCAGAAAATGCTCGAATACGGCAAGATCGACCAGCAGCAGTACGACCAGGCGATCGCCTTCGACGTTTACGACTCGCTCGCCAAGCCGACGGAGAAGGCATACAACACCTATCCTTATCTGATGCTGGAGGTCGAACGCCAGGCTGCGATGCAGCTCGTGCTGCAGCAGAACCCGACGCTGACCATCGACGATCTGAAAAAGAAGGAAAACGCCTCTCTTATCGAAGACGCGCGCGAGCAGCTGCTGCGCGGAGGCTACAAGATCACGACGACCATCGACAAAAAAGTATACGATACGATGCATGCGGTGGCGGAGGATCCGAAAAACTTCTCGCCGGACAGCAAAACGAAGGGCGTCGAGCAGACGGCCGCCGTCATGCTGGACCACAAGACGGGCGCGATACTCGGCATGATCGAAGGCCGGGACTTCCATATCGAGCAGCTTAACTTCGCGACGCAGATGGAGCGCCAGCCCGGTTCGGCCATGAAGCCGATCGGCGCTTATCTGCCGGCGATCGACAAAGGACTCATCAGTCCGGCCAGCATTCTGGACGACGCGCCGATCATTTTGAAAAACAGCGGCTCGAGCTTGCACATCCCGAAAAACTCGAACAACCGGTATTCCGGACTGGTCACGGCCCGATACGCGCTCAACCAGTCGCTCAACCTGCCGGCGCTTAAGATCTTCCTCGACAAGGTGACGATCAAGGGCGCCTGGGACTTCGCTCGTCAGCTGGGCATCACGACGCTTGTGCCGGATGACGACTACGCGCAGACCGGCGTTATCGGCGGTCTAAAATATGGCGTCACCGTCGAGGAGCTGACCAACGCTTACGGCGCGATCGCCAACAAAGGCGTATTCAACGACGCTTACCTGATCGAGAAGTTGAAGGATTCTTACGGCAACATCGTCTACGAGCACAAAGCGACGCCGAAGCGCGTCGTCTCCGAGCAATCGGCCTACCTGATGACCGACATGCTGCGCACGGTCGTTAAGGACGGAACTGGCAAATCCGTCAAAAATGGATTCAAAAACTACGGCAAAATCCCGATCGTCGGCAAGACGGGCACGACTTCCAATTATGCGGACGTCTGGTTTGAAGGCTTCACGCCGGATATTACCCTCGGCGTCTGGGCCGGCTACGAAAAATCGGTCAACACCCTGTCCACCGACGGGCATGCGCGCGCCAGAGAGATTTGGACCAAGGTCATGAACGAAGTCACCGAAGCGAAGCCGGAGCTGTTCCCGACCAAGGAATTCGCGAAGCCCGACGGCATCGTATCGATGACCGTGTCCAGCGTCAGCGGCAAGCTGCCGACCGAGCTCACCCGGTCCGCGGGCAAGCTTGTGACCGACATTTTCAACAAAAAATACATTCCGACGGAGGAAGACGATGCGCTTGTCGCCGTCAAGTATATCTCCTACAACGGCGTGAACTATCAGCCGTCGCCGGAGACGCCGGAGGATATGCTCCGCCAATCGGTCATGACGAAGCGGGAAAAGCCGCTCGACGAGCTCATCGAACAGCTCAAAGCCGCTCTCGACAAAGTGCCGGCCTCAAGCCGGAAGCCGTTGTCCTACTATTTGCCGAAGGACGCCTCCGGCGGCGCGCCGTCGAAGCCGGATCCGCGCGTGGACGACGGCTCGGCGCCGAGCGCGCCCGGCAATATCGCCGTCGAACAGCTGGGCGGCGGCAAAGTGCGCATCTCGTTCACCAAGAGTCCGCAAGCCGATGTCGTCGGCTACCGCCTCTACCGCTCGGTTGGCGGCGGCTCCTACGTCAAAATGGGCAAGTCGGTGCTGACCGGCGAAGAGACGCGCTTCATCGACTATTCGTCCTCGGGCAGCGTACGGTATGCGGTAACGGCCGTCGACGTCGCCGGCAACGAATCCGGACGCAGCGAATCCGCTTCGGCCGGCGGCGGCGGGGGCGGCGGGGGCGATGCCGGAGGCAATGCCGGGAACCCCGACGAACAATCGCCACCGCTTGGCGGCGAGGACGCCGGCCAGACCGATCCGAACACGAACGGCGGCGAACAGCCTTCGAACGATCCGGGCCAGGTGCAAGCAGCCGCGCCGTCCGTGCCGAGCGGCCTCGTCGCTCAGGCGACGGCCAGCGGCGCGACGCTCAGCTGGAACCCCAACCCCGGCAGCGACAACGTCACGCGGTACGAGGTGTGGTACAGCGCCAGCGAGCAAGGCAATTATCGGCGCGTCGAATCTACCCAGTCCACCCAATACGCAGTGTCCGGCAATAACACAGCCGGATGGTATCGCGTCAGAGCAGTGAACGATACCGGCGCTTCAGACGCCTCGCCGTCCGTAGAGATCAAAAACAGCTAGCTTTCCAAACAAGAAAAAGAACGCTTCGGTCGTGCAGCATGCCGGAGCGTTCTTTTTTTGCGCAAAAAAATAGCCTTCCGTCCGGAGAATCGCTTCTCCGGCCGAAAGGCCGCGCCGGTCTGGCTCAGTCCTCGATCGTGGACAGATCGCCCGTCGGCAGATTCAGCTCCCAAGCCTTAAGGACGCGCCGCATGATCTTGCCGCTGCGGGTCTTAGGCAGTTTGTCCTTGAACTCGATCTCGCGCGGCGCCGCGTGCGCCGACAAACCGATTTTGACGAACTTCGAGATATCGGCCTTCAGCTCCTCTGAAGGCTCAAAGCCCTCGCGCAGCGAGATGAACGCCTTGATGATCTCGCCGCGAAGCGGATCGGGCTTGCCGATGACGCCCGCTTCGGCGACGGCCGGGTGCTCGACCAGCTTGCTCTCCACCTCGAACGGTCCGACGCGCTCGCCGGACGTGTTGATGACATCGTCGATCCGGCCCTGGAACCAGAAGTATCCCTCTTCGTCCATGTATGCAGAGTCGCCGGACACGTACCAGCCCGGGATACGGAAGTATTCTTCGTATTTGGCCGAGTTGTTCCAAATCTTGCGCATCATCGAGGGCCATGGCGTGCGGATCGCGAGGTTGCCCATGCGCATCGGCGGCAGCTCGTTGCCCTGATCGTCGATGATGGCCGCCTGGACGCCCGGGATCGGCCGGCCCATGGAGCCCGGCTTGATCTCCATGCTCGGGTAATTGCAAATGAGCTGTCCGCCCGTCTCCGTCATCCACCATGTATCATGGATACGCTGGTTATAAACTTTGAGGCCCCAACGGACGACCTCGGGGTTAAGCGGCTCGCCGACGCTGAGCACATGCCGCAGATTGGACAGATCGAACGGGCCGACCGCATCGTCCCCTGCGCCCATCAGCATGCGGAAGGCGGTCGGCGCGCTGTACCAAACCGTAACCTTGTACTTTTCGAGCGTGGAATACCAATCCTGCGGGCTGAAGCGTCCGCCGCGGATAACGTTCGTCACGCCGTTCAGCCAAGGCGCGAACACGCCGTAGGACGTGCCGGTCACCCAGCCCGGATCGGCCGTGCACCAGTATACGTCGCCTTCCTTGAGGTCAAGCACGATGCGTCCGGTATAATAATGCTGGATCATGGCGTTTTGCACGTGATAGACGCCCTTCGGCTTGCCCGTAGAGCCGGACGTATAATGCAGGATCAAGCCGTCCTCGCGGTCGAGCCATTCGATCTCGGCCGACTCCGACGCCTTTTCCATCTCGGCCTTGAAATCGACGATGCCGTCGCCCGCCGCGACGTCGTCGCCGAACACGATCAGATGCTTCAGCTCAGGCAGCTCCGCGCGCGAGATGCGCGGCAGCAGCGCCGGCGTCGTCACGATCGCCACCGCGCCGCTGTCCTGCAGGCGATCCCGGACGGCGGTCTCCATGAACGCTTCGAACAACGGTCCGACGACGGCGCCGATCTTCAGCGCGCCGAGCAGCGCGAAGTACAATTCGGGCGTACGCGGCATAAAAATGAAGACCCGGTCTCCCTTGCCGATGCCGAGCCCGCGAAGCACGTTGGCAAAGCGCGCAGAGTGCCTCGACAAATCGGCGTACGTATAGCTCTCCTCGCGCTGCGCGTCGCTGTAATGCAAAGCGATCGTATCGCCTTTGCCTGCTTCGACGCGGCGGTCGATAGCCTCGTACGCCATATTGACCTTCCCGGTTTTGGACCAGGAAAATTGATTTTCGATGTTCTCCCAGTTAAAATTGCGCACCGCATCTTCATAAGAGCCGAGATTCGCGGTTGTGGCCGTAACGGCCAATTTCTCATCCTGACTTAACGTCATTACCAATCACCTTCCCGTTGATTTTGCTGCAAACCCGATGCTAAGTATACGAATGCGCTTACACGAAGAACAAAGCCTTTTGGCTTGCTGTTGCCATTATACCACGCGTCCGACATACCAACGCAACCGAAGGCGGGAAATTTTCTCCAGTCTGAGGACGACAATGGCAAATTGTCGCGCCAATCCGGCAAAAAAGCGCACGATACCGGCTTTACTGTATAATGCTATATAATGAGAATCGTCGAAGCCCGGCGCTAGACGTATTCGATTCGGCAAAAGGAGCGTGCGGCATGGAACATTACAAGCGCTATCAGCGCGTCGCCAGGCCCGGACGGGCGGGTCCGATCGTCATCGAGGGGCCGGTCGAGCCCGAGCGGCTGAAGGGCTACCGGCTCCACGACAAGCTCGACGCCTTCCGGAGGCCGCGGGAGCAGCACGAGGCGCTCGTGGAGATCGCGGGACTTCCCGAAGGCAGGGTCATCGTCTCCCGCGAGGAAGACACGATCGTCGGCTACGTCACCTTCCACTATCCCGACGAGCTGGAGCGCTGGTCCGAAGGCGGCATGGACGACCTGATCGAGCTTGGCGCCATCGAGGTGGCCGACGAGTACCGATCGCTCGGCCTCGGCAAAGCGATGATCGTCGCCGCTTTTGCGGAGGAGCAGCTGGACAATGCCATCGTATATACAACCGAATATTATTGGCACTGGGATTTGGAGAAAAGCGGTCTTAACGTCTGGCAGTACCGAGAGATGATGGAAAAATTGATGAAGTGTGTCGGCATGGTCTGGTTTGCCACGGACGATCCGGAGATTTGCGCGCATCCGGCGAATTGCCTCATGGTGCGCATCGGCAAGGACGTGCCGCTGTCGTCGGCCGAGCAGTTCGACCGCGTGAGATTCCGCCAGCGGTTTATGTATTGACGAAAGGCAGGCGACCCCTGTGTCATCGAAAAGCGATCACGCGCGCTGGATCGATTGCAGCGCCGTACGGCGGTACTCGTTTCGCGAAGATCACCCGTTTCACCCGATCCGGCTCGCCTTGACCGAGGAGCTGCTTGAAGATTGCGGCGCGCTCGGACCCGAGGACAAACTGCTGCCGACCGCGGAGGGCGCGGCCGAAGCCGTGGACACGATTCACCGGGCCGACTACATCGAGACGGCGCGGGCGCTCAGCGAAGCCGCTCCGGCCGTTTCGTACCAGGATGTGGCCGAGCAGTTCGGTCTCGAAGAGGACGGCGACACGCCTTATTTTCCGGGCATGCACGATGCTGCGCTGGCGATCGTTCAAGGCTCGCTGAGCGCCGCCGAGGCGGTCATGTCGGGAGCGACGCGGCATGCGCTGCATCTCGGGGGCGGCTTGCATCACGCCTTCCGCGAACGCGGAGCAGGCTTCTGCGTATACAACGACGCCGCATGCGCGATCTCCTGGATTCACCGCAAATACGACGCGAAAGTGCTCTATATCGATACCGACGTGCATCACGGAGACGGCGTTCAATGGAGTTTTTATACGGACCCGGACATCTTCACCTATTCGATTCACGAGACGGGCAAGTTCCTTTTCCCGGGCAGCGGGTTCGCGCATGAACGCGGCGAGGGCAGCGGCTACGGCGCCTGCCTCAACATCCCGGTGGAACCGTATACAGAGGACGAGTCCTGGCTCGAGAGCTTCGAGCGCGGCCTCGCGCAGGTCATGCGCGCCTTCAAGCCCGACGTCATCGTCAGCCAGCATGGCTGCGACGCCCATGCGCTCGATCCGCTCGCGCACGTTCATTGCAGCATGCGCATCTACCGGGAGATGCCAAGGCTCATTCATCGGCTCGCGCACGAGCATACGGACGGACGCTGGATCGCGCTCGGCGGAGGCGGCTACGAGCACTGGCATGTGGTGCCCAGGGCATGGAGCCTGCTGTGGCTCGAGATGAGCGACCATCCGCTGCTCGCGTCGATCGACGCGGCCCCTGACGGCGGGCCGCTCCCTTCCTCCTGGCCGCGTTTACAGTCGCCGAACCGTCCCGCGGAGCTGCCGCGCACTTGGCTTGACGATACGTCGCTATGGACGCCGATGCCGCGCAGGGCCGAGATCACGGCCAAAAATCGCGAGATCGCCGCGCTCGCCATCCAGCATTTGGGTTAACCTCAGAGAAGCATATTGCACTAATCTCGCTTACACAAACACAAAGCAGAGGGCGTCTCGCCGGCTTAGCCGGATGAGGCGCCCTCTGCTGTAGCGTTCGATCGCTTATTCGCCCAAGTGCTGCAGCATCTCGTTCACAATCGCGAACGAACGGTTGGAGGCCGTCACCGTAAACGCCGCGAAGTTCACGTCCGCCGAGCCGTCCGCCTTGTCCGAGATGGAGCGGATGACCACGTAAGGCACCTCGTTCATGGCGCAAACCTGCGCGACGGAGGCTCCCTCCATTTCGACGCACGCGCCGTTCAGCTCGTTCCGAAGACGCGCGACCAGCTCCCGATCGGCGATGAACTGGTCGCCCGACAGCACCTTGCCCGTCTTGATGTGGCCGGGGAACAGCTTGTCGCCGGCTTCGCGCGCCGCATGAACGAGCGCTTCGTCCGCCGCCCAATCCGACGTCTCCTGGTAAGGGATGACTCCTCGCGCGAATCCGAGCGCGGTCACGTCGATATCGTGCTGCAGACTGCTCGAGGATACGACGATATCCCCGATATTTAGCTCGGGATCGAGCGCGCCCGCCACGCCGGTAAATATAATCTTGTTCACATTGAACCGGTCGATGAGCACTTGCGTGCAGATCGCCGCATTCACCTTGCCTACGCCCGACTTGCATACGACAACCTTGCGGCCGTGCAGGCTGCCCGCCACATACCGAATGCCCGAACGCTGCATCTCCACCGCGTCCTCCAAGGCGCCGAGCAGCAGGTCGATCTCTTCCTGCATCGCGCCGATGATGCCGATCATGAGCATTTCTCCTTCTAATTCGAATAAGAAGCCCCGCTGCGGGCGATAAAGATCCCGCGCAGGGCGATCAAGCTGGTTATAAACCGGGCAGGGCCGGCGAACGAGATCAGCCGCGCGGCGCGACCGAATTGCGCACGATGAGCTCGTGATGAAGCGTTACTCTCGCCTGCTCGACGTTTTCCTTTTTCATCAGCTTGGTCAGCAGACGCATCGAGACGGCGCCGATATCGTACATCGGCTGGGCGACGGTCGTCAGCAGCGGACGCACCATCGAAGCCAGGCGGATATTGTCTACGCCGATGACGGATATATCGCCCGGCACCGACAAGCCCGCATCCTGGATACCGTGAATGGCGCCGATCGCCATCTCGTCGGTAGCCGCAAATATTGCAGTCGGGCGCTCCGCCAGCTCAAGGAAATACTGGGCGGCCTCGATGCCGGATTCGTACCGGTAATTGCCGACGCGGACGAGCGACTCCTCGAACGCAATGCCGCTCTCTTCAAGCGCGCGCTTGTAGCCCTGGTAGCGGGCGAAGCCGTTCGCCGGGTCCTGGAGCGTGCCGCTGATCATCGCGATGCGCGTATGGCCTTCGTCGATCAGCTTGCGGACCGCATCGTATGCGGCCGTCTCGTGGTCGATGTCGACGGACGGCATCGTGCCCTTCTCGTCGGTCGTCGCACAAAGGACGATCGGCACGTTGGACGTATTAAATGCCTGAATATGCTCGTCCGTCACGACGCCGCCCATGAAAAGGAGCCCGTCCACCTGCTTCTCGAGCAGGGTGTTGATGACGCGAATCTCCTTTTCCTTGCGCTTGTCGGCGTTGCAAAGGATGATGTTGTAATGATACATATTGGCGATATCTTCGATGCCGCGCGCGACTTCTGCGAAGTTGGCGTTCGCGATATCGGGGATGACGACGCCTACCGTCGTCGTCTTCTTGCTGGCGAGGCCCCGAGCTACCGCGTTCGGCCGATAGCCGAGGCGCTCGATCGCTTCGTATACTTTTTTCCGCGTTTGCGGCTTTACGTTAGGATTGTTATTGACGACGCGGGATACCGTCGCCATCGATACGCCGGCCTCGCGGGCTACGTCATAGATCGTTACCGTCACATCTCACCGCTCCATTTGTTCATGTCAGGTCTTTGTCCGGTTGGAGGACCCGTCCATGGTATATTAAGGTAATGATACGACAAAAGGGGCGATTCCGCAATGGCAAGCCCCGACATCAATCGCGTTTTTAGCCTTCCGCGCCGACGCGTTCGTTCAGAAAATCCGAGGTAATGCGCCAATGCGATTCGTCCCATACGGATCGTCCGTCGCGGACTAGAATCGCCTGCGGCGACTTGTGCTGCACCTGCAGCGCCTCCGCGATCGCATTGCTCACGGGCCGTTCCTCGATCACATGCACGATCGCAACGTCAACAGGCAGCTCCGCCCGCCCGCCGACGAAGCGGTCGAGCTCGTCGTGCGCGCCTGCGCTGATCGGACAGGAGGTGCTGTGCTTGAAGACGAGCAGCGGCTTGTCCGACGTATTCTTAAGCGCTTCTTCCCACTGTTCGACGGTTTGCAGTCTCATTACTTCCGACATCGCGTGCATCCTCCTTGAAAATAAGTTTCATTGATTTTCATGGTATCAGAAATGAAAAAGTTTCGCAAAAAAAAGAAAAGGAGCGCGAGCGCTCCTGCATCGTTCGACTAGGTTATGTATTGTCCGTTAAGCTGCGCAAGCTTGCCTTCAAGTTCGCGCTTCCACGCCTGATCATCCAGGGAAGCGGCGATCAGCAGCAGATCGAGCAGCTCGTTCGTCCGCTCTTCCGTCAGTCTCGCGATTCTGGCGGCGCTCAGCGGCAGGCTGGCGGAAGAAGCCTGGCTTAGCATCCGGGCCCATTCGTGCACATCGTCGAAGCGGATCTCCTGGGGCAAAGGCTTGGCCCCGAGATCCGACAACAGCCGGCTCAAATCCAATTTGACGCCCGGGTACACCTCGCTGCGCGAGCAATGCCCGCAAGCGTATACGGGCACGCCAGTGATGCTGACGGTCCTGGAATAAAAAACTTTGCGAAGACCGAGCGCCATCGATTCCCCGCATATACACCGTTTGAACAAACTGACTCTCTCCTTACGCGCCGCGCGCGCGGTTCCAAAATCCCGAGAGGGACGTTGAAAAAGTATATTCGCCGATCTCTTCGCCAACTCCTTCTTAGCAAACGACTGTAAATTATGGAAACGAATCGGTATTAAAACCATACCGCAACGTATGCTCCCACCTGACGATTGTGCTAGGATAGAAGAAACCGATGCGCCTAAATAGGAGGAATCGAAATTGACCGAAGCCAAACGCGTCATCTGCCTCATCGACGACGAATTCGAAGACTTGGAATTGTGGTACCCGGTGTACCGCGCCCGCGAAGAAGGCGCAATCGTTCAGTATGCCGGACCGGAGAAAGGCCGCAAGCATATCGGCAAGTACGGCGTCCCCGCCGTCGCCGACCTGTCCTACGAAGAGCTGGACGCCGAGCGCTGCGACGGCCTGCTCGTGCCGGGCGGCTGGGCGCCGGACAAAATTCGCCGCAGCGAACGCGTGCAGTCGTTCGTGCGGGAGATCGACGCCGCGGGTAAGCCGATCGGCCAGATCTGCCATGCGGGATGGGTGCTGATCTCCGCCAAGATTCTGCAGGGCCGCAAGGTGACCTCCACGCCGGGCATCCGCGACGACATGGAAAATGCGGGCGCCGTCTGGTTCGACGAAGCCGTCGTCGTGGACGGCAACCTGATCTCCGCGCGGCGTCCGCCGGACCTGCCGGAATATGCGAAGGCGTTTTGCGACGTACTGTACGGGAGACGTTCCTGATACGCGGCGTCCGGCACCAAAAAAAAGATCCGCATGCGGGCGATTGCGTCCCGTTGTGCGGATCTTTTTTTCTCAAGTCGATTCGTTTTATCGTTTGCCCGGATGGAGGCGTTCGTCCTGCACGGCGGCGCCGGCGTGGAACCGTTCCAGCCGTTCCTTGATCTCGGCGGCCGTTCCGAGGGCGAACAGCTC
Organism: Cohnella sp. GbtcB17; assembly: GCF_019091135.1. Classification (GTDB taxonomy): domain Bacteria; phylum Bacillota; class Bacilli; order Paenibacillales; family Paenibacillaceae; genus Cohnella. The sequence continues at coordinate 21,834 of NZ_JAGXJW010000005.1, read as the reverse complement.
CTCCGTCACTTTTTTGCAGGCCATGGCATTCGTGCGCAGCATCGTCGCCTTCACCGGCAGCACCGATTGAACGGACATGCTGAGCATCTGGATGCCGAGGCCGACCCAGAGCGGAATCGCGCGGACATCGCCGGCCATCTCCCCGCATACGCTGACCGGAATGCCGTTTCTGGCGGCCGACTCCGCGACGGTGCGAAGCATGCGCAGCACGGCGGGATGATAGGGCTCGTAAAGATGATTGATCTGATCGTTCATCCGGTCGACCGCAAGCGTAAACTGGATCAAATCGTTGGTGCCGATGCTGAGGAAGGCGACCTCCTTCGCGAGCAAATCGGCGATCATCACGGCGGCGGGCACCTCGATCATCGCCCCGGTCGGCAGGCCGCTCCTGAAGGGCAGGCCCTCCGCCGCAAGCTCCCGCTCGGCTTCGGCCAGCAGCGCGTTGGCCGCACGCACCTCGTCGACCGACGCGATGAGCGGGTACATGATGCGGATGTTGCCGAAGACAGCCGCCCGCAGGATCGCCCGCAGCTGCGTCTTGAACAGGTCGCTCCGGTCCAGACTGAAGCGGATCGCGCGGTAGCCGAGAAACGGATTGTTTTCCTCGGGCATATCGTAATAATCCAGCTGCTTGTCTCCGCCGATGTCGAGCGTGCGGATCGTCAGCGCGGCGCTTCCCAGACGTTCGGCCGCCGCCTTGTACACCTCGAACTGCTCATCCTCCGTCGGAAACCGCGAGCGGTCCATGTACAAAAACTCGGTGCGGAACAAGCCGACGCCGTCCGCGCCGCGCGACAGCGCCGCTTCCAGCTCCTTGATCGAGCTGATGTTGGCCGCCAGGTACAGCTTCTCGCCGTCGGGCGTAACCGACGGCACCTGGACGAGCTCCTGCAGCCGCTCCTTGGCATCCAGATGCTGCTTGCGCAGCTCCGTGTATTTGCCGACCGTCTCCGCGTTCGGCATGACCGCAAGCGTCCCTGCGCCTCCGTCCAGAATGAGCAGATCGCCCGTCACGATCGGCTCGGGCAGCTTGCCTTCGACGCCCATGACGAGCGGGATGCCGAACGCCCTGGCCATGATGGCCGAATGCGAGCTGGCGCTGCCGATCATCGTCACGATGCCGAGGACGACGTCCGGCTTCAGATGGATCAGCTGCGACGGCGTGAGCTCCCGCACGACGAGTATGAACGGCTGCGTATCGGTCGGCAGCGCGATCTCGGGGGCGCCGAGCAGATGCTTGAGCAGCCGGTTGCCGACGTCCTTGATGTCGAGCGCCCGCTCCTTCATGTATTCGTCGTCGAGCAGGTCGAACATCGTCACGAAGTGGTCGATCGCTTCCTTTACCGCGACTTCGGCCGCCTTGTACTGGCGTTGAATGATGCCCTGGATCTCGTTCATGAAGACGGGGTCGTCCAGGATCGCCAGATGCGCGTCGAATATGCTCGCTTCTCCGGCGCCTACCGCTTCGTCCAGCTCGTTTTTCATCTGGCGGATCTCGGTCTTCGAACGCTTGACGCCTTCGTACAGCCGTTCGAATTCGAGCGCGAGATCGAGCGCGTCGATCTTCTGTTCGGGCAGCTCCCATTCCCAGTTGGGCAGCACGAACGCCTTGCCGATGGCGATGCCCTCCGAGCCTCCGATCGCTTGGATCATATGTCCGCCCCCCCGTTTTCTCTCTCTCTTACGACAACCGACATGACCGCCGCCTGACCCTTTTTAACCGCCTTGAACGGCGCGAAGCGCCAGGAGCGGACGATATCCGAATTGGTGATGACCATCGGGGTCGCCAACGACTTGGCATGCGCTTTGAGCGTAGGCAGGTGAAACCGGATGAGCGGTTGCCCCGGCATGACCTCGTCGCCCTCCTTCACGAGCGCCGTGAAACCTTCCCCGTTCATCTGGGACGTGTTGATCCCGATGTGGAGCAGCACCTCGAGCCCTTCCGGCGTCTCGATGCCGATCGCGTGCTTGGTCGGATACAGGTGAATGATTTTTCCGCGCACCGGCGCAACCAGCTCCCCCTTATCGGGAATGAAGGCCACGCCCTTGCCCACGAGCTTCTGCGCGAAAATCGGATCGTCGACTTCCTCGAGCGGAATCATCCGCCCCTGCAGCGGCGCATGGAATTGCACCTGGTGCACGTCGAGCTGCATCAGCTTAACGATCTCGCCCCGGATCAGATCCGAATAGGTGCCGAATACGACCTGCACATGGCCGCCTCCCAGCCGGATGACGCCGGCCGCCCCCAGGTGCCGCAAGCTTTTCGCATCGACCCGCCGGTCGTCGTTCAGCGTCAGGCGAAGCCTCGTGATGCAGGCTTCTATCCGCGAGATGTTGTCCTTGCCGCCGAGCGCCTGCAGAACGAGCGGCGCCCGGTACGGAATATCGCCACCCCAATCGTCCAGCCGCGTAGAGTCCTCGCGACCCGGTGTCGACAGCTGGAACTTGCGAATGCTCCAGCGGAACAGCACGTAATAAACGACGCCGACCGCAAGGCCGATCGGAATGATCAACCAGCCCCGCTCTGACAGCCTGAAGTTGATAATATACTCGAGCGCGCCCGCGGAGAACGTAAAGCCTTCGCGGATGCCCAACTCGTAAGTGAGCCACATGATGCCCCCGGACAGCAGCGCATGCACGATAAACAGATACGGCGCCACGAAAAGAAAAGCGAATTCGACCGGCTCGGTCACGCCCGTGACGAAGGCCGTGAGCGCCGCCACTCTGAACTGCTTGGCAGTCTTCGGCTTCAGGTCTTCGCGCGCCTCGTGAATGATCGCGAAGGCGATGGCCGGCAGAGCGAACATGATGACCGGATACAGCCCGGTCATATAGACGCCGGCGGTCGGATCCCCGGCGAAAAACCTCGGCATGTCTCCAAAATATACGCTGCCGTCGGGCGCCGTATAATCTCCGATCTGGAACCAGAACAGATGATTAAGCAAATGATGCAGGCCGAAAGCGACCAGAATGCGATGCAAAAATCCGTACAGGAATATGCCGAAGCCGCCCGCGGAATTCACCAAGCCGCCGGTCGCGCCGATCCAGGCCAACAGCCCCTGGCCGATGCCGATCATGAGCCATGCAAAAAGAAAAGCGAAGGCGCTCATGAAAATCGGCACGAACCGGGTTCCGCCGAAAAACTGCAGCGATTCGGGCAGTTGGAACGACTTGAAGCGCTCGTTGGCCCAGCCGGACAGCATCCCGATGACGACGCCCGCGAACATGGAGGGCTGGACGCCGCCGGGATCGTAAGCCTGCGTCACGGCGCCGAATATAATCATGGCGACAAGGGCCGCCATGCCCGCTTGCACGGATTGGTTCGACAGGCCCAGCGCGATGCCCACCGCAAATACGTAAGGGACATAGGCAAATATCGCCATGCCCGCCGCGTGAAGCAGCGTCGGCGCCGACTGAAGACCGACAGCGTCCCAGGGCAGCCGCGACAGCATGAGGAAAATGGCGGCTGCAGGCAGCACCGTCATCGGCAGCATCATCGCCCGGCCGAGCCTTTGCAAATAACCGATTCCGAACATGCGAGAATTCCCTCCTCCTCTCCCGCAGTTGGTTCAAAAAGATGTTAACGGCCGTGCAAGCCGGCAAAAGCAAGGACGGACCGACCGCAGCGCTTATAGCTTGGGGTGCGGTCCGTCCGCGAATGCGTTAGCTCCGGATAGTCAGCCTCGGCCTTGCGGCAGCAGGATCGAATCCTCGACCTTGATGCAGCGGTCCATCACGACGGTCAAACCGCCCTCCGCCGCGATCGCCGCGGCTTCGTCGTTCACGATGCCAAGCTGCAGCCAGAGCACCTTGGCCCCTGCGGCGACAGCCTCCGATGCAATCGGCGGCGTATGCTCCGGACGGCGGAAGACGTTGACGATATCGATCGGCTCGGGGATGTCCGCCAGCGACTTGTAGCACTTCTCGCCGAGAATCTCGGATTCCTTCGGATTGACGGGGATGATGCGGTACCCTTTGGCCTGCATGGCGGCGGACACCATATGGCTCGTCTTGTCCGGATCGCCCGACAGGCCGACCACGGCGATATTTTTCGTTTCCTGCAAAATGCGCTTGATCTCGTCCCGGCTTGGATTTTCGAACGGCATGCTCATCTGCCTCCTAAGAGTCGATTAAATGCTGGTCGGGCGGTTTGTCCGTCGTTGTATGCGAAAGTTCGTCCGTCGTCTTATTCCGACCAACGCACGTTGGCGCCGAGCGCGGTCAGATGGTCGAAGTAATTCGGATAAGACTTCGCCACATGATGCGCATCCTTGATCGTCAGCGGCGCCTTCGCGCGCAGCCCGACGACCGTGAGCGCCATGATGACGCGGTGATCGAAGTGCGCGTCGATCGTCACGCCGCCCTCTACGCCTTCAGGACGCCCGTGGACGATGATCTCGTCCCGCTTCTCCTCTACGTTTGCGCCGGCTTTGCGCAGCTCGGCCAGGTAATCGGTGATGCGGTCGCATTCCTTGAAACGGAGGTTCTCGACGTTGTAAAAGCGGGAGGTGCCTTCGGCGAACACGGCCGCGGCCACCATCGCGAGCACGCCGTCCGTGAATTCGTCACCGTCGAATTCGACGGCGCGCAGCTTGCCGTTGCCCTGGACATGGACGACGCCGTCCTTGTGCGTAAGCGGCGTGCCCATCGCCTTCAGCACGTCGACGACGGCCCGCTCGCCCTGCTTGCTCTCCTCGAGCAGCCGGTGAACGGTGACGTCGGACTCGGTGACGGCCGCAGCCGCCAGGATCGCCGCCGATCCGGGATAGTCGCCCTGCACGACATACTCCTGTGCGCGGTAGCGCTGGCCGCCGGGCACCTTGAATCGCATCAGATCGCTCGACGCTTCGACGACGATGCCCGCTTGAGCGAGCACCTCGAGCGTCTGGCCGACGACGACCTTCGACTTGAGATCGTTCAGCACCTCGATCTCGCTGTCCTCCTTGAGCAGCGGCGTCAGGAACAGCAAGGCGCTTAAAAATTGGGAGCTTACGCTGCCCGACACTTGAATCTTCCCGCCGCGCACGGCGTCGCCGCCGCGGATCGTGATCGGCAGCTTGCCTTCGCGGTGCTCGATCGTCGCGCCCATGCTCTCCAGCGCCTTGATCAGATCATCGTGGGGGCGCTTGCCGAGAGATTCCGGGTATTTGTTGACGAACGTCACCTCGGGCAGCAGCGCAGCCACGGCCATCAGGAAGCGAAGCACGGCGCCCGCGTTGCCGACGTCGAGCTCCTTCACGGGCTTCGGGTGGCTGCCGAAGCCTGTGACAACGATCTTCTCGTCGTCCTCCTCGAGGACGGCGCCAAGATCGCGCACGCAGCGGCGCAGCGCGTCGCTGTCCTCGCTGTGCGCCGGATAGCGGATGACGCTCGTGCCCTCCGCCAGCGCGGCGACGAGCAAATACCGGGTCGTATAATTTTTGGACGATAAGGCTTGAATCTCTCCCGCGAGCCGCGGGGTCGGCGTGACGATCATATCCATGGGGCAGCGTTCTCCTTCCGCTAATGAGGGAATCGGTTATGTAGGTCGTTCGCGCGCCACGCAAGTTGACTTGCGCCGCGTCGTGTCCGTATGATGGGACTGTAGCCAATCGAACGATGGAGGAAAATCCAGATGAGCACTTACGATACGACGACCGTCGAGCAGCTCAAAGCGCGGCTGGACGCCGGCGAGAAGCTGCACCTGATCGACGTCCGCGAGGACGAAGAAGTGGCGGCCGGCATGATCCCCGGCGCCAAGCACATCCGTCTCGGGACGCTGCCGGACAGACTGTCCGAGATCCCGAAGGACGAGGAAGTCATCTTCATCTGCCGCAGCGGCGGACGAAGCGGCAGAGCCTGCGAATATTTGAGCGAGCTCGGGTACGGCAACACGGTCAATATGATCGGCGGCATGCTGGCCTGGAACGAGCTTTAAGCAGGCGGCGGCAAAAGGGACGCAGATCGCGCGGCAGCGCAGCCTGCGTCTTTTTGTCATTTCCGCGAGCGGCAGAACGTCTCGCCCATCATCATAGCATATTTGACGCAAGCTTACCCGGGATTCGCCTTGTCCGCATATCGCAGGGAAGGCCGAAGGAGACCCGGATTAGATGGGCTCGATCGGCCGTCCTGATTAACGACTATGCGGGCTTCGACTTAATTGTGCAGCCAGTTGTGGTGGAACGTGCCTTCCTTGTCCAGCCGCTTGAACGTATGCGCGCCGAAGTAGTCGCGCTGCGCCTGCAGCAGGTTGGCCGGCAGACGCTCGGAGCGGTAGCTGTCGTAGTAGGCCAGCGCGCTCGCGAACGCGGGCACCGGAATGCCATACTTGACCGCAGAAGCGACGACTTCGCGCCAAGCGTCCTGGTACGATTCGACGACGCCCTTGAAGTATTCGTCGAGCAGCAGGTTCCGCAGACCCGGGTCGCGGTCGTAGGCATCCTTGATGTTCTGCAGGAAGCGGGCGCGAATGATGCAGCCGCCGCGGAAGATCATCGCGATGTTGCCGTACTGCAGATTCCAGTTGTACTCCTCCGAAGCTGCGCGCATCTGCGCGAAGCCCTGCGCGTAGGAGCAGATCTTGCTCGCGAACAGCGCCTTGCGCACGCTCTCGATGAACGCGGCGCGATCACCGGAGAACGCCGCCTTGGCAGGACCCTTCAGCACCTGGCTGGCGGCGACGCGCTCTTCCTTCATCGCGGACAGGAAGCGCGAGAAGACGGACTCGGTGATGATGGACAGCGGCACGCCCAGGTCGAGCGAGCTTTGGCTCGTCCACTTGCCGGTGCCCTTCTGGCCGGCCGAATCGAGGATCACGTCGACCATCGGCTTGCCGGTCTCCGGATCCTTTTCCGCGAAAATGTCGGTCGTGATCTCGATCAGGTAGCTGTCGAGCTCGCCTTTGTTCCACTCGCCGAAAATCTCGTGGAGCTCGTCAGGCTGAACGCCGAGCACGTCCTTCAGCAGCTGGTACGCTTCGCAGATGAGCTGCATGTCGCCGTACTCGATGCCGTTGTGGACCATCTTGACGTAGTGGCCCGCGCCGTCCGGACCGATGTACGTGCAGCACGGGTCGCCGTTGACCTTCGCGGAGATGCCCGTCAGGATCGGCTCGACCAGCTTGTACGCTTCCTCGGGGCCGCCCGGCATGATCGAAGGACCCTTCAGCGCGCCCTCTTCGCCGCCCGATACGCCGGTGCCGATGAAGTGGAAGCCGCGAGCGGTCAGGTCGTTGCTGCGGCGCTGCGTGTCCGGGAAGTAGGCGTTGCCGCCGTCGATGATGATGTCGCCCTTGTCGAGATGCGGCACGAGCGATTCGATCGTCGCGTCCGTGCCGGAGCCGGCCTGGACCATGATCAAAATCTTGCGCGGCTTCTCGAGCGAAGCCACGAACTCCTCGACCGAGTATGTAGGCACGAGGTTCTTGCCCTTGCCGTCCGTATTCATAAGGTCGTCCGTCTTCTCCCGCGAACGGTTGTAGACGGCTACCGTAAAGCCGCGGCTCTCGATGTTGAGTGCCAGGTTGCGTCCCATGACGGCCATGCCGACGACGCCGATATTTGCATTAGACATGTTTCGTTTCCTTTCTCCAAGCCGTTAAGCCTTTATTTTCTGCGCGTTTTCAGCCAGTCCTTATTGTACTCTTTTTGGCCGAAGATGAAAACCGGCCGCCGCGGCGCGCAATCATCGGCGGCGCGAAGCGTTCTGCGGCGTCGCGCGAGCGCGGTGCTGTTTAGGCTTTCACCGCGCCGTCCCACGAGAAGTCGAGCGCGTCCAGAAACGCCTTCGCCAAAGCAACATGTCCAGAGGCGCTCGGATGGACACGATCCCAGGCGATCGTCGCGGGGTAGATATGCGCGAGCATCTTGTCGAACGCGGCCTGCGTATCGACGAACAACGTGCCGTGATTTTCGGCGATCCGCTTCACGATGCCGCCGTACTGGTCCATCGTCCGGCGCATCGCGTCTTCGCGGTTCGGCTCCAGGTAAAAAGGCGTCATGAGCACGATCCCTTTGACGTGGGTAAGCGTCTTTTCGACCAGTTCGCTAAGCGTCTCCTCGTATTCTTCCGCGTATACGTGAGACTCCTTGATGTAAGGCTGGTCGAATTGCCGCCAGACGTCGTTCGTGCCGATCATGACGGACACCCAGTCGGGCGACAAGTCCAGCACGTCGGTCTGCCAGCGTCCGGCCAGATCCCTCACCGTATGCCCGCTCGTGCCGACGTTGACCACTCGCACCGCGAGCTCCGGATAGACGCTTTGCAGCAGGCCCGCCGCCACCGATACGTACCCGGTGCCCAGTCCTGCGCCCAGTCCTTCGCCGAACGGCCTTCCCCGTCCGCAATCCGTAATCGAGTCGCCGATCATGACCAGCTTGTCATTTGAAGTCAGCTTCATTCGAATATCCTCCTCCGAGTCGCTCCATGTCATCCTTGCTCTCAATCGCGTCGCCGCTTGCCGCCGGCCTGCGTTGCCGTGCCAGCTTTTCTCATTTATCGTTGCCATCCCACATTTTAACCCGCTGATGCGTCGCAGGACAACACCAATCGCGATTCGAGCGCAAAAAAGACGCTCCTTCCGGAGCGTCCTGCGTCCATGCTATATCGTGCGTCTTAAAGTTCGAGCTGAAGACTCTCGAGCCGCATCGAGGCGAGCTTCGCCTTGGCTGCTTCGGCGCCCTCCGCGTCTCCCGACTGGAGCGCTTCGTGCAGGACGGCCAGCTCGTAGTCGATCTCAAGCCGCAGCACACCCGCGCGCTGCTCGGCACGCCTTGATTTGTAAGCCTGAATCATATCTTCTACCGTGATCTGAGGGCGCTTCTGGAATATAATCCGATGCTCCATGCCTGACACCTCCACGAGTCGTATGATTTCCCCGAACATAATATTTTCTATCAACAAGTGACGGTCGCGAAAACGCTTGACGACGGCATGGCCTCTCGAATCGTTGATCAGCTTCTCCAGCCACAGCGCGAACTTCTCGTCCTTGACCAAATAGTCCCCGACCATCTTGTAGCGTCCGCTCGTTCGCTGGAATCGCAGCTTCAGCAGTCTTCTCCCCGTGCGGACGGATACGAGAAAATACGACTCGCTCTCGTTCCAGTATAGGGAATAGCCTTCTTGGATCAAATCCCGAATCAAACTCTGAATCTGTCCGCGATCGAATCGAAGCTCCAAATTGCAATATTCGACTTCATGGCTGCGGTTCACGGGCATCCCCCCTCCTGCAGTATGGGCAGCGATCGAGTTGTTGACCGAATGTTCAGACTATTTGTTCTTACCCTTATCTTATACTTCATCTTATGTTATGGCTACTTGGTTTCTTGACTATTTTCCGGTATAGTGAGGGCAAAATAGCAAACTGAAATTTGCTTCAAGAGGTGACTGGCATGTCCACACTAATTAACGCCGGATTCGCGGGCTTTGCGGATTCGGACTTCGACGCCCTGGCCGTCCCCGGCCTCGAAGGACGGATGGAGGCGATCATCCGGCAGGTCAGGCCCAAGCTCGAAGGGCTCGGGAACGCCTTGGCGCCGTACTTGGCAGAACTATGCGCGGAGCCTATGTATCCGCACGTGGCCAAGCACGCCAGGCGGTCGGTCAATCCGCCGGACGACACTTGGGTCGCGTGGTCGCGTCATCCCCGCGGCTACAAAGCGCATCCTCATTTTCAGATCGGACTGTGGTCCACGCATCTGTTCATCCAATTTGCCATCATCTACGAAAGCGGCAACAAGACGGTATTCGCTTCAGCGGCGGCGGACGAGCTCGATTCGATCCGCACAGCGATTCCCGCCTCGTTCGTCTGGTCCAAGGACCATACGCTGCCGGACGGCGTGCCTCATGCCGACCTCTCCGGCGAGTCGTTGACCGAGTGGCTGGCCAGGCTCAAAACGGTCAAGGCGGCCGAGATTACATGCGGCCTCCACCTCGCGCGCGGCGACGAACGCCTGCAGGATCCGGATCTCCTGCTTCGGACGGCCGAGGATACGTTCCGCCGGCTGCTGCCGCTGTACAAGCTATCCTTCTAACGGAAGCTTAACCCGTCGTCCGCCCTACTCATTCATACACCAAAATTCGCCAAAGCCAAACAGCGCGCAGCGCAAAAGCAGCCCCTCCGAATACTCGGAGGGGCTGCTTCGTATGCCGGCTTATTGCCGGTTTCGGCTCTTGGCGGCCGATCAGGCCGCGGCCGACTGGCTCGCCGCGCGCCGCTGGCGCTTCGCCTTGCGGAAGTGGAGCAGCTCGTATACGCATGGCACGAGCACCAGCGTCAGCAGCGTCGCGACGATCAGGCCGCCGATGACGACGATGGCAAGGCTCTGCGATACGATGCTGCCGCTCTCCGACGTGCCGAACACCAGCGGCAGCATGGCGCATACGGTGGCGATCGCCGTCATGAGAATCGGACGCATCCGCGTGCCGGCCGCTTCGATCAGCGCTTCGCGGATCGGCATGCTCGCTTCGTTTTTCTTGACGCGGTCGATGAGCACGATCGCGTTCGTGACGACGATGCCGATCAGCATGACGACGCCGAAGATCGCGGTGAAGTCGGGCGTCACGCCGGTGACGATCAGGCCGAGCACGGCGCCGATCGGCACGAACAGAATCGAAGCCATAATCGCGAGCGGCGCCCGCAGTGTCTTGAACGTAAATACCATGATCAGGTAGACGATGCCGATCGAGACGAGCATCATCATGAACAGGCTCGCGAAGTCTGCGTTCTGGTCGGCGGAAGCGCCGCCTACGTACAGCTTCACGCCGTCCGCCGGCTTGACGTCCTTCATCGCGTCGGAGATTTTGCCGCCGACGATCGACAGCTGCGCCGGCTCGACCGTGGCGCTGACGCGAACATACGTCTTGCCGTCCTTGTGGTAGGCTTCGGTCGGCTGATCGCTCTTGACCCACTCGGCGATCTGGGACAGCTTCTTCGGACCTGCGTCCGTCGCGACCGTCAGATCGTTCAGCTCGGCGGACGCGCCGGGCTTGAGCAGCGGCTCGAGCGACACGGGCAGCAGCTGGCCGTCCTTGACGACGTTGCCGAGCGGCACCGCGTTCAGCATGCCCTGCAGCTGGGAAGCGATGTCCGACGCCTTGGCGACCGTCGGGTCGACCTGCAGCGTATAGACCGTTTTGCGCTCCTGCTGATTGCTGGCGACCTTGAGCACGTCTTTAATCGGCTTGATCTTGCCCATGACGAGGTCGGCCGTCTTGGTCAGCTCCGCCGGATCGTCGCCGACGATGTCGACGAACACCTGACTGCCGCCGCCTCCGAACATGAGCGAGCCGGCGGACGCGGACAGTTCGGCGCCGGGATAGTTCGCGCGCTCGTTTTTGACCGCTTCGATGATTTTCTCCGCGTCGGCCTTCGGCTTCATCTGAATCGTATAGTCGACCTGGGTCGGCGACTTGACGTTGCCGTACATGGCGCCTTCGGCGCTGTTGCCCATGTCCATGCTCACCCACTCTTGGCCCTCCTGCTTCAGGAGGAACGCCTCGAGCTTTTTGCCGTTGTCTAGCACTTCGCCGACCGGCGTATCCTGCGGGTACGACAGCTGCACGTTGACGTTCGAGGCGTCGGACGAGTCGATCGCGCCCTTCGGCAGGTTGAAATAAGTGGCGATCGAGCCGACGAGCAGGAACAGCGCGACGAGCAGCGGCAGCCACTTGTGCTTCAGGTTCCATTCGAGGAAGCCGCCGAAGCGTTTGGACGGCTGGTGCTCCTTGATCTCTGAGCGCTTCAGCAGTCCCGCGCTCATGAGCGGGATGACGGTCAGCGCGACGAGCAGCGACGACAGCAGCGAATAGGTGACCGTCAGCGCGAAGGGCAGCAGGAACGATTGCAGCGAGCCGCGAAGCAGACCCATCGGCAGGAAGACGGCCACTGTCGTAAGCGTCGAGGCGGTGATCGCCGTGGACACTTCCTTCGTCGCGTCGATGACGAGCGAGACGGAGAACTTTTCCTTCTGGAGCCTGCGGAAAATGTTCTCGATGACGACGATGCTGTCGTCCACGAGCCGCCCGACGGCGACCGCGACGCCGCCCAGCGTCAGGATGTTCAGGCTGATGCCCGACAGGTCGAGCAGGTACAGCGTCAGCCCGAGCGACAGCGGAATGGATACGATCGTGACGAGCGTCGCGCGCAGGTTGCGCATGAACAGCAGAATGACGACGGTGGCGAACAGCGCGCCCATGAGCACTTCGCGCATCATGCTGTTCACGGAATGAACGACCTGGTCCGAGGTGCTCAGGATAACCTTGAGCTCCATGTTGCCGTTCTCTTCCATGAGCCGGTCGGCCGTCTTCTGGACGTCCTTGCCTACGCTGACGGCGTTCGCGTTCGCGCCTTTGGAGACGACGATCATAAGCGCGTCCTTGCCGTCGATGCGGCTCACGCTCTCCTTGTCGTCGGACTGCGTCACGGCGGCGACGTCGGACAGCTTCACGCCGGGAGCCACCGGCAGCTTGGCGACTTCCTCGGCGCTGCCGAGCTCGGCGTTAACATTCAGGTTGACCGCTTCGCCGTCTAGCACGGCCGCGCCGACCGATGCCGAAGCGGTGCGGCCTTGCAGGACCGCGTACAGCGCCTGCGCCGGCACGCCCTTGGCCGCGAGCTTCGCCGCATCCGGCACGATCGTGATTCGCGGGCTCGACTTGCCCGACAGTTGAACCTGGCCCGCACCGTCGATCGCCCGGAAGGCGTCTACCGCGCGCGCTTCGGCCGTGGCCTTGTCCGCGTCGCTCAGGCCGTCTTTGAACGTCAGCGACAGGAACGAGATCGGAATCATCGACGTGTTGTACTGGATGACGTAAGGCTTCGAGACGCGCTCAGGCAGTTGTACGGCCGCGGCCGCCTTCTCGACCTCGGCTTTGGCCTCCGACATGTCGGTTTTCGCGTCGAAGTTCAAATTCAGCTGCGAGTAACCGTCTCCCGACGTCGAGAGCATGCCGGTCTTGCCCTTGATCGCGGACAGCGCCTGCTCGAGCGGATCGGTCACCTCCCGCTCCATCGTGGCCGTGTTGTAGCCCGGTCCGATGACGCTGACCGTCACTTGCGGGTTGTCGGCTTCGGGCAGAAACTCCATGGGCAGCTTGAAGTAGCTGAACACGCCCAGGCCCAGCGTCATCACGACCAGGATGACGACCGCCGCCTTGTTTTTGAATACGCCTTGAATAAATGAACTCACGTTAAAATAGCCCCTCTCCTCTAGCTTGCATCAGCTACGATCAAGCATAAAGGAGAAAGGGCCGCCGGCAACAACGGCCAGAGACCGGACCTTCTCTCCGACTAAAGTCTGAGATGAAATCGGACCCGGGCCGCTTCCAACGTCTTCCTGCGGGCAAAGCAAAACCGCCCCCAGGGGGGCGGCCCAGAAGCCGTTCTATGCGTCGCGCGGTCAGGCTCGCTGCGAACGAGACGCCGTGCGGTCGGAGCTCCGGTAGCCGGCCAGCAGGCCGAGCGCGCCGAGCGACAGCAGCCCGGACACGATAAAAGGAAGACCGGCCTGCGCGGACAGCAGCGCGGCGCCAAGCAGCGGGCCGACGATACGCCCGAGGCTGTCCATGGAGGAGCTAAGACCGGAGGCGACGCCCTGGGAGACGGTCGTCTTTTGCGTGATGAGCGAGGTGACGCATGGCTTGATGAGCGAATTGCCGACGCCGAAGATGCAGAGGTACACGGAAGCGGCGATCCAGTTCTGCGCCGTCAGCAGCAGGAAAAAGCCTGCCGCGGAGATGACGAGCCCGATCGCGATGTAGCGGCTCTCCTGCCCCGGCTTGACGCGCCGCCGCACGATCCCTCCTTGCACGAGCGCGCCGACCAGGCCGCAGAAAAAGAACATGAGGCCGATCTTGCGCGGCGTGACGTCGAACTTGTCGATGCCGTACAGCTGCAGCGTACCCTCCAGGATGGCCAGCGAAAACGTGACGAAAAAGGCCAGCACGTAAAGCTGCTTGAGCGGGCCCTGGAAGGCGGTCCAGCGGGACTCGCGCCTCTGCAGCCTGGCCGCCTCGCGCTTGTCCGCCGTGAGCGATTCGGGCAGCTTGAGCCAGGCGGCCAAAAACGTGAGCAGCGACAGCGCGGCCGCGGCGAAAAACGGCGTGTTCAGGGAAAACCAATTGCTCAGCTCGCCGCCGATAAAAGGACCGAACGTAAAGCCCATGCCGATACTCATGCCGACGACGGCCATCCCCTTCGTCCGGTTCTCCTCGGACGTAATGTCCGCGACGTAAGCGACGATGCAGGCGGTGACCGCGCCGGAGAACAGGCCGCCGAGCAGCCGCGACGCGTACATGATCCACAGATTGCCGTCGGCGAGACCGAACATCAGGAAGCTGACGGCGAAGCCGAGCACGCCGATCATAATGACCGGCCTGCGTCCGATCCGCTCGGAAAAGCCGCCCCATACCGGAGACAGCAGGAACGACACGAACGAATAAAGCGACAGCATGCCGCCCGTATGCCAGTTCGCCGATTCCGGGCTGGCGTTCGTCACCAGCTGCGGCAGGATCGGAATGATAATGCCGAATCCAACGAATACGGTGAACAACATAAGTCCTACGATGATCAGCCTGCTTTTCACGTTTTTTTCTCCTTTAACCCTATTAAAGACCCGCGCCCGATTCGTTCGGGAGCCGGCCTTCATCTATACTCCATATCGTAGCACAACGCCCGGTCCGTTCCAAATGAAAGCGCATGACGTTTTCGTGACGGTCCGACACCCGCGACATCCGAGCTCAGCACACTCTCCGGGCGCTCTCCGAACGCTCTGTCGCTCGTCCCGACGGCTTCCCCGACGGTTGCAATCCCCCGCGGTTTTGCTATACTCATGCTTGTTCGCAATCTATGTTCGGCATTGAAAGGCAGTGAAACTATAGTGGACCATACCCGCACGCCCTTGTTCGACGCGCTGCTGCGCCACAAGGAACGCAATCCCGTCCAGTTCCACATTCCCGGCCACAAGAAAGGCGCGGGCATGGATCCCGAATTCCGCAGCTTCGTCGGCCAGAACGTCCTGGACATCGACCTGATCAATATTGCGCCGCTCGACGACCTCCACCAGCCGGTGAGCGTCATTCTCGAGGCGCAGCGGCTCGCCGCGGACGCGTTCGGCGCGGACGCGACCTTCTTCTCCGTCCAGGGCACCAGCACGGCCATCATGGCGATGATCCTGTCCGTCTGCGGCCACGGCGACAAGATCATCGTGCCGCGCAATGTGCACAAGTCGATTTTGTCGGCGATCATCTTTGCGGGCGCGCGGCCCGTCTTCCTGTCTCCTGCGCGCGACCGCAATCTCGGGATCGATCACGGCGTGACGACCCAGTCGGTGCGCAGGGCGCTAGAACGCCATCCCGACGCGGCTGCCGTGCTTGTTATCAACCCGACCTATTACGGCGTATGTGCCAACCTGAAGGAGATCGTCGATCTCGTTCACGAATACGACATCCCGGTGCTCGTCGACGAAGCGCACGGCGCGCTTATCCATTTCTCGGACGAGCTGCCGCTGTCCGCGATGGCCGCCGGCGCCGACATGGCCGCGACGAGCGTCCACAAGCTCGGCGGCTCGATGACGCAGAGCTCGGTGCTCAACGTAAAAGGCGCGCTCGTCAACATCCAGCGCGTGCAGACGATCCTTAGCCTGCTGACGACGACGTCAACCTCGTATCCGCTGCTCGCTTCGCTGGACGCGGCGCGCCGCCACCTGGCAACGAACGGCCGCGAGCTGGCGGCGGGCGCCGTCGCGAGAGCTTCGCAGGCCCGCGCGGAGATCAATGCGATTGCCGGACTTTACTGCTTCGGCGAGGACATTCTGGGCGAGGAAGCGACCTTCGACTATGACCCGACCAAGCTGACGATTCACGTCCGCCACCTCGGCATCACCGGCTACGACGCGGAGAACTGGCTGCGGGATCGATACCGCATCGAAGTCGAGCTGAGCGATATGTACAATATTTTGTGTCTCGTGACGCCGGGCGACGACGACGAGTCGATGGGCATCCTGCTCGCCGCGCTTCGCGAGCTGTCGAACACTTATATGGGCAAAGGCGAGATCAAGGAGCTGGTCGTCGAGATTCCGCAGATTCCGCACCTCTCCCTCACGCCGAGAGACGCCTTCTACGGCGAGACGGAGATCGTGCCGTTCCGCGCGTCGGCGGGCCGGATCATCGCTGAATTTATCTATGTCTATCCGCCGGGCATTCCGATCCTGCTCCCCGGAGAAGTCATCTCCCAGGACAACATCGACTATATCGTCGACCACCTGGAGGTCGGGCTCCCCGTCAAAGGACCGGAAGACCGCAACGTCGAGTTCGTCAAGGTCATCGTCGAGGAGACCGCCATCTCCTGAGCGAACACAAAAAGAGCCAATCGTTCGAATGCCGGCTTCGTCGCCCATTCGAACCGATTGGCTTTTTTGCGCGAGCGTTCAGTCCGCTTCTTGCGCGGCCAGCTCCTCGTACACCTTCATGACGCGTTCCCATTCTTCGTCGTCTTCGATGTTGACCAGGACTTCGTCTTCGCCGTCTTCCTCGATTCGGAAGATAACGCCGTCGTCGTCCGGGTCGTTGCGGTCGAGCAGCACCGCATATGCCTGGTCCCCGCTCTCGAACGTATACACCAGCACCATCTCGTGCTCGTTGCCATCCTCGTCGGTCACGACGAATACGGCTTCGTCATGCTCGTGATCGCAGTTTTCGTCATGAACATGGTCGCTCATGGGAGAACCTCCGTTCATTGGTTAAATTAGTCTTCGCCCTATCCTAACACTAACCCCGTACCGGGTCAAACGACGCGCCAAGAGCCGCGATCCAGGCTCGCGGCTCTTGCGTGATCCGCGCCCGGCGCGGTTTATTTGGCGAAAACAGTCTTCTCCGACACGACCTGATACGCGCCGCCGTCGGCCGACTTCATCCAGAAGCGGATCGTGTACTTGCCTACGCTGCTGAAGTTGTAGGCGTACTCGCCGCTCGTGAACCAGAAGTTGTCCTTGTCCGTCGGAAAGTCGCTTTCTTTGCTCGTGTGCGTCTCGATCTCTTTTTCGTCGCCGTAAGGGTCCGCGATCGTCACCTTGAACGCGTTGATCGACGTCGTCAGATTGTCCACCTGCGAGAACACTTTAAAGCTCTTCTTGCCGCGCTCCACGCCTCCGAACGGCTTGCTGCCGTCCATCAAAAACATGTGCACGTTCGGCTTGACGATCGACACCTTCTTCGCGGCGTCGTCCCAAATGACGAGCGCCTTCATCAGATCGGCCAGGCTGCGGACGCCGACGTACGCCTTGCCGTCCTCAAGCATGCCCTGGTCGTCCAGCTCCTGCTTGTTGATGACGATCCGAACCTTCTGCGCGATCGTGTCCGCGTATATGGCGGAGCCGCCGACCAGCGAGAGCGCGACCGTCAATATCAGAAGCCTGCGCAGCTTCATTACATATCCCTCCGTATTCGCCGCAAGTTGACAAAGGTCTTTTTTCCGTTATGTAAACGTATATACCGCGTTCGCGCACAAAAGTTGCGGTAAGGGGAGAGATTAAAGTTTCGGGACGATTCGACCGATAATCCGAAGTGTCGGCAGGCCGGCTCGGAATATGCGGTTGCCCGGGAAATGCTCTCCCCTTCCGTTTATTTCCCCGTTCGCTTCAGCCTTTTTTGGGAAGCGTAAGGACGCAGGGAACGCCCTTGCCCAGCGCGCCCGGCTTCGTCATCCGTTCGAGGTAAGCGATGCCCCGGCTGCAGGGCGTCGGACAGACGGCGCATACGTCGGACAAAACGACCTTCATCTGCGGCTGGACATGCTCGGCATGCACTTTCTTTTTAGCTCCGCCTTTTGCGCTTTTACTCTGGCTGGCTGGCTTGCTCATCTCGCGCTTCTCCTCCGGCGGCCGTGTGCGGAGCGCCAGAATAACTTATGCATGCCAAAGCCCGGACGCCACTGCCGGTCCGGTATGCGAATTGACATCTTCTGAAACCTCTTAAATTATGGTACAGTAATTTAGAATTTACGGTCGGAGGCTTGTTGGGACTGGTCACGGGAGGCTGCAGATGGATATTCGGATGTTGGGTTGCGGAAGCGCGTTCGCCAAGGAATTTTACAATAACAATGCCATCGTATACGCAGGGGGCAAGAAGCTCCTGCTCGACTGCGGGACGACCGCGCACGTGGCCATGCGCAAGCTCGGCATCTCCCTGCCGGAGCTCGACGGCGTGCTGATCACCCATATTCACGCGGATCACGTCGGCGGACTGGAGGAACTCGCTTTTCAATTGAAGTTCCAGTTCAAACGGCGAATTCCATTATATATCGCAGATACGCTGACCGGCATCTTGTGGGAGCATTCTCTGCGGGGCGGCCTCGAACAGGAAGGCCTGCTCTCGCTCGCCGATTACTTCGACGTACGGCCGATCCGCGAAGGCGTACCCTATGAGGTACTGCCCGGGCTTACCGCGGAGCTGCTGCGAACGCCGCATATCCCGGGCAAGCTCAGCTATTCGATCTTGTTCGGATCTTCGTTTTTCTACTCGTCCGACATGATCTTCGAGCCCGAGCTGCTTCGGCGGCTTGTCGATGAGCGAGGCGTGGAGACGATCTTCCACGACTGTCAGCTGGAATCCCCGGGCGTCGTACATACTTGCCTACCCCAGTTGCTGACGCTGCCCGAGGACCTGCAGCGCAGAATTTACCTCATGCACTACGGAGACGCCCAGCCGGCTTACGTCGGCCGCACCGGCACAATGACGTTTGTCGAGCAGCATCGCCTGTACAGCTTCTGACCTGCAGCGGGCGGAAAGACCGGGGACGATTCATCCAAGAAGGAGGCGAAACGAATGGTTGGATTGTGGATCGGAGCGGCGATCGTCGTAGCCGTCATCATCTGGCTGACGATCTGGGTAACAAAAAAAGCCTACTCCAAAAAGTGGGAAGGCGACAGCGACGAATAAACGTCCTGATCGACGGACGGCGCATGAGGTGCATAAGGCGCATAGGGCGCGTATACGGTCGTCAGCACGGGAGCCGTATCGTCCGGCTTCGGAAACAGGCTGCAGCCGGCCAGCGTTGCGGCCGTTCCGGCGATCATCAACAACTTGGCCGCACATTGAGCGCAGCTCGTCTTGCGAACGTTCATGGGGGATTCCTCTTTTCTGATGTCGGATATCCCCAGTGTTTGCCGATCGCTCCGCTTCTATCCTTCGCGATCGAGCAGGCGAACGACGGCGATCAGCACGGCGCCGATCAGGCCGAACAGCAATAGGAGCCAAAGCGTTAATAGCGGGATATTGTCCATTCCCGGGAAGCGCCTCCGTTTTCGGCTATTGTAACCCTAGATATTGACATGATCATTTTACGCCGTGTCGGGGCGATTCATCCCGATTCGCCTTAAATTTTGTGAAAACAGGGTGTTGACTTCGATCGCTTGTCCTGCTATTATATAAGAGTTCCTTCCGATACGATCTGATAGCTCAGCTGGGAGAGCACTACCTTGACAGGGTAGGGGTCACAGGATCGATCCCTGTTCAGATCACCATACTTAATGATAATAGAAGCCTTGCGATACAGGCTTCTTTTTATTTGCGTTCACCCGCTCTCCCCCTTCTCCTGATTCACCTCTACCTTGCGTAGCGGCTCCTTCCCGATCCGTTTTTCCTGTCATTTCTTTTCACCCCGTTTAAAGTCACTCTCTCCTGCTCACAATAAGAACCGAAGGAGGGAATTTCACCATGTTAAAAGCTTCTCGCCGCAACGTGCTATTCGCGGCGGTGCTGCTGCTCGCTCTCGTCTCTCCGACGACGGCAGGCAAGGCCAACGCCGAATCGCCCGCCGGAGACTGGCCGACAGCCGGACAGCAGCTCCAAACGCCTGCCTCAGCCCTGCCGGCCCCACACGCCGAACGCGTGCATCGCGAAGGGCATCACCACGGGCGCAAGCACCATCGCCGCCTGAACGATATCGCGGAGGTGCTCGGCATGACGCCGCCGCAGCTGATCGACGAGCTGAAAAAGGGCAAATCGATCGCTCAAATCGGCAAAGCCAAAGGCATGAGCGAGGACCAGTTGATCAGCAAGCTGCTCGACAAGGAACGCGTTCATCTGAAGGAACAAATCAACCGTTCCTGGACGGCCGAAGCGAAGAAAAAAACGTAATGCGATCGAGTTCGAATCGGCGGGAATAACGCACAGTCCGCTCGCCGATTCGGACTCTCTTTATTTTTTAATTTTTTTCCGAAAAACACTTTACAGCACGTCAATCTTCCTCTATAATCAATCAAGTCGCCACCACACATGATCTGATAGCTCAGCTGGGAGAGCACTACCTTGACAGGGTAGGGGTCACAGGTTCGATACCTGTTCAGATCACCATTCTTAACTTTCCGGAAGCCCGCGAGGGCTTCCTTTTTCGTCTTCTGCAACCTTTCGGCTCATGCGTGCGTTTGAGTGGATGAGCGTTCGGGAAAACCATCCATACGAGGAGGACATGATCATGAAAAAGTCGTACAAGAGCTTGTTCGTTCTACTCGCCGTCTTGCTGCTCACCTTGACTGCAAGCGGTTCGGCGTTCGCCTTCAACGACATTCAGAAGGACGCAGGCAAAAGCTACATCGAGCAACTTCAAAAGAAAGGTTTGATCAAAGGCGACGGCAGCGGGATGTTCAAGCCGAAAAGCGCGCTCACGGCGCAGTCGGCCGTCCTGCTCATCGTGAACGGCTTCGGTCTCAACATCGACAACATTCGGTTCATCAAGGAGCCGAAAGCGAGCGACTTCTATACGAAGGTTAAGGACGATGCTTACTACGCCAAAGCCTTCATCGTCGCGAACCTGAACGGACTCGAGATTCCGCGCGATATCGACCCGAACGGCAAAGTGACGCGCGAGCAATTCGCGCACTGGGTTTTTAAAGCGATCAGCAAAAAAGGCGACTATGCGTGGATCGAGATGTACCAAACGTTCAAGGACGAAGATAAAGTCACGAAAACGTACATGGACAGCGTTCAAAAGCTGCTGATCGGAAAAATCGCTTCGCTCGATAACAACGGAAAATTCCGTCCGAAGGACGCGATCACCCGCAGCGAAGCAGCGGTCATCCTCGCCAAAGCGCTTTCGTTCGTCAAAAACACGCAGCCGCTGCCGCCTGCGGAGCCTGAGCAGCCGGTATCTCCGCTGACCGACTTGAAGCTGACGAGCGAGGCGTACGGCAGCGAAGCGCAAAAAGTGACGGTATCCGCCCAGGCCCCGCATCCGGGCTACGGGATCGAGATCGCGAACGTCGCGTTCAAGGATAAGCAGGCGATCGTCACCTACCGGATTTTGAAGCCCGATCCGGCAGCTCTTTATCCGCAAGTGATCACGACAGTCAAGGCATCCGTCTACGTCAGCAACGGCTACACCCCGGTTCTCGGGGGCGAAGCCCAATAAACGGCCATGCTTAAACGAGCCGCCGGGGAAATCCCCGACGGCTCGTTTTTTCGTTTTTTCCTTTGGCCGGTTCAAACGCGGGGGTCCGAATCGAATCGCTCGGCCGACGCCGCCGTTTCCAGCCGCATATGCTCCCGCTCTTCTCCCGCCAGCTCAGGCACGCACCAATCGATCGGTTCAAGACCGGCTTCCTTCAAGTAGTCGTTTGCCCTGGAAAACGGCTTGCTGCCGAAAAATCCGTTGTGGGCGGACAGCGGACTCGGATGCGCGGAAGCGATCACAAAATGCTTGCGCTTGTCGATAAACGCGGCCTTCTTCTGCGCATGGCTGCCCCACAAAATAAACACAAGCGGCTCTTCCCGTTCGTTGAGCGCCGCGACGACGGCATCCGTAAACCGCTCCCAGCCTAATCCCTTATGCGAGTTGGCCCCGCCTTCACGCACCCCCAGCAC
>NZ_JAGXJW010000492.1 GCF_019091135.1 Cohnella sp. GbtcB17 | reverse complement strand
ATTGTTTATTCAAGGTATTTCTTTTTTTTTCTTCACTTTAATTATCTCATTCTACAGAGTAATCATTATGATTTGAAACTTTTCATTATTGAGGCATGAAAATGAACAGAAAAAGGGAATCATGAAGTGCTCTTGCATAAACATAATAATGATATCTATGTATCAAATACAAAAAAGGCCTTCCCTTTATTTATTATGTGACACATTGAAAAGTGGACCACAAAACCTTTACAGA
>NZ_JAGXJW010000491.1 GCF_019091135.1 Cohnella sp. GbtcB17 | reverse complement strand
AGATTAAAGGTACTAGATTTTTTTTAGAGAAATATTTTGTTATCATAAATTAAAAAGTGTGAGGCATTTACAACAATAGGTATATAGGTGGTCGAACAGAATCCATCCAAACACAGTCTACATCCAATTCTAGAGCATACTTAGCCAAGCTATGTGCATCCTTATTGGCACTACGTTTGACATGGGTAACAACAATTTCAAAGAAAGCGGATAAGAGACTAGAAATATTTACAAG
>NZ_JAGXJW010000490.1 GCF_019091135.1 Cohnella sp. GbtcB17 | reverse complement strand
ACAAAAACAGTCATAGAGAAGGAATAAGAAATATATTTATAGCCTCCATCTTCCACACACACGTATAAAACTACCACACACTACTACAATATGGGCCTTTAGCTTCCCTTTTTTTAACCCATTTTATAAAAAGGGAAGCTAAAGGGTGTGAGAACACCCACCAGATTCGAAATTGACATTTAGAGGCGGTTTTTTGGTAAAAACCGTAGGTATATATATTAGTAAACCCTATCCC
>NZ_JAGXJW010000489.1 GCF_019091135.1 Cohnella sp. GbtcB17 | reverse complement strand
GTAAGCACAGATTTGACGGTTGTGACGCCAGATTATTTTAGACGAGTGTCCCCCATCCGTGTTGCAATGAAGTCTCTCAAGATGGCTTTTAAACACCTCAATCACCCAACGTGAACGCCCGCCGACATCTCATCTGAGGGTGGTGACGCCGGATGATTTCAAATGAGTGTCGGCAATACATCACTCCGACAGTGAAGTCAGTTCGGACAGCTCTCAAACATCCTCAATCAACCAA
>NZ_JAGXJW010000488.1 GCF_019091135.1 Cohnella sp. GbtcB17 | reverse complement strand
CGCCGACCAGGTCGTCGTCGTGGATGAGGGCCGCATCATCCAGCGCGGCCAATTCGGAGTGCTGGCCGGAGAGAGAAAAAGTCTGTTCAGGCACCTGCTTGAAAATCAAGCCTTCGTCTGGCAGAGCGCCGGCAACGCCTGAGTCAAGCAAACAGCGAGTGGAGAATCCTGTCCGTCCCTAAGACGGCGGGTTTCTTTTTATTTTCGACAATTCCGCGGATCGGCTGTCGCCTCG
>NZ_JAGXJW010000487.1 GCF_019091135.1 Cohnella sp. GbtcB17 | reverse complement strand
GCCATCCTGCCGCTGCTCCATCGCGTCGCCCCCCGCATCAAGGGCACATTACCGGATCGCAGCGGGGCGATCGTTCGTCAGAGGTCGAAGTGTCCTATCCGGCCCCGGAGAATTCGACCACCCCGCCGACATAGCCCGCTTCGCGGGGGATGCGGAGCTGGCGACCGGTCGCCGTCCGGGTCATCACCGGCATCACCGTGACGATGGGCAGGCTGCGGGCATGATCGAGCGCGGCG
>NZ_JAGXJW010000486.1 GCF_019091135.1 Cohnella sp. GbtcB17 | reverse complement strand
CAATCAGCGCTTATCTGTGGAAACAAGGCAGCATCACGATCGGCACGGTTTATTTGATTTTCTACTATACGGAGCTGTTACCTAAGCCTATCGAGAAAATCCGTACCCAAATCGAGGATTTGCAGAAGGCGGATGCCAGCCTCATTCGCATCCGCGAGCTGCTTGGAACTCGCTCGAAGATCGAGGACGGACCGGGAGCGATACTTCCGACAGGTGCGCTGGCCGTCGAATTCAAA
>NZ_JAGXJW010000485.1 GCF_019091135.1 Cohnella sp. GbtcB17 | reverse complement strand
AGGGAGTTAGAATCATAGCTAAAGGGATTTCAGCTTAATCAAAGCAAGGGGAGCTTGTATTCAAATCTAAGGGGACTTAGATTTGAATCTTGGTTGGTTAATAGAGATCTTAGGGTAAATTGTTGTAAGAATCTTTACTGTATTGTTTTACATACATTTGATTTACAAACTGGAGTTTGTATCATGACATTTATTCTTATTGGAGGTTATTTACCCTAGTTCAAGGAACTCAAGCA
>NZ_JAGXJW010000484.1 GCF_019091135.1 Cohnella sp. GbtcB17 | reverse complement strand
ATGCTGTTAGCCGGAGGGGAGGGCACGCGGCTGCAACCGTCACCGCAGCAATGGGCCAAACCGGCCGTACCTTCCGGTGGAAAACACCGCATCATCGATTTGCCGATCAGCAACTGCTTAAACTCCTTCACCGATAATATCGGCATCGTCACTCAGGACCTTGCCGTACCCATCCACCAATTTTTGTGCGAAGCTAAACTTTGGTGCGCTGGACCGCGCGTGCCGCGCGGCCAATC
>NZ_JAGXJW010000483.1 GCF_019091135.1 Cohnella sp. GbtcB17 | reverse complement strand
GGCTGCACGTAGCCTTCGGTGCAACGGGGCTCCCTCCCGAAGGCCAGCGCCTTGACGCGCAGCTCCCCCAGCCAGCCGGCCACCTGGCGCTCGAACGCGCCGCCGTCGGCGAGACGCGTCTTCCAGCCATCGAGCACGGCCAGTACGGCGGGCGACTCGGGCAGATTGCGGATCGCGCCCCTCAGCGTCACCAGAAGCATCTCGCGCAGCGGATGAACCTCTCGCTGCTGCATCTC
>NZ_JAGXJW010000049.1 GCF_019091135.1 Cohnella sp. GbtcB17 | reverse complement strand
TTCGCGTCGAGCAGACGCTGCATGCGACCGTCGAGCCTAAGCCATTTTGCGGGCTTGTTCATGGTTCTTGTCACCTCCGGGGTGTCCAGAATGCGGACATCCTTAATTGGCATGTTTGGAATAAATGGCCTTGCTGACCGACATGTCGAGTTTGAAGCGATCGACGATACCCATAAGCTCGATCGTATCGTCGAGGATCGGCTGCCGTTCGATGAGCATGGCCGGCGTCATCTGGTTCTTTTTGAGCATCTTCGGGTGACCGAACTTCGAGGAGACCGCTTTGTCGGCGATGATGTTCGCCTTGATGAAGTCCGGCCTACCAGGTTCGCGAAGGCTCGCATTCAGCCGGCTCATTGCTTCGCGCTGATGTTCCTTGTCCAGCATGCGGAAGACTTGGAATGCTTGGAGACCGGTCGACTGGCGAAGCGATTTGATAACGTCGAAGACCCAATCCTGGAACGCTTCGGCCTCCGGCTTGTTGCTGCGGAAGATGAGTCGGTATATACCGGGCTCGCATACAATCAAAACTTCTTGTTCGCCGCCAGGGGTATCTAGTTTGCATACACCCTTCTGATGCTCGGGCAGCCCCTTTGCTTTAGAACGTGAGTTGCCGTTTACCGCTTGTGCGGTGTTCCTGATGCCGAGTGCTTTCGTAACATCTGCGGCCACCGCCCACCAATCGCCAGGCGTAACTTCAACGAAGCGGATGTCGTGCTGGAGCCATGTCTCGATGCGAATGTTCATGTTGGCTTGGCCTCCTTTTCGTTCGCAAGCAGCTCTTTTACAACAATCTTTGCGAATACATCAATTGCCTGAGCAGGATTGGTATGGGGAACAGTTTTGATGGTTATTCTAATGTTGGATTCCACCATGCACCTCTTCTCTGCAATTAATCAAATTTAATTTGAGTTTTAGGCATATTTTAACAGAAGCACAAATTTCTCTTGCGCAATATCAAATTTAATATTATACTGGCTTTGTTGAGTTAAATTAAATTTGAGTCCATGGTAGAGAAATACGCGGGATCATGAAGATCAGGGAAAAGCTCATTGTCTGACTTGCCAAAGTAGTGCTCAATGCGAATGAGCAACTTGGTGCCAGGGATTGAACGGCCGCTTTCGAGTTCACGAAGATGGGTTTCCGTGATACCGAGTTCGATAGCGACAGCGCGCTGCGTTCCTTTAGATTCTCGAAGGGTCTTAAGATGATTGCGGGGCAATACTTTTCTAGATCCCATAATATGCCTCACCTCCTTATGTGACTACTATACCACTCAAATTTAATTTGAGCATTAGCCTATTAATCAAATTTAATTTGTGGAGCGTGTTTTATTTGTCACTCGGAAGCCGTATTAGAGAATTTCGTAACAAAAGAGGTCTAACTCAAGGGCAGCTAGCTGACAAACTGGAGATGACCGAAGCAAACATTTCAAGCTACGAACGTGATAAAAGCGCACCTCCGAGCGATAAGCTTAACGCAATTGCTGCAATTTTAGATGTCTCTACCGACTATCTGTTAGGTAGGACTTCTAATCCAAACGAGCGTCCAGAACATCCAGATAGTGATGATAACAAAGATCTTCATTTTATTGCTCGTGAATACAAGCACCTTGATACTGCTCAAAAAGATCTTCTAATGACTATGCTGAAGACAATGCGCAAAGACAGAAATCAAAAATAAGGTGATGCGATTTGATGATTCCGGTGCGCCCCCGTTATGAAAAAATAGCAGAATGCGTATATCACTTTTTTATCGCTGAGGACATAACTACCTTCCCTATAGACCCATTTAGCATCATTAAAAATCACGGTTGGGAGCTGTACAGATATTCGCAATTGGCTGAGCTACACGGAAAAACGATCCAGGATATATGCGATGCTTGCCAGACAGAAGATGCATGCGCCCTAAGAGACGGCGATACATTTATCATCATGTACAACGACACAATTGAAAACCCAAATAGAATTAGATTTACACTTATGCATGAGATCGGCCACATTTTGCTTGGACACCTTTCAGATTTTGGAGAAACCCAATTCAATAGGGGTGGTCTGTCTAAAAGCGAATATGAGACGCTTGAGAGGGAAGCCCACGGCTTTGCGAGAAACGCATTAGCGCCGCCGTTTATCATCAGCCAGCTGACCGGAAAATTTAATAGGTATGTCATTGACGATATTTCTTTATGTTTTATGATCTCTCCCTCTGCTTCCAAAACTAGAATCAAAACATTGAGTTGGGATAGCGGCCATTTTTCTAAATATTTGTCGGAGCTGTTAGTTAGGTTTCAGCGGTTTACGTCCGTTATCCTCCACTCAAAACAATGTAAAAATTGCAAAACGCATTTTATTAATCATTTCTCGAGGCATTGCCCTGTATGCGGTTACACAAAATTCACTAAGCAAAGAGAGGTTAACGATATGATATATTCGGGAGTCGAATTAAATTCATTTGGTCGGCCGAGAATTTGCCCGCGATGTCAAAACGAAGAGATTAGCGAAAACCACATATACTGTGGTGTTTGTGCTACATACTTAGCCAACAGGTGCACTCATATAGAATATGGATGGAATAATAGTATTGAATATGCTTGTGAGGAGCCTGCCGCGGGGAATGCTAGATTTTGCACTAAATGCGGAGCCCCTACAACCTATTTTCAAGCTGGTCTATTAAAGCCCTGGGAACAAGAGATGAAAGAGAAAGCAGACGCTCGGCATGCACAAGCCATTGCTGCTTTTAGCGAGATTTACGCTGAACCCCATTAAAATAAGAGAGGTACGTCACAATGAAAGTAACTAGAGCAGTGGCATATCCCCGCTATAGCTCAGACAACCAGCGTGAAGAATCCATAACTGCCCAACTCAGAGCCATCGAAGAGTATTGTAAGCAGAAGGGCTACACGCTCGTTGAGGTCTATCCTGACGAAGAGAAAACAGCAACAACTGATAAGAGACCCAACTTTCAGCGAATGATCGCTGATAGTGCTAAAAGGCTGTTTGACGTCGTCGTTGTTCACAAATTAGACCGCTTCGCGCGAAATCGCTACGACAGCGCTCACTACCGCAGAATTCTCAAGCGAAATGGCGTTCGCATCGAAAGTGTATTAGAACGCCTGGACAGCTCACCCGAATCAGTTATTATGGCGTCCGTGCTCGAAGGTATGGCCGAATACTACAGCTTAAACTTGGCACGTGAAGTCCGTAAGGGGCTTTCGGAAAATGCAGCGACTGGCATTCACACCGGTGGGCGCCCACCATACGGGTTGATGGTGGACCCGCAGACGCGCAAACTTGTCATTGATGAGCGAACCGCGCCAGCTGTACGTCTATATTTTCGTGGAATTGATACCGACCAATCGCTAGACTCGATCGCGGCCACTTTAAACGAAAAAGGTTATCGAACTCAGGAAGGCCGTGAATTTACCCGAAATAGTTTCGACCAGTGGGCACGCAACCGAAAATATCGAGGGGATTACACTTGGGATGTCCAAGCCGCGAAGGACGAAGAAGGTGTTAGGCATGGAAACAACAAACCAGCCGAACAGCAAATCTTAATCCCCGGGATCATCCCTGCAATCATAGATGCTGACCTGTGGGATCGGGTAAATGCAAAAATGAATGAACGCAAAAGGAGACCAGGCATGATGAAAGCAAAGATCAATTACTTGCTGACAGGTAAGGTTTACTGCGGGAAGT
This sequence comes from Cohnella sp. GbtcB17, assembly GCF_019091135.1. Classification (GTDB taxonomy): domain Bacteria; phylum Bacillota; class Bacilli; order Paenibacillales; family Paenibacillaceae; genus Cohnella. Next base: position 60,677 of record NZ_JAGXJW010000049.1, on the reverse strand, counting down.
GCGGCGCTCTTTATGCTGGAAACTCTTATACAAGTCCACGGAGCGGCCACAAGAAGACATACACCTATTACAAGTGCCAAGCAAGATGTGGCAACACAAGCATTCAAAAAGAAGCGATCGAATCATTGGTTATCGAGAAATTACGTGACACCTGCTTTTCGGATGAAGGCACTTCAGAAATTGTCGCACGTGTCCAGGAATTATACCTACAGGAAAAGAAACAGACTGCATCTGAAGTGGCGCCAATTAAAAGTGAGATGGCGGATCTCAAAGCCCAGATTAAGAACTGGACGCAAGCTTTGGGTGCTGGTGTCAAAAGCGTTATTGAGGAAATCAAACACGCCGAACAGCGACTTGAGATTTTAGAGTTTGCCCTCCAGCGTGCTGAGTTAATCGGGAAAATTCAGGTCCTCGATGAACAGCGTATAATTGACATTGTGAATATAAAAAAGAATTCCCTTCTGTCCGCCGATGAGGAAGACAAGAAAGCAATTCTTCAGGAATATGTAGATCGTGTCGTCATTCAGCCGTCAAACGATATTAACAATTACAGCGCTGAAGTCACGTATAGGGTTTTTAGTGGTGGAGCCAAGGGGGATCGAACCCCTGACCTCATCGCTGCCAGCGATGCGCTCTCCCAGCTGAGCTATGGCCCCGTATGATGTGTCGTTCGTTGGCGACAAGAATGATCTTATCACAGGACCAAAAGGCATGTCAACCACATTTTGAACAAAATTGCGTTGTTCGCTCCTTCGTCAGAATGCAGCTGAAAGCTCTGCCCGATCAAGGCGCAGAGCCTGTCCGCCATCCAATGACCCTTCAGTCAAATTCCGTGCTTGTTGATCAGAACGTTCAACTCTTTAAGGAACATGTTGATGTCTTTAAACTGCCGGTACACGGATGCGAAGCGCACGTAGGCGACTTCGTCGACCGGGTACAGCTGCTCCATGACGCTCTCGCCGATCATGTTGCTGTCGATCTCGGCCTGGGCGGTGTTGCGCAGCTCTCGCTCGACGTTGGAGACGAGGATCTCGAGCTGTCCGACGGACACCGGGCGCTTCTCGCAAGCGCGCAGCAGGCCGCGCAGCAGCTTTTCCCGGCTGAACTCTTCGCGGCTGCCGTCTTTCTTGATCACGATGAGCGGCGTCTCCTCGACCATCTCAAACGTCGTGAAGCGGCGATTGCACGATTCGCATTCGCGGCGTCGGCGGATCGACTTGTTGTCGTTCGCCGGACGGGAGTCCAGCACTTTCGTACCGTTGTAGTCGCAATAAGGACATTTCATATGTCGATGGCTCTCCTTTGACGAGAGAAACTTTTTTTAAATTTCCAAGCCTTCCCTTACATGATTCCGGGGATAAGGCACATAATACGTTTACCAACCGCGAGGAGGTGAACAACATGAGCCAAAACAGCGGCAACAGCAACAACCTGGTAGTCCCTCAAGCATTCGGTGCGCTTGATCAACTGAAGTATGAAGTTGCTCAAGAACTCGGCATCGCGATCCCGCAAGACGGTTACTACGGGAACATGGTTACTCGCGATACCGGATCGATCGGTGGCAGCATCACCAAGCGTCTGGTCCAAATCGCCGAGCAACAACTCGCAGGCCGTTTCTAAGTTCATGCTCTTCACCTAGGTAATTCAATAACAAGGAGTCCTGAAGCTTCGCGCTTTAGGGCTTCTTTTCCATTTTAACGTGCTTAAGACCAATTGTCATACAGTTCGTCGTATTTCTTGTGGTAAAAAAGCACCTTTTGCACATATCGCCGGGTTTCTCCGTAAGGAATATCCGACAAAGTCTCCTCTCGGCCGTCCCAAGTGCCCTCCCGCAGCCATTGCTTCACCTTGCCCGGCCCTGCGTTGTAGGCAGCCAGGGACTTGACTGTGTCCCCCTCGAACTGTCGCAACAGATCCTTGAGGTACCACGCTCCTAAGCGGATGCCCGCGTCCGCCCGTTCGCCCGCCAGCTTGGTCGTAATGCTGCCGAAGTCGTCCTGCTTCAGAATCCACTCCGCGGTGTCCGGCATAATCTGCATGATCCCGATCGCGCCTTTCGGGGAGACGGCGTCCGGCTCGAAATTCGATTCGACCCGAATGACGGCCGCGATCAGGCGCGGATCGACGGCGTAGCGGTCCGCATTCGACTGAATTTCCTTCTGATACTGGATCGGGTATACCATTTTGCCGAGCCATTCGGAGCGGATGAAAAGCAGCGCAACGACCACGATGAGCAACGCGAGAAACCATCGTTTTCGCTTCGGTCTTGTCCGCTTTTTGCTCATAACGGCACCGGTCCCGAGCGGAGCGACCGCCAGAAGCGATCCAGCTGCGCTTCCGTGTCCGCGAGCGAGCCACTATTGTCGATGACATAATCGGCCAGCCGACGTTTTTCTTCTATATCCATCTGCGCCTCGATCCGCTTGTCCGCTTCTTCCGGCGACAGCCCGTCGCGTCCGATCAGACGCGCCCGCTGCACCTCCCGAGGAACGTACGCGACCATGACGCCCTCATATAAATGCTGCAGCCCCGATTCGTAAAGCAGCGGAATGTCCGCCACGACCAACCGGTCGGGCCGCTCCGCTTCCAGCGCAGCGATTCGCTCGCGCATCAGCTCGCGAATGGCCGGATGCGTGATCGCCTCCAACGCTTTTCGCTCGTCCGCGTCGGCGAACACGATCGTGCCCAGCAGGCGCCTGTCGAGCGTGCCGTCAGCCTGAATGACGCGATCTCCGAACCGCTCGGCGATCCGGGCGAGCGAGGCTTGTCCGGGTTCGACAATTTCCCGGGCAATGCGATCCGCATCGACAAGCGCGGCCCCTCGGGCTACCAGCATGCGCGCGACTGTGCTTTTGCCGGTGGCGATGCCGCCGGTCAATCCGATATTCATCCTGCATACCTCCTTGCAGCGGCTAAGTAAGCCGACGTTCGCTCCGTTCAAAAGGGACGCTGCGAGTACTCGGCGGCGATTTCGCTCGCAGACCATGTCGCACCGCCCGACCATGCCATTATCCCCTCGGCTCAGATTCGAGTCCATCAACCGGCTAACGGCCATGCTGCTGAGTCAATGGGATAATGGCATGAATCAAAATAAAAGACATGTGCCGCAGACGTTCAGGACGCCTGCATCAGCTTGAATATGCCCATTACGATTAAAATAATGCCCGGCAATACGGTAAGCCGCTGCACCCAGCGCAGCCCCGCCGCCAAAAATCCGACGCGCATGCCCGCCCAAAGAAACATGCCGCTCGCCGCGGCAATCAGAAGAGCCGTCGGCATGGCGGGGAAACCCACGAGCGCCGCGCCGATGCCTGCGCCGAAAGCGTCCAGCGATAAAGCGATGCCGAGCAGCAGCGCTTCTCCCGATGTTATGATACCCGATCGGTCGACGTCGGCGACCGAAGGCGTACGCAAGATTTGAATGATGAGACCGAAAACGCGCAGCTCGAGCGTCAGCATCGGCACGGCGCCATCGACGTCCTTCGCGCTTGTCGCATCAGCTTTTTTCTCGTCCCCATCTGCAGTACCGCTATCCGACGAGCGATTCCCATCGACGTCCGCCTTGCGGTTGCGCGCAAATTGAATCAAAGCCCATGTCCCGATCCCGATTAAGATCACCGCGCCGACAGCCTTGGATCCATAGGGAGACAGCCATCCGGCGATGAGCGATCCGACGATCATAGAAATGAGGATAACCGCACCCGAGCAGGCCGCGATGATGGCGATGGACGGGAGCGGAATGCGAATCTTGCGCAGACCGTACGTGATGCCGACACCGAAGCCGTCCAAACTGACCGCGAACGCTAGAAACAACAATGATGCCGAATGTGCGAGCATGACCGTACCTCCTGCATGGCGAAGACATGCCGACGAACCCGGGTAGGGATCGACGGTTCTGTTCATCCTATGCACAAAGGCAGGCGAATGCCCGCTTCGATCTCGAACAATCGGTTACGATTCGCTCGCGGCGGCGCCGTCCAGTCTCCGCTTGACGGCGTTGCCGCCTTCCCGATATCGCTTGGACGCGGCTGCGCTGGCGCCGGTCGCCGGTCCCGCGGCGCCCTTCGGCGGCTTCTGGCACTTCGCGCACACATGCGTTCCGCGCCCGCCGACGACCGACTTGGCGATCGGGTGCCCGCACGCGGGGCAAGCCTCGCCGGTCCTTCCATACACGCGGAGCCGATGCTGGAACATCCCCATCTCGCCCTGTCCGTTGACGTAGGACTTGACCGACGAGCCGCCTGCTTCGACGGCCGCCGTGAGCGTCGTCACGATCGCCTCATGCAGCCTGATCCAGTCCTTCGGCTTCAATTCGCCGGCCATGCGTTCCGGATGAATGCCCGCCAGATGGAGCGCCTCGTCTACATAAATATTGCCGAGCCCCACGATCCATTCCTGATTCAGGAGCAGCGGCTTGATCTTCGTATTTCTGCGGCCAAGCGAGCCACGCAGCGCATCCGCGGTGAAGCCCGCTTCGAGCGGCTCGAGCCCCAGCTTGGCGAGCGGCGGCGACACGAGCTCCTCGCCGGCCGGGAACAGATGCATCGTGCCGAATTGGCGCACGTCCGTATATCGCAATGCGGTCCCGTCCGTGAAGTGGAAAATGACATGCGTATGCTTGTCGAGCGGCACGTCGTCCGCGAACAGGCCGTAGCGGCCTTCCATACGCAAATGGGAAACGAGCACGAGCCCGTCCAGAATAAGCCGCAGAAACTTGCCCCGCCGCTCGACGGCCGTAAACGTCCGCCCTTCCAGCATCGCTGCGAACACGTCCGGATCGTCCGGCTTTTGCAAAATGCGAGGCAGGCGCACCGTTACCGCTCGGATTCTCTTGCCTACGATCAGCTCGCTCAGCGTGCGCCTGACCGTCTCAACCTCCGGGAGCTCCGGCATATCGTTCATCCTTTCTCTAAGGTGACTGATCGATTCGTAAAAATCCGCACCCTATACCATTACTATTTCGCCTCGTACCAGTTGACGCCCGCGCTCACTTCCGCCTTCAGCGGCACGTCGAGCGGCAGCGCGGAGGCCATCACTTCCGGCACGAGCTTTTTCATCGTATCCAGCTCCTCCGGCGGCACCTCGAATACGAGTTCGTCATGCACCTGCAGCAGCATCCGGCTCTTCAGCCCTTTATCCTTCAGCGCCTCGGCCATGCGCACCATGGCCAGCTTGATGATGTCTGCAGCCGTACCCTGGATCGGCGTATTCATCGCCGTCCGCTCCGCGAACGAACGCAGGTTGAAGTTCGACGAACGGATGTCCGGCAGGTAGCGGCGCCGCTCGAGCAGCGTCTTGACGTAGCCGTCCTGCTTGGCCTGGACGACGATGTCGTCCATGTACCGGCGAACGCCCGGGAAAGCCGCAAAGTACTGCTCGATAAAGGACGCCGCTTCCTTCCGCGTAATGCCGAGGTTCTGGGACAGGCCATAGTCGCTGATGCCGTAGACGATGCCGAAGTTGACGGCTTTGGCGCTGCGCCGCATGTTGCCGTCCACCTGCTCGGCGCTGACGCCGAACACGTCCATCGCCGTTTTCGTATGAACGTCCATTTCCAGGCGGAACGCTTCCTTCAGCCCCTCGTCCCCGGAAATATGCGCCAGCACCCGCAGCTCGATCTGCGAGTAGTCCGCTGCCAGAATGAGCCAGTCCGGCTCGGAAGGCACGAACGCCTTGCGAATCTGGCGTCCCTCCTCCATGCGGATCGGGATGTTCTGCAGGTTCGGATATTGGCTGCTCAGCCGTCCCGTCGCCGCGATCGTCTGACGATAGTACGTGTGAATCTTGCGGTCCTCCGGCCGAATTTCCTTCAGCAAGCCTTCGATATAAGTTGACTGCAGCTTGGACAGCTGGCGATAGTGAAGAATAAGCCGCACGATCTCATGATACGGCTCCAGCTTCTCCAGCACTTCCGCGTCCGTCGAGTAGCCGGTTTTTGTCTTTTTGACGACGGGCAGGCCGAGCTTGTCGAACAGCACCTCGCCCAGCTGCTTGGTCGAGCCGATATTGAATTCGAAGCCTGCGATCCGGTAGATCTCGCTCACGATCTGGCCGATGCGCATCTGAAAATCTTTGCCCAGCTCTTCGAGCGCCTCGGCCTGCACGACGATCCCCTGCTTTTCCATATCGGCGAGGATGATCGCAAGCGGCTGCTCAAGCTCGTAGAACAGCGGCTTCATGCCCGCTTCTTCAAGCTCGGCCGCCTGACGGGAGGCGAGCCGCCGGACCGCGTCCGCCTTGGCCGCCAGATGCGCGACCAGCGCCTCGGACTCCGGCACGCGGAACTTCGCGCCCTTGCCGTAGGCCGCCTCGTCCGATGCGATGCCCGGCAGGCCCGCCTTCGCGAGCAGTCCGGCGAGCGACGGATCCGCGTCCGTCGGGTCGAGCAGGTACGCCGCGAGCGAGCAGCAGAACGCCTGGCCGCGCAGCTCGAGGCCGTGGCGCGCCAGCACGAGCTCCGCGCGGTGCAGGTCGTAGCCGGTCTTGGGCGCACCTGCATCGGCGAGCCAATCTCTCAGCGGCGCGGCTTCGGGCGCCGCGAGCAGCGCCTCGAACGGCAGCGCGTACACCCGCTCGCCGGCCGCGATCGCGATGCCGATGCCTTCGCTCTGGTGCGGGTTGTCGCCGCTCGCATCGAGGATGAAGCTGTCGGCGTGCGGCAGCGCGTCCGCGAGCGCGGACCAGTCCGCGGCTTCTTGCACGCGCACGGTCTCGTAGGCGGCTGCGGCTGCGGCGACGGACGCCGCGTCCGCTTCGCCTTCGCTCAGCGCCAGCCGCTCGATGAGCGACTTGAACTCGAGCTTGCGCAGCGCCGCGAGCAGAGCCGGATGCTCCGCGCCTTCCCAGGCGAGCTGCTCCCAGCTCCGTTCGACCGGAATTTCGCGATGGATCGTCGCCAGCTCCTTGCTCATTTTCGCCGATTCCATGTTGCCGCGCACGTTCTCGCCGAGCTTACCCTTGATCTCCCCGGCATGGGCCAGCACTTCCTCGACGCTGCCGTACTCCGCGAGCAGCTTGAGCGCGGTCTTCTCGCCGACGCCGGGTATGCCCGGAATATTGTCGGACGTATCGCCCATCAAGCCCTTCAGGTCGATGATTTGAAGCGGCGTCAGCCCATACTTCTCCCCGATCGCCTCGGGCGTATAGCGCTCCGTCTCGCTCACGCCCTTGCGCGTGAGCAGCACGCTCGTCCGCTCCGACGCGAGCTGCAGCATATCCTTGTCGCCCGAGACGACGACCGCCTCGATACCCGCTTGTTCGGCCTGCTTCGTGAGCGTGCCGATAATATCGTCCGCCTCGTAGCCGGGAATCTCGTATCTAAAAATCGAAAAGGCGTCCAGCAGCTCCTTCAACAGCGGGAACTGCTCGGAAAGCTCCGGCGGCGTCTTCTGCCGTCCGCCCTTGTACTCGGCGAAGCCCTCGTGGCGGAACACCGTCTTGCCCGCGTCGAACGCCACGATCAGATGCGTCGGGCGCTCCTCCTCAAGTACCTTGAGCAGCATCGTCGTGAACCCGAATACCGCGTTCGTATGCAAACCCGCGGCGTTCGTCAGCGGGGGCATCGCATAGAACGCCCGGAATACGATACTGTTGCCGTCGATCAAGAGCAGCTTGTCCCGCCCGCCTTCGCCTTGCCCGGTTCTCCATCTGTTTGCCATCGGTTTACGCACGCTCCATCCGTTCTTCTTCCATTAACCACAATCATACCATAAACGCCGGAGGCCGGGCGACGCCTTGCACCGATGCCGGATTAAGGAAAGTTTAAGCACCCGGCGCCCGCGGGCTGTGTTAAGATGGCTATGAAATTCAAACAGTAAGGAGAGTTCCGCGTTGACTGAGCCGAGGCGCTACATACCCGAGATCAACTTGTTGCGCGCGATGGCGATACTGGCCGTCGTCATGATCCACTCCACGAGCAATGCCCTAATTCAGCTGCAGACGTCTTCTTCCTTTTACGGCTTATACGTGTTCCTGCACGAGTTCGCCGTGTTTGCCGTGCCCGCCTTTATTTTTATTAGCGGCTTCGTGCTGACGTACAATTATGTAGGCAAGCCTTTGAACGGCGGCACCCTCTCCACCTTTTACCGGAAGCGCATCTGGAACGCCGTGCTGCCGTACGTGATTTTCAGCCTTTTCTATATCCTGCTCAAGACCAAGTTCTCTCCGCCCGCCGATTCGGCGACCAAATTCCTGGGGCAGGTGCTCAACGGACAGGCTTACGGCCACTTGTACTTTATGTTTGTCATTATCCAGTACTATATCTTGTTCCCCGTCCTGCTGCTCGCGCTTCGGAGCGGCTGGGTTCGCCGCCACATCTGGTGGATCGGCATCGTGCTTCAATTCGCTTACTTCTACCTGAATCGGGAGTACATCGTCCATCAGACCGGGTGGCCGAACGTGCTTCACCGGACCGGCAGCCTGTTCATTTCTTACTTCGGCGTGTTCACCGTCGCGATGTGGCTCGCCATCCATTATGATCGGATTTTGGCCTGGTTTGCCGACCGTCCCGCCGTTCGGCGGCTATCCGTGCTGCTGACATATGCGCTGTGGCTGCTGTCCGGCGTCTGGTACGTGTATTTGCGATATCAAGGCATGGTAAATAAGGACTGGGCCGACGGTCAGGTTTTTGCCTATTCGCAGTTCGTCTTCAATCTTGCGTCCGCAATCTCGCTGTTCCTGCTCTCGAATGCGCTATTGCGCAGACCGAAGGCGGTTTGGACCCGCATGCTCGGCAATATCGGCATCTGCTCGTTCGGCATTTATCTCATTCACCCCGCCGTGCTGTATTATTATCGCGACATCCCGGTACCGGGCGGCAGCCTGCCGTTCCACATTTATTACGCCTGCGAGTTCCTGTCCGCCTTACTCGTCGCCTGGGGGATCACTTGGGCGATTCAACGCAATTTCCGGTGGTCCTGGATTTTGTTCGGCACCTCCTCCGCGCCTAAAAAGAAGGCAACGGCTTCCCGTTAGAACGGGTTTAATCCCCCTAATCTCCAGCCTTTTTCGACGCTCAAAAAGCAGGCCGTCCATCCGGGCGGCCTTTTGTTCGCCTTTTCTTCACGATTTCTTCGCAACTTTTGATTGCGGCTTTCGTCTAGAATAGAGTCGAATGCAACCGTAATCGTCGGATTTTATGAAGTAAAAGGAGACTTTGGCACTATGAACTGGAAGCTGGAAAGACAACGCATGATCAAGTGGCTCACCGCAGCCGCACTCCTCGTCACGCTGCTCGCGCCGACGGCCTCGCACATCGCTACGGCGGCGGGACCCGGCGACAACGTGCTTACGCTCACCCTGAATAAGGCGCAAGTATCGGTCAACGGCACGACTTACGCCTCACCGCAGCCTGCGCTGATCGTCAAAGGCGTCACCTATGCGCCTGTATCCATGTTGGCAGCCCGATTCGGCTATAAGATTACGTATAACGCCGCGTCCAAGTCGTATACGATCTCCTCTGACGGCAACGCAGTCGAATTCAAGACCGGCAGCACCGCCTTCTGGCTGAACGGCGCGAAGGTGGCCTCCTCCGGCAAGACCTATATTTACAAAGGCAGCCTGATGGTGCCGCTGCGCGACTGGGTCAAGGCGACCGGCTCCAAGCTGTCCGCCGCGCCCGGCACCGTGTCGCTCACCTGGAGCGTCGCGCCGACCGCGGACTTCAAGGTCGACCAGGACGTGATTTACGCGGGCGAGACGCAGGTCACTTACACCAGCCTCTCCAAAAATCCGAATAAGATCTGGTCCGAGAGCTGGGACGGCAATCTTAGCGTTTTCCCCGAGCCCGGTACATACGTGATCACCCGCAGCGTGCAGGATATGGCCGGCAACTGGCTTGATCCTTATGCCGTGACGATCACCGTGCTGCCGCCGAACCAGCCGCCGGTCGCGCAGTTTACGACCGACAAGGACACGTACATGATCGGCGAGCCGATCACGTACACGGACCAGTCGACCGACGACGAGAACGCGATCGTGTCCGCCGAGTGGTCGAACAACAAGCGCGGCTTTTTCGTATCGGGGCCGCAGACGATCTCGCTTCGCGTGACCGACAGGCACGGCAGCATCTCCGACTTTTCCAAGACGATCAACATCACGACGGACGTGATGTACACCGAGAAGGAATTCAATGAGCGCTTCACCCTCGTCGGAGACAAATATCCGGTCGTCGGATCGGACATTCTCAAAATACCTACCGTGCCTTATACGTTCTATAATACGAACCGCGCGCTTATCGCCTCCGACAGCCCCGAGGATCTGACGGGACCGGGCGTTCTGTATCGCGATACGCTGTCGGGCGACCTCCGCCTGTTCCTGTATCATCAGAATCTCGGTACCGAGCCGCTCAAGCTCTACCTCGCCGCCACCAACGAGAGCACGACCGAATCGGCGGCGCTCGATCTGGGCGCATGGGGCAGCGCTGGTCCTGAGACGTTCGGCGCTTATACGGGCAAGATGGCGGCGATCCGCTACCTCGACGCTCGCGACACGCAGTCGACGACGACCACCTGGCTGGCGCCGGGTGCGACAAGGCTGATCGTGCCGGAGCTGAATCAGAAGGCGCTGTCCAAAGGCCAAACGTTCTCCGCCTACGCGGATCTTAGCACGTCCACGAACGTCAAGTTCACGCTGTTCGCCGTGAAGAGCGGCGACGATCCGCTAACGACGCTGCCGACGCTCGGCGTCATGAAGCGCGACGGCAAGCATATTCGCGGCACATTCCAAGGCGCCGACCGCGAGATCGTCATCAACGACACGCTTGGCGATACGCCGAAGCGCATCGTGTTCGGCGACCACAGCATCGATCCGGCGCTTGACGGCATCGACCAGCTGAACGGCCAGCCCGAGAACAACTGGGGCAACTTCGGTGTCGTCTACCATATGACGGTGCAGGTCAAGGCAAACACCCTCATCTCGCTTAACGCGCGGGGCGGCATCTACACCGGCGCCTTCCTCGTCAACGGCGTAAAGGTGCCCGTCACCAACACGAGCATTCTGGAAAATCCGAACGTCGCAACGCCGGTCTACCGCACCGGCCAGTACAACGAGACGGTCGAGATCTCCTACCTGACGGCGCTCGGCTCCAATCTGCCAATCACGCTCATGTTTCTTCCGATGAAATAAAGCAAGTAAAAACGGTTTCGCCGTCCTTAAAGATGGCGAAGCCGTTTTTATTTCGAGACGATTCAGAAATGTATCGGTAGAACTTATGCTTTTCCGAACCGTATAGAGAAGCCCCTGCGGCCTTTGGTTTTCATAAAGTATAGCAAGCGGACCGAGAGGCCCTTATTTTTGTTCAAATCGCTTCGGCGGCCCGCATGCGGACCCAGGCGCCGCTATCGCGGAATTTCCGGCCATTTTAAGCTTTGATACGGGTGTATAACGTCCCTCCAGTCCGAATCGATTGCCATTTGGACCGGTTTTAAAGATATAAGGTCTCCGGTGTCCGGCATCCCTGCCTGCAGGGACATCCAAACCTTCGCTTGGCCTTCGCCTGTTCTTCGCCTGCTCATTTGCATATTGACGCGCCGCATGCTACTATTTTAAATCGACATATATGCAGGTCTATAACAGGAGGTTCAATCGCCGATGTGCCCCCGAACCAAAGAACAAAATGAGCTTCTACGCCTGCAGCGCAGAGAACAGATTCTGGACGCGGCCGCGCGCGCTTACTTCCGCACGGGCGGGAGCTTCGATATTCGCGACGTCGCCCGCGAAGCCGAGCTTGGATACGGCACGGTGTATCATTATTATCCCAACCGGCATCTGTTGATCGAAGACGTGCTGAGCAGCGGCTTCGATCGATGCGAGCAAGCGATGGAGGAATGGGCGCACAGTCGCGGCGACAGCTCTAACGACAAGCAGCTATCGACGTATTGCAGGACGCTGCTCGGGATGTGGCAGTCGGACCCCCGGGCCTATCTCGTCTACAAGATGGCGTCCGAGCATTATGCGGGCTTGCCCGAGAAGGACCGTCACGTCAGCAAGCGACGTTTCATGGAACGTCTGTATACGCCGCTCCAATCGATCGCCCGCCGCGAGGACGACAGCGTCGACCATATGCTTGCCGTGCTCGTCGGTTGCTGCGGGTTGCGCTACTATGCAGGCACGTCCGACCTGGACGTCGATCGAATCGTCCGGCTCGCCATACAAGCTATTACGAAGGAGTCCTGATACGAACATGATCATCTTAAAAAGCAAGCATGAAATCGAAGCCATCCGCAAGGCATGCCAGGTCGTCGCCGAATGCCATCGTACCGTCGCGCCGCTGATCCAACCGGGTATTACCACCAACGAGATTGATCGCATATTCGAGGAGATCATGTTGAAGCACGGCGCAAAGCCATACCAGATAGGCTATAAGGGCTATCCCTATGCAACCTGTGCCTCCGTTAACGACGTGATCGCCCATGGCTTCCCAAGCGACATGCCGCTTAAAGAAGGCGATATCGTGACGATCGACACGGTCGCGGAGCTGGACGGCTGGCTCGGCGATTCGGCCTGGAGCTATGCGGTCGGGCATATCTCGCCGACGGCCGACAAGCTGATGCGCGTCACGAAGGAATGCCTGGACCTCGGCATCTCTCGGGCGCAGCCCGGCCATCGGCTGGGCGACGTGACGAGCGCCATCCAGCGGCATGCCGAGTCGAACGGCTTCGGCGTCGTGCGCGATCTGCTCGCGCACGGTATCGGACGGGACCTGCACGAGGATCCGAATTATGCGCATGTCGGCCAACCTGGCAGAGGACCTCGCATCAAGGAAGGCATGGTTTTCACGATCGAGCCGATGATTACCGAGGGGACCTACGAGATGACCATCGATGCGGACGGCTGGACCGCGCGGACGCGGGACCGCAAGCTCGCCGCCCAGTACGAGCACACGATCGCCATCACAGCTGAAGGCCCGCAGATTCTAACCGCGCAATAGAAAAAGAAGTCGACCAATGAGCCGGTCGACTTCTTTACGCTTACTGGTTCAGATCGGGGCGCGTGCCGACGACAAGGAACACGACGTTCTCGCCGATATTCGTCGCGTGGTCCGCGATCCGCTCGATGTAGCGGCCGACGAAGCACAGGTTCATCGCCTGACCGACGTTCTTCTGATTTTCGCCGGCCATCTCGAACAGTTCGCGAAGGATCTGCGAGTACAAGGCGTCGATCATGTCGTCGTCCTTGGCCATCTTGTACGCCAGGTCGACGTTCTCGTCGATGTAAGAGCGGATCGACTCGCCGATCATGCCTTGCGCCAGCGTCGCCATGCGCGGCAGGTCGACGAGCGGCTTGATGAGCGACTGGCCTTCCAGCCGGATCGCGACTTTGGCGATATCGACGGACAGGTCGCCCATCCGCTCGAGGTCCGAGGATATTTTGAGCGCCACGAGGATGCGGCGCAGATCCTTCGCCACGGGCTGCTGCGTCGCGATCAGCTTGGACCCCAGATCGGCGATGCGCTCCTCGAGCCGGTTCAGCTCGGGATCGGCTTTAACGATCCGCTGCGCGAGCGGACCGTTCAAGCCCTCCAGCGCCTGCATCGCGTCGCCGAGCGCCTTCTCCACCCGGTCCCCCATTTCCACCAGCATGTTCTGCAATTGCACGAGCCCGATATCGAATTCCCTTCTTGCCGTCATTGGCCGTTTGCCCCTTCCAAGTCGTTTAACCGAATCTGCCGGAGATGTAGTCCTCCGTCCTTTGATCGCGCGGCGCCCGGAACAGCTGCTCCGTCTCCGCCGACTCCACTACTTCTCCGTTCAGGAAAAACACCGTCCGGTCCGAAATTCTGGCTGCCTGGTGCATGTTATGCGTGACCATGACGATCGTATAACTTTTTTTCAGGTCGCGCGTGAGCTCCTCGATCTTCGTCGTGGAGATCGGATCGAGCGCCGAAGTCGACTCGTCCATCAGCAGGATGTCCGGCTCGATGGCAAGCGCGCGTGCGATGCACAGACGCTGCTGCTGGCCGCCCGAGAGGCCCAATGCGGACTTTTTCAGGACGTCCTTGACTTCGTTCCACAGCGACGCCGAACGCAGGCTCTTCTCCACGATGGTGTCCAGCTCGGACTTCTTGGTCACGCCGTGCAGGCGCGGGCCGTAGGCCACGTTGTCGTAAATCGTCTTCGGAAAAGGATTCGGCTGCTGGAACACCATGCCGACCCGCTTCCGAAGAAACTCGACCTCGGTCTGCCCGTCGTAAATGTTGCGGTCCTGAATGACCACTTCGCCTTCAATGTGCACGCCCGGGATCGTATCGTTCATCCGGTTGAGCGTCCGCAGCAGCGTAGACTTGCCGCAGCCCGAAGGGCCGATGAACGCCGTGATGCTCTTTTCGGGAATGGACAGATCCACGTCTTTAAGCGCATGGAACTTCCCGTAGTACAACTGCAGCCGTTTGGTCTCGATGATCACTGTGCGCTCCTCCTCCTCGTTGGGCCGGGCTCCGGCGGTCCGTCGCCTCATCCTGCGGATGGCCCGCGCTCGGTCATGCCAGCGCTGCTCGCGCGTTCAGCCGAAACGCCCCGAGATATAGTCGTCCGTCGATTTGCGTGACGGATTGGTGAAAATTTTGTTCGTCTCGTCATACTCGACCAGGTCGCCGAGGAAGAAAAACGCCGTCTTGTCGGATACGCGCGCGGCCTGGTGCATGTTATGAGTGACGATGACGATCGTATAGTCCCGCTTCAGCTCGGCGGTCAGCTCTTCGACCTTGGCGGTCGATACCGGGTCAAGCGCGGAGGCCGGTTCGTCCATGAGCAGAATGTCGGGCTTGACCGCGATCGAGCGCGCGATGCACAGACGCTGCTGCTGGCCGCCGGACAGCGCGAGGCCCGACTGGTGCAGACGGTCCTTGACCTCGTCCCACAGCGCCGTCTTGCGCAGGCACTCCTCGACGAGCTCGTCGAGCGCGGCTTTGCTCTTCACGCCATGGTAACGCGGACCGAACGCCACGTTTTCGTAGATCGACTTGTGAAACGGGTTCGGACGCTGCCACACCATGCCGATCTTCTGGCGGAGCCGCACGACGTCCGTCTTCGGATCGCAGATGTTGTGGCCGCCGATCCAGATCTCTCCTTCGATCGAAGCGCCCGGGATCAGGTCGTTCATCCGGTTGAGCGACCGCAGAAACGTCGACTTGCCGCAGCCCGAGGGCCCGATAAGCGCGACGACCTGACGATCCGGGAAGGCCATGCTGACCTGCTTGATCGCCTGCTTCTCGCCGTAGAAGACGGACAGGTCCTTGGTGTAAAACGCGGGCGGCGGCGCGGCTTGCGTGCGGGCGGCTCCGCTTGGTTCAGGCTCGGACGGCGCCGGCTTCGGTATCTGCGCCGTCACCGCAGGCGCTTGCTTCAAGGCTGGCGCAGGCTGCGAAGGCGGCGCGGAAGGCGCAGGCGGCACTACGGTTCCTGTGCCTGCGTTCAGCGCGGCTGCGCTTGGCGAATCGGCCGGCGAGGTCGCGCTTGCCGGATTTTCGCCGGCGGACTGAACGGCCGTGCGCCTGGCATCCGTCTTTTCGGTCGCGATCAAAGTCACGATGAATTCCTCCTTTAAGTTCCAGTGATCCGGCCGATGCCGGTGTTAGCGTCCTGCCGTCAGCTTGCGGTACAGCACGCGGCCGAGCCAGCGGGCGCCGAGGTTAAATACGAGCACGGTAATGATGAGCACGGCCGAAGCGCCTGCCGCGATTTGCGCCGCGTCTGGCGCGAGCCCTTCGCTGTTGACCTTCCAGATGTGCACGGCGAGCGTCTCGGCGGGACGGAACGGATTGAGCGGCGACGTGTGGTGCAGCGGATTCCAATCGGTGAAGTCCAGGCGCGGCGAGCTCATGCCCGCCGTAAACAGCAGCGCGGCAGCTTCGCCGAATACGCGGCCGGCGGCGAGGATCGTGCCCGTGACGATGGCGGGCAGCGAGATCGGCAGCATGACCGTCGTGATCGTGCGCCAGCGGGACAGTCCGAGCGCGAGGCCCGCTTCCTTCTGCTCGCGCGGCACGGCGCGAAGCGCCTGCTCGGTGATGCGCACCATGAGCGGGAGGTTGAACACGGTCAGCGCGAGCGCGCCGGACATGAGCGACAGCCCGAGCCCGAAGCGGTTGACGATGACCAGGAGGCCGAACAGGCCGACGACGATCGACGGAAACGAGGACAGCACCTCGACGATCAGGCGGATGAACGCGGTCAGCCGGTTTTGCTTGGCGTACTCGCTCATATAGATGCCCGCGCCGAGGCCGAGCGGCACCGTGATGATCATCGTCAGCACGAGCAGGAACAGCGAGTTGAACAGCTGCGGTCCGATCCCGCCGCCCGCGCGGATCGATTCGGGCGGCGAAGTGAGGAAGTGCCAGCTGACATGGCCGAGGCCGCGGATAAGCAGGTAGCCGAGCAGCGCGGCAAGCAGCGCGATGATCAAAAAGCCGACGCCGACGATGACGCCGGTCATGATGCGGTCTACGGACTTGGTCTTCATGCGTGCTTCACTCTCCTCTCCAGCAGCCTGACGACGAATACAAACAGGAACGTCATGATGAGCAAAATGAGAGCGAGACTCCACAGCGCGTTGTTGTGCAGCGAGCCGCTCGTCGTATTGCCCATCGACAACGTGATGATGCTGGTCAGCGTCGCTGCCGATTGCGTCAGCGAGTGCGGAATGTGCGGCGCGTTGCCGATGACCATCTGCACGGCCAGCGCTTCGCCGAACGCGCGCGCGATGCCCAGCACGACGCCGGTCATGAGCGACGGCAGCGTCGTCGGAATGACGAGCCGCGAGATCGTCTGCCAGCGCGTGGCGCCGAGCGCGTAGGAGCCTTCCTTCAGGCCGGCGGGCAGACTGCGCAGCGCGTCCGTGGCGACGGTCGTGATCGTCGGAAGAATCATGACGGACAGCACGATCCCGCCCGCCAGGATGCCGACGCCCTGTCCGGGGAAGACGTCGCGAAGGAAGGGTACGACGACGCTGAGGCCGACGAAGCCGTAGACGACCGAGGGCACGCCCGCGAGCAGCTCGATCGCGGGCTGCAAAATATTTTTGCCGACCTTGGGCATCATCTCGGTCATGAAGATCGCGGCACAGATGCCGAGCGGCGCTGCGATGATGGCGGCGAGCAGTGAAGTCGCGAATGAGCCGAACAGAAACGGCAGTGCGCCGAAGCGAGGCGTGTCCGCTTCCGGCGACCACTTCAGGCCGCCGAGCATCTCACCGACGCTAACGCCCTGGCTTACGAACGGCGTCAAGCCTCTCGAAGCGATAAAGTAGACGATCGAAAATATGATGACGATCAGCAGCAGCACGCAAAACATCACGTATCCTCTGCCGCGGAGTTCCTCCAGCTTGTGCTTCGGAAATTTGCCGCGTCCGTCCTTCGCGACGGCATCCGCCGCCGGGCGGGTTTGGGTCAAATTCATGCGAGCCTCTCCTTAACGTGGCAAGAGAGGCGCCCGTTACCAGGTCCGCCTCTGCCGGCTATTCTCATGCTTTATTTATTATTTGTTGCTTACTTTGCCTTCCACGTCGCGCGTAACCTTCATGTCGCTAACCGGGATGTAGCCCAGATCCTTCACGTCGGTGTTCTGGATTTCATCGCTCAGCATGTAGTCGAGGAATGCCTTGACCGCGCCTTCAGGCTGGCCCTTCGTGTACATGTGCTCGTATGCCCAAACCGGATAGGTGCCGGAAGCTACGTTTTCGGCCGTCGGCTCTACGCCTTCGTACTTCAGCGCTTGAATCGTATCGTCGAGGTAGGAAAGCGCCAGATAGCCGATTGCGCCAGGCGTTTCGGAGACGAGCTTGCGAACCGTGCCGGATGCGTCTTCGGTGATCGAGTCGGGCAGATCTTCCGACTTCGCGCCGAGGGCGAAGTTTTCGAACGTGGCGCGCGTGCCGGAGCTTGCAGGACGGTTGACGAGGACGATTTTTTGATCCTTGCCGCCTACGTCCTTCCAGTTCGTCACTTTACCGGTGAAGATGTCTACCAGCTGCGCCTTCGTCAGGTTGTCCACGCCTACGTCCTTGTTGGAGACGGCTGCGATCGATACGACCGCGACCTGGTGGTCGACGAGCTCCTTCGCTTTATCCGCGTCAGCGTCCTTCAGCTTCTCTTCGGCGAACACGTCGGAGTTGCCGATTTGTACGGTGCCTTCAGATACTTGGGACAGACCGGCGCCGCTGCCGCCGCCGTTGACGGTGATCGTGACGTCCTTGTTCAGATCCATGAACTTCTTGGACGCTTGGTCGACGAGCGGTTGAAGCGCGGTGGAGCCTGCTGCGCTGAAGGCGCCGCTTACGGCCGCGCTCGCCGGAGCGCTCGACGATGCGCCGGACGAAGCGCCTGCGTTTGCGTTATTGGCATTGTTGTTTTTTCCGCATGCGGCAAGGGAGATGCTAAGCGCGAGCGTCGTGAGGACAAGCAGAGATTTTTTCAAGGAATAGAGCCCCTTTCAAATTGTGTTTATATGTTTTGCTCTCAGGCACATCTCTGATTCTAGCGGCCAATCGTCAATCTTGTATTCGGGTATTGTTAACGCTATGTAAAAAAAGTCGTTCGTTAATAATTTCTTTCGTTATTATTTTTCTTTCATTAATATTTTTCCTCTGGCGAATCGTTCATCTGCGCCGCGAGCTTGGCCACCTGCGTCGAGATTTGTTCCGACATGGCCGATGCCTCGCGCGAAGCCGCTTCAAGATGCTCCGTCCCTTTGGCATTTTCGGAGCTGCGATTCCATAGCCGTCCGAACGTCTCCTCCGTCTTGCGCACCTGAAGCAATCCGCGATCCGCACCTTCCTTGCCTTCGCGGACGTGCGCCGCCGCCGCGGCCGCCGAAGCCGCCATTCCGCTCAGTTGCTCTCGGATTTGTCCGGCCTGCGACTTCGTCTCGTCGGCGAGCTGGCGCACTTCCTGCGCGACGACGGCGAAGCCCAGTCCGTGAGCGCCGGCCCGAGCCGCTTCGATCTGCGCGTTGATCGCGAGCAGATTGCACTGATCCGCCAGCTGCGCGATCACCTTGGCGATGCCGACCGTGTCCGACACGCGGGCGAGAAGCTCGTCCACCGACCTGGCCTGACGGTCGGCGGTCTCCGTCCACAAACGGAATAAGCCGAGCATCTCGGTCAAATCTTCCTTGCCGTGCTCCGCCAGCTCCGCGATCTCCACACTCCCCGCGCGGGACGTCGAAGCCTCGCCGGCCAGCCGATCGACCGCGCCCCGAATGTCGCGCAGCATTCGTTCGGCGCCGCGCACCGTCGCCATCTGCCGTCCGGCGAGCTCTCTCCGGAGCATCCTCGAGAGCTGCAGCAGGTCGCTCACTGTCAGCACACCGTTAAAAGCGCCGCCGCTCGTCATGATCACCGCGTCGTAGATTCGCTCTTCGTCGCGCGACATCGCGCGGTCGATCAGCTCCTGCGGCGACAGATCGGTCTCGGCGATCATTGCCTTGCCGTCCATCAGCTTCGATACGGGCTTGTGCGCGAACAGCGGCATGCCGTACAGCGAGCCGATCAGCTTAAAAAAGCGATGCCGCATGACGAGGCCGGCAGGCTCACCGGCCGAATGCACGACGACGACACACTCGAGCTCCTGGCGCCTGCGGAACAGCTCGGCAATCTCGCCGCACGTCTGCTCCGGCGATACCTGCGGGCAGGACCGGATCCAATCCGCCAGCGCAACCGACGGGTAATGCTTGGCGAGCTCCGCCGGCTCGCTCTCGCGGGATGCGCTCGCAGCTTCCGGCTTCGCGATCCGCTTCTCCGTTTCCAAGCGGGGCGCCTCTGCGGCCACCCGGGATTTCGTCTTTTCCAATAGAAGCAAACTCATGCTCCCAACCCCTTCTCCGCTGTTCTTGACCCGCTCAGTTTATCAGCGGCTTGTCAACCCGGCGTTAATGGAGACGCGGCGAAGTGTAAATTATGCTATTTTTAACGAAAAGGCGCGAAAAACAAAAAAAGCCGGCTCGCGTCGTCTCTTTTCGGACGATCGAGCCAGCTCCTCGCGTATGTTATTGCCGTTTTACGTTCAACCTATCGATTGTCTACCTTCTCCGGGTACAGGTCGTGATTGAGCATTCTGTGCTCGGCCATCGCCTCGTATTTGGTGCCCGGCCTTCCCCAGTTGCAATACGGATCGATGGAGATGCCGCCGCGCGGCGTGAACTTGCCCCATACTTCGATGTACCGCGGCGCCATCAGTTCGATCAGGTCGTTCATGATGATATTCATGCAGTCCTCGTGAAAGTCGCCATGGTTGCGGAAGCTGAACAAGTACAGCTTAAGCGACTTGCTCTCCACCATCTTGACGTCCGGAATATAGGAAATATAAATCGTTGCGAAATCCGGCTGCCCTGTCATCGGGCACAGACTCGTGAACTCGGGGCAATTAAACTTGACGAAGTAATCTCTGCCCGGATGCTTATTGTCGAACGCTTCGAGCACCTCAGGCGCGTACGTGCCCGGGTATTGCGTGCCTTGATTGCCGAGCAGCGATACGCCCGCCAGCTCTTCCTTGCTTCTTCCCGCCATGTTCATCTTCTCCTTAAACGCCTTTTTTGTTCCCCCAGATCCAGGTGTGCAGCTGGGGCAGCACATGCACGTCTCGCAGCCCGGCATCGGCGACGACCCGGTCGACCAGCCATTCGTAGCGCTCCAGCAAATACGGCAGCAGCCGCGCCCGATCCTGCTCGCCAAGACGATCGTTGCCCGCCTGCAAATAAAACGGAATGTCCGGAAAGCGGCGATGAACGTCGGAGGCGTAAGTCAGGTCGGCCTCGTCAAAAATGACGACCTTCAGGCTGAAATGGCGGCCGCCCTGCGCAAGACGCAGGGCGATTCGCTCAAGCGCCGCCCAATCGGTCGTCATACCGGAGCTCGGCGGCTTGGGCGATATCGTCAGCTCGTCGATCTCCAAAAACCAGTCCTGCCATTTGCTGCCTTGCGTCTCCAACGCGACTGCCGCTCCGGCGGCGCGAAGCGCCGAGATCAGCGCGCCCAGCTGCGGCAGCAGCGCGGGATTGCCGCCCGACAACGTCACATGATCCGGCGCGGAGCCGTCGAGCGCGGTCAGCTCCCGTACAACGTCTTCCGGCGTCATCAGCCGGATTTCGTCTTTGCCGGTCCCATCCCAAGTAAACGCCGAATCGCACCAGCTGCACCGGTAATCGCAGCCCGCGGTGCGGACGAATCTCGTCTTTCTGCCGATGACCATGCCTTCGCCTTGCACCGTCGGACCGAATATTTCCATCACGGGAATTCGAGCCGTGCGGCTCGCCGGATCGTTCACAGCCTGCTTAAGCACGATCGTCACCCGCCGGTCGCTTGGACAACTTCGGCCATGGCCGATAGACGCAGTAGCTGGTCGGCGTCTCCCGCAGGAACACCTGCAGACAGACGGCATGGTTGGACTTCTCGTCCAGATAACGCTGCACAAGCTCGCAGATCGTTTTCGCCACGACCTCCGTCGTCGGAAAGCGATTCGGGTCTTCCGCGCTAAAGCTTTCCGCATCGTCGTTCAGCAGCGTATGGTCGAAGCGGGCATGAATAAGCGTCTTTATATCTGAGAAATTGACAAGAAACCCCGCTTCGTCCAGCCGATCTCCGGCCACGGTCACATTAACGAAGTACGTATGGCCGTGCACGCGGCTGCATTTGCCGGCGGATTCGGCGGGCACGAAGTGCGCCGCCGCGAACTGCAAATCCTTGTTCAGCTCGTAGCGGTAAGGATGCGGGGCGACCGGATAAATTTGCTGCAGCATCAGCGTACGTCCTCCCTTCCGGCTTCACGAAGGTACGTCGCCAGGCCGTTCGCTCGCAGCTTGCAGGCTGGACATTCGCCGCAGCCCGCGGCGGGAATGCCGTTGTAGCAGGTCAGCGTGCGGTCCCTGACGAATTCGAACGCGCCGAGTCTGTCGGCGAGCTCCCACGTCTGCGCTTTGTTCAGCCACATGAGCGGCGTATCGATGACGAACGGATAGTCCATCGCCAGATTCAGCGTCACGTTCAGCGATTTGATGAACACATCGCGGCAGTCGGGATAACCGCTGAAGTCCGTCTCGCAGACGCCGGTCACGATATGCTTGGCGCCGACCTGCTTGGCCAGCACGGCGGCAAAGCTGAGGAAGAGCAGGTTGCGTCCATCCACGAACGTCGTCGGAAGCGCGCCTTCGTCCTGCTTGATCTCGATATCGCCGCGTGTCAGCGCGTTCGGCGCGAGCTGCCCGAGCAGCGACATATCGAGCAGATGATGGCGCACGCCGAGCTCTTCCGCGATGGAGGCCGCGATCTCCGTCTCCAGCGCATGCCGCTGACCGTATTTAAAAGTAACTGTCTCTACTTCCGCAAAGTTTTCCTTCGCCCAGAACAGACAGGTCGTACTGTCTTGGCCGCCGCTGAAGACGACGACCGCTTTTTCCCTATTCATCTCTGCACGCTCCTCGCCAGGCATTGGGAGAGCGGTTGTTGAATTCCCGCAACCAAAGAAACGGCGCGAAGCGGGCCTATAGCCGCTTCGCGCCGAACGTCAAAAACGACAGCACCCTTTGCGGGCCGCCGCTTTTTCATAGTTTTTTATAGAGGGAGTTCGCGAACCTCTCCCGGCGCTGCCGACTGACCATGTCTTGAATGGACAGCCTCGCCCGGATTTATTCTTTAGTTATACGGTAGGTAATATACCATATCGGCCAAACTGCCGCCAGCAGCTTTTAAACGATCGATATTGTAATATATTGGTAAATACGAAAATAGACAGTACATTTTCTCTCTTCATCCCACTATCCCATCCGCTCAGCCCTGTTCATCGATCGGGCCCGTCATCCCACTATCCCATCGGTTCAGATCAGGCCGATTCCCGCAAACTGAACCGATGGGATAATGGAATGGCATAAAATAAAAATACCAATTGTGCCTGGAAGGTCCCCCTTTTCGACACCGACAACTGCGGCGTATAATTCGCCTATCCTTGAACAATCGGTCCGGCACGGACAGCCACCATCTCTCTGGCACATACCGGAACCGACGTCACAAACAAGCAGCAATGCTGACTCGCGTCTTATTCTTACGGTGCCGACAGCTTCAATTCCCCGAAGGCGGACGTATCCGTCCAGTTCGTGGACTCGCCGGCCCATACCGTCTGGCTCTGCCGGCCGTTGCCGTCGTCCTCGTCGTTGTTCGCCACGTCGAAGCCGATCAGCATCCCGGCGCTTGGCGTAATGCCGAGCGAACTCCACGGAATCGCCAGTTCCACGCTGTACCCGCCCGTCGTCGCGGCCCATGCGTGCTGCACGCCGCTCGTGAAGCTTCGCGACTCGAACAAAGCGCTATCGTTCCAGCCTTTGATAAATTGCCGGTCATAGCTGTCATAGACCGTGCCCTTGTTATGATCGCCGTCGATATAAATCTCGACGGAGTCGTCGGAATAGGGCTCCGCCGAGTTATTGTATAGATTGGCGTCCGCGACCGTGATCCCGACGTACAAGTAATTATCGTCCCATAAAACCCCGAACTGTGTACTGTTGTTGGAGGTTCCGCTCACGTTTTTGCTTACTTGTTTGGTGATGGCCCATGCCGTCTCGTCCAGCGAACCGTCGATCTGGATGGCGGCATTCGTCTTGGCGACGGAGAGCAGCGTGTAGGACGCATCCATCGTGACGCTGACCGTATTGCTCGCCGCCGATACGTTGTTTTCCGCGTCTTTCGCTTTCACATGAAACGTATAGCTGGCTTCCGGCGTTAACCCGGTGACCGTGTAGGTCGTCGAAGCGACCGATGCAACCAAATTGGCGCCGTTATAAACGTTGTAGCCGGTCACGCCGACATTGTCCGTCGAAGCCGTCCAGGACAAGGTGGCCGTCCGGTCGGTGTGCGAGGACGCTGTCAAATGCGCAGGCGCTGACGGCGGCTGCGTATCTCCGATCGAGACGGCGGACAGCTGCAGGCTTCCGAAGGCGGACGTATTCGTCCAGTTGTCGTTCGTGCCGGCCCACATCAGCTGGCTGTCACGTCCGTTACCGGTGTCCGAATCGTTGTTCGCCACGTCGAAACCGACGGTTAAGCCGGCGGTCGGCACAAGGCCGAGCGAGCTCCACGGTATCGCCAGTTCTACGCTATAGCCGCCCGTTATTGGAGCCCATCCATGCAACACGCCGTTTGGCATCGTTCTTTGCAGCCAGAGCGTGCTGTCGTTCCAGCCCTTTACATACTGCTGGTCGTAGCTGTCATACGTCGTACCCTTGTTGTTGTTGCTGTCGATATAAATCTCGATCGAGTCATCGTAGTAGGGCAGCGTAGAGGTATTGTACAAATTGCCGTCGATGACTTTGACGCCCACGTACAAATAATTGTTGTCCCACAAGGTACTGAATTGGGCCGTATTGTTCGGCGTGCCGACAATCGCTTTCTTGACTTGCTTGAACCCGGACGCTGACCAGGCCGCTTCATCAAGCGATCCGTTCACGGCGACGGCGGCGATCGTCTTCTTCGCCTGATTCAGATACGGATCGGTCGTGACACTGAGCGCGGCGCTCGCTGCGGACACGTTGCCTGCGGCATCCTTGGCCTTGACGCTAAACGTATAGACGGTATTCGCCGTGAGTCCGGTCGCGGAATACGCATTGGATGCGGCGGTTCCGATCAAAGTCGAACCTTGATACACCTCATACTGGGTGACGCCGATATTATCCGTGGACGCATCCCACGCCAGGTCTGCCGTCGTCTCGCTTTTTGACGCCAAGCGCAAATTGCCGGGCGCCGTCGGCGGCGCAAAATCGCGGTCGTGAACGACTTTCACGTCATCGAATTCCACGCTAGTTTTGAAGGCGTACAGACCGATTTTACCGGAAGTGAGGCTCGTATCCGTAACCGACAATTCCTTGAATCCGTTCACGTACAAATCGAGCGTGCTGTTGTTCAATACCGCCGTGAACGAGTACACGACGTTCGTCGTCATGATGTAATTTTTCGCGGTCAGGATCGTGATGGCCCCGTTCACCGATTTCCCGATCTGCAGCTTGCCCGCCTTGACCCGGAAGTAGTAAAAGTTGCCCGGATCCTGATAGCGAGCCGTAATCCCTGCGGCCAGATCGCTGTCGTTCTGCGTAAGTTTAATATTCGTTTCCACGCTGTAA
The DNA here is from genome assembly GCF_019091135.1 of Cohnella sp. GbtcB17. Lineage (GTDB taxonomy): Bacteria > Bacillota > Bacilli > Paenibacillales > Paenibacillaceae > Cohnella. Next base: position 35,583 of record NZ_JAGXJW010000049.1, on the reverse strand, counting down.
TTGGTATACGTGCTTGCATCGACCGTACTGAACGAATCGACCGTCGGCCAGGAGGATTGCCTGTAAACCTTGGATCCGCCCGACGTTACGACGGACCAGGTCCCGTTCACGGAGGTCCAGCCGTCCGCTGCCCCATCCTGAAAATCGTCGCTGAAGGAAAGCGTGCCCGGTCCTGCCGCGGTCGTCGCAGCAAGCGTATTGCTGGCTGCAGATGTGCTGCCTGCGGCGTCGAACGAACGAACCGTAACCGAATACGTCCGATCGGGCAGCAAGTTCGTGAGCGTATACGTCGTCCCCGAGGTAGCGGCCACCTGCTTGGAACCGACGTAAAGGTTGTAGCCGACGACGCCGGACAGATTGGACGGCGGACTCCAGCTCAGGCTGAGACTCGTGAGCGTTGCCGATGTCTTCGTCAGATTCGTCGGCGTTGCCGGCGGCGATGCCGTCGTCACGCTCAGCGCATTGCTCGCGGTCGAGAGATTGCCCGCGCCGTCTTTGGCCCGCACCGTAAACGAATATGTCGTGTTAGGCGTTAAGCCGCTTACGGTATAGCTGGTGCTCGAAGGCGTCGTGGTGGCTCCGACGTACGTGCCTCCGTTGTAAATGTTGTATCCGGCCACGCCGGTGTTGTCGGTCGAAGCTGTCCAGGACAGGCTAACGGTCGCCGACGTATGCGAAGGAGACGTCAGGTTCGCAGGCGTAGTCGGCGGCTCCGTATCGGTCCCTTCGCTCATCAGGGTGTCGCCGTAATAAACGCCGTTGCCGTTCGTTCCGATATAAACGCGCCCCCAGGTCTGGCGGTCTCCTTCCATCGTATTGGCTTCATCGCCGATCGCCGGGTCGAGTACGTCGATCTTCACCCAGGTGGCGCCGAAGTCGTCGGAGCGGAAAATGCCGACGGTATTGTCCACCTTGCCGTAGACGAAGACGGTAGGATCCGGAGAGCCGAGCTTGTTTTTCCCGAATGCGAACAGCGTCGCCTGCTGCACGTTCGGCAGCTGCGTCCACGTATCGCCGGCATTGCTGGAGCGCCAGAGACCTCCGCCATCCAGGCTGGCCCACAATTCGCCGGCCTTGCCCGGGGCTGCCTTGATGCTGAAATACGCGGGCGTCTTTGCCAGCGATACCGGTATTGTGGAAGCGAGCGACCAGGAGGCCCCTCCGTTCGTGCTGCGGAACAGCTTCCACGTCCCGCGTTCCAACAAATAGAACGTGTTGTTGTTGACCCGGTCCGACGCCAGCGGCTGGTACCAGACCCAGAAATCGTGTACGGTTCCGGATGGCGCGCCTGTTCCCGGCGTCCACGACAACCCCCGATCCGTTGAATATAACGGACTGCCGAATTGGGGTACCCATACCATCGTCTCGCTGCCGGCCGATACGGCGATGCGGCCCGCGATGCCCGGCGGATTCGGGAACGCCGTCCAAGTAACCCCGTTGTTGGTGCTGTAGCCGCCGCCTCCGGAGCTGGCATAACGCGTGGAGCCTACCCGGGCGATAAAGTTCGGATTGCTCTCTTGAAAGTCGATGGAAGTCGTATCGCCCATCGACGGTCCGCCGAATTTGGTGCTTGGATACGCCGCAAGCGACGTATGGCGCAGGCCGTCGACATCCGCGTGCCCGCTCAGCAGCGGCGCGCCGATCGGCGTGCTGCGCAGCGTAAACGTCACCACTTCCTCGTGGCCCTCTTCGTACGTATACCAGTGGGACGGACTTGCCGTTATATCGTCCGTACGCCAGGTGCCGTAAAAGTCGGTCAGCCACACCCGCTTCGGGTCATGGGGATCGATAGTCAAAGTAGACGTATTGGCGGCGAACCAGTTGCTCGTCCACCAGGGAACGTTCTGATGCTTGACGAAGGTGACCTGCGTCCAGTTCGTGCCGCCGTTCGTCGACCGGTAGATCGGCGCCGGCGTGTTCTGGCCATCCTCGATCGCCGTCATCACGATATTCGGGTTGGTCGGATCTACCGTAATGCCGTTGTATCTCCCTGAAGACGGCGGCGTGATATCCGTCCATACGCCGCCAACATACTTGGCGACGCCCGACTCGTAAGTTACGTACAGGGTGCCTCTGCCGGCAAGAACGGCCCGACGAGGCGTCAACGGGCTTCCGGCCATCAGCGACCAAGACGTCCCCCCGTCCGTGCTTCGGTAGATACCGGTGCCTTTGACGCCGACATAGATCGTCTGCGTCGCATTGCCCGGAGACCCCGTGCTCTTGTCGAACAACACGAAGTTGAGTCCGGTCGGGTCGGCGCCATTGGTCGGAAAGCTCGTTACTTGCTGCCAGGAGCCGTTGCTCGCGCCGGACGTGCTCTTCCACAGCCCGTCGTACCGGGTTCCCATGTAAATAATTTGACCGTCGTTCGGATCTACGGCAAGCCGTTCGCCCAAATCCCGGCCCGACCCGTTGCCATAATGCCTAGGAGTGAAGCCGGTCGGCGTCCAGGTGGCTCCCCGGTCCGTCGACTTCAGAATATCGGCCGGCGCGCCGACATAGTTGTACTTGCCCGCCGCGATGTACACCACTTCCGGGTTCGACGGATCGAGCGCAATGCTGTCAACGCCGTAATAATTGTATTTCTCGCGTGGAACCGCATTCAAAAGCGGGATCCACTTTTGATTGACCGCGTCCCAGCGCAGGGCGCCGCCGACATCGGTGCGGATATAAACGAGATCCGGCTCGGTCGGGTGAATGGCGATTCCGGTGACGAAGCCACCCCCGCCGATGCGCACATTTTGCCAATTGTAAGCTTCCGGTTGAGCGGCATTGAGGGATTTAACATTTAACAGGAGCATACCGATCAGAAAAAGGAGCATTAAAACAACGCGCGATTGCCATCTTTTCGATAATTCCAAGCCGATCATCCCGATTCCCTCCCATAATGGATATCCACATGCCCGACTTACAGCATTTATCCCCCCTTTGCGATGTTTACGGAAGGCGGCAGCCTGCGCCGTCCAGGAGACGCCGGCAGACTGCCGCACTGCGTTATTTCTTCACCGTCGCGTACCAGGCGTTGATTTCGTCGTAGCTCGTTTGGCCGCCTGCCTTTTTGTAATTGTCCGTGAAGGCGTCGAATCCAGCCAATTGCTCGGCGCCGACGATCACTTTGACGGCATAATCGTTGACCATCTGTCCCAGCTGCGCGTCCTCCTTGGAGTAATCCGGCAAATAAGGCGCCAATCCGAGCGGATTTTTCTTGAACGCTTCCGGCTTCTGCTGCTTGTTCAGCGCTTCCCAGCCTTTGTAGAGCCGCTCGTCCTTGCGGACGCGGGCCTGCCAATAGATCGGATAATTTTTCTCGTCGATGCCGGTCAGGTAGTTGCTGGCCGAGCCGCGCTCGTCGTTGAAGATCGGCAGAATCGGGTAGTAATTTCCATCCTTGAACGTATGGTGCGTGCCCTCCAGGCCGATCGCCATATTTTTGAACGTATTCGGGTCCAGCTTGGCGTCGATCCATTTGATCGCGTCTTCCGGATGCTTGGAGGATTTCGGAACGAAGGTGATCCGGTCGAAGCCGGACGATTGGGCCAGACCTGTCTGGCCGTCTTTGCCTGCCAGCGCGGGAATGTACGCGTACGCGGCATCCGGGAAGTTTTTCTTCAGCGCGTCGTCGATCGGCGGTATGTCGGCCCAGTGCAGCACGATGACGCCGGCCTTGCCGTTCGTGAACTTTTCCTTCACCGTCGCGTCCTTGTTGATCGCGAACTCCTGATCGAGCAGGCCTTGCTTGTACAGATCGGACATGTACGCCAAATATTGTTTAAACGAAGGGTTCATGGCGCGGGGGACCAGCTGACCGTTTACGTCGTTCCAGTCGTTGACGATGCCGAAGGCGCCGACGATGTTGTCGACCATCGGAACGTCGCCCTTGATGGCCATCGGGATGTTCTTGGCGCCGTTGCCGCCCGGATCCTTCTCCTTGAACGCTTTGAGAACGGCCGTCAGCTCGTCAAGCGTCGTCGGGACTTGCATCCCCACCTTATCCAGCCAGTCCTTGCGGATCATCAGGCTCGTGCCGACCGACTCGATGGACCTCGTCGGAATCGCATAGATTTTACCGTCGACCTTGGCCATTTCCAGCGTTTCCGGGGATAGCGACGCCTTGATGTTTTTGCCGTATTTCTCGATGAGCGGCGTCAGATCGACCAACGCGCCCTTTTTGGCATAATCGGCATAGATCGCTTTGGAGCTGCTGTCTCCGCCCGTCGAGACGATATCGTACGGCTCGGAGGAAGCGATCAGCAGGTTGAGTTTGTCCTCCGGCTTATCCACCGGAAGCGCCTCGTAATTGACTTTGTAGCCGGTCTTCTCTTCGAGCATGGCGGCGATCGGATCTTTTTCGAAGTTGGGGCCCAGGCGCATAAGCGCTTTCAATTCGGGCTTGGCGGCTTCGCTGGCGGGCGGGGACTGCGTGGACGGCGCCGGGGCGCTGTTTTCCGCATGGCCCGCTCCCTCTCCGTTCGATCCGCAAGCGGATAGAAGTATAAGGCTTAAGGTCGCAGGCAGCGCGACCCATTTCATCTTTTTCTTCATCTTTTTTTAAACCTCCCATGGCAAATTTACGATTTATCATTAAGCGGCGGCACGTTTCCGCCGGCGTTAATGCAGCGTCAGCCTTTGACGGAGCCGATCAATACGCCCTTGATAAAATACTTCTGAAGAAACGGATACACGAGTAGAATGGGGACGGTCGAGGCGACTACGGTAGCGGCCCGGATACTTTCCGGCGACATATTCATCAGATCGTCCGCCGACCTGTTGATCGCGTTTGCCGTGTCGTTTTCCATCACGACGTCCCGCAGATGCAATTGAAGCGTTTTGAGCGCAGGATCGCTGATGTAGAGCATCGGACTGAAGTAATCGTTCCAGAAGCCGACGGCATAGAACAAGGCGATCGTGGCGAGGACGGGCATGCTGAGCGGCAAAATGATGCGGAATAGGATCGTATAAGACCTCGCTCCGTCGATGCGCGCCGATTCTTCAAGCGCTTCGGGAAGCCCTTCGTAATAACTCTTGATCACCAGCATATTGAACACGCTGATCATCGCCGGCAAGATAAGCGACCATAGATTGTTGATCAGATGCAGCTCGCGGATCAGCAGGTAATTGGGAATGAGCCCGCCGTTGAACAGCATCGTGAAGACGAACAATACCATGATGAAGGAAATGCCGGGCAGATGGCGCTTAGACAACGGATAGGCGGTGATCGCCGTCACCAGGATGCTGAGCAGCGTTCCCACCGACGTCACGATGGCCGAGATGAGGAAGGCCCTGCCGAATGCGTAAGAGGTCACGACGGTCGCCAGCGTATCGAGCTGGAAGCCGACCGGCAGCAGGTCTACGCGTCCCGACACGAGCGCCCAATCCGAGCTTACGGATTTGGAGAATACGTGGATCATGGGCAGCAAGGTGACGAGTCCCAATACGATCATGAAGCCATAGACGAAAATGTCCAGCGCCCAGTCGCCAAACGTTCTTTTATGAATGTGCATGTCAACGCTCCCTTACCAGATTCCGCGCTTCAACACCCGCTTGCTGAACCAGTTGCCCGAGACGACGAGAATGAACCCGATGACCGAATTGAACAGGCCGACCGCGGTGCTGAAGCTGTAATCCATCTTGCCGAGGCCCGTCCGGTAGACATAGGTGCCGATGACGTCGCCGGATTCGTAGACGGTCGGGTTGTACATCGTCAGAATCTGCTCCGTGCCCGCGTCCAGCACGATGCCGAGCCTCAGAATGAACATCAGGATGATCGTCGGTAATAAGCCGGGAAGCGAGATATGCCACATCTGGTGCAGCCGGCTCGCGCCGTCGATCGAAGCCGCCTCGTACTGCTCCTGCTCGATGCCGGCGAGCGCTGCGATAAAAATGATGGCGTTCCATCCGATCTCCTTCCAGCCCGCCGTGAACACGACGACGCTTCGAAACACGCTGTTGTCCATAAAAAAATGGATCGGTTCGCCGCCGAACCATTGAATGACGGCATTGACGAGACCGTCGGAGGGAGACAGGATGGTCATGAACAAACCGGAGATGATCACCCAGGACAAAAAGTGGGGCATGTAAATGATCGTCTGCACGGTCCGCTTGAACGCCGTGAAGCGAATCTCGTTCAGAAGCAGCGCGATGAGGATGGGAATCGGGAACAACAGCACGATCTTGTAGATGCTGATGAGCAGCGTATTCGCAAATACCTGCATGAACTCCGCAGAATGCGTGAGCTTGCGGAACTGCTCGAGCCCGACCCATTCGCTTGCCGAGATCCCGTCGAAAATGTTGTAATCCTGAAACGCGATCACGATGCCGTACATGGGGATATATTTGAAGAGGAGCAACAATAGCAGCCCGGGTACAAGCAGCAAATACGTATCGATGTTGCGCCATACCAATCGCCGTCTGCTGCCGCGCTTTCGCAAAACGTCGTTCCGTTCTGCCTTTTCCTTCAACGGGGTAATCCATTCGTTCATATCATGCTAGCACCTCCTGCACTTATGGCTTCATTGTACCTGCAGGAGAATGCGTCATGTAGATGGCGATCTGACACTTTCTCGTCCTATCCTACTCTGTTATGCGCTCCGTCGAAGCCTTCAGCCGAACGGTTACGACAGTGCCAGCTCCGGGACGGGAACGGATCGCAAGCCCGTACTCATAGCCGGCCATCAGCTTGATCCGCTCGTTCACGTTGTAAAGCCCGTACGAGCTGCCGCCCCCTTCGGAACGCTGCGAAGGACGCGCTTCGGACAACAGGCCGGCAGCCAGCCGCTCCTCCATGCCGATGCCGTCGTCCGATACGGTTATCTCCAGCTCGTCGCCGTGCCGCTTCGCGCAAATGCAGATTGTGCCTATCTTGCTCTTGTCCTTGCGTATGCCGTGCAGGAGCGCATTCTCGACGATCGGCTGCAGCGTCAGCTTCGGAATGATGCACGCGCTCGCTTCCGGATCCGATTCGATCGCGAACGTAAACGTGGAAGGGAACCGATTTTGCTGTATCTCCAGATAGACGCCGGCGAGCTCCAGCTCGTCCGCTACGCGGACATGATCCTTTCCCTTGTTCAGGCTGAGCCGGAAATAGTCGGACAGACTTTCGATCATATGGCTGATATCGTCGGCCTCGCGGGAGATCGCAAGCCAGTTGATCGTGTCCAGCGTATTGTAGAGAAAGTGCGGATTAATCTGCGCTTGCAGCGCGCGAAGCTCGGCCTCCCGCTCCAGCATTTTCGAACGGTAGGCTTCCTCCATCAGATCCTTCACCCGATGCACCAGGTGATCGACGACCCGCTCCAGCAAGTAAAAATCGCCCTCTCTGTTCGGACGCGGCTCATCCAGCCCTTCTACGCCTTCCATGCGGATCGTTTTGACGACCGACTTGATCCGTCGGTTCATGCCGTTGATAACGAACGCCAGCAGCACGAATACGAGGATCAGAAACATGACGGTCATGCCTGCGATCGTGGCGATGCCGGACCACTGGCTTAACGCCGTCGTGCGATGCGTCAAGCCTGTCTTAGGCACCTCCAGCACGAGCCGCCAATCCGTCGTTTTGATCGGTGCTAGCACCTCGAACAAGTCGACGCCGCCCTCGGACCGTTCGAGGATGCCTTCGTCGGACGCGTTCGCGAGTGCGGACCTGGTGCCGATCAACGCCGGCTCCGCGCTATAGATGACCGTCCCGCCGCGGTCCATCACATAGACGCGGCTTTGCGCCGGAAAATCAAGCTCGGATAAGATGTCCGCGACCGTCTTTTCGGGTACGTCCAGCATGAGCACGCCAAGCGTTTGATCGAAATTCCGCGGGTGCCGCAGGATGCGGACACAGGAAAGAATTCGCGTCGGCCCCGCGTCCAGGTAATCTTCCTCGTAGACTCCCGTCCATACGATGCTGCCGCCCGCGTTGTTGACTTCTTCGCGCCAAGGGCGTTCTTTCAAGTGATCCAGCGGAAAAAGATTCAACAAATCGAAGCCGTATATGTTTCTCGGATCGGTAAAAATGCGCGCCCTCGCAATATCCGGCGCCGTCTGCGCCGATTCGAGCAAATTGCGGAGCTCCTTCGATTGATTGATGCGCTCGATGATCGGACCGGCGGGTTCCAAGTTTTCATACAACTTATGGTTCATGAACAAAGAATCGGACGAGTGCTGCACGTAGTCGAGGCGCGAGCTCAGATTAATGCCCGCTTGCTTCAGCGTCTGCTTCATCGTCTGGGTCACTTCCTCCTGCAAAATCCGCGAGGACTGCTCGTAATAAACGAACAACATGATGCAGGCCGGCAGAAAAATGAGCAGCCCGTAGGCGAGTATCCACCTTCTGGCTGCCAGGATTCCTTCCCACAGATCGAATGCGCGGTTCCTTTTCTTGCGCAGGACGCTTTTCACTGGATCGACTCCTTTGGCATGAAACCCCGTTCCGTTCCTTCTACTGCTGATTCCGGTAGGCGCTAAGCGTAAGTCCGGTCATCTTTTTGAACAGTTTGCCGAAATAGCTCGGGTCCGTATAGCCGACCAGCTCGCACACTTCGTAGAACTTGATGCGGGGATCGCGCAGCAGCTCCTTCGCCTTCTCGATGCGGACCTTCATCAAGTATTCGTAAATGGTCTCGCCGGTCTCCTGCTTGAACAAGAGACTGACATACGTCTGGCTGAGGTAGACGCTGGCCGCAATGTCCGCGATCGATACGTTTTTGGCGTAATTTTCGTCTATAAATTTCTGCGTTTGCTCGATCACGTTGCTCGACCGTCCGCTCCGCTTCTCCTGAATCCAGCAGCAGATGCCGTATAGGTAGTCGCTTACGAAGCTTTTCAGCTCGGCCATCGTCTCCAGCTTCATGAGCCGATCCAGCGCCCGGGCTTCCAGCTCCTCCTTCTCGCGGTTAAGCAGGTTGAGTTCAAGCAGCAGCCTGCCGGCGAGCGCGATCATTTGCAGCCCCGCATGCCGGACGTATTTGAAGCCTTCCTTGCGGATCGGCGCCAGCGGCTCGAAGACTTCTTCCAGCTCCGTCTCCAACCGGTGCTTCTCTCCCGACTTCAGCGCGGACACCAGCCGCTCGCTCTGGCGAGAATCGAACCTGATGGGGTCTGCCGTTCCCGTTTCGAGGCTGTCCATCGTAATGACCTGGTTTTTTCCCATATACCACTTCTGATCGGCCGCTTCGCGGGCATGCCGGTAGGACGCCGGCAGCAAGCCGAGATGCTCGGCCCGTTCGCCTACGCCGATCGTCACGCCGATCTTCAGCCAGCGCCGCAGATTGTCCCGGATTGCACCGGCAAGCGCGAGCAGTGTGGCCTCCGGGTCCTCCAGCCGCTCGTCAAGCACAAGCAGCGCGACGTATTCGGCCGCTCTGTTCTCGAACGCATATCCGGGCAGATAGCGATCGATCAATTCCTGAACGATGTTCAAAAGCGAATACGCCAACAACTGTTTGTCCCGCTCGGAGCGGCCGCCGTACGCTTCCTCCAGGTCGTCGATCGTTATCGCAAGCACGAGATAGGGCATATCGAGCGGCAGGTTCAGATTAAGAAACGCCGCCTTTTCCTGCACGCCTTCTGCATCGGCGATGCCGTCCTGAATCAATGACATCAGAAATTTCTCGCGCAGCAGCGGCATGCTTTGACTCAGCTTGATTTGCATCTCCTTGAGCAACTGCCGCTCCTTTTCTTTGGCGTGCAAGTCCTGCACGATCGCTTCGATGACCTTCCGAAGCTCTGTCCGCTTAACCGGTTTGAAAATATAATCGGCGGCATGTATCTGCAAGGCCGAGCGCAAATAGCCGGCGTCATTGTGGCCGCTGATGAAGACGATCTTCGTCTCCGGGAACCGCTCCCGTACGTCCCGAGACATACGGATCCCGTCCATCGCCGGCATCATCACGTCCGTCAGCACGATGTCGGGCTTGACCCGCTCGATCAGTGCCAGCCCCGTATCGCCGTCGTCCGCCGTTCCGGCCAATACGATCCCGTATTCGCTCCAATCCACGAATTTGCCGAGTCCGCCGCGGACGGCCGGTTCATCGTCGATAATGACCAACTTATACATCGTGCCAATCTCCTTATCCGAAAATGGAGGAACGACATTCAATCATCGATTCGCTGGGGAGCGTTCTTTAAAAACACCACGTTCTGAAGGCTTAGCGCATGGTGCAGTTCATCCATGCCGACATGCTCCGGCGGGATTCCTCGATCCGACGCGATCGCGGCTGCGATGCCGGCAGCTTGGCCAAGCGCATAACACGTCGCCTGCACCCGCATCGACGACATGGCCACGTGCGTAGCCGAGATCGAGCGTCCCGCAACGAGCAAGCCTTGCACGCCTTGCGGCAGCATGCAGCGGTACGGAATGTCGTATCCCTTCACTTCCCGTTCGTCGGTGCCCGCCTTGCCGTCCGGATTGTGGATATCGATCTCGTAGTTGGTCTGCGCCACCACGTCGTCGAATCTTCGGCTGGACAGAATATCGTCCTCGGTCAGCGTATAATGACCGACGATCTGATTCGTCTCCCTGACGCCGACTTGTCCCGGAATATGGGAGAGCGCATAGTTCTCAAATCCGTTGCGCTGCAAATAGTCGGCGACGGAGAACGCCTGCCGCAGCGACTCTTTTTCCGCATAGCTGACGTCCTTGACGTTGGCCCCGTTCCCTCTCACACGGGTCATGTTGACGAGCAGGCTGCCCGGCTCGCTTTGCTCCCAATGAAGCAGTCTTCCTTGCGGCAATTCGGACACGTTTTCATAATGATAGCAGCCCTCCGGCAGTTGCCGAATAACGGGCTGACCGGTATTTTGCATCATAAACATAAGCGTCATGGGTTGGGTCATGCCGTCGGCTTCGCGCCCCGAAGTGTAGTCGGCCCCGGCTTCGATCGCGACGCGCCCGTCTCCCGTGCAGTCGATGAACACGTCGGCTTCGAACGCCAGCAGCCCTTCGCGCGAATTCGCGATGACCGCCTTGACCTGCCCCTGCTCGGTGACGGTTCCCGCGCAGCTGACGTGAAACAGCACGTTGACGCCTTCCTTTTCCAGCTTCTCGTTCAAATAATGCCGCAGTCGGAACGGATTGTACTGCGGCCAGATCGAGCCTTTATGATCGTCCGGGACCGCCTGCTGCGGCAGCGCTTCGGACACGATCTCCCGGTATATGCCCGTCACATTGCCCACGCCCATAAATACGCTTACATTGCCCAGGGTGCCCATTCCGCCCAATTGTCCGGATTGCTCGAGCAGCGTCACTCGTTTGCCGCGCCTTGCCGCCGCGATAGCCGCAGCCACGCCCGCCGGACCGCCTCCCACGACTAAAATATCCGATTTGCCATAGACGGCCACGTCTTTCCGGAACGTATAACGATTCATTCGGATAACCTCCCTGCGCCTGTAATATCCTCTATTATCAGATGTTCGGATTGCAGTCTACAGGGTGGATCCTACTATTTTCGGGTCGATGCTACTGAGATACGAGAACATACTAACATTGATTTGAAATGAATGACATACGGGAATTCGTCGCCTTAATTGACGAACGCCGCCGCCCCCCGCCTTCCCTCGCCCCCTCCCCCCTCGTCTGATCCAATTCGTCTGATTCGCTTCGTCTGATTCGCTTCGTCTGATCCGATGGGATAATGGGACGACCGCACAAAAAACAATCCCCCGGCTCCTGAGGAGCCGAGGGATTGCGTGTGCCGGCGAGCGTCATGCCGCCGAAATGTCATTATACTTCTTCGATGCCGACCCACTTGCCGCGCTCGATCGACAGATCGACCGCTTCAAGCACCTCTTGGCAGCGCACGCCATCCAGGAACGTTGGCGCAAACGGCGAGCCGGTCGCCATATGCTGCAGGAATTCGTACACGATGTGCACGAAACCGTGCCCGTAGCCGATGATGTGACCGGCCGGCCACCAGTTGCCCGCGTATTTGTGCGACGGATCGGTCGCCAGAATCGTGCGGAAGCCGGCCAGCTCGGGCTCGTCCTCGCGGAAGTAAACTTCGTGCTCGTTCAGACGCTCGAGATCCCAGCGCAACGTGCCCTTGCTGCCGTGGATTTCGAACGTGTTGTGGTTTTTGCGGCCTGCCGCGAAGCGGGTTGCGATGAACACGCCCATCGCGCCATTCTTGAAATCGGCCAGGAAGCCGGTAGCGTCGTCTACGGTCACTTCGCCCATCTCGGACGTGCCCTTGCCGGACAAGCCGGACGTCGACGAAGGGATCGGGCGCTGCTTCACGAACGTGCGGCTGTGGCCGACGACGCGGTCGAACTCGCCGATCAGGAAGCGGGCGAGGTCAATGCTGTGCGCGTTCAGGTCGCCGTGCGTGCCGGAGCCGGCGACTTCCTTCTTCAGGCGCCAGGCGAGCGGCGCTTCGGGATCGACCAGCCAGTCCTGCAGGTAGGTCGCGCGATAGTGGTGGATCTCGCCGAGCTTGCCGCTTTCGATGATCTGCTTGGCCAGTTGAACGGCCGGCAAGAAGCGGTAGTTGAAGCAGATCGCGTGCTTGACGCCCGCTTTTTCGGCGGCGTCCAACATTTCGCGCGCGTCCGCCAGATTCAACGCCAACGGCTTTTCGCAGAAGACGTGCATGCCGGCGGCAAGCGCGGCCAGCGCGATTTCTTTATGCGCGTCGCACGGCGCGTTGATGTCGATGAAGTCGATATCGTCGCGCGCGACGAGCTTTTTCCAGTCGGTCTCATAGCTCTCCCAGCCGAACTTGTCGGCCGCTTCCTTGACGCCCTGCTCGTCCCGTCCGCAGATCGCCTTCATGACGACCGGCGCTTCGAGATCGAAGAACATGCCGACGTCCTTGTACGCATGGCTATGAGCTTTGCCCATGAACTTGTAGCCCACCATGCCGACGTTTAACGTTTTTTGGTTTACGCCCACCACATCTCACCCGCGCTTTCCTTCAGGATGAGGTTGTTCAGGAAGCCTGCGGCTTTGGTAAAGCCTTCGTTCACGCTCATGATGCCGTCCTCGTGCTCGATGCTGATGACGCCGTCGTAGCCGACCAGACGCAGCGTGCTGACGAGGTCTTTCCAGAATTCGTCGTCATGCCCGTAGCCGACCGTGCGGAAGACGAACGAACGGTTCAGGATGTCGCCGTAGTGCTTCGTGTCGAGCACGCCGTTCAGCGCGGTGTTGCGCGCGTCGATCTTCGTGTCCTTGGCGTGCACGTGGAAGATCGAATCGCTGAGCGCCTTCACGCACTCGATTGGGTCCATGCCCTGCCAGAACAGGTGGGCCGGGTCGAAGTTGACGCCGATATTGTCGCCGGCTTCGCGGCGCAGGCGCAGCGCGGTCTCGGTGTTGTACACGAGGAAGCCCGGGTGGGATTCGATCGCGACGCGCACACCATGCTTGCGGCAGAACGCGGATTGCTCTTTCCAGTAAGGAATCGCGATTTCGTTCCACTGCCACTCGAGCACGGTCAGGAAGTCCGGCGGCCAAGGGCAGGTAACCCAGGACGGATATTTGGAATTCTCCGATTCGCCGGGGCAACCGGAGAATGTGATGACGGTGTCGACGCCAAGCTTTTCCGCCAGTTGGACGGTAGCGACGAAGTCTTCGTGATCGGACTTGGCAACGCTTGCATCGGGGTGCAGCGGATTGCCGTGCACGCTCAGCGCGCTGATCGTCATGCCGCGGGAATCGACCGCATTTTTGATGCGCGCGATCGCGGCTTCGTCATTCAGCACTTCCCGCGCATTAACGTGCGCGGTGCCGGGAAAACCGCCGCAGCCGAGTTCTACGGCTTCGAGACCGGCCGCTTTGGCCGTATCCAGCGCGGCTTCGAGGTCCTGCTGGCCGAACAATACGAGAAATACTCCCAATTTCACGAGCGCTTCACCCAACCTTTCATAATTAGAGGTCCAAGATGTCTTTGTTTATCCAGCAAACTTAGTTTACAGGAACGGTCGCCGAAAGTCATCTCCGTTTTGCGGGAAAACGGAGATGACTTTCGGCGACGCGGTTGAACTACGCGTAGACCGCCGCAGGCTTAATCGAAGGAGATCGCTTGTCCCTTGTTCGCGGATTCGTAGATCGCTTCAAGAATCTGCTGCACTACATAGCCTTGGCGGGCGGTGACGACCGGCGCTTGATCATTCAGGATCGCGTCGATCCAGGCGCGCGCCTCGCGCTCGGCAGAGTCGTTCGGCATCGACGGATCGAACTGATTGCCGAGCAGAATCTCCTTGGTGTACAGTTGGCCGTGCTCCTCGCCGTTGACGCGCAGGCCGCCCTTCATGTCGGCGCCGGCCTTGGAGCCGTGCAGTGTTACCTTGGCCTCGTCGACATCCAGCGTGTTAAGTGCCCAGCTCGATTCGACCCATACGGTCGCGCCGTTTTTCATCGTGATCATCGCGAACGCCGAGTCCTCGACCGTGAACGCCTCCGGATTCCAGTTGCCCCAAGCGTTGGCCGGGCTCCCTTGCTCCGCGAGCTTGCGGTAGGTCGTCCCGAGCACCGTCTTCGGTTCGTAGTTGTCCATCATCCACAGCGCCAGGTCGAGCGCGTGCGTGCCGATATCGATCAGCGGGCCTCCGCCTTGCTTTTCCAGATCGAGGAACACGCCCCATGTCGGCACCGCGCGGCGGCGGACCGCATGCGCCTTGGCCAGATACACCTCTCCGAGTTCGCCGCCGCGGCAGGCGGCATACAGCCAGCGGCTGTCCGCGCGATAGCGGTTCTGGTAGGCGATGCTCAGCTTGCGGCCGGTGCGCTCGGACACCTCGAGCATGCGCTGGGCGTCGGCGGACGTCTTCGCCATCGGCTTTTCGCAGAGCACGTGCTTGCCCGCTTCCATCGCGGCGATGGAAATCTCGGCATGCGTATCGTTCGGCGTGCACACGTGCACGACATGAACGTCGGGATCGTGGAGCAGCGCCTGTACGTTGTCGTAGACGCGCGCATCCGGCGTGCCGAACTTGTTCTTGGCGTCGTGCGCCCGTTCTTGAGAGACGTCGAAAAACGCGGTTATTTTAGCTTCGGGAATCTTGGCGAGCGACGGCAGGTGCTTGCCGAAGGCAATGCCTCCGCAGCCGATCATGCCCACGTGCACTTGACTCAAAAGGTTGTCCTCCTTGAATGTTCGCGCTGATAGAACTACAATTCAAGTATATCATTCATCCACCGGATTCCCATGTACAATGGTGCGCGGTCGTTATGCGATTTTGGTCAGGGAGGCCACCCGGCATGCAGGCAAGACAGGAGAAAATCGAATACGAGAACCCGCTGCTCTCGATTAAGGTATGGCAGGCGACGCGGCACGCCGATCTGCTCTACGGCTGGCACCATCACCCCGAATGCGAGCTGCTGCTCGTCCAGAGCGGCCGTCTTGACGTCGATGTGAACGGCGAGACGCATGTCATGCGCGAAGGAGACGTCGTCGTGCTCGGCAGCTCGCAGCTGCACCGCGACCGGAGCTACGGCGACGACCAGGTGCAGTATCTCGTGCTGCAGTTCGACCTCCAAGCCTTTTTTGACCAGAGCACGATCTCGTATTTGCAATACTTCAACGAGACGAAGGTTCCTTTAAGCGCGATGAACTATCTGTTCAAGGAAAACGCCGTCGCAAGACGCGAAACGGCCGCCTGCATCGCCGAGATCTACGAAGAAGCGCGCCGCAAGGAAGCGGGCTACGAGCTCGCGGTCAATCTGCTGATCAAAAAAATACTGCTTGTCATGATCCGTCACGACAAGATGGGGCTGCTCGCAGGACAGGACCGCGTCGAACGCATTCGGCTGAAGCCCGTGCTCGACTACGTGGAGTCCGGCATCACCGGGCGCGTCACCGTCGAAGACGCCTGCCGGCTGGCGAATATGAGCTATTATTACTTCGTCAAGTTTTTCAAAAAAGCGATGGGCATCTCGTTCACCGAATACGTCAACTTTCGCAAGATCAAGACCGCCGAGCAGCTGCTGCTCACCCGCGATCTCAGCGTCAGCGAGGTCGGCGACCGCATCGGCATGCCGAACATGGCTCATTTCTACAAAATGTTCAAACGCTTCAACCACTGCTCGCCCAAGGAGTTCCAGCGCAAGATGCTGGCTTGGGGGAGATGAATGACAGAAGGCGGGCCTCCACGGCCCGCCTTTTGTCATTCATCGGCCTCGAAATGTCGCATCCGCTTCTGCCTCGCGCCGCCTACGGCCGACTTCGCGCCTCGCGCAGCCGCCTCCTTGGCGAGTCGCTTGCCTGCGCGCTGCTCCTTCTGCGCGAGACGCGCCAGCTCCCGCTCCGTCTTGCGATAGTTCGCGTAGCGAGCCGGATCGAGCTCGCCGCCGTCAAGCGCTTCCCGCACGGCGCAGCCTTGCTCGGCCTCGTGCCTGCAATCGCGGAAGCGGCAAGACGCAGCCAACGCTTCGATATCGGAAAACGTCGCCTGCCAGCCGTCCTCCGACTCCCATAGCTGCAGCTCCCGCATGCCCGGCGTGTCGAGCCAAATCGCGCCCGACGGCAACACGAACAGCTCGCGATGCGTCGTCGTATGACGGCCTCGGGCGTCGTCCTCGCGAATGCCCTGCACGGCTTGCCGGCTTTCGCCCGCCAGCCAGTTGAGCAGCGTGGACTTGCCCACGCCCGACGAGCCCGTCGCGCCGACCGTCAATCCCGGTGCAAGATATGACGCCAGCGCCTCGCGTCCCTGGTCGAGCAGCGCGCTCACCGGGAAGATAGGTACTTCAGGCGCGATCGCCCTCGCTTCCCGGACATACCTGTCCGGGTCCTCGCACAAATCCGCCTTCGTCAGCAGCAACACCGGCCTCGCTCCTCCGTCGCGCACGGCGATCAGATAGCGTTCGATGCGGCGCAAATTCCAATCCTCGTTCAGCGATACGACGATAAATACCGTGTCGATATTCGCGCCGATAATCTGTTCGTCCGGTCGGCTGCCCGCCGCCCTGCGCACGATCGACGTCCGTCTCGGCAGCACCACGTGAACGACAGCGTGCGAGTCGCCGTCCGGCAGCTCGGCAGCCACCCAATCTCCGACCGCGGGGTAGTCTCCTGGCGTCGCCGCCGCATAGGCGAACTTGCCGGACACCTCGGCCAGCCGGTCTCCCCATGGCGTCGCGATGCGGTACTGATGGCTGAACTGCGCGACGACGCGAGCCGGCGCGAGCTTTTTGCCGATAGGCGGCATAGCCGCATAATCCCTGTCCCGCTCCTCGTCCCAGCCGTAAATTTCCATTTCCGGCCAAGCAGTTTTTGCATATTCGTTCATTCGTCGGATAACCCCTTAAAATTAATTTTTGGTCCAAGTCTTAACAATCCGGAAAAACACAAAAAAGCCCCAGGTCCCCCTGCGGCCGGACGAAGCCCTCCCTCAGAGCAAAGCGTGACGACAATCGCCGTGCCCATACTGCCGCTGATGCCCATACAGTCGATACGACCGTACAAATGGGGAGAGTTTGCGTGCACAACAAAAAACCGCGGGGACCTGTCGGTCTCCGCGGTAGCCGGCCGTGATGGCCGAAAAAAGGCTCAGTCTCCCAAGCCGGCTCCGTTCGAGACCGATGCAAACGCGACGGACGACAGCACAATCAGCGCTACGCTCGACATATAACATCAGCCTCCTTCATTTAGATGGTTCATATTATAAGCAGCTTGGCAACTGGTGTCAATCAAAGCAATTCTTCTTGCGTATTTTTAAAACGCGTTCAGCTGCCAAACAGAGAAATTTTCAGTTATGTAATTACCATTCATTTACAAGCCAATAACCGTAACTTCGTTTTGCGCTTCTTCATCCCACTATCCCATCGAATCAGCTAAAACTACTATCGATTGTTCTTGGCTATGTATAAAAAAGTCCTTGAAATAGGAACACATGTTCGTTATAATGGATGAAAAGCGATTGCAGGAGGCGCGCTATGCCAGTTGGAGCCGATACTTACGAGCAGTTTTGCCAACGTTTCTCTTCGGATGCCGCTTGCGCGCATGCGTTGTTCGCGCTTCGCTGGCCCGAAGGCTTTCATTGTCCGGCTTGCCGTTGCAGCAGCTACTCCCTCATTCGCACTCGAAGACTGCCTCTGTATCAGTGCGCCTCCTGCCGTCGTCAGACCTCCATCATCACCGGTACGATCATGGAAGGAAGCCGAACGCCGCTACCCCGTTGGTTCCAGGCGATGTTCCTGCTCTCGCAGTCCGGCGGCATCAGCGCGCTTCGTTTATCCGACGTTTTAAAGGTCACCTATAAGACGGCATGGCACATCGCTCAGAAGATCAGGTTCGCCCTTCAGTCCGCTGAAGCTTCGGTCATCATCGACGCCGACTATAAATTGGATGCCTTTTATTACGGATCGCCTATCTATCAGGATGCTCAACAGCCGCTGCTGATTGGCGCCACGTTGAACGAACAGGAGCAACCGGACCGCGTCGTGCTTCATCAACCTGATCCGGCGCATGTCGATCGGGTTAACCGAAGGGTGCTGGCATCGGGCTATCATGCATTCGCTCGCAAGCACACCGAACCGCACGTTCACCCCACTAGCGACCGATATGCGAAAATGCATAAAGCTTTATTTCCCATTGCCAAATCCGCATGCGCCTGGCTCAACGATACCTTCAACGGGATCGGCGCTAAGCATTTGCAGGCGTATTTGGATGAATTTGCGTTCCGACTGAACAAGCATTTTCAATCCGCCTCGGCGCTGCTTCCTTTGCTGCACTGGTGCTCGGTCACGCGCGCCATCCAATACGACGAGCTCACCAGGCCAAAGCCGGTTCTTGTCGTACCGTGGATTTATTTCGGCAGCAAAGCGCGGTGGAAAGGCCGTCATATGAGCAGCTGGGGAGCATAACCAGTCGCTTTTTTAGTCTCGCAATGACGCAATCTTCTCTCGTATCTCAAGCTGACTCACTTCTCTCTTATCTCAAGCTGACTCAATGGGATAATGGTATGAAATAGAAAAAAAGAGGATATGCCTCCTCCGCCGACTCGCTCATTCGACCCTCGACATCAGGTTTAGCGTGAAGAAGTCGTACTTTCGACCCGATTTCGCTATCTTGCGAAACCTTTTAACGAAAGTAGGCGTTTAACCTAAACGTACTAGAACATCATGGATGAGGTGGAGAATTGAAACAGATCGGCTTCTTTGTACTGCTCACAGCATTGTTTTTCTGTTTTTCGTTCGCCGGACAAGCCAGTGCCCAATCCTCGGGCACAACCATCATACTGGACGGACAAGCCTTGTCACTCCAGAAAAAAGACAAGGTTGAAATCGTCAAAGGCAGCGTCATGGTCCCGATTCGCGTCATCTCCGAAAATCTGGGCCTTCTCGTCACTTGGAACCAGACGGACAAGCAAGTGAAAATCTGGTCCGGCAGCGGCGACATCAAGCTGACGATCGGCCAACCGACCGCCAGCGTCGGCGACGCCAAGGTCAGGCTGAACGCCGCTCCCGTCAATCGCTCGGGCACGACGCTCGTGCCGCTCCGATTCGTCGGCGAATCCGCCGGAATCGACATCGGCTGGGACAATGCGAAGAAGATCGTGACTTTAACAACGTCCCAACCTTCGGAGCCATGGCTGCCGCCTTCGCCTACGCCATCGGCGACGCCGACACCCGCTCCCGGAGCGACCCCAACGCCATCACCATCGCCGTCTCCCGCTGCCGGCGGACTGATTAAAGGGATTGGATGGAGCGACGGCCGGCTGGCCATCTCTTTCAGCGGAAGCCTGATTCCTAAAACGTATGCGGTCGCCGATCCTTCTCGTATAGTCGTAGAACTGCCAAATACGGTGTTCGACCCCGCTTTTTCGACGCTGCAGTCTTACGATCCTGCGACCCAATCGGGCGAGTTTGCGATCTCCGACGGTTCTGACGCGTCCCATGTCAAATACGCCGTCACCGACGCTGTCTCCAAGACCGTCACCGTCACGGTAGACCTGGCTGCCGACAAGCCTTTCTCCGCTTATCAAGAAGCCGATGTCGAGTCGAACGTATACGTCGTCGACTTGAAGCCGACTGCGACGCCGACGCCGCCCCCCGTCAATCCGAACAACGGCAAAAAAATCGTCGTCATCGATCCCGGTCACGGCGATGGAGACCCGGGCGGCATAGGCGCCACCAATAAGCAGGAAAAGTCATTTAATCTCTCGTTGGCACTTAAAGTAGAAAAGCTGCTGAAGAAGGAATCGGCCTTCCAAGTCGTTCTGACCCGCCATGACGATACGTTTATTCCGTTGTCCGACCGTGCGACGATCGCGAACAAAGCCGGCGCGGACGCTTTTGTCTCGATTCATGCCAATATCGCGCCAGGCAAACCGACCGTTCGCGGCACGGAGACTTATTATTACGCAGGAAGCGGCAAGACGCTGGCAAACGTTATGCACAAACATCTGGTTCAAGCGACCGGCTTCACCGACCGCAAAGTCAAATACGCAAGCTACAAAGTGCTGCGCGAGACGGCCATGCCTGCGACGCTGCTCGAGGTCGGATTTTTGTCGAACGCCACCGAAGAATCGATCCTGTTCAGCGACAGCTTCCAGGATCGCGTCGCCCAGGCGATTGTGGACGGATTAAAAGAATATTTCCGCGTCAAGTGACGCTTACCACCAGCAGAAACCTGCCGGTTAACGCTCAATTTTTCTTCCGGAAATAGGCATATGGACAGTCCGAATCGTCACCGGCACATATATTAGGGGTGTGGAAGTCACCACAATCAAAACTTCGGAGGTGTAGCAAATGAGCGGAGTAGCTGGCGTAGGTTACGGCGGCGGAGCAGCGTTCGTCCTCGTCCTCTTCATTCTTCTCGTGATCATTCTTCGTGCGGGCATCGGCCTGTGTTAACCGACTCTTGACTCTAGCAATTCCTCCTACTGTCCCGCTGCGCAATGCGCGGCGGGCTTTTTTACGCTTTAACGGTATGTCGACCCGATGCTTCTCCGGTATTAGCCGACTTTGCTGGGCGAGTTGCGCGAGCTTCGGAAAACGAACGGCGCGATCGCTACCGCAGGCACGAGCAGCGCGATCCCGGTCAATCCGACGATGCCGTAATCCTGCAGCCACGCGGGCGCATCGTTCACCGCCTTAAACAACCGGCCCCCGATATTCGGCCCGACGAATCCGGCTATGCCGGTCAGGGCGGAGAAGACGGCGATGTAGATCGGTCTGTCCGCCTTCGGCGTATCCCCGATCAAAAAGTTGAATACGAGCAAATTGTAGCCGCCGAGCCCGATGCCGAGCAGGACATGCGACAAGCCCAAGATAAGCAGGAGGGGCAGCGCGGACATGCCCAACCATACGATGCAAGCGAGCGAGATGATCGGAAATGTCCAGGTTAGCAGTTTGCGCGCGGAAAACCGGGCGTTCAAGTTACCCCAGAATATGTAACTGACCATCATCACGATGTTTTGAATCATCGTGATCAAAGTGACGCTGCTGTAGCTTAAGTTCAGCAGATTAAGCATCGCATAGGCGTAAAGCGGAACGACAATGTTCTGAATCAAAATGAATAAAGTGATAAAAGAAGCCGCGGATAAAAACGGTTTGTCGCGGAAGGGCTTCAAAATAAACCCCGCCGACAATGTGCCGCCTGCGCTCTCGAAGGGCGGGTTTGCGTAACGGGACAGTTCGATACCGTTCCAGACGACGCAAAGGGCGCTGACCGCAAATAGAATCGTGAAGCCTCGTCCGCCAGGCAGCCACTCCATCAATTGGCCGCCAACCAGCAGCGTTAGGCTCGCCACGGCCCAATGAATCGTGTTGCGGATGCCGAAGTATCGGCCGCGGATCGGAGGCGGCACGATATCGGCCATCAGAGAGGTCCAGATAACGCCTCCGGCTTGCGTCAGCGTAAAGGAACAGAGGAAAACGACAATATAAAGCGGCGCCCATGCCGCCTCGGGAAACAATAGCGGAATCAACCCCGTGCCTACCCATAACGAGCGGTGACCGACGCCGAGTATCGTCGTGACTTTGCGACGGTCCCGCCACCGCTCCATGGCAAACGCCATGAAGATTTGGGCGAGCAGCGTCAACGAAGGAATAGCGGCGATCAACCCGATCTGTTCGGATTGAAAGCCCAAATACAATAGAAACGCCGTCTGCAGGGGGCCGCCTAGCAAATTGGCGATGATCGTAGCGGGGATGCCTTCGATCAGGGAAGCTCGCAATCCGCGTCTGGTCTCTGAATCGTTGAATCGGCTTCGCAGCAATCTCTGAATATCCAGACCTGCGACTCTCATGCGCTTGGTCATTGGCAGTTCCCCCATGGTGATCGACTCCATCGAACGCTTTTCCCGCAGCTATAGTCCTCGGCGTAACAAAAAAGCTCCGCGACGGAGTCGTCGCGAAGCGCGCTTTCGTTTAATCCGATTCTACTCTCTTTCCCCCACGTATGGCAAATAAATCATGAACGTCGTACCTTCGCCGAGCCGGCTGTCGACTTGAACCGTGCCGCCGTGATTTCGTATGATCCGGTAGCTCACCGATAGCCCAAGTCCGGTCCCTTCGGACTTCGTCGTAAAGAAGGGATCGAATAGCCTGCTCAGCGTCTCCCTGTCCATCCCTCGACCGTTGTCGGCGATGCTGATAACCGCGTACCCGCGTTCCTTGCGCGCCGACAGCCGAATGTTCGGCCTGCGCTTGTCCGCCACGTGTGCAACCGCATCCAATGCATTTTTCACCATGTTCAAGATTACTTGCTTGATCTGCTTGACGTCGATCGAGATCGCCAAATACGGGTCGAAAATCTCGCATGTCAATTCGACGCCTTGCATATGCGCCTCGCTCTCGGTGAGCAGAATCGTCTCCTTGAGCAGCAGGCCCACCAACACGGTCTGAGTCATCGGCGCGGAAGGCTTGGACGAATTGAGAAACTCGTAAATAATGTCGTTCGCTCTGTCGATCTCGGATAAAATAATTCGTGCGTATTCCTGCTTGCCAATCGACTCCAGGTAAGGCTTGAGCAATTGAATAAAGCCGCGAATGCTCGTCAGCGGATTGCGAATCTCGTGCGCGATCGCCGCCGCGATCTTGCCGAGCATGGCCAGCTTGTCGTTCTGGAAGGCACTCTGCTCGATCTGCTTGTGCTCCGACACATCCTTGATGCTGACCAAGATGTCCCCGTCGAGCTCTTCGATCTGGGAGATGCTGATGAGCAGATACCGGCTGCCGTCCTGAAATTCGCCCTGCGCGCGCCGATCGTACTTCAATTGCCTATACATACGAATAAAAATAAGCCGCAGAGAACGGCTCAAGCTGGGGTGGAACAATAGTTGGCGGAGACTCTGGCCGATCAGGATGCGCCTTGGCGCTTGCAGCAGCCGAGCCATCGGCACGTTTAGAAACCGGAGCGTCCCGCCGGGCTCGAACAACGCAATTCCGCTGTCCAAATGCTGGAGCACCGTCTCGAAGCGGCTCGGCCTCTCTTCCTGGAGCGGTATCGCCTTCGCCGCGGCCTGTCTCAAATCGTCCGGCAGCTGTTCTTCCTTCGCTGCGGCCGATTCTGAATACGCGTGGCTGCCCAGAATCTCGTGAAGAAACAATAGACTTCGATGCATGAGCGCCAGCCTGTCCTCGCTATCCGCATGCGAGACGAGCAGGCGAACGTTCTCCTCGTGATGCTCGAAAATATGCTCTGCCGGAACGCCGTTCAGCAGGTCGAGCAGCTCGCTCAGATCGTATCCCTCCCTCGTGTCTTCGTGAAGTACATACTCCACGAGAACCGGGAAATATCTCGTTCTCCATTTCTCCATGCCGTATTCCTCCAGGCTCGCCCTTGCGTCAAGTCCATCATAGTAAAGGACTGGGAAAGCTGTCAATCAGAGAAGTTGTCGAATAAAACGCGAAAAACGCCGCTCCCGGACTGATGACTTGTGTAAAAAGTCGCATGTCCGAAAACGGCGTTCACGCCTGGTCTTTATGTCGAAAACTACAGCGCTCCGCCAGTGGTCCGCTTGAGACGGAGCTTGTGCCGGCGCTGGCTCAGCACGCCGAGCCGACGCTTGAGCTGCCGCTCCCATTCCTCGTCTCCGATCTTCTTGGCGAAGGTAAGCAGGTCCAGCCCCATGTCGATCTGGTTCTGGACCATAAGGAGCGGATCCTCTTCCTCGTTGTTGACCGAGTTCTCGTGCAGATCCTTTTCCGCCTCGTCCACATAGTCCTGGAAGTCTACCTCGGACGCGCCGTCGCCGTGCGCGTAGTCGGCCAAAATCTCGTATTCGTTCTCGACCAGGTAATGCACCTCGACCCGGTGGCATACCGGACAAAACAGAATCGGGACGTTGTGAATTCGCGTGCGATAATGCTTGAGCGTCCCCTTCGTCCCGATCATGCTGGCTCCGCAACAGAATGACATCGACTTCCCCTCCCTTATGGACGTGTATGGCTTTGCCGGATGCTTCACTATATTCTCCTCTAAAACGGCAAATTCCTGCCAGTCTTCCCAAAAGTCAATAAAAGGGCTGCCGTCTAAAGGATGCCAAAGGCGCATGCGGGTGCATGCGCCTTTGGCTGAGCGATATTCGATTACTTGACGACCAGGTTCTTGTCGCCCGGCTTCCAGTTGATCGGGCACAGCCCACCGGATTGGAGCGCTTGGAGCACGCGAAGCGTCTCTTCGACGCTGCGGCCTACGTCGTTGTGGTTGACGACCTGGTACTTCAGTACGCCGTCCGGATCGATGATGAACAGGCCGCGAAGTGCGATGCCCTCTTCTTCGATAAGTACGCCATAGTCGCGCGCCGCTTGCTTCGTGATGTCGGCAGCAAGCGGGAAGTTCAGTTGGCCGAGGCCGTTGTCGTTCTTAGGGGTGTTGATCCAAGCCTTGTGGCTGTGGACGCTATCCACGCTGACGCCGAGAACTTCGGTGTTCAGCGCCTTGAACTGATCGTAAGCTTCGGACAGCGCAACGATCTCCGTCGGGCATACGAAGGTGAAGTCCAGCGGGTAGAAGAAGAATACGAGCCACTTGCCCTTGTAATCCGTAAGGGACGCTCTGCCGAATTCCTTGCCGTCACCGGTCACAGTCTCCAGGTTAAAGTGCGGGGCCTCGCGGCCGACCAAACGCTCTGCCATTGACAATTACCTCCTGTAATTCCGACTACAAAGCCGGGCCTTATTTGCTATAAACGATAGTATCATAGAGTGAGAATGAAAATCAAGCTGTAGTGATTACTTGTTTAAAATTATTCTAATCTATTCATTACCGTTCAAGCTGCAAGAAGGCCCGTACTGGTTGTCCACTAGATTTTGACGCGATCTGACGCGATTTTACGCGATTTAGCGAACCATCGCGGCAACGATCAGATCGCCCATCGCCGTCGTACCGATCGCCTGGCTCTTGTCTACCGCGATATCGCCCGTGCGGTGGCCGGCGTCCAGCACTTGCTTGACGGCGCGCTCGATCACTTCAGCAGCCTCGGCGTAGCCAAACGTCAACTGGAACATGAGCGCGACCGACAGAATCGTCGCGATCGGGTTCGAGATGCCCTGACCCGCGATGTCTGGCGCAGAGCCGTGAACCGGCTCGTACAGCCCGAAGCTGCCTTCGCCGAGCGAAGCGGACGACAGCATGCCGATCGAGCCGGTCAGCATAGCCGCTTCGTCGCTCAGGATGTCGCCGAACATATTCTCCGTCACGATGACGTCGAAGCTGGACGGACGGCGCAGCAATTGCATCGCGCAGTTGTCGACGAGGACGTGCTCCAGCTCGACGTCCGGATATTCCGGCGCGATCTTGTTGACGGTCTCGCGCCACAGGCGGCTCGTCTCTAGGACGTTCGCCTTGTCGACCGAAGCGAGCTTCTTGCGGCGCTTCTGGGCGATCTCGAAGCCTTGGCGGACGATGCGCTCGATCTCCTGAACGTTATAGACGCAAGTATCGACGGCTTCCTGACCGCCAGCGCCTTCGCGGCGAAACTTCTCGCCGAAGTAGATGCCGCCGGTCAGCTCGCGCACGACGATCAGGTCGGTGCCTTCAAGCACTTCGGGCTTCAGCGTGGAGGCGTCCTTCAGGCAGTCGAACACGACGGCCGGACGGATGTTGGAGAACAGACCGAGCGCTTTGCGGATGCCGAGCAGGCCCGTCTCGGGGCGCAGCTCCTTCGAATTGTTGTCCCACTTCGGTCCGCCGACGGCGCCGAGCAGCACGGCGTCCGCGCGCTGGCAAATTTCGAGCGTCTCCTGCGGTAACGGCGTGCCCTTTTCGTCGATGGCGATGCCGCCGAACAGGCCGTGCTCGAGCTCGAACTTATAGCCGAACAGTTCTTCCGTTTTTTTCAGTACCTTTATCGCTTCGCCAACGACTTCCGGGCCGATGCCGTCGCCGGCGATGACCGCTATCTTCTTCACTTCTGCCATACGTTAAGTTCACTCCCGACTTAGGTTCCATTCCGATTGCTATGTTTATTTGTAGCACATATCGAGGGTCACGTCCAAAACATAAAAACTATGTCGTTAATAGTCGCCGGCTATGAGGACCGAATCACCCTTGAAGAGATGCTGCAGGGCCGCTGAAAAGCTATGCTTGCCTAGCGGCGATTGCCAATGCCGCGATCCGCTCGATCTCGTCCCGGTTCACGACGGGCTGACTCGGATGGGTAAAGGGGAAACAAGCGGAAACGCCAAAAACGTTGGCCAGCTCGTCGAGGAGCGCGACGTCGCGAGGCTCACGCAGCAGCACCCACTTGGGGTAGGGAGCATGTTTGAAGCCCTCGGCCAGAATTA
The DNA here is from genome assembly GCF_019091135.1 of Cohnella sp. GbtcB17. Classification (GTDB taxonomy): domain Bacteria; phylum Bacillota; class Bacilli; order Paenibacillales; family Paenibacillaceae; genus Cohnella. The sequence goes on along the minus strand of NZ_JAGXJW010000049.1, from coordinate 8,921 downwards.
AATCCGCCGGCGGCAGCCGCATCGCCAGCTGCTCCAAAGACAGCTCGCCGGGCGTCCAGACGGCCGAAAGAGCGGCGGAGGAAGCGCCGGTCCCTACAGCGCCGGCCGCCAGATGGAGCGATGTATCCTTATCTGGCAAATCGAGCGACGCCACACCTTCTGACGTGTTATCGGCGTGAGGGTGACCGTGATGCTTGAGCGTCGCCACTGTCATGCCCAAGGTCGTCAGGTGCCTGACGAGCGCGCAGAGAAGCGTCGTCTTGCCGCTGTCAGCATAGCCTACGATCTGAATAACGGGAAGTATAGCAGTCACAGGGACAGACGCTCCTTCGCAAGCCGGTAATCGTCCGGCGTATTCATGTTCATCAGCTGGCCGGCGGCTCCATCCTCCGGAAGCCATTTGACAATTCGCATCTGCTGCGTAGCCGCCATCACCCGTCTGTTGCCGCTCTCCAGCGCATCCTGCCATGCGCTGAGCGTACGCCGGCGGTATATGGCGCATAGCGGATGCAGCTTGCCGCCGGCCTCCGGCAGGACGGCGTCCGCCTCCGGATGCCGGGCCAGCGTATCGGCCAAAGCCCGCCAAACGTATAGACCTGCGAGCGGGTAATCACAGGCGACGACGAGCTGCAGCGGAAGCTCGGAGACAGCCATGCCCGCACATATGCCGGCGATCGGGCCGAACGCCGCCACGTCATCGGCGATCGCGCGGACGCCGCCCGGGAGAAACGCGTATCCGCGCTCGCGGTCCGCTACGACCGTTATCCGTTCGGCAATTTCCGACAGACTGTTGCACATTCGCAAAAGCAGCGGCTCGCCATTGAATTCGAGTAGCTCCTTGCGGGCCCCCATCCGCCTACCCGCCCCGCCGCACAGTACGATGGCGTGACAGCCGGGCCTCGCCTCGTTATTTTTCCCATTCCCTTTGGATATCATGGCCATACACGCTCCTGCCAGCCCGGCAGCAGCCTAACGTCGATCATCGTTCCGGCTCGCGTCTCCTCGGCCGACGGAGGAATGGCAAGCAGCGCATTGGCTTCACCGATCGAGATGAGCCCCGAGGAACTATTCTCCTCGCAGGGACGGGCTGTCAGCAGGCCGTCCTCCATCCGCACGACGCCTCGCAGAAACCGCGGGTAGGCGTTGCTCTTCACGCTGCCTTCGACCAAGCGGGCCCGGCACCATTCGAGCTTGCCGCTGCCTCCTCCCATTCGATCGATCGCCGGCCGCGCCAACAGCTCGAATCCGGCAAAGCAAGCGCCCGGATTGCCGGACAGTCCGATGAGCAGCTTGCCTTCCATGACGATCGCGCTGGATGCGCTCCCCGGCCGAATGGCCAGCTTGGAAAACAACAAGCCGGGCCCGGCTTCCCGGAACAATCCGCCCATGACATCGGTATCGCCGACGGAGATGCCCCCAGACACGATGACCAGGTCGGCTGCTGCGAGCGCGCGCTGCAGCGTTTGTTTCGCTTGACGCGGCTCGTCCGGCACATGCGCGTCCCCGATCGGGTCTCCCGCCGCCGATTCGATCAATGCCCGCAGCATCGGCAGATTGCCGTTGCGAACCTGCCCGATGCCCGGCTCGGATTCGACGGGCACGACATCGTCGCCTGCGGTAACGACGAAGATTCGCGGCCTGCGATAAACGCTCGGCCTCGCTACGCCTAACGATGCCAGCAGCGCAGCTTGACCCGGCCCGATTCGCGTTCCCTCAGCGATCAGCACGCTGCCTGCAGCAGCCTCGGCGCCCGCGGCGGTCACATGCCTGCCTGCCGTCTCCGGCCGCAAAAAAACAGCATGGCGCTCGCCGTCTTCACCATCCCTTATAGTAACCGCTTCCTGCATCACGACTGTATCCGCGCCTTCGGGCAGCGGGCCGCCCGTCCCGACGCGCATCGCTTCGCCCGGACGAATACGGTAAGTCATCGCACCGCGAGCTTCTCCTTGCAGCAACTGAAGCATAACAGGGCTATGCGGCGACGCCGACGCCAGATCTGCCGCCATTACCGCGTAGCCGTCCATGCCCGAGCGCGCAAACGCCGGTATCGGCGCATGCGTCCGCACCGCCTCCGCCAAGCGAAGGCCGTTCGCTTGAAGCAGCGGCACCTGTTCGGCACCGATCGGTTCGGCCCAAGCCAAAATGCGCCGCTGCGCTTCTTCAAGCGATATCGCGTCCCGGCGTCCATTCATTTATCTAGGCTCCTTATCGATGTATAGAAATTACCATATTATTACACGTGGATTTTGAATATGAATTTTTCGACCATATACCATTATCCCATTGACTCAGATCGCGTGACTCAGAACACGTCACTCAGAACGCTCGCCTCAGAACGTGCGATTCAGAACGAATATCAATTCAGAACGCCCCCATTGACTCAGATCACCGTTTTGATTCAGAGCGCTCCCGATCGACTCAAACCTTCCGTCTTTAGTCCAATCGACAATTGAGAGCAGATGGAATCGATTGAGCAGACCGCCAAATTTAATCAAAGTGCACCTTTTGGCCTAGGTCGCCAATCGAGTTTGGAGAATTCCATCGGCTTCAAACGACATCTTTCGAGCCAATCGATCCCATTTTGCTCAAATCGATAAATTCTTTAATATCAAAAATTGTCCTTCCGAGTTCGCGAGCCTTACATTTATGTATGGTTCGGCACTCGTGTTAACTATTTTATCATTTCTCCTCGACGCACAATAGTACGTAACCTATTCGCCCGCCGACGCCTAACCCGACTTCCGGGATTCATTAGCTCATCATTTGACGAGCTATCGGATAAGGGGGAAACTTATCAACAGTTTCGCTTTTCGAAGCTGTAACACAATCGGTTAGCTAACTGACCGAATAAAGTAGCTGAATTAGCTGACTCAATGGGATAGTGGTACGAATACCGGAAAAAGCCTATCAGACACTCCCCGCATCAGCAAAAAACGCACCGCCGTCGATTTCTCGACCGAACGGTGCGTTAGCTTGAGGCCTCAATTAAACGCCTACGCCGACATGCGCCAGCGCCTTGGACAGTCTGGCGATGCCCTCACGCGCGCGCTCTTCTGCGGTGTAGGAGAAGTTGAAGCGCGCCTTGTTCAGCTCCGCCTGCTCCGCGTAAAAAGAGACGCCGGGTACGAAGGCGACGCCGTGCTCGACGGCGGTTTTCAGCAGCTCGGCCGTGTTCACCGACGTCGGGAACTCGATCCAGATGAACATGCCGCCCTTCGGCACTTCCCATTGGACGCCCGGCCAGGCTTCCTGCCGCAGCAGGCCGACCATGTTTTCCATCCGCGTCTCGTACTCCGTGCGGACGAACTCGATGTGCGCGTCCAGATCGAAGCAGGTCAGCAGCTGGTACAGCGTCTGCTGGTCCAGCGTGCTGGACTGCAGGTCGGCTGCCTGCTTGGCCCGCGCCATGTTGCGGATCAAATCCGGATCGGCCATCACCCAACCGGTACGCAGACCGGGAGCGACCGTCTTGGAAAAGGTGCTCGTATACACGACGCAAGAGCCCGCGACGGACGGCGCCAGCGAGAAAATCGACGGATACGTCAGCGACGCATCGCCGAACTTCAGTTCGCCGTACGGATCGTCCTCGAGGATCAGCGTATCGGTGCGCCGGCACAGCTCGAGCACGGCTTTGCGGCGCTCGAGGCTCCAAGCCTTGCCCGTCGGGTTCGAGAACGTCGGAATGACGTACAGCATCTTGGGCTTGTGCTTCAGCAGCTTGGCTTCCAGATCCGCAAGATCGAGGCCGTCGCTGTCGCCTTCTACGGATACGGTCTCCGCGCCGTAGGAGCGGAACACCTGCAGCGCGGACAAATAGGTCGGGCGTTCGACGAGGATCGTGTCGCCCGGATCGATGTAGATGCGCGTCAGCAGATCGATCGCCTGCTGCGAGCCGGTCGTGAGCAGCATGTCGTCGGGCGTGACGGTGCAGCCCTTGCGCGCCATCCGCTCGCAAAGCGCCTCGCGCAGCGGGAGATAGCCTTCGGTCAGGCCGTACTGGAGCGCTTTGTTGCCTTGGGCCATCACGCGCTGGAACGCTTCGGACACCGCGGCGACCGGGAAGTGCTCCTCGGCGGGCAGCCCGCCGGCGAAGGAGATGATCGAATCCCCTTGCGTCAGCTTCAAAATTTCCCGGACTGCCGAGGAGGAGAAGCTCCCGAGTCTGGCGGAGTATCTATAGTTCATACGGGGTTCCCCATTTCTCAAATGACGTCGGTCCGTAGCTTTGAAGCGGCGGGCCTCCGCCTTATCATATTCATTTGCGTTAGATCAAAGTGACGTTGTCGCGGTCCCGCTTGACGCGAGGCGGCTCCTGCCGCTTTTCGACGAGACGGTTCAGCGCGTCCACGTAGGCGCGCGCGCTCGCTTCGAGGATGTCGGTGCTGACGCCGCGACCTTGCGCGCTGTACTCGCCTTGCTTCAGAACGACGTGAACTTCGCCGAGCGCGTCCGTGCCGTCCGTCACCGATTTGATCGTATAGTCGTCCAGCTCGACGACTTCGCCCGTCTGGGCGTTGATCGCGTGGTAGATGGCGTCGACGGAGCCGTTGCCTTCGGCCGTGTGCGATACGATGCCGCCAGGCGTCTTCAGCTTGACCGTCGCGCTTGGGCCCTTATGGCTGTCAAACGAGACGACGAGCTGTTCAAGCGCGAACACTTCGGGCGTCTCGATAATTTTCTCCTCGAGCAGCGCCAGAATGTCCTCGTTGGACACGTCCTTCTTGCGGTCGGCCAAGTCCTTGAACTTGCCGAAGGCCGCATTGACCTGCTCCTCCGACAAGCCTTCGAAGCCAAGATCGACGAGCTTCTCGCGGAAGGCGTGACGACCGGAGTGCTTGCCGAGGACGAGCTTGCTGTCCTTCATGCCGATCGTGGCGGGAGAAATGATCTCGTACGTCGTCTTCTCCTTCAGCACGCCGTCCTGGTGGATGCCCGACTCGTGCGCGAACGCGTTCGCGCCGACGATCGCCTTGTTGCCCGGCACAGGCATGCCCGTCAGCTTGCTGACGAGGCGGCTCGTCTTGGCGATCTCCTGCAGGTTGAGGCCGGTGTTCGCCTGGAAAAACTCTCCGCGCGTATAAAGCGCGAGCGCCACTTCTTCGAGCGCCGTGTTGCCCGCGCGCTCGCCGATGCCGTTGATCGTGCCTTCGATCTGATCGGCGCCGTTCTGGATCGCGGCCAGCGCGTTCGCCGTCGCGAGGCCCAAGTCGTCATGGCAGTGCGCGGAAAGCTGGACTTTCTCGATGCCGGGCACCTGCTCCTTCATCGTCTTGAAAATGTTGCCGTATTCGTAAGGCGACAGGTAGCCGACCGTGTCCGGCAGGTTCACGACGGATACGCCGAGCTTCACGGCAAGCGCTGTCACTTCGACAAGGAAATCGATCTCGGTACGGCCGGCGTCTTCAGCCGAAAATTCCACTTGGGAAAAGTGCTTCTTCGCGTACTTGATCATCGCTTCCGCGGCTTCGAGCACCTCATGCTTTTCCATGCGCAGCTTGTGCTTGCGATGGATCGGCGAGGTCGCGAGGAAAATGTGGATGCGCGGATCCTGGGCGCCCTTCAGCGCTTCCACGACTGCGTCGATGTCCTTCTCGCGGGAACGGGCGAGTCCGGTGACGGACGCGTTCTTGACGGCGCGGGCGACCGCATTGACCGCGGCGAGGTCGCCGGGCGAAGCGATCGGGAAGCCGGCTTCGATCCGGTCGATGCCGAGCTTTTCGAGCTGCAGGGCGATCTCGACCTTCTCCTGCGTATTCAGGTTGACGCCTGGGGACTGCTCACCGTCGCGGAGCGTCGTATCGAACATATAAATTTTGCGCATGGCAGAGCCTGTCGGCCCGCACCTCCGATCGTCATGCGAATGAGAGAAAGAGAAGGCCGAAATGCTCCGACCTTCTCCCGATTATAACATAAGGTTGGCTTGCTCTTACTTCTTGATCCAGTGCATCAGGCCGCGCAGCTGCGCGCCGACGACTTCGATCGGGTGCTCGGCTTCGATGCGGCGGGTCGCCGTCATAAACGCGTTGCCGGATTGGTTCTCGAGGATGAAGTCGCGAGCGAACTTGCCCGTTTGGATGTCCGTCAGAACAGCCTTCATCGCCTTTTTCGTCTCGTCGGTTACGACGCGCGGGCCGGTGACATAGCCGCCGTACTCGGCCGTGTTGGAGATCGAGCTGCGCATCGAAGCGAGGCCGCCTTCGTACATCATGTCGACGATCAGCTTCAGTTCGTGAAGCACTTCGAAGTATGCCATCTCAGGCGCATAGCCGCCTTCGACCAGCGTTTCGAAGCCGGCTTTGACGAGCGCCGTAGCGCCGCCGCACAGAACGGCTTGCTCGCCGAACAGGTCGGTCTCGGTCTCTTCACGGAACGACGTCTCGATGACGCCCGCGCGGGTACAGCCGATGCCTTTCGCATAAGCCATGCCGATCTCGAACGCTTTGCCGGTGCCGTTCTGGTGGATGGCGATCAGGCCGGGAACGCCGAAGCCTTCGACGTACGTGCGGCGAACCATGTGGCCCGGGGACTTCGGCGCGACGAGCAGGACGTCGGCATCCTTGGGAGCGACGATTTGGCCGAAGTGAACGTTGAAGCCGTGGGAGAACATGAGGGCTGCGCCCTTCTTCAGGTTCGGTTCGATCTCTTCGCGGTAAACGCGGGCTTGGGTCTCGTCAGGCATCAGGATTTGCACGACGTCTGCCTTGGAAACCGCTTCGGCTACCGGGAAAACTTCGAAGCCGTCGTTGCGAGCCGCTTGAGCGGACTTGCCTTCGCGAAGGCCGATGATGACTTGCAGGCCGCTGTCGCGCAGGTTTTGCGCTTGGGCGTGGCCTTGGCTGCCGTAGCCGATGACCGCGATCGTTTTGTTTTGCAGGGCGCCGAGGTCGGCGTCTTTTTCATGGAACAACTTGACTGCCATTAGTAAGATCCTCCTTAGTATGTGAAGCTGGGATATATAGGCGACCCTCATGGAACGGGCGTCCCAAGGGAGAATGAAATCGCAAGGTTTGGGCCGACTCGTCGGACAAGCCCGAACCGCGAAAGGGCGTTCTCCCCTCGAACACCCGCTCCTGGGATAGCGGATGAAGAAATAATGCCGGGGGCGGCTTCGCGATCGCGTCTATGCTTAACGCGCGCTGCCCCGCGCCATCGCCGTCACGCCTGTCCGCGACAGCTCGCGGATGCCGTACGGCTTGAGCAGCTCGATCATGGCGTCGATCTTGTCGGTGTCGCCGACGACCTGGACGATCAGGCTGTTCGGGCTGATGTCCACGACGGCCGCGCGGAACGTATCGACGATCCCGAGAATCTCGGGCCGGGCCGAAGGATCGGCCCCGACCTTGATCAGGCCGAGCTCGCGGGCGACCATCGGACTGCTGCCGATATCGACGACCTTGATGACGTCGATAATCTTGTAAAGTTGCTTTTCGATCTGCTCGAGCGTGTGGTCGTCGCCCTTCGTGACGATGACCATGCGGGACAAGCCCGGCTCTTCGGACGTTCCGACGGTGATGCTCTCGATATTGAAGCCCCGGCGTCCGAACAGGCCGGACACCCGCTGCAGCACGCCGGGCTGGTCGTTCACGAGAATGGCGATCGTATGTCTGGTGCTCATTCGTCATCCCCCATCAGCATTTGATCGATCGTGGCGCCTTGCGGAACCATCGGAAAAACGTTCTCGCCCTTGCGGACGACGAACTCGACGACGGCCGGGCCGTCATGCGCGAGCGCCGCTTCCCAGGCGGTGCGGGCTTCGTCCTTGTTGGTCGCGCGGAAAGCCTTAACGCCATAAGCTTCGGCCAGCTTGACGAAGTCGGGGCTGCCGGCCAGGTCGATGTGGCTGTAGCGATTGTCGTAGATAAGCTCCTGCCATTGGCGGACCATGCCGAGCACCTGGTTGTTCAGGATCGCGACCTTGACCGGAATGTTGTTGATCGCACAGATGGCCAGCTCCTGCGAGCACATCTGCATGCCGCCGTCGCCGTTGATCGAGACGACCGTGCGGTCCGGGTTGCCCATCTGCGCGCCGATCGCCGACGGGAAGCCGAAGCCCATCGTGCCGAGACCGCCGGAGGTAACCCACGAACGCGGCTTGTTGAACGGATAGTACTGGGCCGCCCACATCTGATGCTGGCCAACGTCGGTCGTGACGATCGCGTCGCCGTGCGTCGTCTCATGGATCATCGATACGACCCACTGCGGCTTAAGCTCCTCGTCCGAATCCTTGTACGCGAACGGCTTCGCCGCCTTGCGTTCGGCAATCTGCGCGCGCCACGCGTCGGCTTTGGCCGCGTACTTCGCGCCGGCGACCGCCTGCTGCAGCACGGCCTTGACGTCGCCGACGATCGGAATGTCGGTCGGCACGTTTTTGCCGATCTCCGCCGGGTCGATGTCGATATGCACGATCTTCGCGTTCGGCGCGAAACCGGTGAGCTTGCCCGTCACGCGGTCGTCGAACCGCGCGCCGATATTGATCAGCAGGTCCGACTCCTGGATCGCCATGTTGGCTGTCCAAGTGCCGTGCATGCCCGGGAAGCCCATGTGCAGCTCGTGCCCGCTCGGGAACGCCCCGAGGCCCAGCAGCGTCGTGGTGACCGGGATGCCGGTCTTCTCGACGAAGGCGAGCACTTCCTCGTGGGCGCCGGAGTATACAGCGCCGCCGCCGACCAACAGTATCGGACGCTCCGCCTGCTCGATCGCGCGCAGCATCTTGTCGACCTGCTGCTTGTTCGGCTGCACGGTCGGGTTGTAGCCGCGAAGCTTCACTTCGGTGTGCGGCTTGAACAGCGCCTTTTCATTGGAGACGTCCTTCGGAATGTCGATCAGGACGGGACCCTTGCGGCCCGAGTTGGCGATGTGGAACGCCTCGTGAATGATGCGCGGCAGATCCTCGGCCTTGCGCACCAGGTAGCTGTGCTTCG
>NZ_JAGXJW010000482.1 GCF_019091135.1 Cohnella sp. GbtcB17 | reverse complement strand
CGCGTTGCGCTGCCCCTTGGTGTGCCTATCCAGGAACACTGGGGCCTTTCACACGTTGCGCTGCGCCTGCGTGACCCTGTTCAGGAACACCAGGTCGGGCATGGCCGTAAGGGATCGCGCATTCGCTTGCCCTTCCCTGCCTTGCAGCACCCTCGCCTTATTGGCCTTTGCCCTTCAAAAATTCATCCACCTGTCTTTGATATACGGCCATGTAGCGATCGAGTCCGGCCTTTTTG
>NZ_JAGXJW010000481.1 GCF_019091135.1 Cohnella sp. GbtcB17 | reverse complement strand
TGTCAAAGGCGCTGACGTACTCGGACAACATCTACTTCGCGCAGGCGGGGCTCGCGCTGGGGAAAGACAAGGTCGGGGCGGGCGCCGCCGGGTTCGGCATCGGCGAGGCGATCCCGTTCGTCTATCCGCTCGCCAAGTCGCAGCTGTCGAACAAGGGCGTCAAGGGCGAGATCCAGCTCGCGGATTCGGGCTACGGTCACGGCGAAGTGACGATGTCGTCGCCTCACGTAGCGCTC
>NZ_JAGXJW010000480.1 GCF_019091135.1 Cohnella sp. GbtcB17 | reverse complement strand
ATGTGCGGATGAGCGCGCCGCTGGTCCATTGAAAGTTGGCGAGAAAATCGAGGTGCTCGATATACCGGCCCACGCGCAAGTTCCGCCACTGGGAAAAAGCGGGAAGCCGCATCATGCCGGATTCGTGGACGCCGAATTCGCAAATGGCGACAACGGTCGGGCCAAAGGACAGCATGAGAATGAATAAAACCGTCGCATACAGATGGACCGCACGAAAAGGCTTGTTTGCGTACATT
>NZ_JAGXJW010000479.1 GCF_019091135.1 Cohnella sp. GbtcB17 | reverse complement strand
CCCGCACTCCTCGATTAGTCTGTCCGACGACCATAGGGACAGAGCGCATTGGGTGATCCCTCCTCGGGGTTGTAAGTAGTGATGTGCGGTCCCGGCCCCGACGTCTCCCGGAAAGGCGCGGGTAGACCGTGAATTCATTCTAATGGATCGCTAACCAAAAGTCAAAGAAAGCCAAACAAAGGTCAAAAAATGCGACCGTATGGGACGGACGCGTCTGCTGCATCATAAGTGTCGGC
>NZ_JAGXJW010000478.1 GCF_019091135.1 Cohnella sp. GbtcB17 | reverse complement strand
CCATCATCCAACATATCACGGGAGGGTTCATGTTGAAAGAAACAAATAACGGTAAATTCAAATTCAGGACTACGCTCCCCACGTCGATCACGCTGGCGGCCGCTCTTACGGCAGCGGGCTGCGGCAACGCCCACAACAATAATACGGACGCTTCGGCGAGCGCAGCCCCCTCCGGCAGCGCCGGCTCCCCGGCTTCGGCCGCGGGGTCTGGCGGGGCGGCTCCTTCCGCCGGCCGC
>NZ_JAGXJW010000477.1 GCF_019091135.1 Cohnella sp. GbtcB17 | reverse complement strand
CCACATGACGACCGCCCCGAGGCCGATGCCGATGAAGCCCATGCCCTGTCGGGTCAGCCCGGCGAACGGAACGGCAAAGTGAAAATACAGCAGGCCGGAAAGCGCGAGCGCGAGGCACACAAGCAAAGGGAGTCTGCCCCGTCCGAGCTGCGCGCCCGCTTGTTCGACGAGCCGCTTGTTCTGCTCGTCCCGAAGCTTGTCCCTGGCTGCTCGCAGACTTTGCTCCGCGCTCTCCG
>NZ_JAGXJW010000476.1 GCF_019091135.1 Cohnella sp. GbtcB17 | reverse complement strand
AGCGATGGAGCGAGCATGGCTGTCGAAAGGCGACGGTATCGAGAACGCCGCGGACGGGAAGCGCAATACGCTACCGATCCGATACGCGGAGATCGAGGAGCTCCCTTGAACGCGAAACGCGCGGCACGAAAACATGTCAGGTAAGAAAAACCGTCAGTAAAGTTCGCCCCGTCGGTCCTTGCAGCAGTCGCGTGTATGATCGGAAGTCAGTCCTCCTGAACGCCTGGACGCACTTC
>NZ_JAGXJW010000475.1 GCF_019091135.1 Cohnella sp. GbtcB17 | reverse complement strand
AACGCCATCAGCAGCTCGCCCGCCTCATCGAAGAAAATCCGTTCCTGTCCGACCGGGAATTGTCCCGCCTGCTCAAAGTGAGCCTCCAGACGATCCGGCTCGACAGGCTGGAGCTGGCGATTCCGGGGCTGCGCGAGCGGCTCAAGCTGATGGCGGAGCGCTCCTACGACCCGGTCCGACCGCCGCCGCTGCACGAGGGGATCGGGGACATCCTCGATCTGCAGCTCCTCAAGAGC
>NZ_JAGXJW010000474.1 GCF_019091135.1 Cohnella sp. GbtcB17 | reverse complement strand
CTCCGTTCAGGAAGGCCACCCGGACCTCGTAGGCGGGAGTGACGCCCTTGCCGTTGCCGATATCCTCGCAGCCGTGAATGATGGAAGCTTCAAGCAGATCCCGGCCGTTCTTGTAAAAGTTCTGCCATTTCGGATGCGCCTCGCCGTCCAGCGCAGCGAAGTAATGTCCGCCGCGCCGCAGCCCGTAGTATGCGAAAAACTGCATGGACGCGCCCGAAAAGCTTTCGGGTTACGCC
>NZ_JAGXJW010000473.1 GCF_019091135.1 Cohnella sp. GbtcB17 | reverse complement strand
CCCTTCCTATCATACCGCCCCCCCGAACAACAGCGAGACCCGCCGGCGACCGCCGGCAGCACTCATGGGTTGAATTCGGTCGGAGCCGGACTTTCCTCCACCGCAAATTCGTAATCGTCGATGACGAACACCTGAACCGGGATCGCGTTCTGTACGACCTTGTCCTGGAATTCGATATGGTCGGTCAAGATGGGACACTGCGCGCGCAGCGACGTCAGCACGATCTCCGTCTCGAT
>NZ_JAGXJW010000048.1 GCF_019091135.1 Cohnella sp. GbtcB17 | reverse complement strand
CGGACCCCAATATGACAAGGTTCTTGCTGAGCTTAGAAGATGCGGTCGAGCACGTCGTATTTGCGTTCCAAAATGCTGAGGCTGGAGATATTATGGTGCAAAAAGCACCAGCATCGACCATCGGAGACTTGGCGCAAGCGATCAAGGAATTATTCAACGCTCCAAATGAAATAAAGATCATTGGTACTCGGCATGGCGAGAAGCTATATGAAACATTACTGACGAGAGAGGAGCATATCGTATCGCAGGACTTGGGCGGTTTCTATAGAGTGCCTGCCGATAAAAGAGATTTAAATTATGACAAGTATTTTGTGGAAGGCGATAAGCAATTGTCTTCTGAAGAAGAATATAACTCCCATAATACGACAAGATTAAACATTGAACAAATTAAAGATAGACTGCTCTCTCTTGATTATGTCAGAGATGAATTAAAAGGTTGGAATCGTGCATGAATATACTCGTAACAGGCGCTAACGGGTTTATTGGGAAAAACCTGATAGCGGAACTGAAAACCCGCAGTGATCTGAATATCCTGGCGCACAGTAAAGAAACAGAACCATCTCTACTTGATGATTATTGTAAAAAGGCGGATTTTGTATTCCACCTTGCAGGCGTGAACAGACCCAAAGATGAACGTGAATTTATGGACGGTCATTTTGGCTTCACATCAAGATTGCTCGCAACATTACAACAGCACCAGAATACTTGTCCGATCATGATATCTTCTTCTACTCAAGCCGAATTAGACAATCCATATGGGAGAAGTAAAAAAGCGGTAGAGAATTTACTTGTAGACTACAGTAGTGTTACTGGTGCGAAAATATTGATTTATCGTTTTCCTAATGTGTTTGGGAAATGGTTAAGACCTAATTATAACAGTGCGGTAGCGACATTCTGCAATAACATAGCGCATGATTTACCGATTACGATCAATAATCCCAACACCGCGTTAAAACTGATCTATATCGATGATCTTCTAACGGAAATGACCCGAGCGCTGGCTGGCGACGAAAAACGTGTCGGAGATTATTGTGAAGTTCCTACGGTCTATACTGCTACGTTAGGAAAGATCGTTGATTTATTATATTCTTTCAGGAAGAGCCGCGAAGAGCGCTCCATCCCGGATATGTCTCATACGTTTACAAAAAAATTGTACAGTACTTATCTTAGCTACCTGCCTGAAGATCAATTCAGTTACGAGCTTAAAATGAATGTAGATCAAAGAGGATCATTCACGGAATTTATAAAGACGCCGGATCGGGGGCAAGTCTCCGTGAATATATCTAAGCCTGGGATTACCAAGGGGAATCACTGGCATCATACCAAGAATGAAAAGTTTCTTGTAGTTAGCGGCAAAGGGGTAATTCGCTTTAGAAAGATCGACTCCGGTGAAATCATTCAGTATTTCGTAAGCGGAGATCGATTGGAAGTTGTTGATATTCCTACGGGATACACGCATAATATCGAAAACTTAGGCGACACGGATATGGTCGCTGTAATGTGGGCCAATGAGTTTTTTGATCCAAATAGACCCGACACGTATTACTTGGAGGTTTAAACAATGAAGAAGTTAAAGGTGATGACGGTCGTAGGCACCAGGCCAGAGATCATAAGGCTTTCTGCTGTTATCAATAAACTAGATGAATCTAATGCAATAGAACATATACTTGTTCATACAGAACAGAATTATGATTATGAATTAAATGAAGTGTTCTTTCAAGACTTTAAGTTGAAGCAACCCGATTACTTCCTGAATGCAGCTACCGGAACACCGGTTGAGACGATAGGGAATATTTTGATTAAAATCGATCCCATCCTGGAAGAATTTCAACCCAATGCCCTCTTAGTATTGGGAGATACCAATAGCTGCCTATGTGCAATCGCGGCTAAACGAAAGCAAATTCCGATCTTCCATATGGAGGCCGGGAAGAGATGCTTTGATCAGAGAGTGCCAGAGGAAACGAATCGAAAGATAGTCGACCATATTGCAGATATTAATCTAACCTATAGTGATATAGCGAGAGAGTATCTATTAAGGGAAGGGCTGCCGGCGGATCGAATTATAAAGACAGGTAGTCCAATGTTTGAAGTTATAAATTCTAGAAGAGAAGATATAGAGAATTCGGATGTACTCGGAAAATTAGGTTTGATAGAGGGAGAATATTTCGTCGTATCAGCTCATAGAGAAGAGAACATAAATTCAGAAACCAATTTTCTGGATTTAGTAGATAGCTTAAATGCTATAGCTGAAAAGTACAATAAGCCAATCATTTTTAGCACTCATCCTCGAACACGGAATAGGATTAATGCTAAAGGAATAGAGTTTAATCCATTGATTAAAATAATGAAACCCCTGGGCTTTAACGATTATATCAAGCTGCAATTCAAGGCTAAGGCTGTCCTTAGTGATAGTGGGACTATTAGTGAGGAATCTTCTATTCTTGGGTTTAGGGCACTGAATATTAGACAGGCGCATGAAAGGCCGGAAGCGATGGAAGAAGCGGCGGTAATGATGGTTGGACTTTCTAAAGTGAGAATATTTCAAGGATTAGAGATACTAGAGACACAGGCGAAGGGTACTCTAAGAAGTGTTGCTGATTACAATGTGACGAATGTATCTGATAAAGTTCTTAGAATAATTGTATCTTATTCCGATTACATAAATAGAGTGGTTTGGGGAAGGCATTAATAGCTAAATTACTCAATTTACACGTAAGGAAAGAAACACGCCTATATGGATTGTTGGAAGAAAGGAGTTGAGTTTAATATGAGAAGAGTCTTAATTTTTACAGGGGGCTATTTGCCTGGAAAAAAGTATGGTGGTCCAGTTGTTAGTATAAGTAATTTTGTTAATCTATGCGGAGATAATTTAGATATTTATATCGTAACTTCAAATCATGACTTAAAAGATAGTAATCCATACCCTAATATTAAGCTGGGTTGGAATCAGGTTGGAAAAGCTAAGGTCCTGTATTGTCAAAATGCGGATTTCAATTTTAAGAGTATAAAAAATATTGTTAGTGATATTAAACCTGATATTATTTATCAAAATAGCTTTTTTGATGCAAAGCGAGCAATACCGCTGTTATTAATATCCAAAAGAATGAAAATAAGAATGGTGTTAGCCCCAAGGGGGGAACTGTTTGAAAGTGTCTTAAGTCAAAAATCCTTTAAAAAAGCGCCATATTTATTTTGGGTAAAAAAATTTCTGCTTAATGAGTATGTATGTTTTCAAGCGACTACGGAAACTGAAAAAGAGCAGATAAGAAAAAGGTTGGATATAAGTTCTGAAAAAATTTTCGTACTAGAAAATGTGCCTTCACTACCAGTAAACCTAGGAAAAAAAAGCAAGAAACAAGCGGGAATTTTAAATTTAGTCTATATTTCCAGAATTCATCCCCAAAAGAATTTATATTTTGCATTGGAGAGTCTTAAAAAAATAAAAGGCAAAGTAAGATTTGATATTTATGGGCCAAAGGAAATGCCTCAATATTGGGAGGCCTGCACACATCTCATTAAGGAATTACCAAGTGATATCCAAGTGAGATATTGTGGTATAGCTGAAAGAGAAAATATCCATCAAATATATTCTGAAAATGATGCAATGATTTTGCCAACAATATCAGAAAATTATGGGCACTCAATTGTAGAAGCAATGCTTTCAAATTGTCCTGTAATTATTAGTGATAACACCCCGTGGACTGACATTAATCAAGCCGAAGTCGGCTGGGCAATCTCTCTATCGAGGCAAAATGACTATTCTACAGCCATACAACAGTTAGTTAATCTAGATGAAAAACAATACCAACGATTGGTGAAAAAACTTGAGACCTATATTGGTGATAAGTTGAAAGTTGATGCGTTGAAAAAACAATACAATGAATTTTTCAATAAATAATAACGAAGCTAATGAGAAGGCACATCAAGTATAGTCGATGATATGGCAATTAGAATTTAAACTTATGGAGGAAAAATGGTTAATTTTTTTTATAATACTCAAACCTTTTTTGAAAAGACAAAAATAGAGACGTTGAGAAAAGTTATGTATAGAGTACTGCTTATTCTGATTAGAATTATAGTTCCTCTATATTATATATTAAATACTTCAAAAAAAAGTGGTATTAGCAATAATAATAATGATAGAGTACCTCAAGTAATAGTTTCTCTTACATCATTCCCTCCTAGGATGAAAACAATTTGGATGGTACTTGAATCCTTGTTGAGACAAACCAGAAAGCCGGACAAAATTATATTATGGCTAGCATCAACGCAGTTTCCCTCAATAACTGATGTGGATTTGAGGGTGAGAAGGATGCAAAAACGAGGGCTTGAAATACGCTTTTGTGAAGATTTGAAATCGCATAAAAAGTATTTTTATGCGATGCAAGAGTTTTCGAATGATATTATTATTACGGCAGATGATGATTTATTTTATCCTGAGAACATGGTAGAAGAATTAATGTTAAAACATGCCGAATATCCAGAAAGTATTGCTTGCTACAGGGCACATAAAATCACCTTTAATAATGGAAAAATAAACAAATATATAGATTGGAGTTACGGATCAAAGAACTTTTCAGGACCAGATCATCTTTTAATGGCCACTAATGGAGGAGGAGCACTATATCCTCCAAAGTCTTTAAACCAAGAAGTGTTTAATATTGAAGCCATCAAAGAATTGTGCCCTGATGCTGATGATATCTGGTTAAAATGTATGAGTTATTTAAACGGAACTAAGACAGTAAAGGTTCATGCAGTGTTCTCAGAAATGTTTTCTACACTTAGTTCATCTACTTCTGGCCTTGCTAAAAGCAATGTGATTGAAGGGAAAAATGATCAACAACTGAGGGATGTACTAGCAAGGTATGCAATTAATTTTAGTGACTTAAGAAATTGAGGTAGTTAGCAATGAATAGATTAGGAAAACCTAAAATAATAAATGATGAAGAGAATTCCCCAAAAAATCAATCTTTTCATATTGCTTGCATCTTAACAACATTCTCACTTTTATTGGCGATTATGATTGGTTTTTCACCTAACAGCAAAGGAATATATAAATTATTATTTATGATTCCTTTGGTATATGGATGCTTGAACTTTATTTTTTTTCGAGTCTATGATCGGAAGAGTTTTCCTAAAGTTACGATTTTATTGTTGATGTTTATTAGATACTTTATAGGACCACTTTTCATTTATTTTGATAAATTTCCATCCAGTTTATACAACCTAGTGTACTCGCAGGATACAATTATTTTGGCTACTTTTTTGATGTGTATAGAAGTTTCGTGTTTATTTGGAGCATTGTGGATATTCGAAAAAAAGAGAGAGAATCCAGCTATAGGAAAAAGGGAATATGATTTTCTTAGTGGAAAAAACTTTGGGAAGATTAACTTGCTACTAACGGCATTGATAATAATAACTGCTGCGATGTATTTAGTATATCCTGCATTATTCCATAATTATTATTTTATTTTTGATCAATCCATTCAAAATACGACGCTCCTAAACGAACAAAAATTAAAATCATCTATTCCAAATGGTTTGCGTTGGATTGGTTATACACTAGGAGAAATAACACATTATACAGTGCTTGCAAAATTATTAGCCGTGATCTATAACAAATACAACAAGAAACCGTGGAATGGATACATATATATAGCAATTTTGATAATTATATTAAATGCCACAATTACTACATCAAGACAAATGTCTGGTCTTATCATGTCCGCTATATTATATATGCAATTAATAAGAATGTTTCCGAAGAGAAGACGATTGTTGCTTAATTTATCAATTGTTTCAGGGTTATCTGTAATAACGACATTGATAATTTCTTATCTCTCTTTGTCAGCAACTTATCGTACTATCTCAAGTTTAGTGGAGTCATATACAAATGGTTTCTACGGAATTTACCAAAGTTTGGAATCTTTAACTTTAGCCAATTTAGGTTTTTTTGAAAAATACCAGTTGTTGTTTTTGGGTGATACTCTAGGTTTTATAAATGTAATTAGTACTTTCTTATCTAGATCAGGCCAAATTAATTCTACTGATGTGTATAATTACTATTTATATGGATCGGGAGTATCAGGTGGCCAAATTATTCCCATGATCTCACAAGGATATCTATACTTAGGGCTTTTATTTTCTCCAGCAATCTCCGTGGCATCAGTAGTATTAATGTATAGATACGACGGAAAAGTGAGACAAGGGAAAGGCTCCTATATGTGCAATATGTTTTTAGCAATTGTTTTTGCCGTGGCGCCAATAATGTATAATTATTCCATCCTATTACTATTGTTAACAACCGTTGCATTTCCACTGTATATAGCTTCATTATTGAATAGTATTAATCTTGGGAGAAAACAGTGAAAATAATTTTAAAAAAACAAGGGTTAATAAAATTAATACTTGGGTTTTCAGTTGCAAGTTGGGTAAGTGCTGTAATTAATTTTATTATACTACCTATTTCAACGCGTGTTTTCGAGCCAGCTCAACTGGCAAGTATAAACTTATTTTACGCAATCTTTACAATGGTAAGTTGGGTCGCTATTCTTGGGCTCGATCAAGGATATATAAGATATTTCCATGAAAAAGAAACAGAAGTTGAAAAAAAAAATTTACTTTCTGTTTGTATGGCATTAAGTGTAATTGCTCTTGTTTTTATTGCAGTTAGTGTTATACCGTTCCAGACAGAAATTGCTGTGTGGGTTTTAAACGATGATAATAATATGGTTGTGTTGTTTTTGTTTATTTGTGCATTGAACGCAGTTGTTCAGCGCTATATATCCTTGTTTCATCGCATGAGAAATTCAGTGATACTTTTTACAGTTACAACTGTGTGTGCGTCGGCTGTCATAAAGCTTTCTTATTTAGGAGCTGCTGTTTTTGACGCAAATTATTATACTGCAATAATGCTAATGGTAATTACCAGTGCCATATTTTTAACATTCACTGTATTAGTGAATCGAAAGAATATTAATTTAAGAATCTCGATAAAAAGGGCTCTAAAACCAAGTTTGTTAAAGTTTAGTTTTCCATTAATGCCAATAAGCATCATGGCTATATTAAATAATGATATCCCCCAATATTTTCTAAGAGGATTCGATGAACTGAGTCAATTGGGAGTATACACCTCAGCTGTTACGTTGGCTGGAATTATTACATTACTACAGTCTGGTCTTAACGTTTTTTGGGGGCCATTCGTATTTAGAAATTATAAAAATGAAGTTAAGTCCATCATGAAGATGCATGAAATAATTGTCTTTTTAATGGTTGCGTTTGCTATTCTTATTATAGCGTTCCAAGATATTATTATATTGTTACTCGGAGAAAATTATCGTGCAGTAACAGATTTCCTGCCATTCTTACTTTTTTCTCCTGTCAGCTATACGATTGCAGAAACCACTGGTGTAGGTATTGCTCTTGAAAAAAAAAGTAATATTAATCTTCTTATATACGCTTCCAGTATTATCGTGAATTTTTTGGCATGTTATATCTTAATTCCATTATATAGTGTAGAAGGTGCTGCTATTTCATCAGCAATAGCTGCCTCTTTTATGCTAATATTAAAAACTATTTTTGGCCAAAAGTATTTTAGAAGTATAAGAAGATACCGATATATGATAGCTGGTATGGCGGTTTTGCTAATAGTTGCTATTACAAATGTGAAATTTAACATGAATGATTGGCTCTGTCTTGCGATTAACAGCTTTGCACTAATTGGACTCTCTGTTTTTTTTGATTTGAACTCTCTGTTAAAGAGTTGTTGGAAAGAAGTAAGGGGAGGAAGCAAAGATGAAGTTTAAAGCAAAAAAATGTTAGTTGCTTTACGGTTGTGTTGCGATCAATCTTCCGTCTAGAGGTTCAAAGTACAAATAGGCTAAAGAGTTATTAGATCCTTTCTAGTAAAGAGATTTATCCGACAGGCGGGGATAAATATTTATATTCAAAAAGGTGCTATGATACCCCCTTCTTTAGTGATAGGAGATAATTCCGGCGTTGGTGTCAACGCAATAATAAGGGGACCAACTACTATTGGTAGTAACGTAATGATTGGCCCTGAATGTATTATTTATACTCGAAATCATAGGAATGATAGCCGATATACCTATGTTTGAACAGGGGTATGAAACTGATGAGCCGATTATTATAGGAAATGATGTTTGGATAGGTAGTAGAGTCACCATATTACCGGGTGTAAGAATAGGAAATGGAAGTATTGTTGGAGCTAGTGCGGTGGTATCTAAAAATGTACCTGAATATTGTATTGTTGGGGGTGTGCCGGCCAAAGTTATAAAAAAACGTACATAAATAGTGCAATAACAAATGAAAGATTATAGCATCACTTAACCCAAATATGATAAACAGAACACGTTTTAGAAGCCTCGTTAATTAATCCGAGTAATTGATTTAGGAGTTTGTTGAAAAATTGAATGGTAAAAAAATAATGATTTGGTTTTTATTTAGGGGGAATATTTTATGACCTTATACCAAAAAATTTTAAATAGAGAAGAAAAAATAGCATTAATAGGTCTCGGATATGTAGGAATGCCTCTTGCAGTGGCTTTTGCCGAAAAAGCTGTTGATGTAATAGGATTCGATCTTAATATTCATAAGATAGAGCAATACAAAAGCGGTATAGACCCCACACTTGAACTGGGTGATAATGTTATTAAACATTCTACAGTTGAGTTCACTGCTGATGAAACAAGGCTTAAAGAAGCAAAGTTTCTCGTCGTTGCAGTACCTACGCCGATTAATGCAGATAAGACTCCTGATTTGTCGCCTGTTGAAGGAGCTAGTGTTATCATCGGTAGAAATCTTACTAAAGGATCTATTGTCGTATATGAATCAACTGTATATCCTGGCGTTACTGAGGATATATGCATTCCAATTCTTGAAAAGGAGTCCGGTTTGAGATGCGGTGTGGACTTTAAAGTCGGCTACTCACCTGAGCGTATTAATCCAGGAGACAAAGTGCATAGACTTGAGAACATCAAGAAGATCGTATCTGGCATTGATGTGGAAACGCTTGAAGAAATTTCAAATATATACGAACTTGTCGTTGAGGTAGGTGTTCATCGAACTAGCTCTATTAAAGTTGCTGAAGCTGCCAAAGTTGTAGAGAACAGCCAACGTGATATTAATATAGCTTTTATGAATGAACTTGCTATGGTTTTCGATCGCATGGGGATCGACACTCATGAAGTAATAGAGGCAATGAATACAAAGTGGAATGCACTTCGCTTTTATCCTGGATTAGTTGGAGGCCATTGTATCGGCGTGGATCCCTACTATTTTCTATATGAGGCAGAGAAGCTAGGATATCACTCACAAATAATAATCTCTGGTAGAAAAATAAATGATGGAATGGGACAGTTCGTGGCTGATGCAGTTATCAAAAATTTGATTTTAACAAATAAAGTTGTTAAACAAAGTAAGGTTGTCATTCTTGGAATTACATTTAAAGAAAATTGTCCAGATAGCCGTAATTCTAAAGTGGAAGATATTATTATTCGACTTAAGGAATACGGCATTGATCCGATTATTGTTGATCCACAGGCAAATGCAGTTGAAGCAAAGGAAGTGTACGGTGTCAATTTGGTTCCTTTGGATACAATAAAAGATGTCGACTGCCTAGTTTTTGCTGTTGCGCATGATGAAATAAAACAAATGACTCTCCAGCAAATAGATGGGTTGTTTAAAGAGTGCCGATACGAAGAAAAAGTAATTATAGATGTTAAAAGTATTCTGGATAAGACGGAAATTCAAAAGTTAGGATACTGTTATTGGAGACTTTGACTTTTACAATGTTGCGCCGGTGACAGCCCGCGGCAGTGGTCTTCGTTCCAAGCTGATAATCGAGGAGATGCTTGGCGATCTGTGCATGTCAGACCCGTAGTGGATCATCGCATTGCTTCGGTACTTTATACCTGTTGGCGTGCATCCATGGCACACCCTCCAATGACGCGCCTTTTAATCACCATGTGGAAATCAGGAAGCTAGACCAGAGACGTGTCTTAGACAACGATTATCCAACGCATTCGTTTAAGATGACCGTTCGCCAACTACGGTCCCGATAGAACTACTTCCATAGGTCGTCGGCATCTACCGCTTTACCATGAATATGAATTCGGACTATTTCTGAATGTCAGCCACTCAAGGTATGATAAAGCGGATTAAGGTCAAGGGAGTTGAGGTTATCGTATATGAGCCTGCGTTGTCGAAAAATTCTTTAACTGCAAAGTTTAGAAGAACTTAACGCTGTTCAAAGAAAAGCGGATATCATCGTCGTTAACCGAATATCAGAAATGCTTTTGGATGTTGCGGATAGAGTTTATACGAAGATTTGTTCAGCAAGGACGAACGATGGATTTCTCTTAGAACTTGTTTGTGATGGTGAAGATGGAGTTGGATTATCATTCTACTGGAATGGTTGGTTAGTCTTTTGAGAGGGCGCTTAGTCAGGCAACGGAAGAACGGTTTGCTTTGAGAAGATTTTTGAGCCGCTCAAGCCAGGCGATGTGCCAGCAACTTATGCTTCGACAGACAGGTTGTAGGAAGCCGTAGGATTCAAACCGAAGACGCCGATCGAAGTAGGATTGCAAAGATTCGCAGAGGCGTCGCGTACTACAACAATCGTAGCAGCATAACCGAATGCTGAATATGAGGAGAGCTATCTAAGATGAAAAAGAAAAACCGGTTAAAGAAATGGCTAATTGGTATTGGCTGCTTCCTAGTCCTCTTGCTTGCCGGCGCCTACTTCGGCATTAACTATGCGGCAGACAAAGTCATGGATAAACTGTCCGATTCTATTCTGGAGAGTGCTATAAGCTCGCCAATATCTACGAATGTTGATGCTGGGGAGCCTTCTTCTTCAGCTCCTGCGACATCCGCCTCATCCTCTGCGCCTGCCCAAGATACGCAACAAGTAAACGCAGATCAACCTGATTCCAACGGCACGGATAAAGCAGGGACAGGAAAAGCTAGTTCTTCCTCCGCTACAAAGACAAACAGTGACGATACATCTTCTGAAAGCTCTTCTAAAGAACCTGACTTTTCCTACAGTGCGGAAGTGTCGATCGATAAGGCAGTAGCAGTGAAGGAAGACATTACTTTTGCCGAAAAGACGAAGTTAATGACGATTATGCTCAAGAGGCTAAACGCGACTGATATTAAGGCCTTGTCGGATCTGGCCGGCGGCGGATTGAGTGTAGAAAAGAAGAAGGAAGCCAAAAAGCTTATTCTTGAAAAGCTGAGCGAAAATGAATATGACGAATTGATTAAGATTGCCCAGAAGTATGGCTTGAGCCAAGGTAAGAGCTACGAGGATTCCAAGCAGGAAAAAGGAATGCAACAATGAGAAGGCAAGCTTTGTCCCGCTTTTCTGGGGGCGTCGGGCTGATTGGGTTCTGTATGCTAGTTGCGATTGTCGGGTGCGCGAAGGATAACAGCGGAGAATTTGCAAGCCCGGCAGTGACAGCTTCAGTATCCGCGGTTCCGACAACCATAGGGACTGACAGTCCCGCACCGAGTGGAATACCTGAAGCCTTGCCCACAGACAACCCGATTGCAAGTGCAGAAGCGAGTACGACTCCGCCTGCCACAATACCAAATGCGAGCCCGGCACCAAGCAAGGGCAGTAACTCGGATGTTAGTTCGGCTCCACAGACGCGAGCGAATTCTCCTAAGCCTGAGCAGCCGGATCCGAGCAAGCGGCAGGAAATCGAGCGCAGCTACGAATCCAAATTCTCCTCTATCCGCTCCAGCTGCCAAGCAAAAGTTAGCAACTTAACCGGAGAAGTGACGTCTTATATTGCAGGGGCCAAGTCGGGGGACGGCGAAGTGTCGATTGCGGACCTGCAGAAGAAGTTCCTGGGCAAGGTTGCCGCAGCAGAGGCGAGCTGTGATAAGCAGTTTAACAGTACGCTGGCGCAAGCGGAGCAGGCATATAAGGACGCAGGAGTCGTAGATACCAAGCTCTCAACGTGGAAGAGTGAATACGATAGCGGAAAGTCGCAGGCGAGACTGTCGGCGATGTCGAAGATTCTGGCTGCTTGGCAGGCAGAGTAGAAAAAGGGAGAGATTAGTCACGTGAAGAGCAAAAGAAACGTAGTAGCCGCAGCGCTGCTGGGAGCGATGTTGCTAGCCGTGCCGGTCGCGGCGTCTGCGGCATCGGCGACGATCGCGGTGGAATCGAAGCCGATCGTCATGGAGTTTGACGGGAAGAAGCTGGCGCTGCCGTCCGGGCAGGTTGCTTTTATGTATCAGTCGAAGGTGTACATACCGCTAAGGTTTGCCTCCTATGCGCTTCAGAAACAAGTTGGATATGACGTTAAGTCGAAGATGGTGACGGTCACGGAGCCGACATCTTCGCAGCTAGTAGCGTTAAAGGAGTATCTGGCGAATGCGACAGCATCGTCAGGACAGGTGGCGACGACGGCTAAGGTCAAGCTGGTACCTACGGCTGTGAAGCTGGTGTTCGATGGCGTTGAGAAGAAATTGCCGGTGGGGCAGCAAGCTTTTAATGTGAACGGCTCCATCTATGTACCGGTTCGATTCTTCGCAGAAGCAGTCGGAACAACTGTGCTGTGGGACGCAAAGACAGGAACTGTCTTGGGCGAATCTAAGGCGTATAGGGAAGCGCAGTCAAACGGTGGCAGCACTAATGAAGGATCAGCGAGCGGCGGCGGTACGGAAGGCAAGGCTGGAAGCGGCAGCAACGGCAGTTCTAGTGGCGGAGAGACGGCCAAGCTGAGCTATGACTCGATTACCGCGAGCGCCAAGAGCCAGTTGGAGACATTGGAGACAAGCTGTGGCAGTGATTTGTTAAGCCTGGCCCTTCAATACTATGCCGCGCCTACTGCTGAACGACAAGCAGAACTCAAGGAAAAAGGCGTAAACAAGTTGAACGCTTGCAAAGCCCAGTTCGAGTCGATTTTGTCCGATACGGAAAACAAGCTGACGACAAATGGATATAGTACCGAAATACTGACTGAATATCGCAAAGCTTTTGAAGAGAAAATCGAGGCTGGAAAAGCGCAATTTAAACAGAGTCAATAGAAGGAGCAATATACAAGCTACTTCCACGCCGGCCTCCGCCGGCACAGCGGGAGTAGCTTGTTTCGCAAGGAGGTAGACTTTTATCGCTACGCTGAAAAAGCTGCTGTACGCCGTGCCACTCGTACTCTGGCTGCTGCTGATTTTTGATTTTTCGTCGCAGCCCTATTCGAAGCAGAGTATTATTCCGTTCATGAAGGCGCATATCGAGAAAAGCCAGCTGCAGCAGATCGTGCCCGATGTGACGGTCCGTTACAATCACAGTGTCATTCATGCGAAGGAGGATCCGTACCGCTTCGTCGAATTCCTTTTTCGCAAGGGCGCCCATCTGTTCATGTACTTCATGCTGGGCTTGTTGGCGCATCTATTGCTGGTTCCGTGGATTCGAACGCTGATGCTTCGCGTGCCTGGCGCGCTGTTGATCGTAGCGGTCTTCGCCAGCCTAGACGAGTGGAACCAATCGTTCACCGGGGACCGGACGCCGACGCCGCTGGATGTGATGGTTGATATAAGCGGAGCCGTGATCGGGCAGGTCCTTCTACTGGTCGTGATCGCGATCTATCGGCGCCTCAAGCGACCAAGGTTAAGAACAGCTTCACGTTGATCGCTCAAGCTACTTTCTCGACAAACTCGATCCCTCCGGACCGCCGGCAGGGATTATTTTTATTTTCCGTGCGCGCGAAATTTATATAATTCTCTTATCGCATGTAACTTTTTGTAGATTACGGAGTCTACTAATAGAGGGGAAGTATTGGGAGTTTGGAAGGAATCGGCTGCCGTGCCGCCCCGCGCAAATCTATGACAACATGGGAGCGTATTACCACTAATGTCTGAATCGAAATTTAACATTCTGAGAGCTGCTAGAGTCGTAAGTATACCAATGTTGGCGGGGACGCTTGTCGTCGCTTCGTTCGCGGGCACCGGGTGGGCGCCGCTCGCGCAGTGGCAGCCTGGCGTCGCTTCGGCGGCGACGGCGGTTACGTACAAGCTGGTGAAGTCCGACGAGGCGATTGTGACCTCAGGCGTGAAGCAGATCAACTATAGCTGGGTGCCGTCCGACGCCAAGAAGGGCACGGAGCTCGTCCATGTGCTGCAGATCGATTTGTCGAATCCGTATGTACAGATGAATGCGCTCAGCGGGAAAAACGGCAGCGTCACGACCGGCCAGTCGGTCGGCGCGATGACGAAGGCGACGGGCGCGGTAGCCGGGGTGAACGGGGACGTGTTTAACACGGGCTCGTCGAGCGAGGGCGCGCCGCTCGGGGCGGAGCTGCGTTCGGGACAGTTGCTGGTCGCGCCGACGAAGCTGCAGGGGATGTACGCTTTTGCGCTGACGAAGGACAAGACGCCGATCATCGATCGGTTCGCGTTCTCTGGCAGCGTGCAGGCGGCCGACGGGACGAAGTTCGCGCTGGCGGGACTGAACAACTCCTCTTATACGACGTATCCGGATAAGACACCCAGCCATGTCAACGCCTTGTACATGTACACGAACGCTTGGACGGCGGCCAACCGGCCGGCGAACAGCGGCACGACGCCGATGGAGGCGCTGGTTGTGGACGGCGTCGTGACGGAGATCGGCGACGGGGTGCAGATCCAGACGCCGATCCCGGCGAACGGCTACATTCTGCGCGGTCACAAGGGCAAAGAGTCGGGCAACTTCATCCTGAACAGCCTGCCGGTCGGCACGCAGGTGACGAGCGCGTACAGTCTCGTATCGCAGACGAACGGCAAGACGTACAGCGAGGGCGACTTTCAGATGATCGTGAGCGGGCATACGCTGCTCATGGACGGCGGCAAGGCGTCTTCGTTCAGCCGGGACGTCAGCGGCGTCAGCGGCTCCGCGGACCGGGCGCGCACGGCGGTCGCCTACTCGCAGGACGGCAAGACGGCTTACCTCGTGACCGTCGAAGAGTACGGTTCGCATGACGGCGTGACGCTGACGGAATTCCAGAAAATTCTGACGGCGCTCGGCGTGTGGAAGGCGGTCAACCTCGACGGCGGCGGTCCGACGACGATGATCACGCGTCCGCTCGGCGAGACGGCGACGACGCTGGCGCATCCGACCTATTTCGGCACGACGCAGCGGGCAGTGGCCAACGGCATCGGCGTGTTCACGACCGCGCCGGCAGGCGAGACGAAGGGGATCGCGGCGAGCGGGCCGAAAACGTTGTTCATCGGCCAGCAGGCGACGTATTCGCTTAAAGCGTACGACACGTATTACAACCCGATCGACGCTGCCGGGTTGACGCCTAGCTGGAGCGTGAGCGGCGGGCTTGGCGCCTTCGCGAACGGCGTGCTGACCGCGTCGAAGGCGGGAAGCGGGGAGCTGACGGTCAAGGCGGGCGCGGCAACCGACAAAGTCGGCATCGAAGTCGTCGGCGGCTCGCAGATTAATCAGCTGAAGGCGACGCCGAATACGACGGTGCTCGAGCCGGGCGCGAAGATCACGGTCAAGTTGTCGGCGACGCTCGCGGACGGACGCACCCTCGAAGTGCCTGCGGATTCTGTGAAATGGGAGTTCAAGGGCTTAACAGCTGCCGCGAGCGGCGGCGTCATCACGATCGGCACGGTCAGCGAGGGGACGAAGACCGGCTACGCGATCGCCAGGTACGACGGTTTCTCGACGGCGTTCGCGCTGAGCGCGGGAGCGGAGAAGAGCTTCGAGACGTTCGAGAACGCGACTTATCCGGTGACGTTCGACAAGCTCCCGGCCGAGACGACAGGCACGGCTGCGATCGTCACGGGCGTGCCTGGGCGCGAGTCGTCCAAGGCGCTTCAGCTGACCTACGACTTCACGGCCGGCACCGGCAACCGCTTCGCCTACGCCCTGCCAAACGGCAGCGCGGGGCTGCCGATCACGGGCAAGCCGAACGCGCTGACGCTGGACGTCTACGGCGACGAGTCCAACAACTGGCTGCGCGCCGAGTTCAAGGGCGCCGACGGCAAGCAGGCGCTCGTGGACATCGCCAAGATGGTCAACTGGAGCGGCTGGAAGCAGCTTCGCGTCGACCTGGCGGGCAGCGGTCTGACTTATCCGGCGACGCTGACCAAGCTGTATGTCGTCAACCTGGCCGAGGGGCAGGACGAACGAGCGCTGACGGGCTCGGTTGCTTTTGACAATCTGTCTCTGCAATACCCGGCGGCCGTCGAAGACGGCGCCCAGTCCAATATCGTGCTTCAATTGGGTCAAAAGTCCGCTACGGTAGACGGCAAGAGCGTAGCGCTCGACATCGCGCCGCTGCTGCTGAACGGCACGACCTACCTGCCGCTGCGGTTCGTGTCGGACGCGCTCGGCGCGGATATCGGCTGGGACCAAACAGCGCAAAAGGCGACCGTTACCGGCGGCGGCAAGCTCGTCGAGCTGTGGGTCGGCAAGCCCGACCTGCTCAATACGGGCGTCCGGGCGACGGCCGCGGCGTCGCCGATTCTACGCAGCGGCAGGGTGCTTGTGCCCGTGCGCGTCGTCTCCACGGAGCTCGGCCGCAAGGTCGGATGGGACCAAAAGACCAAGACGATTACAATTCGCTAATCTTGCGCTACTAGACCTAGCCGGCCCGTCCACGTCGCGTGCAAATATGGTATGATGGAGGCATCCCTTGTCTCCATTCAAGCCCGCCGGGGCTGGAAGCGCGCGACGCGAGGCGGTCCGGAACAGGGCGCGGAGGGGAGTTGCTCGATTGGACTACCGGGTAGAACAGATTGACCGGGTCATACAGAACGCGATGCGCGTCATGGAAGACAGCAAGATGCAAGTATTCGAGATCTGTGAAGCGGCGAGACGCGAGCTTGTATCGCTCAGCAAGGAACTGGAGAACGTCCTCAGAGAGACCTCCGAGACGATCGACAAGGTCGACGGCCTCGAACGGGATTACAAGCTATCGCGCATCCGGCTCACTGAGGTGAGCAGGGATTTCGTACGATTCACGGAGAGGGACATCAAGTCCGCCTACGAGAAGGCGACGCAACTGCAGCTGGATCTGACGGTGTACCGGGAAAAAGAGAATTATTTGAAGGCGCGCCGGGACGACCTGCAGAGCCGCGTCCGCAACGTGGAGCTGTCCATCGAGCGGGCGGAAATGATCGGTTCGCAGATGAACGTCGTGCTGGATTATTTCTCCGGCGATCTCAATCAGGTCACCCGTATCCTCGAATCCGCAAAAAATCGGCAGCTCATCGGTCTCAAGATCATACTCGCCCAGGAAGAAGAGCGCAGGCGCATGGCCCGAGAGATTCACGACGGTCCCGCCCAATCGCTCGCGAATCTGGTACTGCGGACCGAAATTGCCGAGAGAATGCTGGAAACGAAGGATTTGGAGCTGGTACGCAGCGAATTGGTCGATTTGAAATCGCAAATACGCTCGGGACTGGGGGAGATTCGCAAAATCATATTTAACCTTCGGCCGATGGCGCTCGACGATCTGGGTCTTGTCCCTACGCTTCGCAAATTCGTGCAGGACTTCGAGGAGCGCACCTCCATCCGTTCCGTCTTCGAGACGAGCGGGCGGGAGAAGCGAATCTCGACCGCGCTGGAAGCCGCGATGTTCAGGCTCGTGCAGGAGGCGTTCAACAATGCCTTCAAGCATGCCGAGGCGTCGTACATGTCGCTCGATATCGCCTATCTGGAGGATACGATCCGGATGGTCATCAAGGACAACGGCAAAGGTTTCCATACCGATCTGGCGGAAGCGCAGGCGAAGAAGAATGCCAAGTTCGGACTCATGGGCATGAAGGAACGCGTGGATCTGCTGATGGGGGATATCGTCTTCGATTCAGCCATTGGGCAGGGCACCACGATAACCATACAAGTACCGATCAAAGCCGAAGTGCGGAAGGAGTTGGACATTAATGGAGAGTAAGAATTCGAACATCGCCTCGGGCCGCAAGATTAAAGTCCTCCTTGCCGACGACCACCAACTGTTCCGCGAGGGTCTCAAGCGCATCCTGAACATGGAGCCCGACCTGGAGGTCATTGGCGAGTGCGGGGACGGCATCCAGGTGCTGGAGTTCTGCAACGGGCAAAAGCCGGACGTCGTCCTGCTGGACATTAACATGCCGACGGAGAACGGCGTCATTGCGACGGAGAAGCTGCGCGACATTTTCCCGGAGATCAAGGTTATCATCCTGTCCATCCACGACGACGAGAGCTATGTGTTCGAGACGTTGCGCAAGGGTGCCACCGGCTACCTGCTGAAGGACATGGAGGCCGAGTCGCTCGTCGAGGCGATCCGTACGGTCGCGAACGGCCATGCCTACATCCACCCGAAGGTCACCGGCAAGCTCATCAATCAGTTGCGCCGCATGACGTATCTGGATGAGATCGGCGCCGCTTCGGGCGCTGCGGCGAGCCGCGAGACGATCACCAAGTTCGTGCCGCGGGGCAACAATCCGCTCACGCGCCGCGAAGCCGAAGTGCTTCGCCTCATGGCGGAGGGCAAGAGCAACAAGAACATCGGCGAGAGCCTGTTCATCAGCGAGAAGACGGTCAAGAACCACGTCAGCAGCATTCTGCAGAAAATGGAAGTCGACGACCGCACGCAAGCCGTCATCAACTCGATCAAGTTCGGCTGGGTGACGCTGTAAATCGATATCGCAATCTTGCAACCTCGTAATCTCGCAATCTCGCAGCAGCAGGAATCATACATATGGCAAGCGGCTCAGGCGCCATCCGTTGATCGATCATACGGACGGCGTCTGTTTTTTTGATTGCATTTTTAATCTCTAGTTGACAGGTCGGGATTATGGATATAATATGAATTTAATGAAACGAAGGTTTGGCGAAATAGGAAAAGATCGAATCGACTGGACAGCCGGAGATTCAACCGAAGCGCTTGGGGGCGCTTAGGTTGGATCTTTTTTTGTTTCGAACAAAGCTCGAACATTAGGGGAGGATGATTGAGAAATGAAACAATTCGCGCTATCCAAGCTGGCGATCTCCGTGGTCGCAGCTACCGTCGTATTCGGCGGGCTGACCTATGCGGCCATTGCGGCCAATCAAAAGACGGAGGCTGCCGCATCCGCGCCGGAACAGCAGGCGGCGGCACCGCAAGCGACGGCTGCGCCCGAGCAGCAGGCTGCTGCGCCAGCAGCGGAAGCCGCAGCGCCGGCTGCCGAACCGCAAACGGCTGCGCCTGAAGCTTCGGCAGCGCCGGCAAGCGAGGCTGCTGCGCCGGTAGCGGAAGCCTCCGGCGAAGTCGTAGAAGCTGCGGCCGTATCCAATGACGGCGCAAACGTCAAAGCGGCCGACCTGAAGGCAAACGAACCTGCGCCGACCGCGGCGCCTGGCGAATCCAAAGCAGCTAAATCCGCGCCGGCCGAGTCGAACGATAAGGCGGCCGCCGCAGCTGTCGTGAAGACCGCGTCCGTGCAAACGCAAGCCGAGAAATCCGCTCAGCCGACGACGGCAGCGCCTAAAGCGACGCCGGCGCCCACGGCGAAGCCGTCTGTCGTGACGACCGCGCAGGCAACCAAGGCGCCTGAGCCGACCGCCGCTCCGCAAGCTTCCGCCGCAGCGGAAAAGCCTGCGGATGCCGCGCCTGTGAAGGAAACGCCTGCGAAGGCGACGACGTTTGTGAAAAAGGTTGAAGCGCCTAAAGCGTCCGCGACGACTGCCTCCGCCTCTTCCTCGAGCTCCGCTTCCGCCTCGTCTGGCTCGTCGTCTTCTTCCGACGAGATTTGCCCTCCGGAAGAAGAGATTTGCCCATAAGCCGCATCAACCCTACCAATTAACTTGAAAAGATACAGAAACGAGGCGTTCGGATTGAAATTGAAATGGAGAGCTCAACGAATTGTGGCTCTGCTGCTCGCCGTCTTCGTGGCGATCCCGGCACTGGCGGCGCACGCGGCCGAACAAGCGCCGGAAGGCGTCGTCGCGTCGAGCGGCAGCGGTGCCGGCCATTACGATTATTTTAACGACGTGTACCCGTCGCTGAAAAATGAATCGCATGTGTTCCAAACGACGACCTACGAGGATATCGCGCAAATCTTCAGAACGCCGGGCACCTATGCCGTCGTCTTCGGCGGCGTGGCCAACCCGTCCACCCAGGCGCAGATCGCTTACATCAATCAGGTCGCCAAGGAAAAGGGAATCTCGAAGGTGTACAACTTCGACACCCGCCTCGACGGCAAGGACGATCTGGACATCGCGGACAGCGCCAATCCTTTTGCCTACAAATATACCGATCTCATCAATTCCTTCCTGAGCACCGCGCCGGATGCGGCGAACGTGCAAAATCAAACTTACGTGTTCGTGTACAACAAGGACCGTGAGGGAAGCCCGGTCATCGCAGGCTTCAAGAGCGCGGCGGTCGCGGCGGACTTCAAGTCAAACGGCAGCGCGGACCCGGCCAAGATCGACGCTTACAAAGCGGAGATCCGCAGCGTGTTCGGTCAGGCGAGCGCCTACAGCACGATCAGCGCCTACCACTTGATCGCGCCGGGCTTCAACCACAACGCGCCATTTTATGCGCCGGTCGCAGGCCCGATTTTCGACGAATCCGACAAGGACCTCGTGCTGGAGCACGTGACCTACGACGAGCTGCTCGGCATTTTGCGGAGCGAAGGCGACTACGTGCTGCTGTTCGGCGGCTCCTGGTGCCCGAATACGCAGGCGGCCGTCAAGTACATTAACGAATATGCGAAAAAGTATGGCGTAAACAAGGTTTACTTTTTCGACCCGCGCCTAGACGCCGGTCTGAATCTGCAAAAGCCGGAAGCCAACTATCACGATAACGACAAGCTGATGATTCGCGACAGCGCGAACAAGTACGCTTATCTGTATGTGGATCTGGCCAAGCAATATTTGACCAACCTGCGCGCGGAATACGAGACAAGAGCGACCTCCAACATCTTTTATACGAACAGCAACGGCGTGAAGGTAGATGCCATTCGTCTGCAAGTGCCCTATTTCTTCACGTATAACAAGGACAACAAGGACGCGGACGGCAACGCCGCGCCGATCCTCGGCCACATTGAGCTCATGTACAACTGGAAGGACACGGTGTTTAAGGATCAGGATGCGACCAAGTCCTATCAGAACTACATCGAAGCGCTGAACAGCGTGCTGTCCCGCACCGAAGCGCTGCCGACCGGTCTCGTCGGCGTCGAGCCCTCGCAGTTCGGCGGCACGGACGGCCGCATCGACGGCGTCGAAGGGAAGGCGCTGGAGTACAAGAAGGCGTCCGACACGGAATACACGGCTGTCACGGGCTCGTCGATCTGGCGCCTCGCGCCGGGCGAGTACGACGTCCGCTACAGATCGATCTTCGGCGCGCAAAAGAAAAATTCGACGACGAAGAGCTACGACAAGATCGCGTATAAGCCGGGTCAGTCGGTTCGCCTCACGGTGCCGCAAAACACGACGCCGCTGCAGCTGGCCGCGCCGCAAGGCCTGAAGGGCATCGCGACGTCGGTATCGAGCGACGTGTACGGCGGTCAGATCAACGGTACGGCAGCTGGACAGGAATATAAGAAAGTAGGCGCAGATGCTTATACGGCAGCAACGGTGCCTTCGATCACGGGGCTCGTCTACGGCGACTATCTCGTGCGCAACAAAGCGAAGGACGGCATCAACGCTAGCCCGGACACGCTCGTGACCGTGCCGAAGTTCGGCGAGCAATCTGCGCCGGCGGGTCTCGCGGGCGTCGCGCCGAGCGGGCCGAACGTCAAGGACGGACAGATCACGGGCATTACGGAAGGCTTGGAATACAAGGATGCTTCCGTGGCTGACGCGGTGTACAGCAAGATCGAAGGCAATGGTGCAAGCGGCAAGCTGACCGGCCTCTCGCCGGGCACCTACACGCTGCGTTATGCGTCGACCGACAAGCTGGCCGTCGGACCTTCCGTCGACGTCGTCGTGCCGACCAAGCAGGCGCAGGACGCGCCGACCGGTCTGCAAGGCGTAGCGCCGACGAGCGCGGCGAACGACGACGGACAGATCACGGGCGTGACCGCCGATCTGGAATACAAGGCGCACGGCGCGACTGCCTATACGCCTGTAACCGGCTCCGCAATCACGGGCCTTGCGGCCGGCAAGTATCATGTGCGCGCCGCAGCCAAGCCGGGCTACTACGCCAGCGCGGACGTCGAAGTCGAGGTGCCGGCGTACGTGGCGCCTTATGTCCCGCCATACACGGCGACACCGACGCCAACGCCAACCGCTCCGCCGGAAGGATCCGGCGCGAATGACGGCAAGACCGTCGTCACAGCCAAGCTTGCCGCCAAGTACGACGCGACGAGCGGCCTGACCTCCGCGTCCGTCTCGGCGACCGAGATCGCAGGCCTGGTCGACGGCGCGAAAAAAGCCGAGACGGCAGGCAAGACGGCTGTCATCGAGCTCACAATCGAAGCCGGCGCGGACACGAAGTCGGGGCTGCTGACCTTGCCGCGCGATGCGCTGAAGGCGCTCGCCGGCGCGACCAAGGCAGAGATCAGGATCAACTTCGCGGGCTTCGGCGCGATCGCGTTCGACGCGAAGGCGTTTGCCGCCATCGGCTCGGCCGAAGGGACGGGCGACGTCGGCGTTCAAATCACGAAGTCCGAGCTGACCGAAGAAGGCAAGCAAGCGCTCGGCGACCGTCCGGTATACGATCTGGCGGTCACTGCGGGCGAAGCGAACGTATCCGCTTTCGACGGCGGCAAGGTGAACGTAAGCCTGCCGTACACGCTGAAGAGCGCAGAGTCCGCGAACGCGATCGTCGTCTACTACGTGAACGAGACGACGGGCGAGCTCGAGACGGTGCGCGGCAAGTTCGACGCGGCCGCGAGCGAAGTCAGATTTACGACCACACACTTCTCTCAATACATCGTCGGTTACAATCCGGTGAGCTTCGCGGACGTCGCGGCCTCGTCGTGGTATGGAGACGCAGTCGGATTTCTGGCGGCACGCAGCATTACGACCGGCACGGACGCCGAGCACTACAGCCCGGGCGCGACCGTGTCGAGAGGCCAATTCGTGACGCTGCTGCTCAAGGCCTACGGCATCGCGCCGGAAGCCGATGCGGCGGATAACTTTGCGGATGCGGGCGACGCGTATTACACCGGCTACCTCGCGGCGGCCAAGCGACTCGGCATCGCGACCGGCGCAGGCGGCAAGTTCGCGCCGAACAGCGAGATCTCGCGGCAAGAGCTGTTCACGCTGCTCTACCGCACGCTGAACGTGCTCGGCGAGCTGCCGGCGGCCAAGACGGGCGCGACCGTGACCGCATTCGCGGATGCCGGTGCGATCGCCGGCTATGCGCAGGACGCGTTCAAGGCGCTCGTTGAGAGCGGCGTCGTGGCGGGCAGCGGAGGCAAGCTCGATCCGACGGGCGCATCGACGCGCGCGCAGGTCGCGCAGGTGCTCTACAATTTGCTCGCCAAGTGATCGACCTGAATAAGCAAGGAACGGGATGGGCGGCCGATGGCCGTCCATTCCGCCCGTGTTGACGCAGGTGAGCGGGGAGAGGGGCGGCTTTTACGATGAAAAACAAATGGGCGATCCTCTTCGCCGCACTCGTCCTCTTGGGCGCGGCCTTGTACGTATCTAGCGACTTCGACGAGGGAGGCGGCGGCTACGCGCAGGTTCTGCAGGACCGGCAGGCGCGCCTTAACGGGCAAGGAAATGACGGGCGGCCGGGCACGCAGCAGTCGGATGCACAGCAGCCGGTGAATCAGCAGTCGGAGATGCAGCAGGCCGAGGCACAGCAGTCGAAGACGCAGCAGACGGAAGGGCGGCAGTCGGAGACGCAGCAGACCGAAGCGCGGGAAATCGAAGTGCGGCAATCGGAGGCAGACCTGTTGGAGGAAGCGCCCGATTTTACCCTGAAGGACCTGGACGGCAACTCCGTCTCGCTGCAAGATCTGCGCGGCAAGGCGGTCTACCTGAACTTCTGGACGACCTGGTGCAAATGGTGCAAGAAGGAGATGCCCGCCATGAAGCGGGTGCACGCCAGTTTCGAAGGCGAAGATCTGGCGATCGTGGCCGTCGATATCGGCGAGGACCGCGACAAGGTTGCTGCGTACATCGCCAAGGGCGAATACCCTTTTCCAGTGCTGCTCGATTCGGACAAAAGCGTGTCCAAAGCTTACCGCGTGACGTCCATCCCTGTCTCGGTATTCGTGGACCGGGAAGGGCGCATCGCCTACAGGAAGCTCGGCACGATGAAGGAAGACGAGATGCGTTCGGTTCTCGAAGCGCTCGTCGAATGACAATAATCGGGAAGAGATGATCAACCTTATGAACAGCGTAGACAACAATCTGCTCTCCGCGATCGAGACGAACTGGTACAGCTTCGTCGTTTCGATTTTCGTATTTTTCATCCTGTACTTTATGGCCCGCAAACGCATCGGCTTCGGCCTTCGCGTCATTACGGGACTCGTGCTCGGCCTGCTCGCAGGCATTCTGCTGCAAAATCTGGACCTGGACACCAAAGCGATCACCACGTTCGGGAGCATCTACGTCAGCCTCATTAAGATGCTGGTCATACCGCTCGTGTTCGTGCTTGTGCTGAACAGCATCGCTTCGCTCACCAGTCTCGAGTATTTGCGCAAAATCGGCTTCAAAACATTCGCCTGGTTCCTCGGCACGACCGGCGTGGCCTCGATCATCGGGCTGCTGATCGCGCTGCTGTTCAACCCGGGCAAGGGGATCCGGCAAGCGGTGCCGGAAGGCTTCGAGGCGAGAGAGATTCCGACGTTCTCCCAGGTCATCCTCGATCTCGTGCCCTCCAACCCCGTGCTTGAAGCGGCCAACGGCAAAGTCGTGCCGGTACTCATCTTCGCGCTGTTCATCGCCGTGGCCATCATCAAGGTCGGCTCGCGGAACGCGGAGGCCGTCCGTCCGGTACGCGAGCTGATCGCTTCGCTGACGCAGGTGCTGCACCAGGTCGTTAAGTTCATCATCCGCCTGACGCCCTACGGCGTATTCGCGCTGATCGCGGGCATCACGGCCAGGTACGGCTGGGAAACGCTGCAGGAGCTCGGAAGCGTCATTGTCACTTCCTACGTGGCGCTGATCGTTCATTTCGTGCTCGTGTTCGGCGGGCTCGTGCTGCTCGTGGCGCGGGTCAACCCGATTCGCTTCTTCAAAAAGATCTATCCGACGATCGCCGTCGCGTTCACGACACGCAGCAGCTTCGCGGTGCTCCCGGTCAATCTGGAGGTCATCACCAAGCGTCTGCATGTATCGGACAAAATCGCGAGCTTTGTCGCGCCGCTCGGCGCCTCGGTCAACTTCAACGGCTGTGGCGGCATCTGGCCCGCGATCGTGGCGGTGTTCACCGCGCAGGTGTACGGCATCGACCTGACGGGAACGGATTATATCGTGCTCGTGCTCGTCAGCATCATCTCTTCGATCGGCGTGGCGGGCGTGCCGGGACCGGCCGTCATCTCCACGACGGTCGTGCTGACCGCGCTCGGCCTGCCGCTCGAAGGCATCGGCATCGTCGCCGGCGACGAAGCGCTCATCGATATGGGCCGCACCGCCGTCAACGCGACGGGCACGACCGTCACCTCGCTGCTCGTGGCGAATGCCGAAGGGGAGTTCGACCGCGAAGCGTTTAACCGCGACGAGGACGAGGATCTGGTGCTGAATCCGGCGTGAGGCTGGCGTAATTAATTTTGCCTGACGTTTTATGGGGGCCTTCGCTTGCTGCGGTTGCGGCAGGGCGGAGGCTCTTTTATTGGGGGCGGGGCGAGTGTGCGCCGGAGCAGTCGTTTGGGGCGGCTGTTCGGGGCGGCCGTCCGGGGTAACGGTGCGGGTCAACCGTCCGGGGCCGGTACTCGGAGAGACAGACGAGGGAACCGCTGCGTGCCGGTCGGCATATAGTGTCGCATAGCGGCGCGGCCTTTTCACAAGAGGAAGGACTGTCTCGGGCGATACGGGGACGGGGGCCGCCGAGTTCATGCGAAGGAGGTGGCTCCTGTGATCGGATTGCTGCTGTGGATCGCAGGTTGCTATGCGGTCGCCGCGGCTTGCGCCTACCGGCTGCTGAGACATTGGCGCAGACCGGTCGCGAAGCGGCACTACGTCATCGTCGCGGGCAATCACGAGGATCAGATCGAGTGGGTGATTCGCTCGCTCCGTTATCAAGGCAGTCTGTCGGGGACCGATGTCGGCATTACCGTGCTGCTCGAGCCGGAGGCGGCGGACGGCACCGCGTCGATCGTGGAAAAGCTTGTGCGCACGGAAGCGGGCGTGAGCCTGATCCGCCAGCTGCCCGAGACCGGCGAAGATTACGCGACGGGGCGCAGGCGCTGGGAAGAGGCGAAGACGGCGTATGCAGAGGCGTGGAACGGGCCGGACACGGTGTGGATGGAGCTGCCGCGGAGCGGAAGCGTCGGTGGGAATTTTGACGGCGACGGCGACGGGGACCGTGAGAGCGAGAGCGTGGATGAGGGACGTTCGGAATTGACATCCGTTTCCGATCGGCTACAATAAAGGTGGGAAACGAGCGGTTCGGCGCGGAACGTGCGTATGGCGCCAGCCGGAAGCGACAGTTGTATCTAGGAAATGACAGCAAGCAACGGGTGAAGCACACTCGCTATAGGCCTAACGGGGCCGAGGCGGTGTGCTTTTTTGCGTTCGGAAAAAGGAGGAGGCGCGGCATGAAGGCGACGGTATACGCGGTACGGCTGCAAACGGGGTGGCAGGCGAGGTACACGGTGGATTGGGAGACGGATGAAGGGGTCTGGCTCGATCCGGACTATCGGCACGGAGTAGCCGAAGGATGGGGGGCGGCGGCCGCGGATCTTCCGCGGGCGACGGGGGCGATCGTGAAGCTGAAGCGGGCGCTGCCACTCGGTGAGGCGGAGGCTGCGTGCGGACAGCTGCAGGCGGCGCTTACGGGGAGGCGAGAGCAGGGCGAGGCGGAGGTGGGGGCGTTGTTGCAGCGCTTGTGCGGCGATGCGGCAGGGGCAGGCGGCAAATATGCGAAGCTTGGGGAGCTGTGGCTGGGGCTTGGACGCGGTCGGCGGGAAGGGAGCGAATGGCTCGGCGCATCGGCAGGAGCCGCCAAGGAAGGCTGCGAGCTGCTGTCGTCTTTGTCCGGCGGTAAGTACGGGAGAGGCGCAGCCGCCGGGAAACTAGAGGCAATGCGACTTCGGGTGCTCGTGCCGTTGATGGAAGGGCGTTCGCTGCTCCAGGCGGAAGCGTCGGCGCTGCTCGCCGATCGCGCGCCCGGCATCGCGCTAGGCACTGGCTTGCCGGGCTTGCTACAGTTGGGCGCGCTGTTCGGCGTCTTGCGGCTTGGCGCCGCGGTCGCGCTCGGCGCGCCGCCGCGGGCACGGCGCCTGCGCTGCCGGCGATGCGGCAGCGGCGAAGCCGCGCTGAGGCGCACTGCGTGCGCCTCCTGCGGGAGCGCCGCCTGCGCCGTCTGCGAGGCGTGCCTGGCGCTGGGCCGCAGCCGCGCGTGCGGGCTGCTCGTGCGCGGCCCGGCGCCGGCGGCTTCGCCGCTCGGGGCGGCCGCGGCAGCCGCCGGGCCGCTTGCGGCGGACGTATGCGCGCGCTGGGGCCTCAGCCTGGCGCAGCGGGCCGCCTCGGAGCAGGCGGTGCGCTTCCTGCTGGCGGAGAGCGGGCGGGCCCGAACAGCAGGCCGGGATGCGTCCGGATTTTGGCGTCTATCGATGGATCGCCTCCGCACTAGCCTCAACTTTCATGCTGGGTCGCTACAGAGGGGCAAATTCTCCGAGCGCTCTACAGCGCGGCTTGATGCGCCGTATGGCGATCCATTAGCCATACAGCCGCGTTCTTTTCTGTTATGGGCCGTTACGGGAGCCGGCAAGACCGAGATGATCTTTCCGCTTCTGGACGCGGTGCTCGGCGCCGGCGGCCGCGCCTTGCTCGCGACGCCGCGCCGGGACGTCGTGCTCGAGCTGGCGCCGCGGCTGGCGAAGGCGTTTCCCAGCCGAAGCATGGCGGTGTTGTACGGCGGCAGCGGGGACCGATGGCAGCAGGCCGACCTGACGCTGGCGACGACGCACCAGCTGATGCGCTTCGGGCAAGCCTTCGACCTCGTGCTGATCGACGAGCTCGATGCGTTTCCCTACCACGGGGACCCGATGCTTCACTATGCCGCCGCAGCCGCCCGCAAACCCGACGGCGCGACCGTACTGCTCAGCGCGACGCCGCCTGCAGCCATGCGCCGTGCCGTCAGCTTCGGTCGTCTGCCGTGCGCGAAGGTTCCCGTCCGTTACCACCGGCATCCGCTGCCCGTGCCGCATGTCTATATTATGGCGCCGATGAAGCGGTGGAGCAGCGGCGGCTTAACCGACGATGCGAAAAAAGCGCGCGACTTTAGCTCCCGCATAGCTGGCAGACAAGCGTCGGCGCTATACGCTCGCATCGGCGCGTCGCTTGCGCGCGGCGCCCAGGTCTTTATTTTCGTGCCGTACATCAAGCAGATCGAAGCGCTGGTCGCGCTCTTTCGCCGTCAAGCGCCGCGCTGGGGCATTTCGGCGGCCAGCATCGACGGCACCTCCTCGCAAGACGACGGGCGCCGGGATAAAGTGATGGCTTTTCGCGAGCGAGAACTGCGCTTGCTCGTGACGACGACGATTCTCGAGCGGGGCGTCACCGTTCCGCGCAGCGACGTCTTCATCCTCGACGCCCACGCCAAGCTGTTCGACGAGGCGGCGCTCGTTCAGATGGCCGGACGCGCCGGTCGCTCGGCGGACGACCCGGACGGCCGCGTCTGCTTCTGCGCCGCGCATCGAACCCGGGCGCTCGCCGGCGCGATCCGGCAGGTGACCGCGATGAACCGGCTCGCGCGCAGCGGCGGGTATTTGCTCGACCTGCCGCGCGACGAACGGCGCATCCGCTTAGGCAGCCGCCTTAACGGCGTATTCAAGCCGAGCCGTCGACAAGGCGGCCGCTCATGAAGGGCTTGCTTCATGCCGTTTACGGACTTCTTCATCCCGTGCTTCGGCAATGTCCGGTTTGTCTGCGCGAGGTGCGCGGCGAGCCGGCTCCTTCTCCCGTACCGGTGTGGCATCCGGAGGCGAGAATGCGTTTAGACCGGTTATGCGGCGCTTGCGCGACCCGCATCCCTTGGATTTGGGCGCCGATGTGTCCCGTTTGCGGCAGGCCCGGCCGATGCGGGGATTGCCTGCGCCGCAAGCTGACGCATTTCAATGGCGTACGGTGCGCCGTGCAATATCGGGACGAGATGAAGGGCTGGCTCGCCGACTTCAAATACAGGGGAGCGGAGCGGTATGCCGAGATTATGGCCGCTATGCTGTCGGGCGCCATGGAGCGGCTGCGGGCGGATTTCGGCGGCGCCTTCGACCTGATCACTGCCGTTCCGCTTGCGCCGGGCAGGCTAGAGGAACGGGGATTCAATCAGGCCGAGCGCATCGCTGCTGCGGTGTCCGCTTGGTACGGGATTCCGTACCGTGAATTGCTGAAGCGGACGCGGGATACGGACAAGCAGAGCGGCAAGGCGCGCCGCGGGCGCATTGAAGACATGCGCGGACTGTTCGCGCCTGTGGAAGGTTTTGCCGTCGAGCGGCAGCCGGAGCGTTCGCTCCGGATCCTGATCGCGGACGACATCTACACGACGGGGAGTACGATGAACGATTGCGCCCGCGCGATTCTCCAAGCCGCGCCCGGCGCCGAAGTCTACGGGATCGCCTGGTCTAGGACATGATGGACTTTGCGTGCCAATTTCAATAAAAAGTGTACATGACCTACCCGTATCCTTTACAATAAAAGGACGATATCGAATGCTGTCGATCCTCGGATCGGGGACGGAGGTTGCTCATGAATCTAGCGAATTGCCCCAGTTGCGGCAAGCTGTTCGCTCGCCATATTAGAGAGGTATGCAACGAATGCTTCGCCAAGGGCGAAAAGCAGTACGAGAGCTGCCTGGACTATCTGAAAAAAAACAAAGGCACCACGATCAACGAACTGTCGGAGGCGACAGGCGTCAGCATCAAGCAGATTACCAAGTATATCCGCGAAGGACGTATCTCGCTCAAAAACGCCGTCAACATGCACTACCCCTGCGAAATGTGCGGCGCCCCCATTCGCGAAGGCGGCATGTGCGCGAGCTGCCACAGCCGGCTGCAGGCGGAGATCCGAAGCGCCACCAGCGCCAGGAAGCAGAGCGAAGGCGCCGATTCGACAGGATCCGAGAACACGTATCGAATCAAAGACCGATTTAACGATCGGAATTAGGCACGACGTTCTATTAACTTCATACGGGATGTAGCCGATAATACCTGTAACGGTTTATCGGTCTTTTATTTATTCGGGCTGAAACTTCAAGTCGCCGAGGTGAGTCTTATTATGAAAATCAACGATACGCAGCGTATAGGCGCCTATAGAGCCTATCAGAATAACAACGAAGTGCGTCCGGGCAGCCAGACGGGGCCGAAGCGCAAGGACCAGGTGCAAATCTCCGAGGAAGCGAAGGAGCTGCTGGGCGCCCAAGGCGCGCAGAGCGCGGAGCGCGCGGAACGGATCGAGAGCTTGAAGAAGGAAGTATCCACGGGTACGTATCATGTCGACAGTTCGAAGCTGGCAGAGAGATTGCTGCCTTTCTTCCGCCCCATCCCACCCCAAGAATGAGGTGAACTCTTTTGAGTTTCCAACTGTTAAAGACGGCGCTGGAAGAACTGAGCTTCATGCTGGACGAGATGCTTCCGCTTGCTCGAGATAAGTCGGACGTCATCATCCGGAACAAGGTGGAGGAGCTCGTCTCGCTGACTTCGAGAGAACTTCGCATAACGGCAAGAATGGAAGAGCACTACCGGGAGATCGAGAGAGCGACGTCGGCATGTTGGACCGAGCTGGGCATGCGGATGAGACCGGACCGTACGTTGTCCGATCTCGTTCAAGCCATCCCCCGATTGGAAGATAAGAGAGCCTTAACGGAGCAGGCCAAGGCGTTGAAGGCGAAGCACGACGAGCTCAAGACGCTCAACGAGCGCAACCAACTGCTCGTGAAGCAATCGTTGGATTGGATCGATTACGAGCTGCATTTAATTGCCGGACCTCTCGAGCAGGAGATCACCTATTCTTCGGACGCAGCAACCCAGAGCTATTCGGGCGGGTCGTATCGAAGAGTGTTCGACGCGCGTGCATAGCATACGAAGCTGAGGAGATGAATAGCGTTGAGATCCACTTTTCATACATTGGAGACGGCCAAGCGGTCGCTCTTCACGCAGCAAGCGGCCCTGAGCACGACCGGGCACAATATCGCGAATGCCAACACCGCTGGGTACTCGCGCCAGACGGTCAATATGCAGGCCACTCGTCCGATCGAAGCGATCGGCATGACCCATTCTACGGCGCCCGGCCAACTGGGGACCGGCGTTGAGTTCGATTCGATTACCCGGATCCGCGAGCAATTTTTGGACAAGCAATATCGGAATCAGAGCATGGATGTGGGAAATTGGACGATTCAAGCCGATACGCTGTCCAAGCTCGAAAATGTCTTTAACGAGCCCAGCGACACCGGAATCCGTAGTTTGATCGACAAGCTCTGGACCTCTTGGTCCGACCTGGCTCAGGATCCTGAGAACGTGACAGGCCGTAAGATCGTCCGCGAGACGGCGATGGCGCTTACGAACGCGATCAATCTGACGAGCAAGCAATTGGGCGACATGAAGGCGGATCTCACGGCCAACATCGAGACCAAGGCGAACGAGATCAACTCTTATCTGACCAATATTTCGGATTTGAATCGGGAGATCAGCCGAATCACCGGGTATGGGGACGATGCGAACGACTTGATGGACCAAAGAGATTTGCTGACCGACAAGTTGTCCAAGATCATTAACATTAACGTGACGAACACGGACCAAGGTTACGAGATCTCGATGGGCGGCGTACAGCTCGTACAAGGGGCTACGTCTTTTCCGGTCGATTCGGCTTCCCTCGAGTCTGCATACGGCGGCGGCAGCGGCGGCGATCTGACCAGCGGAGAAGTCTACGGCGTGCTCAAGTCCCGCGACGGCTACGTTACCGATTACCAAAGCCAGCTGGATACGCTGGCCAATACGCTCGCCAACGGCGAGTTCAAAGTCACATTGCCGGCGGGAACGGTCCTCCCGAACGGGGTCACGCTCGACGGTACCACATACAGCGACAGCAACCGATTTTTATCCAGCCCGCTAGAGGTGGCCGTCAAAGGAATCAATGGCTTGCACAAGCTGGGTTATACGCTCCAGGATCCGCTGCAGACGGGCGGGGACTTCTTTGTTTCGTCCGACGGTGGACCGATCACGGCGGCGACGTTTGCGCTTAATCCGCTAATCCAGGATAAGCCGGACCTGATTGCGTCGTCGATGAAGACCTCGGGAACGCCCGAGAAGGTCGTACCGGGCAATAACACACTCGCATTGCTTATGAGCAATCTGAAAGACACGAAGTTCACTTTCACCAGCCCCGGCGGCACCGTGCCCGTCGTCGCACAAGGGAGATTGGACGACTTCTACCAATCGGTCATTGGCCAGTTGGGCGTGCAGTCGCAGAATGCCCAGAGGCAAGTGGACAACCAGGAGACGCTGCTTACCAACGTGGAATCTCGAAGACAGTCCGTGAGCGGTGTATCGCTCGACGAAGAGATGTCGAACATGATCAAGTTCCAGCACG
The DNA here is from genome assembly GCF_019091135.1 of Cohnella sp. GbtcB17. Lineage (GTDB taxonomy): Bacteria > Bacillota > Bacilli > Paenibacillales > Paenibacillaceae > Cohnella. The sequence goes on along the minus strand of NZ_JAGXJW010000048.1, from coordinate 32,657 downwards.
CTTACAATGCCGCGGCTAGAGTGATGACCACATTCGACGAGATGTTGGACAAGGTTATCAACGGTATGGGCACCGTAGGCCGCTAACGTAAGTATAGAAGGTTAGCTTTTAACCAAGAGAGGGGGACCCTGCCATGGCCCTGCGCGTGACGCAAGGCATGATTCAGTCACAGGTCGTTCGCAATTTGAACCACAACCTGAACTCGATGACCAATTCACAGGAGCAGTTGACGACGGGACGCAAGATCAACAAGCCCTCGGACGATCCGGTCGGGATTACTTACGCACTCCGCTACCGGAGCGAGATCGCCATGAACGATCAGTTTCAGCGCAATCTCACGACCGCCACATCGGCCGTCGATCACGTCGATACTGTACTTGGACAGATTAACGATCTCGTTTCGCGTCTTAAAGAGTTGACCGTCAAAGGCGTCAGCGATACGAGTACGCCCGAGTCCCGTGTCGCCATCGCCAAAGAGATGGATGGCATCTATAGCAATCTGGTGACACTCGGCAACGAGCAGTTGAACGGCAAGTATATTTTTAACGGTCAACAGACGCTGACCAAGCCGTATACCGAAGCGACGGCAGGTACGGTGGATACGGACGACGGCGAGATCACCTTGTCTTTGGCTCCGGGCGTCGAGATTCCGACGAACATGTCCGGCAACAAGGTTTTCGGTTCTTCCACGGATGCCGACAATCTGTTTACCGTCGTGCGCACGCTGCGCGATGCCTTCGATTCGAATGACTCAGCGACGGCGCGCAATACGATGAGCAAACTGGATACGAGACTGAATACGTTTCTGGGGATTCGGTCCGAGGTCGGCGCCAGGGCCAATCGGATCGAGATGCTGGACAGCCGCAACAAAGATCTTGACGTTACGCTGAACAGTCTGAGCGGGACGGTAGAGGATGCCGATATGGCGGCTACCATCACGGAGCTTCAGACCCAGCAGAATGTGTATCAGGCCTCTCTCTCCGTAGGGGCGAAGATTATTCAGCCTAGCTTGGTGGATTACCTGAAATAATAGAAAGCCATAGTCGTGGGGGTGCCCGGAGTGGAATTTTTGCGTTTATCCATTCAGACGACGCCTGCCCTCCTTGGCATCGAGTCGCCGCGTGGAAAACTGGATATTCAATCACCGCGGGGGCAGTTGGAGATCTCCTCTCCTAAGGCGGACGTGCAGATCAGTCAGCCGCGCGGGGAGCTCACGATTGACAGCTCGGCTGCCTACTCGGCCTATGGGAAAGGCGGCGTGCTTGAGACCGCGGACCGAATCGCGAATCAGATGAAGCAACGGGTTGTTGAAAATATCGGGAAGATCGCGCAAGAGGGCGGCCGGATGGCGCAAATATCGAATCCGGCGAGCGCCGTCGCGGAGATCGCGGCCAATGCCCTTAGCCCTAAAGAGACGCTTCAAGCGGCCGGTCCGGCGGGATTATTCAACGTAAAAGTGAATTATACGCCGCATGACGCGGAGATCAACACAACGGCCAACCCCGCCCAGATTACGTACCATGTCAACAAACCGGAGATTCAGTACACGCCGCAGAAGGCGGAGATCTATGTCCGGCAGATGAATTCCATTCATATCTCGGTGAGCCAGTACGATTGGTTCGCTTGAATTCAAAGTCTATTGTCTGTAATCTAAGGGCTGTGAGCGCGGTAGCCATCGCGTGAACAGCTCGTTTTTTCATCTGAAGGAAATGTTGGATTCGATATTAAGGGGAGATATGAGTGTTCAGACATTTATATGACAAGCCCATTTCGATGAGAGGTTCCATTCTTGGCTTTCCCGAGCTGAACGAATTCGTAATGCTGCCTATCGATGATTCGGCGACGATTACTCCTTTTGCATATCTGCAGAGCAGCACGGAAGAAGAAGTCGGCTTTTTGGTCGCGGACCCCTTTCAGTTTTGCGCGGATTACGAATTTAAAATCGAAGAGCAGGACATACAGGATATAGAAGCAACTACGCCGGAGGAAGTGGTCGTGATGGCGATCGTGAGGATCGGGGATCCGTTTGATACCTCGACGATTAATTTAATGGCCCCATTGGTCATCAATGTAGATAAGCTGCTTGGCCGACAAGTGGTTTTATCCTCGGACAAGCCGTATACGACTAAAATGCCCATCGGATCTCCGGTCAAAGAAGGTGATCGCTGATGCTCGTTCTTTCGCGGAAAAAAGGGCAATCGATCTTGATCGGGGATGGCATTGAGATCGTCGTCGTGGCCGTCGAAGGGGATCAAGTGAAAATCGGCATCAATGCGCCTCCACAGATCAAAGTTTACCGGCAAGAGATTCTTGAGGCGATCAGGGAGAGCAATAAAGACGCGGTCGCTTCGCCGGGCGCGCTGCAAAAGCTGAAGAATTTGAACGCAGCATCGCTCGATAAATTTCGTAATCCGGAATCGTAAAAAAAATTGCCGACAGCTATAAAAAGCGGTCGATATCTGCCGATATATATTTTGAGAGCTCACACGGAAGTGAGCGGTCACCATCCAAGGAGGAGAACAAGCAATGATCATCAACCACAATCTTAATGCGATGAACGCTCATCGCAACCTGCAATCCAACAACCTCGCTCAAGGCAAGTCGAGCGAAAAGCTGTCTTCCGGCTTCAAGATCAACCGTGCAGCTGACGATGCAGCCGGCCTCTCGATCTCGGAAAAAATGCGTACGCAAATCCGCGCGCTGAACCAAGCTCAATCCAACGCGCAAGACGGCATCTCCCTCGTACAAACCGCTGAAGGCGCGATGAGCGAAGTTTCCGACATGCTTTCCCGCATGAAGGAACTGGCTGTCAAAGCTTCCAACGGCACGTACAACGCTTCCGACCTTGTTGCGATCAACGCTGAATTCAAGGCGCTCAGCACGGCGATCAACAACATCGCGAACCAAACGAACTTCAACGGCATCAAGGTACTGAACCAAACGACCGGCGTAACGATCCAGATCGGCGACGTAGGTGGCAACACGGTTACGGTATCGCTGCAAAACGTACAACTGTCCAACCTGCAAATCGCTGGCGCAGACCTGTCCAGCCTTGCTAACGCAAGCGCGGCTCTGGCTAAGATCGACACGGACATCGGTGCGGTCAACAAGGCTCGTTCGCAGTTCGGTGCTGTTCAGAACCAACTGGAGCACACCTTCAACAACCTGGGCGCTACGACCGAGAACCTGCAAGCTGCAGAATCCCGCGTACGCGATACCGACATGGCGAAGGAAATGATGGCTTACTCGAAGCTGAACATTCTGCAATCCGCTGCTACGTCCATGTTGGCTCAAGCCAACCAAGCGCCGCAAAGCGTACTGCAACTGCTCCGCTAATCATTACGCGAATCAAGAAAAGAGCTCATTACTACGTAATGAGCTCTTTTCCTTTAGAGGTGGAAAATGAAAATCAGCGTCTGCTTGATCGTGCGCAATGAGGAAGAAAATCTGGCGCGTGCGTTAAATAGTGTTCCTGCTTCCTATGAAATCATCGTAGCTGATACGGGGTCGACCGACCGAACGATGGAGATCGCGCGAACGTTAGGTGCTAAGGTGGTATCCATTCCGTGGTCGGATGACTTTGCTTCTGCCAGAAACGCCTCTGCCGCTGCGGCAACGGGGGATTACATTTTGGCGCTGGATGCGGACGAGCAATTGCCCGCGGATACGGAAGAACAAATTCGAATATTCGTAGCAGCCTATCCGAAGTCTGCAGGCTGCGTTCAAATTATAAACGTAATGGGCGAAGAGGTCAGCAAGCATCGCATGGTCCGGTTTTATCCGAACGATGGGAGCTTTGCTTTCCAGGGCTTCGTTCACGAGCATGTGTATTACGACGGCGCCCCGGCAAGTTTTGAAGACTTGCCTCTTATTATTGCTCATTATGGTTACGAGGCCGGGGAGTACGAGAAGAAGGACAAGGCTTCGCGATACATTCCTTTGTACGAAAAGCACTTGGCCGCGCACCCGGATGACGGTTATATGTTATATCAAACGGGCAAGCTCTATTACGGCATTAAAGATTGGGGCAAGGCAGAGCATTATTTGAGAGCCAGCGTTCAGTGCGGCCAAGTCGATCGCCTTTACTATCCTGTCATGCTTGTTATGCTTGGTTATTTGTTAAAGGAGCAAGGAAGATCCGGTGAGGCGGCAGCGTTGCTGAAGCCCGTACAACAGTCGTATCCCAGCTTTCCCGATTTGTTTTTCCTCCTGGGGCTGTTGGCGATGGACACCGGAGATTTCCAGGGGATTCCCGCCTATTTCTCAAAAGCATTGGAAATTGGCGAGACCGTCCAGTATACGTCGGTCGATGGCGTCGGATCGTACAAAGCTGCTTACAATCTAGGCGTATTCTACGAAGTGACCGGGCAAAGAGACCTTGCGAATCGCTACTATCGTTATGCAGGCGATTTAGGATACGCGCCGGCACTGGCTCGCCTGAATTAATCTTGGAAAGCTCTTCAAATTTAATTGATATGTAACGATAAATAAAGTATATAGTCACTCCGGGAGGTAGCGCGAATGGTTACCAGATTATCGGGCCTCAACTCGGGGCTGGATGTCGAGTCGCTCGTAACGGGCTTGATGAAGGCGGAGAAAATGCCGCTTGATTCCTTGAATCAAAAGAAGACGACCTTAACGTGGCAGACGGATTTATATCGGGAGATTAATACGAAGCTATCCGCATTAAGGAATAGCTTGGATAACATGCGGCTGTCGGGCGACTGGAAAATGAATTCGGCTACTTCCTCGAACGAAGCGGCAGTAACGGTTAAAGCGGACGGTACATCCAGCAAGATCAATCATTCGATTATCGTTAACGACCTGGCTTCGGGAGCGAGCGTTCAGAGCAGCGACAAAGTGACTTCCGATACGATGACGGGAACGGCATTAACGACGCCGCTCAAGATCACTGCGGGTTCCAACGACCAACTGAACGTCACCTTGGGGGGCGTAACGCGGACGCTTACGTTGACCGCCGGGGATTATGCCGATGCCGGCGCCGTGGCGACAGAACTGCAAAATCAAATAGATAACATGTTCGGGAAGTATAATGGCGGAACGAGAAAAATCGAAGTCAACGCTGTCGCGGGGTCTTTGCAGTTTAAGACGAATGCCGATCCGGATTTGACGAGTTCAACGGCGCCGACAGTGACGGTTTCGTCGGTTAACGGGCATGATGCAATAAAGGACTTAGGCTTTAAAAGCGGCCAGTCCAACCGTATAAATACGACGTCAGCGATCAGCACGCTTGGCGGGCTCGGGTTTTCCTCAAGCGGATCGTTTCTAGTCAACGGTCAGAAAATCTCTTATACCGGCGCCGACTCCATCAAGACGATCATGGACAAGGTCAACAACTCGAATGCCGGCGTGAACATGACTTACGATAGCGCGGCGGATAAGTTTACTTTTACGACCAAAGACACGGGAAGTGCCGCGATCGTTAATTTGCAGGAGTCCGTTCCTCCGGACGGGAACTTTTTGTCCACTGCGAAGCTGTCTACAGGCACGGTATCCGGCAAGGATGCCAGCGTGACGATCGACGGCGTTCAATCGTATCGAAGCAGCAATACATTCACGAGCGACGGCGTCACGTATACGATCAAGCAAAAGACGACCACGCCAGTCACGGCGAATGTCAATCAAGACGTCGATGCGATGGTCAATAAGATCAAAGACTTCGTTAAGATCTACAATGAATCGATTGATCTCATGAATACGCGAGTGAAGGAAGTCAAAAATCGCAGCTATAAGCCTTTGACCGACGATCAGAAGAAGGCAATGAGCGATACAGATATTGCCGCGTGGGAAAAGACGGCGAAGGTAGGCTTGCTGCACAACGACGGGATCGTCAAATCTACGATTTCCGGATTGCGTTCCTTTCTGACGTCATCCGTCGGTTCCGTATCCAACGCAAGTTATAATGCGCTATACAAGATTGGCATTACGACGATGCCCTATAGCAATTCGATGCCGCAAGATGCAGGAAAAATACAGTTGGACGAGGACGCATTAAAGAAGGCGATCTCGGAGGATCCTTCGGCCGTTACCGGGATTTTCTCCAATCAGCCGGATGGCATCGCGCAAAAAATGTACGATGAAGTGAACGGCCGCATTAAGGAGCTGTCGACCAAGGCGGGAGGCAGTACCACTGCAATCGACAATGTGACAACCGATCTGGGCGATAAAATTCACGATTTGAATCAAAAAATCGCGACGATGACGCTCAAGCTAGCCGACAAAGAGGATTACTACTACAAGATGTTCGCAGCTATGGACTCCGCCGTCGGGAAAAACAATTCTACGCTAACCTGGCTAAGCCAATTTTCAGGTTAATATCACCCGACAATAGGAGCGAACCGAGATGGACATTAAAAATTTGAGCGGCGCTGTTAATATCTCTTCATTTGAACTGACCGGGACGACAGGAACGGCCTCGGATTCTGCTAACGCAACGTCTGTCGCTGCTGCTGCTTCTGCAACGCCGAGCCGGGATTTGTTGCACAAGGAGAAGTACGAACTCAGCCTATCCGATCAAGCGATTAAAAAGGCGATCGAGAAGGCCAACAAGGCGATGGACGGCTATGAACGGCGATTCGAATACAGCGTCCACCAGAAGACAGGCGACCTGCTCATCAAGGTCGTTAACACGGAGACCAACGAAGTAATGCGGGAAATTCCAAACGAAAAACTGCTCGATCTCATGGATAAGCTTCAAGAACTAGCAGGCATAAACATCGATGAAAAGAGGTAAATACTTGCATGAATCAACAAGCGCAGGACACTTATCTTAGGATGCAAGTGAACACTGCCGCGCCTTGGGAATTGACGGCCATGCTGTACAATGGTTGCATTAAGTTTATGAAGCAAGCAAAGCAAGGCATTCAATCAAAAAATTACGAAAGTAAAAATATTAACATTCAAAAATCGATTGATATTTTGGATGAATTACTGTCCACTTTAAAGATGGAGTATGACGTGTCCAAGCAATTATTTTCGTTATACGAATATATGAAGAATCGACTCTTTCAGGCCAACATCCAGCTCAATGAAAGCTATATCCAAGAATGCATCGAACTGATGACCGATCTAAAGGACACCTGGATTCAATCGATGAAGCAGCTTCATACGCAATCCAAGGTTCAGGCGCAGTCATGAGTTCGAGCTACGCCGTCACCGAACAAGGCCTGCTGGCGCTTGTAAAAGTGAGCGAATCTATTTTAAGTTTGGATTTGGAGCAGGAGGGAGGCGTCGAGCGGCTTGCAGAACTGCAGGAGATGCAAGTTCAATTGCGGGCCCAGCTGGACGCTCCCTTGTCTTCCGGATTGAGCAAGGAACCGAGAATCCAGGAATTGATCGGCTCCTGTATGGCCCTTGCGAAGGAAGTCGATCGGAAGTTAAACATATTTAGAAACTATATTTCCGACCAGATGAACAGGATGCAGGATGGAGAAAAGTCGCGAACGACATATAGTCATGGTTATACGCAGGCGGAAGGCTATTTTATCGACTTTCGCAAATAAAGGATCAGGCGATTACGCCTGATCCTTTATTATGGTCTGAATGAGGGGAATCGACGCATACTGGGTATGCTTTTGCCGATAGAGGTCTCGCACTTTTTTGCGAAGCTCTTGATCCTGGCAGGCTTTGAAAAATGTAGGGTATGAGGTGGCGTCTTCGGGCGTCATCTCGATGGATTGAGCTAGAAATGCCGCGCCCTCTTCTTGATTCCCTTGATAGATGTAGAGAAAGCCGACGTTACGATAGCCGTTGTCTCCAAGCTGGTTTTGATCCAGAAGCAGGGAGTAATAATCCAAGGCCAACTCCACCTGGAACTGGCTGAAGAAATGATCGCCCATCCGGTTGGCGAGCGCATCGTTAAAAGCCGAATATCGCTGAATGAGCCAGTCGTAGCCCTCAAACCGGTTCATTTTAAACAAATCGACGAGTAGCTTAGTGACAAAGTCTTCATCAAACGGAATATTGTCCGTCGTTGCTTGCTCAGGCGCGAACAAGTACGCATGCATGTCGATAAGCGAGTTGTCGGACGACGCTTGAATATAAGTGCCATACTTAGCATCCTGCCAGACGATCGAAGCAAGGAACGACAGCTTGTGATCCATTGCGGGAATCTCAGGATCCTCTAATGACGCAAGAATGAGGTCGAATTCGGATGGTTGATCGGTGATCAGGGCATAGTAGAGCCGATGTTGAGCCGGGAGCGGGATATTCAACTTGTGACATTCGGCATGGTAGTGAACCGACAACTCCTTGTTCCCCAAAAGAAAGCTGACTTGCAGAAGCTGGAGAGATTGCTCCGGCGTTTTTTCATTATAAATCTTATCCAGAAACGCGATCACTTCGGATACCGGCTCTCTCTGCGTGAGCAGCCCAAGCAAGTGATAGAGAACAAGATAATCCGACTTGTGAAATTGAATCAACTTGGTCAGATAGTATACGGTCTGTTGGATATCGAGCCGCCGCGCATACAGGGCATGGAGATTCGAGTACGGGATCAAGTTCCCATAGTTCGCTGACATAAGCCAATACCTGCCGTCCTTTTGGGAAGGATGGCTCGCGATATCGATGCATTTCTCGAACAGCTGAATGGCTTCGTCGTAGAGACCGAGCTGCTGGCAGACCATCGCTTTAAAGCAGTAGTAGTCGACGAATTGCGGCCAGTTCTTCAGTCCTTGCTCGATATACTCCAGCGCTTCCTTCAGCCAATCGAGTTGGATGAGGCACGCGACCGCTTGGTGGTAGCAAAAGGGATAAAAGCTCTGCGTCTGTGCGCGCTTGGTCAGAGCCTTTTTGTAGTGCTGCAGGGCTTTCTTCGGATCGCCTTGCGCATTGTATTCGTTGCCCAGCGTGAAGTAGTCGTACTCTTCGAATTGCTTTTGCGCCTTCAGTTTTTCGAAGAGCTGGAGATTGCGATCTCCCTTTTTCTTCTCCGACCAGGTCTGCTGTGTGTATCCGGTATGGAAGATGATAAAAGGGTAGTTGGTGCCGGCCATCGGCTCCGAGCCGCTCATCACCTGTTCATGAATAGGGCGTTCGAAGCGCACCAGCGGATGATTCGCGAACAGGCGAACAGCCGTGGATTCGACGAATCTCCCTAATTCAACGTTGTGCGTAAAGTTGTAGACCGGAAGGGTAAATCCAATCGGTTTCGTGTGATCCTGGGTCGAAAGAAAGCGGCGAAGCTCTGCGCTTTTTTCCTTGTCCACATACTCGTCGGCGTCCAACACAAAGATCCATTTACCGTTCGCGCGACGTATGGCTTCGTTCTTAGCGGCCGAGAAATCATCGATCCAGACGAAGTCATGAACTTCATCCGTAAAGGAACGGGCGATCGCTTTGGTGCCGTCATCCGATCCGGTATCGATGACGATAATCTCGTCAGCAAGTCCCTTCACGCTTTCCAGACATCGGCGAAGCACCTTTTCTTCGTTTTTAACGATCATACACAAAGATATCAATTGATCCATAAAAGCCTCCTGGGCTTAGCCATGCGTTGTCTTCTATCATATCGGCTTGATGGAAGCGTATCGTTACAGGGTAAGAGCGGGAAAATCAACCAGGCCGGGGAAGTCGCCGGCAAGCTTATTGATAATGATTCCTCGGCGTTCGGGATCTTGAGTATGGCGCAGTCTGAGGATGCGCAAATCCACGCGTTCAGGCATCGCGTTCGACGCTTGCTCGATAAATGCCAAGCCCTCTTCGAGCTCATCCTGAGCCAAATACAGCCGGCCGACATTTTCATAGCCGCTTGGAGACAATGCGTCTCGCTGCAGCAGTAACGAGTAATAGTCCAGGGCCAGCTCGAATTGGCGATCTTCGAACAGCGCGTCTCCGAGGCGGTTGGCCAGACTCTCGAATAGGTCCGGATAAGCGTTGATCAAGGAATCGTAAAGGTCGAATTGCCCCTCTCGGAAATACTGCAGGCAAACCGCGGCGACAAGCTCGTCCGATTGTTCCGCCGGCATCGGGTACTGATCCCCGATCTGTTCCTTCCATTGAAACGAAGCTCTAAGCATCGAGATGGCCCAGGCGCGATCCTGTTCGTGCGAAGCGGATTGAAGGATAGCCGCTCCGAGTTCAAGTTGGTTCGTTAATAGTGCGTAGCGCAATCGAATGGATGGCGTCAGCGGGTCTTTTGCTTGAACGGATGTATGCCAATACTTTTCGGTCAACTCTTTAAGTCCAAGCGTGAGAAGCACGTCGAGAATCATGACCCGTTGATAGGGCTGCGGCTTCGGGTACAGCGACCGTAAAAAGGAATCAATGCGATCTACCGGTTCGGAAGCGGAAATAAACAGCTTCAGAAGCTGAAGGAGCACCGACAGCTGATCCGGGCTTGCATAACAAAGCTTTGTGAGACAGGAGACGGCTTGCGTGAGCTCGAAACGGCGCAGGTGCAGCGCTGCGGCCTGCTGAAGCGGCAGCGTCGTCCCAAAGTTCGGACTGATGAGATAGGCCTTTGATTTGTCCATACAGAGAGCTAGGGCCGACAGCGCTTCTTCATCCCAACCCAGAAGGGCTAGTGCGTATCCTTCCAGCCAGTAGAAGTCGCAGTGCTTCGGCCAAAGCGTCTGTCCGCGCTTAATTTGCTTCCAGGCATCCGTATATCGTTGCAGCTTAAGCAAGCAGGACACGCGATTGCCAATACAGAGAAGGAGCCATGGCTGTCTTGCCTCAGAGGGGCGATCCGCCTCTTCGTAATTACGCAAAGCCTCTTCATAACGATCCTGCGCAAAGTATTCATTTCCCAAAGTAAAGGCATCATAGCGCGTCCAACGGCCTTCGCTGCGAAGCCGAGAAAAAATAGCCTCGTTGCGAGCGGATTTATCTTTGTACGCAATGGTCTCCGTCGTATAACCGGTGTGATAGATCGGGAAATCGAACTCGACCAGACGAAGTTCGCCATCGCGCGACCGCAACTGCTCGTGAATCGCTCCTTCAAAACCCAAGCTGGGGTGACACGGGAATAGTCGTACCGCGCTGGACTGCGAGATCTTGCCCGAGCCTTCGCGATCGACATAGTTGTAAATAGGCAGAACAATACCAATTGGATTGGATGAATCGGCCTGTCTCAGAAAATCGAGCAGGGCTGGGACCGAAGCTGGCTCCACGTATTCGTCTGCGTCCAGCACGAGAATCCATTGTCCCGCAGCCTTGGAAAGCGAAAAGTTGCGTGCTTCGGCAAAGTCGTCCGTCCATGCGAATTCATAGATGCTGGCGTTGCGGGCTTCGGCGATGCGTTTGGTGTTGTCGGTAGATCCGGTATCCACGACGATGAGTTCGTCGATCCATCCGGACACGCTCGCAAGGCAGCGTTCCAGCACGAGGGCCTCGTTCCGGACGATCATGCACAATGTGATGAGTGGCTTCATGTTAACCCTCGACTATTCATGGGATGTATTGGTTAAAGGAAATTAGCGGCATACGGAGATAGGTATTAAAACGAACGCTTTCTAAGTATAACAAATAAAGCTGTATATATTGATATTCGTGTCGATAAATGTTGAATGATGAAGAGCTTGACTATTAAAATGAAAGTTAGATAAATATCGACTTGTTCTGGTTAAAGTTTACACTTGAGATTTATCTAAATTATGCAAGAGTTAAGCCGATATACTGTATAAGAACCTTTTGCAAACCACATTAGCCAAGCTCACTGAATATTGATATATAAGAATTGCCATGCAAGTACGCTGAAGGGCGATGATCTGCCACATGCAAAAGTATAGCCAACAGGAGATGTCTCAGGCAGAACTGCGGCAAATGCAATTGATTCAAGTCGAGCTGCTTGCCGAATTCGATGCATTGTGCAGGAAGCACGGATTGCGATACATTATTGCGTCAGGAACGCTATTGGGTGCGGTAAGACATGGCGCGTTTATCCCATGGGACGATGACATCGATGTGGAGATGCTGCGCAGCGATTACGACAAGCTCTGCCGAATCGACAAGCGAGAATTTGGAGCGAATACGTTTTTGCAAACCTACAAGACGGACAAGCATTACCCGTGGTTGTACGGCAAGCTGAGGCGCACAGGTACACAAGCCGTCCGTCTCGGACAAGAGCATATGAAAATGCATAGCGGCGTGTTCATTGACATTTTCCCGCGCGATGGCGTTCCGAATAACGGCGCGCTACGGGCAGCACGAGGGCTGGTTGCAACCGTGTGCCGGAAAATACTTTATTCTCGAGCGGCTTACAGATCTTCGACTACATTTATGGGGCGATTAGGCTGGAGCGTCGTTCGATTCATTCCGAAGCAGGTGGCGTTCGGAATGGCCAAGATTCTGTCGGTCGTATTTGCTGAACAACGTGCTGACCGTGTAGGCTGCATTGGCTATCACGGCAAAGCGGAGACGAATGGCTTTCGCAAAGATTGGTTTACTGAGCTTGTGACCTTGCCTTTCGAAGGCGGCATGTACTTCGCGCCAGCAGATTGGGATGGATATCTCAGATATGTGTATGGCGAAGGATACCAGACGCCTCCACCCCCAAATCGCCGAAGTGTCACCTCCCCGCTTTCTTTTTATAGTCTAGGACACAGAGGGTGAAGATGATGAAAGCAATCTTACTTGCGGCAGGACGCGGCACGCGTATATCACGGATGATTGAGGACGTGCCCAAATCGACGCTGCCCATTGCCGGGGTTCCATTGATCCGCCGAACGGCGCAGATGCTGCTCGGTTATGGATTCGAGCTCGTTGTATGCGTGGGATACCAGGCTAACAAAATATACAAGGCGCTTGAAGGGTTGCCTGTTCAATACTATACAAATCCGTTCTACGATGTGACCAATAGTATTGCCAGTCTCTGGTTTGCACGGGATCAGTTGCAGGGAGATGCCGTTGTACTGAATGCGGATGTTTATTTCTCCAAAGATATCTTGGATCTTGTGCTTAACGATAAGCGGGCGGTCAGCATGGCGATCGACAAGACACGCACGGAAGTAGGCGACTACTTCTTCTCGACGACGGACAACGGATGTATTGAAAAGTATGGGAAAGAGTTGCCGCTCGCTTCCAGAAGCTGTGAATATGTGGGCCTTGCAAAGATCGATAGCGGTTTCATGCCTGTTTTCACTGAACGACTGAAGGCGCTTGTAGAGAGTCATAGACACTCCCTGTGGTGGGAGAATGTACTGTATTCTTTTGCCGATACGAAGGAACAGAACATATATACCGTGGATGTGGAAGGGAAATTCTGGGCCGAGATCGATTACTTTGATGACTATGAACGAATTCTGAAGCACATTGAAAAGGAGGAACAAGTTCGTGTCACATCGGCATAGGGTTTACGGGGATCATATCAACATCAAGACTGAAAATACACGCAGTTTTTATAACGAAAGAGCAAAAGCGATTGAAAGCATGGCGAATCCGTATGTTGCGGTATTGCTGGGCGACCAGAATCCCACGCATGCGGAACAATGGAATCGCTTCGAGAAGGATTTTGTTCTGCCGCAGCTGCGAATCACGCCAACGAGTAGCGTGCTCGACATCGGTTGTGGCATCGGCAGATGGGCGGAATCGATCATTCCGGCTGCCGGCTATTATTGCGGAACCGACTTCTCCTCAGAGATGGTAGAAGCCGCCCGAAAACGCAACAGCTACGCGGATTGCGACTATGATTTTCATTGCTTGTCCTTTCAGGAGACGGTGTGCAAGCCTGCGGAATTTTATAAAAAGGGATTCAACCGACTTATCGTAGGCGGCGTCTGCATGTATATTAACGATGAGGAGTTGCCGGGCTGCTACGATGGTGTATTAAAGCTATTAGACGAACATTGCATCGTTTATTTCACCGAAACGGTCGCGGTTGAGAAGCGGTTAACGCTGGACGAGTGTCCGTCCGAAGCGCTGAAAACGAACTACGATGTGATTTATCGAACACCGAAGGAATACAAGGAATATTACAAAGTGTTTACTGATGCGGGATTTGTAATAAAAGAGCAGAAATATTTGCCGCATCTTAATAGTGAGAAGCAATTTATTGAAACAGACCGATGGTACACGATTATGGAAAGGTAAACAATACTATGTATGTTAACGAGTACATCAAAGACCTCTATCGTGTGAAATTCCATGAGGACCGCGGGAACGTATTGCGCTTGGATATGAACGAAAGCCCAGAAGGCCTGCCGCTTGACTTCGTGGAGGATGTGAAACGGCAGATTACGCCGGAATTTTTGGCTACCTACCCGCAGAAGGATCGGCTTGTTCGGAAAGTGTCCGAGCATATTGGCTTGCAGTCGGATCAGATTACGATCACGAACGGCTCGGATGAAGCCATGCGATTGGCGTTCCAGTGCTTCGGCGAACACGGGAAGAAGGTCATCACGGTTACGCCAACATTCGAGATGTATGGCGTATACGCGGCAATGTTCGGGATGGAGCATGTGACGGTCGCTTACAACGTTGACTTCACAATTCCGGTAGAGCAATTGCTCTCGGAAATTAATGAAGCGACGGGGATCGTCGTTATACTCAATCCGAACAGTCCGATCGGCATGACCTATACAGAATCTGAGGCTCGAGCCATTATAGAGAAGGCGGGCACTGTCGGTGCGCTTGTCGTGATCGACGAAGCGTATCATTATTTTTACGGGTATACGTTCATGCCATTGATCGAACAGTACAACAATGTTATCATGCTGCGGACATTTTCTAAGCTATGCGCGATTGCAGGACTGCGAGTAGGCTACGCGGCAGGAAATGCACAGCTGATCGATTATATGGAGAAGGCCGAGTCTACTTTTAATGTGAGTAACGTGGGGCTGCTGTTCGCAGAAGAAATTCTGAAGCGTCCGGATCTGATGGAGGCACAGCGCGAAGCAGAGGCAGAAGGACGCATTTGGCTCTCCGAACAGTTGAGGAAAGCGGGATACCACGTGCTGGCGCTTGAGGGAAACTTTATTCTGTTCAAGCCGAGAGGCATCGCACGCGATGTAGTGGCGGCGCTGAAAGAAAAGGGCGTCTGGATTCGAGACTATAGCTCGGGAATACTCGCAGGCTATTTGCGCATCTCTACGGGGCATGTCGATAGCATGCGAACGTTCTGGGATGCTTTTACCGCGGTGGAGTGATTGAACGGGAGGCAGACGCATGGCCCAGCTACGCAGTCGGAACGTATTATCCAGCATTATCCAGGATGTGTCTGAACAAATCGTCCCCTTCAAGGACAAGGGGCTCACCATCGTCTGGTTCGGCTATCTGGCGTTGGTCGATGTGGTTCAGAATGCATTGACGGCGAAGGGGCAGCGGATTGATTATGTAGTCGATAACGATCGGATGAAGTGGGGACGGGTTACCTATGGCGGCGTTATGGTGTCTCCTCCCGATCATGTGCTGACAACGGTAAGAAAGCATGCCGTTGTTTTCGTTTTTTCTAATTACACGGATGCGATAGTGCAACAGGTTAGAAGTCTGGGATACAGAGATGATCAAATTATACGCTTCCCCGCACCAGCGGCGTATGCGGAGGAGACGGAAGCGCTTCTCGGCGGTGAACTCGATGCAACAGGGCGAATGACCCTGCGGGAGCTTCAACTGGTAGAACTGGATATACTCAAAGCCCTGCGTGATTTTTGCGCGGAGCATCAATTGAAATATTACTTGGCAGGCGGCACACTGTTCGGTGCGGTTAATTATAAAGGGTTCGTTCCGTGGGACGATGATATAGATGTCTATATGCCGTATGACGATTATGTGAAGCTCATTAAAGATTTCCCCGTCGGCGGTAGATATGAGATCTTGCATTGGGAAGCTTACGACGAGTTTTTCTGGCCCTATATTCAGATGGTGGACAACACCACCGTTATTATGTACGGAAGCACGCCGATCAGCCTAGCGCAAGGCGTATTTATCGATATTATACCGCTGACGGGTTATCCCGAAAAGCAGGATGAGATCGACTATCGCGTGAATATGAATCGCTATCTTGAATCGCAATGGCGATGGTTCTATAATGCACGCGGTGTTGTTGAGATTTCTCCGGAGAGACCGGCGGATTGCCGGGCAGATATTATAAAGCGAAGGTACGATCTTTCCTTTTACGACAGCCCAAACGTGGCGACTGCGGTCGAACTGTGGGGCGGAGAAGAGCAATGGATTGTGCCGCGGGAAGTATTCGATTATGGCAGAACGATGGAGTTTGAAGGCGAGCAATTCTCCGTAGCGAGAGGTTACGAAGAATATCTGAAGCTAAGGGCGCGGAAGTACGCGAATGCACCGGCTTCAGCGGTTCAAGTCTCGCATCCTATCAATGCCTATTGGAAAAAATAAACGGAACGGATGAGCGCATCATGCGGAAGCACCAGCAGCAACGGATTTTTGAGCTCCTTCTTACATTAAAGGAAGCGCATGACGAATTAGAGCGACAGAAGGAGCCCAATATCATCGTAGGCTTGCTTGGCGATTGCCAAGAGTTCGCTGTCAACATTGGGGAATACATCGAGGGGATTGAAGGTGAAGGTACAGCGACTGTATCCCTTCTTGAAGCATATTGCGAATTGCTATATGAGGTAAGCTTAAGTCTTGACTTGGCGAATGGGATTCCAAAGCTTAACGGGCAGTTGACCGTCATAGCGAATCGCGCGAAGAATGAACTAAAGCCAAACAAGATCGAGGTTGCCTTCTTCCCTTATAAAGCTTCCATGTTTGATGCCCTTGAATCGATCTGGTTAGCTGCCAAGGATGATCCGAATTGCGATGTGTATGTCGTTCCGATCCCGTATTATGACAAGCTGCCCGATGGGGAACTGGGTGAGATGCACTACGAAGGCGATCAATATCCGGACTACGTTCCGATTACGAACTGGCTCGAATATGATGTGGAAGCAAGACGTCCCGATATTATCTACATCCACAATCCTTATGATGTTGGTAACCGTGTGACGAGCGTACACCCTATGTATTACAGTAAGCGTTTAAGAGATCTGACTGACTTACTCGTGTATGTGCCGTATTTTGTTTCAAATGGCGACGTCAGTGAGGCTATGTGTAGTACAATGGCCTGTATTTATGCAGATAAGGTGTTCGTACAGTCGGAGAAAGTGCGGCAGACGTATATCAGGGTGTACAAGCGACTTGCACAGGAGCATGGCTTCGGGGATACATTCGGCAAGGCTGAAGAGAAGTTTATAGCCCTTGGCTCGCCCAAGTTCGATAAAGTCGTGAATTCGAGACGAGAAGATTATCCGCTGCCAGAGGAATGGGCTGCGAAGATAGTCCGATCGGACGGCACAAGGAAGAAGGTTGTGCTGTACAACACGACGATCACCTCGTTGCTAGAAGGTAATGATACGGTGTTGCGCAAGCTGCGATACGTGTTCGGCGTGTTCCGCGAGCGGGATGATGTACTGCTCTGGTGGCGCCCGCACCCGCTCAATGGCACAACTTATGCGTCGATGCGACCAGAACTGCTAGAAGAGTACGAGGCGATCGTGCAGGAGTACAAGCTCGCTGGCTTCGGCATCTATGACGATTCCGCAGACTCGCAGCGTGCGATTTCAATGTCGGATGCGTATTACGGCGATGGCGGGTCGCTGATGGGGCTCTATTCGCTCACGGGGAAGCCGATGATGTGGCAGAATGTTGAGTTAGATTCGGATACACCGACCCATAATCCGTATGTCTTTACCCATGCGGCGGATGATGGGGAATGTCTGTGGTGGAGCGCGTTTTCCGGCAATGCGCTTATGCGAATGGACAAGCAGACGAAGGTTGCAACTTATGTAGGGACGTTCCCAGAGGAGAGATACTCCGGATGGTGGTTGCTGTATACGGGCGTGATACTCACCGAAGGCAAGCTGTTCTTTGCACCAGGTGCTGCGGATAAGATTGCTGTCTATGATATTGAGGCGGGTACATGGGACAAGGTTGCATTTGAGTCGTCGTCTGTTCGAGAGACAGAGCGAATGCATCATCCTGAAAGTAAGTTCGCGGATGTAATACGATATAATCAATATTTGTTCTTTATTCCAACGTACTATCCTGCGATTATTCGATATGATCTTCTCACAGGCAAAGTAGAACACTTTAATAAGTGGATCGAGCAATTAGAGACTCATATCTTGGATATTGAAGATGTTTGGTTCGTACACAGTGCACAGGAAGGCTCTGAGCTGCTGTTGCCGGCGTGTAATGCTAACGCAATTATTATATTTGATATGGAGACGTGTACATCTATTGTACAGCCCGTAGAGAACGTAAAACATGGTTTCTCGGGGATTTGTTATGATGGCGAGCGATACTGGATAACTCCACGGAAGAACGGTGGCATTACACAATGGAATCGCAAGGATAATTCCTTCGCTATACTAACAGAATTTCCTCAAGGTTATAACGAAGAAGCATTTCCCTTTACATTGCCTATTTATGCGAATGGGAATGTTTGGCTGCTTCCGAATCATGCAAATCTGATTATTCGAATGGACACGAAAGACAAGAAGATGATGAGCGTAGAGGAGTTTCCGACGCATGCAAGCCCTTTTTACTATACGCAATGGATAGAGGACAAATTAGTTGCGGTGTCCTATCGAGAGAATCTCCTGATTGAATGGGATATTCTCGAAGCTTCGATTCAGGAACATGCAATTGTTGTACCCGGCGAATGTGAGATGCGTATGGGAGGGAGAGGATTGTTTGAAGATTACAATTATGAATCAAGTGCTACAAATCTGGGCAAATACTGCGATTTTATTCTGACACAAGATTGCCAGGCTGTAAATGTAGAACGGCAAATGAAAAGAATAGTTCGAGAGATTGCGAACTTTGAAGGCTACGCAGGCTCTGCTATTTATATGCAAAGTGTGGAGGCCGTACAAATATAATAAAAGGTCAGGTGGGGAATATAAACGATCGAGAGGAGAGCAATCATGATTGAGCGGTTGGGTATATTTGTTGTTTATGATCGTGATGGCATCATCGACGATTATATTCCATATTTTTTAAATGCATTATCATCAAATCTGTCACATCTTATTATTGTTTGTAATGGCAAGCTCATGGATGAAGGCCGGCAGAAATTGGTGCCGTTCACAACAGATATTTTTGTGCGCCCTAACGAAGGGTACGATGCGGGGGCAATCAAGGACGTACTTGAACAATGGTTCGGATGGGACAAGGTCTTAAAGTATGATGAGCTTTTGATCTGCAACGATACTTGCTACGGTCCTATGTTTCCATTAGCCCCGTGTTTTGAGGAAATGGAAAAACGCGACGTAGATTTCTGGGGTATGACGGAGCAAGGAGAATTGCAGCACCTCAATTTCTGGTCGCGCTATCAAGTTAATCAGGCACCGTTGCCACGACATATACAATCGTACTTTATGAATGTGAAGAAACGATTGCTTCACAGTGTACATTTTCGCGAATTCTGGGAACGCCTCAATGTGTCTAATGCGATTCATGAGACGATATTTAACTATGAAATAGCGTTCTCAAATACATTTATACAACTAGGTTATTCCTGCTCGTCTTATGTGGACGTGGGAAAGGTGATCGGCGCCGAGGCGCTAAATAATTATAATTATTCTGTGCTAGATCCTGTAGATATGGTTGTGAAATACAATTGCCCGCTTATCAAGCGCAAGGCATTCGCAAATAGAGAAGATAAAGATATTGGCATAATGGGCAATGAGAAGAAGAATGAACTAGTGAAGATCATTGAGCAGACGACAGAGTACAATGTTAATCTAATATGGGATAACTTATTGCGGACATGTGATATTGGGGATATTAGAACAACGTTACATTTGGATTATATATTTTCAACGCATGTCAAAAATATGAATGAAAGCTTCTTCAAAAACAACACTGCAGTTGTTGTTGCCAACATCACGGATGCAAAGGAATTGCCCTCCTGGTTAGATTACTTGAAGCATATACCAGCGTGGATCTCTCTAGTAGTGACAACCGCAAGTGTTGAGATTGCAGCAGCCATTCGCACGAATGTGAACCACGCAGTGGTTCGTATGGTAGAGGACCGTCTGCATCCTCTTGATGTGTTTCTCTATAACTGTGCTGATTTCATTACGAAGTATGAATACCTTTGTTTTTTACACGATCAAGTGCCAGAAGATCTGCGAGAAAGCGAAAGAGAGGGTCGCTCTTTTCGCTCCTTGATATGGGAAAATACGATTGCGAGCGCTGAGTATATCGTGAATGTAATAAATGAATTAAATACGAATAAACGCTTAAGTTTTTTAACCGTTCAACAACCATATCATGGAAGTTTTTTCTCGGCGTTTGGAAACGGTTGGGGAGGGAGATTCGGCTACGCGAAGAAGTTGGAGGAGGGTTTAGGGATCCGTTTAAATCTTTCAGAGAGCAGCCCTCCATTTGCGACAACGCATGCTTTTTGGTGCCGCACTTCGGCTATTCGAACTGCTTTTGAGTTTCAGTGGGAGAAAAAAGAGATTCCAGTAGAAGTGTTAGGATATGTTATGCCTCACATCTGTCAGTATAATGGCTACTTCAGTGCAACCATGGCATCTGATCGCTACAGGGCTGTTCGTAGTGTGGATTTGGAGCGCATCCTAAGTAGAATTCTTGAACGGGTTCGTAATCACTTGCCATTTTCAAGTTATAATGAATTTTTTAATGAAGCGTTGCTGTTTGATCGCAATGTTCTTCGAGAGTGTACCAAATATAAAAAGCTTTATATTTACGGTGCTGGAGAATATGCAGGGTACGTATCCGACATTTTAAGAGATCAAAAAATTGATTATATCGGATTTATTATAACCGATGGCAGACAAAAGCCGGCTAGTTACCGATCGCATCCTGTTTATTATCTATCTGAAATAGAAGCAACGAAACCGGATGTTGGTGTCATACTCGGAGTTGATCGCAGGAACAGAAACGAGGTCGAGCCACTTCTAAGTGCAAAGGGAATGACGAATATATTGGCTTTTGACATATAGATCAGGAGTGAGCTTAAAATGAACAGGGCACCCTTGCAAGCGTTTGTGCCGATAGGTGCTCCCGTATTGGAGATTGGGCCATTAGATAAGCCATTCCTACGACGAGATTCGTATGATGCTTATTATGCAGATGTCCGAGAGACGGGAGCGATTATCGATTTCTTTCGCAACGATCCAAATGTGAATATAGACAAGGTCGTTCCAATCGACTACGTCATCCGCGAGTCGTACAGTAAAGCGGTCGGGAAGAAGAAATTTGCGGCTATCTTTCACTCTCATGTCATTGAGCATGTTCCGAACATCATTGGCTTCTTGCTGGAATTAAGTGAGATCCTTATGGATGATGGAAAAGTCATTATGGCGATTCCAGACAAACGGGGCACTTTCGATTGGTTCCGAGACGTAACCCCTTTTCGTGACGCTTATGATGTCTATCGCGGAGGGAGCCCTGCGCGGCTTGCATTCGATAGTTTGCTGAACGGACTCTCAACGCCCTTATTGGCTTCGTCTAACTATATAGGTGATGTCTCTTTCCGTTCGAATGTATTAGAAGATGAGGCGCGTTTTAAAAACGCGGAGAAGTTATACGACGATCCCTTCTTTATAGAGAATGCATCTCCTCATTACTGGGTGTTTACCGGAAAGTCTTTTTTGCAATTTTTACGTGACGGAATACGCTGTAAGTTATTTCCGTTTCGATTAGAACATTTTGAAGACAAGGGGCTGCTCGCGCACGAGTTTCATATTGTGTTGACCAAAGATGAATGCATCACTCGCGATGCGTTTAAACGTAGGGAAGAGATACTAAAGCTTAACGAACTGATTGAATGCAACGAAGACCGCTCAGGTAAGATGCTGCAGGAGTTGCGAGCGTATTGTAAAGAGGTTGAAAGTGTTTATATTTACGGTTGTGGGTATTATGGCACAGAAGTAAGCAAGATTATTCGATATCTCGGAGGGGAAATTAACGGCTTTATTGTGACAGACGGTTTCAGGTTAGTAGAACATGTGATGGGCATTCGAGTATATGAACTTTCGGAAATACAGAATCGTGATGTCCCGATTGTCGTTGCACTGGACTCAGTTAATCAAGCGGAAGTTCTTCCTTTATTGAAAGAGCGTGGATTTGAGCAAGTCTTTTCAAAGATTGAAGTGTGAAGAAAGAGATTAGTAAAGGTTTTTTCTAATAATCCCAATAGGGTGAATGTATGATGGCCAAAGTTAGTATAATTATTGCTTGTTACAACAAAGCTCCATATATAGGAAATACATTCCATTCGATTATCAATCAGTTGTGGGATAACATCGAAGTAGTTCTTGTTGACGATGGTTCTACCGATGAGACTGAGGAAATAATTCACGAATGGGAAGCGCGCTTCTTGGATAGAGGGTATGAACTGGTTGTTATGAGGCAACACAATGCGGGGGTAGCAGCCGCAATAAAGAGTGGACTGGCTTGTTCGAATGGACAATATATCTGTTTTCCCGATGCGGATGATGAATTAGACGAGGAATACGTTTCATCACTTGTCCAAGCGCTGGAGGCGGATGAAGATGCTGAATTTGCAGTCTGCGGGCTGGCGAGAAGAAGTACACCAAACGCGATGCCGGCACAGATGATCTTTACAGATGAAATAATGCCGAATACGACGATTGAACAGGTTTTATTACAGAGGGTCCATAGTTCTGTGTGCGTTTATCTTGTAAAACGCGAATATGCCGAACGATGCGGTATGATGGGCATGGTCACGGAAGACGCTACATCACAAGAACCGCAAATAACGACTTTGATTTATGCAGGAGGCGGGAAATCGGTTAAAGTTGATAAGCCTCTCTATATTTATAATACCTACGCAAGCGAGCTTGCGGGAGGAAGAGGGAAGCAGTTCCTATCGGAACACTACAGAAATCGCCTAAGGTTATATGAAAAAACCATAGAACAATTATCGCGAAGTTCCGAGGAAAAGGCCTGGTTTAAAGGGCTGGCTGCAATCGGCTGCCGTTATATGGTTTCCTCTATAATGTCAGAAGGCGATGTCGATAATGAGATATTTTTCCGTTCACTAACGAATGGAATTCTTAATCGCCGACAGGAGTTTCCGCAATTAACGGGATGTATTATTGCATATGGTTCTCTCGGTCATATGGCAAAGCGCTTACTGCCTCTTCTGCAAGGCACACTACTTCAACCTCAACTTTATTGGGATGCAGCAGCAGATTCTGGTGCCGTTGCATATGGCGGTTCTGCAGTAACGAAACCAAACGAGGCGCAGTTGGGACCAGAAAGTACGTTGATCTGTTTCCCGAAATCTCAGATGATCCTTGCAGAAGTAAAGAATCTAGCATCGAGTAAAAGAGCAAAAGTGCTTTCTTGGCACGACGTTATCGACTATCTGGCTTATCAATATTATCCTACATTTGGTCGTGTCGAATAACGCCACTTTTACACCGCTTTAATTAACTCACTTCAGATAAAGGAGGCACTTATGGATACACCACTAGTTTCGATAGTTATCCCAGTATATAACGGGGCGAATTATATGCGCGAGGCAATCGATAGCGCGCTTGCGCAGACCTACCCGAATGTAGAAATAATTGTTGTAAATGATGGTTCGATAGATAAAGGGGAGACAGAGCGAATCGCGCTGTCTTATGGCGATAGGATTAGGTATCTATCTAAAAAGAACGGTGGAGTTGCAACAGCCCTGAATTACGCCTTAGAGGAGATGAAGGGCGAATATTTTTCTTGGTTATCGCACGATGATTTGTACTACCCCCAGAAGTTAGAGAGACAATTACAAGCCCTACAGGCGAGTGGAAATATGACTGCGATTGTGCTAAGTGATCTGGATGTAATGGATACGAATGTTGTAGTGTCACGCTTGAAGATTAATAGCAGATTCACGACTACGCAGTTGCAAAATTCGGTATTTGCAATTTTAGAGGGATTAATTAATGGATGTGCGCTGTTGATACATAAGTCTCATTTTGATAGAGTCGGTCGATTCGACGAAAGTTTGATCACGACTCAAGATTACGATTTGTGGTTCCGAATGTTTCGACATCAAAGATTGCTCTATGTGCCGGAAGCGTTAGTCATTTCTCGATTGCACAGTGCTCAGGGAAGTCGCACGATCCAACAACATGAAAGAGAACGCAATGATCTCTACATTCGTTTTCTTAAAGAATTGACTGTCGAGGAAATCGTATCTATGTATGGAACGGAATATCAATTTTATTGCAGAATGAATGAACTTTTCCGGAACTTCAAGCTTAACGCAGCCTATCGATATTCTAACGAACAATTGCAGTCTAAGGAAGTGCCATACTTCGTTTACGATGAAATTCGGGGCCTGAGCTACAATCTGAATCGGATGTCCGAGGGGCGCGCGGATCGCGTGTGCATATTCGGCGCCGGTGCATACGGGACACGGTTATGCGAGTCACTTGTTAGTCGTATGATCCAGGTCGACAACTTCTGCGACAACAATCCCGAAAAATGGGGGACGGTTGTAAATGGCGTTCCATGCATTTCGCCCTCTCAGCTTGTTGAGATGAAAGAACGAACGCTGGTCATCGTTGCTGTGGCTACACCGGAGCCAATTGTTCAACAACTAGAAACAATGGGGGTTTCTTTTGTAACAACTAAGCAAGAGCTGGATCCGATGCTCGACAAGACTGCACTTCTAAAGTGGGTGTCCGCTCTTGAAACCGTTGAAGGCATAGACTATACAACTGACAACATATCAGTATTAATAAATCAATATAAAAAAATAGTTGTCGATATGGGAAATCGTCTGCTCTCTTAATCCCCTATTTCGGCAGTACCAGAGAAGTAAAGCTGAATTGAGATACACACAAAAGGGTGAGTTGTATGTCGCAATATATTTTTCCTTACCGTTCAATAGAAGCGGGGAGCAAGATTGTTCTATATGCGGCAGGTGATGTAGGACAGCATTACTACCGACAGTTACAAGCGACAGGTTACTGTGAAGTTGTGCTCTGGTTAGATAGAGAACCCAACGCAACTAATGTTCGTCTTCCCGAGTCCATTACTTGTCTTTCAAGTGAAAATTACGATTTTGTTGTAATTGCTATTCAAAATATTGAACTAATCGATAGTATTAAAAACTTTCTCGTTACATTAGGGGTTCCTCTCAGTAAGATAGTGGACACCCCGCCTGTTGTAGCACCGTTAATTAGCCGTTACTCTCGAATGACACTTCATGACTGGTTAGAAGATACTCGCAGAGTGAAGGACGAATTGTTAGGCTACTTCGCCAGATCTAAAGGGGATATTAATTATTTCGATTCATTAATCAAAGAGATGAAGGGAAGTTGTGACGGTGATAGAATGCTTAAGGTGGTCGTTCAGAAACGAGCGATCCATCTTGTTGAAGATGAATTAAATTCAGCTGAAATGCGCTTAGTACTACTGCGAGTAATGGTCGAGGCTGACTGTTTCGACAAGCAAATGATGCGATTATTCATGAAGAACATAGGTGAGTTGCGCAATAACTCTGCCCAGAAGTATTGGCTTTTAAATGATGTGTCATCGATTTGGATGCATTATGCGGGCATATTATATGAAGACTATTGGATAGATAAGCAGAATGTGATGAAAGAATACGCTGATGAACTTAACTTACATTGGAATCCTTCTCCGTATCGCCGGGAAAATAATCAAACAATATGTTTTCTTACGTCTGGATTTGATTTCGAATCGCCCATGAAAGCTACATCCCCTATAGTGAAGGAATTAATAAGAAGAAACTACCGAATTCACGTTATTGATTTACTTCCTTATCGTAACGATTCTGGTGCTAATTTTTTGCAGCCGAAATACCCTCTATCATTGTTTGGAGTTAGCGAAGGTCAGAAAGAAAAAATCCGCATGCACTTCCCTGAACCGATTTATCTACATTATCCGAAAGCAGTGACAATGAGAGAAAGACAACAAGAAATTTTGGATTTGATTAGCGAGATAAATCCATACGGTATTTTTGATATAACAGACGAGCTTGGGTTTATCTCATCCTATTACTACCGTGATTATCCCACAGTTCATATACCGGCCCGTAAAATACGAGAGTCTAGCTCATTTTTTCATCGGTTTGTAGTCTCAAAAAATCTTCCTGTTGATGTGCTTGCACCAATTCGAGAAGATCAAATTTTGGCTGTTCCACTATTTGTTGAGTATGTTCTACCTAAGCGTGAATTTAAACGTAATGAATATGGATTTAAAAGCGATGATATACTTGTTGTAACGGTTGGGTACCGTTTGAATGTGGATATTAGTCCTGAACTAGTAGACATGTTTTGCACGGAGATATCTACAAATCCTAAGGTCAAATGGATCTGTGTTGCTCCATCTGAGCATCACTATATAGTTGAAAATTACCGCCACCTCTGTGGAACGCAAATTTTCTTTTGGGGACATGAGGACGACTTACCTGGGCTTTATGGAATGTGTGATATTTATCTCAATCCGAAACGATTTGGTGGCGGGTTGAGCATCGCTTGGGCGATGCAGCACGGGCTTGCCCTCGCAGCGCCGATTGGTGCCGACGCCTCGATGATGTACGCAGGAGTAGAATTAGTGGTGCGAGACGAAAAAGAGTTAGTTTCATACGTAATGAAAATGGCGAATAGTCCGGATCTATTAGTACAAAATCAAGTGGTGATGCAACGAATTGCATCCGAGTGGAGCATTGAGAGATATGTGAATGCGTTGATTCAAGGTATAAATGAGGTAGCAAAAGATTTTCAGGCAATGGGTACCTAAAATTAAAGTGATTCGTGGCTCTAATTCAGACATTATTTTAAATTCAGGGTCATTGACACGACTTAACTTTAATCGATTAGCGACTGTGTTTCTTATGTTGAAAAGAAAGTTTCTTTGCAGCTCCAAACGACAGTCTTGAATTATCGTTACATTTGGAGGCAAGTATGACAATGCGCATTGCTTTTAATAAAGCTCCTGTTATCGAGACCACTATACACTATCTAACACGAGTTCTAAACGGACGGCTCGCCGGTGATGGTGCTTTTACGGCACAGTGCTCATCATGGATGGAAACACGATTCGATGCTGCACGTGTGCTTTTGACAACTTCAGGCAGTCACGCCTTAGATATGACTGCACATCTTTGTGGGGTGCAACCAGGGGATGAGGTTATCATGGCCTCATATACGTTTTCTTCTACGGCTAACGCCTTTGCGGGGCTTGGTGCGAAGATTGTGTTCGTGGACATTCGTCCAGATACGATGAATATCGATGAATCGCTAATAGAAGAAGCGATAACTGCACGCACAAAGGTCATTGTACCCATGCATTATGCAGGAGTAGCCTGTGAGATGGATACAATTACAGAGATCGCACGGCGTCATGGATTGCTCGTTGTCGAAGATGCGGCACAAGGCGTGATGTCAACATATAAAGGACGTGCCTTGGGGACAATTGGAGATTACGGGTGTTATAGCTTTCATGAAACTAAAAATTATAGCATGGGCGAGGGAGGAGCCCTGCTCATCCGTGACCCGTCTGCTATTCCGAAAGCGGAGGTTATTCGTGAGAAAGGAACGAATCGCAGTCGGTTCTTCCGGGGAGAAATTGATAAATATTCATGGGTCGATTGGGGCTCGTCGTACTTGCCCAGTGAGATAAATGCGGCTTATCTATGGTCACAATTAGAAGTAGCCGATGAAATCAATCATATTCGATTAGCAAGATGGCAGCAGTATTATGAGGCTCTTCTACCGTTAGAGCGTGATGGGCTGATCGCACTTCCATCCATTCCCAAGGACTGTATACACAATGCTCATATGTTTTATCTGAAAGTGGCAAATGAGAACGTCCAGTCAGCCTTGATTAATCATCTAAAGAAGGCGGGGATCGCCGCGGTGTTCCACTACGTGCCGCTGCATAGCTCAGAAGCGGGCCGTAAGTTTGGAAGGTTTCATGGTGAAGACAGATATACGACAACCGAAAGCTCGAGGTTGATCCGAATGCCAATGTTTTATTCTTTATCAAGTCAAGAAGTAATGGAAGTCGTAGCAAGTATTTATGATTACTTTGAAAACGAACGCAATTAAGGAGTGATGATTGTGAACGTAAACCATGAAGTTGAAAGCCAATACCCAGGATTTCACCTAGATATGTTGACTAAAGGTTACACTGTCATTCCTCAATTTATTGACGATCACACTTGTAATGTACTTAAAGCAAAATTAGAGTTAGCTATTGAGAATTATCAAGTTAGGGGTTCTGCTCGGAGCAAGGCTGACAAATATTTAATACACGATTTATTATGTCAAGATATTTGTTTTGGAAGGTTGCTAGAGGATACTAGATTGCAGATGCTTCTATCTCCCCTACTTGGTGAAAGTTGGATTCTCTACGCATATACATCTTCATCTCTACCTCCTGGGGAGGGAAATTTTGGTAGCAGACTACACGTGGATTCACCAAGATTAATTCCAAACTACCCTACTAATATAGGGGTCATGTGGGCACTTGATGATTTTACTTTGGAAAATGGTGCCACTAAAATGCTGCCAGGTTCCCACCACACAGATCTTGTCCCCGTAGAAGAGTATTTTGAGAATTCGTGCGTTCAACTCACCTGTAAAAGAGGGGCCTTGATTATTTTTAATGCTCGTGTTTGGCACAGGGCAGGTATCAATATGTCGACTAGTTGGAGGCATTCACTGACCATGAACGCCTGTAGATCTTACATGAAGCAAAGAATGGATTGGGTTAGATTTATTCCCAGTTCTATTAGTGATCAATTAAATGAACAAGGTAGGAGAATTATCGGGTTTGACACAAGATTACCCACAAATCTAGATGAACTCTTTTTGCCGGAGTCTGAAAGGTTATATAAACCAAATCAAGGATAAGAAAATTTAATCTTAGAGGTGTTTAGATATGAATTCTGAGATAATTGCTGCAAACATCCATGTCCACTCTATTATGGCTGATCACTATAATAAAGAACCCCACTTTCTTCCGGAAAATCAAAGCAAGGTTAAATCGAACTTGATTGAACTCAGTAGCATGGGAAACGAAAGGCTGTTGGATCTAGGTTGCGGAACTGGATTTATTATAAACCTTGCCGTAGATTTATTTGATGAAATACATGGTGTAGATGTGACTAAAGCTATGCTTGATAAGATTGATCTCAGTACTGGAAATATCAAGCTCCATAACATCCCGGCAGAATCATTGCCATTTGAGAATGATTATTTTGACTTAGTTACAGCGTATTCCTTTATCCACCATTTGGAGGATTATAATCCGGTTTTGAAAGAAGCGTATAGAGTATTAAAACCTGGTGGACAATTTTATATTGATTTAGAACCGAATAAACTATTTTGGAATGCAATCAAAGCACTTCCAGAAGACGGTGTATTGACTCCAATTGTAGAAAGAGAAGTTAAATCCGTTTTGCACACAGATAGCAGTGTTCAAGAACACTTTGGAATTGATACCGAAGTATTTAATAAGGCTGAATATATAAAAAATATACTGGGAGGCATAGATCCATTTGCATTTCAAAAAGACTGTCTGACTGCAGGTTTTACCGCATGCCAGATTAATTTTGAGTGGTTTTTGGGGCAAGGGAGTGTTACACGGCAAATGGGGAACAGTGCAGCGGATGAGATAATACAATACCTGCGCGAGCTTGGGCCATTAGGAAACAATTTATTTAAATATCTAAGGTTTAATATGGTGAAATAAATGCGGAACCTAGTTGTCTTCGGTATTGGAGAATTTGCGGAATTAGTTAGCTATTATTTTTCAACTGATTCAAAATATAAACAAGTTGCCTTTACTATTGAAAAGGAATATATACGGTCTTCGGAGTTTCTGGGTTTTCCCTTAATAGACTTCGAAAAACTTCATTTGTTATATCCACCGGAAGAGAATGATATTTTCATTGCAGTTGGCTATTCTCGCACAAACAGTCTGCGTGCAAAGTTTTACGAGATGGCATACAAAAAGGGTTATCAATTCGCTAGTTTTATTAGTGAAAGTGCCCTTGTTTCTAACAACTCAATTATCGGAAATAACTGCATGGTGTTGGAAGGTGCAATTGTTCAACCGTTTGTTGAAATAGGAAACGGAGTTGTCATATGGAGTGGTGCTCATATAGGGCATCATTCCAAGGTTCAAAACTTTTGCTTCATTGCCCCCAATGCCGCTATCTCAGGAAAAGTAAACCTTTCTGAACGCTGCTTTGTGGGAATAAATGCAACAATTAGAGATGGAATAAATATAGGTTGTTCAAGCATTATCGGAGCAGGAACAGTAATTTTAAATGATGTTGAGGATGGAAGTGTATATAGAGGGTTAGAGAGTACTCATCTTCCCATAAGCAGTGATCACATTAGAAGGCTTTAATATTCTTTTAAAGGAAATGACAAATGAAGAGAGTAGCTATTCTACAGTCGAATTATCTTCCGTGGAAAGGTTATTTCGATATCATCAACGATGTCGACTTATTTATCTTTTACGATGATGTTCAGTACACAAAAAATGATTGGAGAAATAGAAATAAAATTAAAACGAGTGACGGGACACAGTGGATTACAATTCCAATTGGGGCCCAAAACGATTTGCTGATAAACGAAGTAGAAGTAAAAGGGGATGTTTGGAAGAGGAAGCACTTTAATTCAATAAAGGCAAATTACTCGAGAGCGCCGTTTTATAAAAACTACAAGGATTTTTTGGAGACTTTTTACTTCGGGCACGAATGGACAAATCTTTCAGAGATTAACCAATACCTAATTGTAGAATTATCGCGCATATTAGGAATTAAAACACTATTTGCAAGATCACAGGACTTCTCCTCAACGGGAAATAAAACCAATCGTTTGATTTCGCTTTTAAAAGAAGTCGAAGCCACGCACTACATCTCTGGTCCTGCTGCAAAGTCTTATCTTAATACTGAGGCCTTTTATGAAAATAATATAGAATTAATTTATAAAGGTTATGAGGGATATCCTATATATCCCCAGTCTGGTGCCACATTTGAACATAGCGTTTCGATAATAGACTTACTATTTCACACAGGTGCTAAAGCTCCATATTATATATGGGGATGGAGAGACGAGTGATTATCGAACGTTTTGGTAACGAAAGAATCAAAAAATAATTTATCTAGGTTCTGTTACCGCTTTCAAAATCCCCATTGACACAAAACTTTCCATGATGGTATATTCTCGTTGTGGGCCAGGCCAAATCGCCTATGTTAGTGGAATTATTGATGCCATTGAATTGAAGATGAAGGGAATGTTATGCACATGCAAGGTAAAGTGAAATGGTTCAACGCAGAAAAAGGATATGGCTTCATCGAAGCAGAAGAAGGCGGCGGCGTTTTCGTTCACTTCTCCGCGATTCAAATGGACGGCTACAAGGCGCTCGAAGAAGGCCAGCCGGTTGAGTTTGACATCGTGCAAGGTGCACGCGGCCCGCAAGCAGCAAACGTTATCAAAATTTAAACTGAAGAGCGTGCAGAACGCTCGTCACGTATAGATAGAACATCGGTCCTGAATACGATTGATGGCCACCCCGCCTCGGAGCAATCCGAGGTTTTTCTCTTTCTTTAACCGTTTTCATCGCTGTTTTCAAAGTTAACAGAAAATTCAAAACAATCATCGGAATGTTTTGAAAATAGCCTCTGTGGTATGTTAAAATGAAGGCAGCAAAGGAGGCAACAGCATATGAAATATACGATTCGCGGTCAGCGCATGGAAGTCACGGCAGCCCTGAGGGAATATGTCGAAAAGAAGCTAACCAGGCTCGAACGGTATTTTGAAGCGCCTCCCGAAACCGATGTTCAAGTAACGCTTAGCGTAACCAAAGGCAGCAGCGCAGTTGAGGTAACGCTTCCGCTCCCGAACATGTTTCTCCGTGCGGAAGAGAAGAGCAATGACATGTATGCTTCCATCGACCTCGTAGTGGACAAACTTGAACGCCAGATTCGCAAGCACAAGACGAAGTTGAATCGCAGGATGAAGCAGGACAACCAGGCCCGCATCTTTAAGGAACAAGTGCCGGGCGCGACATCTTCCTCCACAGCCGTCTTGCTGGACGAAGAAGAGGACTTTGAGCTTGTGCGGACGAAGCGGTTCAAGTTCAGACCGATGGAGGTCGAGGATGCGATCCTGCAGATGAATCTGGTCGGTCACAACTTTTATGTGTTCGCCAATTCCGCAACCAAGGAAATGAACGTTGTTTACCGTCGGAATGACGGGACGTATGGCTTGATTGAAGCCGAATAACTACTAAACTGAAATGAACAGGCCTCGGAATCCTGCCGAGGTCTTTAATGTGTATGTCCGCAAACGCCGCTTTCCTTGCCCCCCTCCCGCCAAACTGCTAAAATAAGTAGATACGGTCATCCCGCATAAGGGGAAGGGGTATCATATGCTCGGAATAGTGAAGAAGATATTCGGAGACGCCAACGAGCGCGAAGTGAAGCGGCTGTCCAAGACGGTCGACGAGATCAACGAGCTGGAGTCTTCGGTTAAAGGGCTTAGCGACGAACAGCTTCGTGCCAAGACGGACGAGTTCCGCAATCGCCTGAATAATGAGAATTTTGAATTGGACGATATTTTGCCGGAGGCGTTCGCGGTCGTACGCGAGGCTGCGATGCGGGTGCTGGGGCAGCGCCACTACGACGTCCAGTTGATGGGCGGCATGGT
>NZ_JAGXJW010000472.1 GCF_019091135.1 Cohnella sp. GbtcB17 | reverse complement strand
GACGCCGTGGAGAGTCCCCCGGATCCGCGGCGTCTATCCTCGCTTATGCCCGACCTGATCGTGTTTCCCAGCTACCTGACGTCCTCGCAGTCGGGCGGGCTCGGCAGCGTCGCCCCGGCCTTCGAATTCGCCTGGGACGAGGGTGTGTACACGAGGCTTCGCCGGATGGGAGATCTGCTGGGCAGAAGAGAGGCGGCCGGACGCTGGGTCTCGGACCACGGAGCAAAGGCGAGGGA
>NZ_JAGXJW010000471.1 GCF_019091135.1 Cohnella sp. GbtcB17 | reverse complement strand
TTTCTAAGGAGCCCTTCGGGGCAATACGAAGTCCGTGGTTTTAACGCTCGAGTTCAGTTTTGAAGGAGAAATCCTTCTGCAAGCTGATCTAACGATCACTTGCTTGCACCTTGAAAACCGGATAGCGAAACGAAAATGCGCAAATTAGAAATTCTCTACATTGCCTTGTGTGGTTTAGCCGACAGGTTAAGCTATTAAGGGCGCACGGAGGATGCCTAGGCGCCAGGAGCCTAAGA
>NZ_JAGXJW010000470.1 GCF_019091135.1 Cohnella sp. GbtcB17 | reverse complement strand
CTTAGAAGGTTGAGTTAAATGTATCATGATACCTTGAATATAACACACAGGAGGAAGCTCGGAGAGCGCGCGAGCGAGCAACCCGGGGACTCTATCACTTTTAATGCCAACATAAATGTGATTGTCTGAGATACTGATTTGGGCAAAACAGCTATTGTTGACGCTGTTAAGCTTGGACTGAAGATAAATAGTCAGGATTTAGTATGGATTAGTGTGACAGACTTTTTTAAGATCTAT
>NZ_JAGXJW010000469.1 GCF_019091135.1 Cohnella sp. GbtcB17 | reverse complement strand
CCGATCGACCGTCCCCGCGAGCTGTTAGCGACCACCAGTCTGAGCGTCGGCGAGATTGCCCGGCATGTCGGGTTTGCAGACGTCTACCATTTCAGCAAGGTTTACAAGAAATATGCCGGTGTGTCTCCTACGTCCTATTATATGAAAAACCAGTAAGCTCAGCGTTCTGAGCTTACTGGTTCTTAATGATCACACCTTGTACGCCATCAGCGCCTTGAACACTTCCTTGACCGACGG
>NZ_JAGXJW010000468.1 GCF_019091135.1 Cohnella sp. GbtcB17 | reverse complement strand
CATTTTCTTCCAACATATTTAGCACATCTTTGTTAATTTTCCGAAGATGGAACAAAGTGACCAATAAGGACTTTCTCAATGCTTCTTGATACTTTACTTCAGATTTAGCAAACCTCTGCTCCAAGAGAGCTTTCACTTGTTTAAGCCTCTCAGTATAAGCTTCAGCCTTCTCAACATCTGCCATGGCTTGTTTCTGAAACACGCTAAGAGCTTTTTCTACTTTGTCAAGCTTAGTTT
>NZ_JAGXJW010000467.1 GCF_019091135.1 Cohnella sp. GbtcB17 | reverse complement strand
AAGAAGTCAGGGTGGCATGGTTGAGACCGGAGGCGGTCAGGGGAATCCTCAAAATCCTTGTGGTCACGGCCGTGGCCGTGGCAGAGTTCAGGGTGGTCAACCTGTAAATCCACCTCAAGCTCCTCCTGACTGGGAGCAAAGATTTGCTGAAATGAAAGATAGAATCCGCCAGCAAAATGAAGAGATTCAAAGATTGAAGCAGCAGGGTCCTCCTGCCGTGCCTCCTCAAGTGGTTCA
>NZ_JAGXJW010000466.1 GCF_019091135.1 Cohnella sp. GbtcB17 | reverse complement strand
TTGGGATGTTTGTTTGTAGACCTTCCTGATCTATCGACTAGTCTCCCTTGGAGAGGTTCTCTGATAAGATCTTGTCCTCTTCTAGTAGCTCTTTCATTTAACTTCCTTATCAAGTCACTAGCTTCTCTATTATGGTGGCCTAGCTTTGCCTGATGACATTAGAGGATGTACTCCTAGTCATCCATCCATCTTAAAAATTTATGTCTCTATTGTCTGAATCCATTGCATGTAATAACG
>NZ_JAGXJW010000465.1 GCF_019091135.1 Cohnella sp. GbtcB17 | reverse complement strand
CGGTTAAATTTGAATAAGGCACAAGAGGGAGCTTCATCCGAAAGGCGGATCAATCGTGAGAGAAGACGATTACAAAGCGTACTACGACCGCGTCGGGCAGTCGAACGGCTGGGACTTCAGCAAGCTCAAGGTGATGACGGGGGAGGCGCAGGCGGGCCTCTACGAAGAAGTCAGGCAGGCGGGCAAGCCCTCCGATCTGTTGCTGGGCATCGGCACCGGAGGGGGCGAGGCCGAGCT
>NZ_JAGXJW010000464.1 GCF_019091135.1 Cohnella sp. GbtcB17 | reverse complement strand
CTGAAAATATTTTTATTCCACCAATCACTCATATTATATTCACTATATAAATCTATATAATTAATAAATTACGCTTATTTATTCACTTATAACAAAATTAAAATTTATGCTGAAGTAGATTAATAGGATCATAATATCACTTATTACATGATTACATGATTAGCCCATAAATATATATATATATATATATATTTATATAAAAGAGTAATTTGCGGCATAAATACCTAAGTTTAACTC
>NZ_JAGXJW010000463.1 GCF_019091135.1 Cohnella sp. GbtcB17 | reverse complement strand
AAGGAAATTAGATAGTTTTGTTTGTGTTTATTTGCATAAATTTAAACTCTTTATGTATTGGAATATGGTTTATGGTTTGTTATTATGAATATGTATGTGGTACTGAGAATGTGTGGTATGGATACAATATGAGTTTATGAATTGATATATTGATTAGGGTTGTTTTGACTTGTATATGTTGTATGTTGCATTCATATATTGTGTGTTACAGTATGCGGCAAGTTGTATGCTAACGTC
>NZ_JAGXJW010000047.1 GCF_019091135.1 Cohnella sp. GbtcB17 | reverse complement strand
AATACTCTACTTTCGGACGGCACGTTGCGGTTGACACCTGGGGGGTCGATTTCGATCTTCTGAACAGCGCTG
Source organism: Cohnella sp. GbtcB17 (assembly GCF_019091135.1). Classification (GTDB taxonomy): domain Bacteria; phylum Bacillota; class Bacilli; order Paenibacillales; family Paenibacillaceae; genus Cohnella. The sequence goes on along the minus strand of NZ_JAGXJW010000047.1, from coordinate 65,264 downwards.
AACTTCTCCAATCGCATATGGTGGAGGCAGCCGAAGCTTGCGGAGCAACCGTTCTCTCGGTTCAAGCCAAACAATTCGAGCCGCAGGGCGCGACGGTTCTCGTTATGCTGTCGGAGAGCCATCTCTCCATTCACACGTATCCTGAGCGTGGTTTTGCCGCGATCGACTGCTACACTTGCGGCGAGACGGTCGATCCGCAGCTCGCGATCGACTACATGGTCAATGTACTCAAGCCGAAGAATACCTACGCCAAGAAGCTCATTCGCGGCGTCGGCGAGATGCAGGTCGAAGAGCCTGCGATCAAACAAGCCGAGCTGGTCTAAGCGTAGAAGAGCCTAAAGACGATGATGATGCATGTTAGCCATGGGGCCGCGTCCCCATGGCTTTTTAAATGCGATTGCGGCCGATAGGCCATGAAGAATAGAATGCGATAACGACGACGACAATAGGAAGTACCGGGTTCGACGGGATGTCGCAAAATATTCATCAAATCTTCAGGGCCGGCAAGCCCGGCTGTGCTATAATGTATGCTAGTTGGCGGGCGAGCCGGACGCGCTTGCTCCGCATGATCGGCATCCAGACCTCAGGAAAAGGCAGGTGAAGTCCCGTGCATCTCATAGTCGTCGGTTTGAACTACAAAACGGCACCGGTGGAAGTCCGGGAACGCTTCGCGATTCCGGACGAGGAGCTGCCGCAGGCGCTGGACGCGCTGAAGGCGACGACGGGCATTTTGGAATGCGTCATCGTCGCCACCTGCAACCGCACCGAGCTGTATGCGGTCGTCGATCGTCATACACTGTGCGGACATTATATCCGCGCCTTTATGGAGCAGTGGTTTAATTTGCCCCGCGAGATGTTCAACCGTCATCTTTATATGTACGAGGACGACCTGGCCAATCGGCATTTGTTCCGCGTCGCCTGCGGTCTCGATTCGATGGTCATCGGCGAGACGCAGATTCTCGGACAGGTCCGGGACGCCTTCTTCCTCGCGCGCGAACGCAAGGCGACGGGTACGCTGTTCAACCGCCTGTTCCAGCAGGCGATCACGGTCGCCAAGCGGGCGCACACCGAGACGTCGATCGGCGAAAGTGCCGTTTCCGTCAGCTATGCGGCCGTGGAGCTTGGCAAGCGGATTTTCGGACGGTTTGACGACAAGAAGGTCATGATCCTCGGCGCGGGCAAGATGAGCGAGCTGACCGCACAGCATTTGACCGCGGGCGGCGCCAAGGAAGTGTTCGTCGTCAACCGCACGCTGTCGCGCGCCGAAGAGCTCGCGGACAAGATGGGCGGCAGGGCGATGGCAATAGACGAGGCGCTGCGCCGGATCGACGAGGCAGACATCGTCATCAGCAGCACCGGGGCGCAGCGGTTCGTGCTTGAGCGGGATGTCGTCGCGCAGGCGATGAAGAGCCGCAAGAAGAGGCCGCTTTTCCTGATTGACATTGCCGTTCCTAGAGATATCGACCCTGCATGCGGAGAGCTGCCGGGCGTGTACTTGTACGACATTGACGATCTTGAAGGCATCGTCGAGAGCAACCTGGAGAAGCGCAAGCAGGAGACGGCTGCCATCGACGTCATGATCGACGCGGAGATGGAGTCCTATCGGCAGTGGTACGCGACGCTTGGCGTCAGCCCGCTCATCCGCGGACTCCAGGAGAAGGCCGCCGCGATCCACGAGGAGACGCTGGACAGCCTGCTCCGCAAGCTGCCCGAGCTGGACGAGCGGCAGGTCAAGGTCATCCGCAAGCTGACCAAGAGCATGCTGACGCAGATGATCCACGACCCGATCCTGCGGGTCAAGGAACTGGCGGCGGAGAAGCGCAGCGAAGCTTCGCTGGACCTTTTCGTGCAGCTGTTCGCGCTCGAGGAGGAAGTCGCTCGTCTCAAGAGCGAGGCGAAGGAAGCGGAGAAGGCGCGCGCAGCCGGCCTGGCCGCCGCTGCGGCGCCGGACAAGCAAGCCGCGGCGGCCGAGCCACAATCATTCCTGGCTCAGCTGGCAGGCGCGCTTCGCTGACCGGATCGCCGGCCTGGCCGGATTCGAGAGAAGCCGGAGGCGGTGCTGCATGTTAACGAACAATTGGCTGACGGACGCCATTATGTATATTTATGCCCTGAGTCTGCTGTTTTTCGTATCGGATGCCGCCTACGGCAACCGTAACGGGAGACGGATCGGCACAGGGCTGCTTGTTTTTGTCTGGGTGCTGCAGACCGGTTTTCTTGTCGACTTGCTCGTTCGCCGCTTCGCGGTTCCCGAGGTCACGCTGCACGACTATGTCTTTTTTGTCTCATGGTTGCTCGTCTCCGCGTCGTTCGCCGTCAACCGGATCGTCCGCGCAGAGCTGCTCGTGCTGCTCGTGAACGTCGTCGGCTTCGCGGTGCTCGGCCTGAATCTGATGGAGCGCCCCGGAGGGGAGATCACCTTGGCACCGTCGGAGGTGGCGAGACGGTTGCTCGTTCTCCATGTGACCCTGATCACGGTCGCTTTTGCGCTCCTAACCGTTTCCGCGGTATGCGGAGCCATGTATCTATTTCTCAATTACCGTCTGAAAAAGAAGAAATGGGGCAGCGTGATGAACCGCATGCCGAGCCTCGAAGCGATCGACAAGTATTCGTTCCGGTCCGGCCTGTTCGGCGTGCCGCTGCTGCTGCTGGCGCTGTCCACCGGCACGGCCGCTTTGCTCGTCGACGGTCACTATGGCAAGCTGCTGGACGAGAAAGTGCTTCTATCGTTCGTCGCAGGCGCCGTTTATATTTTCTATTTGATTCGCAGGTGGATCGGCAAGGACGACGCGGGACGCTGCGCCATATGGAATTTAGTCGGCTACGTTTTGCTTGTGCTGGATTTTTTCGCGAATTCGCTATCATCCTTTCATCGTTGGCTATAAAAAGGAGCATATGGCATGCAGCGATACTATCCGATCATGATATCCGTTGAGCATAGCCTGTGCCTCGTCGTTGGCGGCGGCGCCGTCGGCGAGCGCCGGACCGGCGGCTTGCTGGAGGCGGGAGCGGACGTCCTGCTCGTCTGCCCCGACATCGTCTCGGCGCGGCTGCGAGAGTGGAAGGAAGCGGGAGCGATCCGTCACTTGCCTAAGCCGTTTTCGCCGGACGATCTCGACGGCGCCCGCCTTGTGGTGGCGGCGACGGGGAACGACGAGTTGAACGGCTGGATTTGCGACGAGGCGAAGCGGCGCGGCATCCTTGCGAACTCCGCCTCCGAGGGCTCGCGGGGGAGCTTTATCGTGCCCGCCGTGGTTCGCAGAGGCGGCCTGCTGTTGACCGTCGGCACCTCGGGCGCCGGTCCGGCCTTGTCCGCGCGCATCGCGAGCGAGCTCAGAGCGCGATACGGTCCCGAATATGCCGAGCTGACAAAAAAGCTGGGCATTGTGCGGCGACGGGTGCTGGCTAACATCGACGAGCCGTCGGAAAGCCGCAGATTGTTGAAAGCGGCCGTCTCGGATCGCGCCACCCAGGCTTGGCTGTCGATGGCGGAGCTGCCCGAGGCGAAGGAGCTGATCGCCATGCTGCGCGGCTGGGCGGATGTCGAGGCGGCAGACTAGCCGGTCCGAACTTGGCCCAGCAGGCATCGTTTGGGACTGAGGCCGGAATGTGAGACAATAGGCAGTATATTGAGGTTGATAGCTGATTCGAATCGAATTACCGGGGAGTGTTGCGGCGAATGCGCAAGATCAAGGTTGGAACTAGACAAAGCGCGCTGGCGATGACGCAGAGCGGGCAGACGCTCGACGCGCTGAAGCGGCTGGCCGAAGAGGCCGGGCTGCCGCTCGAATTCGAGATCGTGCCGATCGTCACGCGAGGGGATCGAATATTGGACGTGACATTGTCCAAGGTCGGCGTCAAAGGCCTGTTCGTCAAAGAAATCGAAGAAGCGCTGCTCGGCGGCGAGAACGATATCGCGATCCACAGCATGAAGGATATGCCGTTCGAGCTGCCGGAGGGCCTCGTCATCGGATGCGTGCCGCCGCGCGAGGACCCGCGCGTCGCGCTCGTGAATTTGACCTCGAGCACGCTGTCCGACCTGCCGCCGGGCGCCAGGATCGGCACAAGCAGCCTTCGCCGCGCCGCGCAGCTGCAGTCACGCCGCCCCGATTTTCGGATCGAATCGCTCCGCGGCAATATCGACACCCGGCTTCGCAAGCTGGAGTCCGAAGGGCTGGACGCAATCGTTCTGGCCGCGGCCGGACTGAAGCGGATGGGGTGGAACGACCGCATCACCGCGTATATCGATCCGGAGGACTGCTTGCCCGCCGTCGGGCAAGGCGCGCTTGCCATCGAATGCCGGGCGTCCGACGAAGAAGTTCTCGCCTTGCTCGCGATGCTCAACGATACGGCCGCCGAGCGCGCAGTAGCGGCCGAGCGCACGTTTTTGGGATTGCTGAACGGCGGCTGCCAGGTGCCGATCGGCGCATACGCGATCGCCGAGTCGGCGGCGCCGGATGCCGTCGTCAAGATGACCGGCATGGTCGCGGCTGCCGACGGCAGACTCGTGCTTAAAGCGTCGGCTTCAGGGGGCGATCCGGCCGAGGTCGGCCGCCGCGTGGCGGAGGAGCTGCTGGGCAAGGGTGCGGACGCCTTGCTCGCGGAAGCGAGGGAATAGCGATGGCCCAGGGGAAAGTATATCTGGTAGGCGCCGGACCCGGAGATCCGAAGCTGATCACGGTACGCGGGTTGCGCGCGCTGCAGCGCTGCGACGTCGTCGTGTACGACCGCCTGGCCGGCCCCCAGTTGCTGCAGGAGACGCGGCCCGGCACCGAGCGTATCTACGTCGGCAAGCGCCCGGACCGGCATACGATGAAGCAGGAGGAGATCAATCGCCTGCTGTTGGATTTGGCGCTCGCCGGCAAAGTCGTCTGCCGGCTCAAGGGAGGCGACCCGACCGTGTTCGGGCGGGTGGGCGAAGAGGCGGAGCTGCTGCGTCAGCACGGCGTGCCCTACGAGATCGTCCCGGGCATTACGTCTGCGATCGCGGTGCCGGCCTATGCGGGCATCCCGGTGACGCACCGGGACCTCGCATCGTCCTTCTCGATCGTGACCGGACACGAGAGTCCGGACAAGCTCGACCGCATGATCCAGTGGGACAAAGTGACGAACGCCACCGGCACCCTCCTTTTTCTGATGGGCGTCTCCAAGATCGGTTATATTAGCGAACAGCTGATAAAATTCGGACGGCCCGCGGAAACGCCCGTGGCGCTTATCCGATGGGGCACGCGCGCGGAGCAGGAGACGCTGACAGGGACGCTCGGCGACATCGAGCAAAAGGTGCGCGAGGCGGACTTCCAGCCGCCGGCGGTCATCGTCGTCGGCGACGTCGTGCGGCAGCGCGAGACGCTCAGATGGATCGAGGCCAAGCCGCTGTTCGGCTGGCGCGTCCTCGTCACGCGCGCCCGCTCGCAGGCGAGCGAGCTGGCGGACCGGATCGACGACCTTGGCGGGGAGCCGTACGTTTTTCCGGTGATCGATACGGTCAAGCAGACGAATCCGGACGAAATCGAGCGGATCGCGGCGGCGCTGCGCGAGGCCGAGCGCTTCGATTGGGTTGTTCTGACGAGCGTTGCCGGCGTTGAATATTTATTTTCCTGGCTGGCCGAGATGCGGGTCGATATTCGCCGGTTTGCCGGGGCGCGCTTTGCCGCGGTCGGTCCGAAGACGGCCGAAGCGCTGGCGGCGCGCGGTATCGTCGCCGACGTGATCCCTTCCCAATTCCAGGCCGAAGGTTTGCTGGACAGCTTGGCAGACCAGCTGGAGTCAGGACAGCGCGCGCTGCTGCCCCGTGGCGATCTGGCCCGCGGCTTGCTGCCGGCCGAGCTCGCCAAGGCGGGCGTCGAAGCCGTGGAGCTCGACGTGTACGAAAACAGACTGGTCGTTCAAGAGGATGATAGAATCGTCGAGATGCTGCGGGCCGGCGAGATTCATGCGGTCACTTTTACGAGCTCGTCGACGGTCGTGAACCTGCTCGAAGCGTTGCGGCGGCTGGGGGCCGAACGTCCGGCCGAGCTTTTGGTCGGCTGCACGATCGCGTGCATCGGACCGATCACCGCGCGGACGGCCGAAGCGCACGGACTTCGCGTGACGTTGACGGCCGAGCAATCGACGATCGAAGGCCTGCTGGAGGCGATGCTGAAGCATCGCAGCGCCGGCAACGAAATTTCGTAAAGAAAGGTTCTGATTCGAATGAATACATCTATCGTGCGCCATCGCCGGCTTCGGCGGACGGCGGGCATCCGCAATCTGGTCCGGGAGACGCATCTGCACGTGCACGACCTGATCATGCCGATCTTCGTCGCTCATGGCGACAACGTCAAGACCGAGATCTCCTCGATGCCGGGCGTTTACAACCTGTCGCTCGACCGGTTGGACGAGGAGATTGCGGAGATCGTCTCCCTGGGCATCCAGGCCGTGCTGCTGTTCGGCATCCCGGCCTCCAAGGATAGCGTCGGTACAGGCGCGTATGCGGAAGACGGCATCGTGCAGCAGGCGACCCGCAGGATCAAAAAGCTGGCGCCCGACCTGGTCGTCGTCGCGGATACTTGCCTGTGCGAATTCACGGATCACGGGCATTGCGGCGTCGTGCACGAGGGGGACTGCGGCGCGGTCGTCGACAACGACGAATCGCTGGCGCTCTTGGTGCGCACGGCCGTGTCCCAGGCGCGCGCGGGCGCGGACATCATCGCGCCGTCCAACATGATGGACGGCTTCGTCGGCGCGATCCGGGAGGGGCTCGACGAGGCGGGGTTCGAGGACATTCCGATCATGTCCTACGCGGTCAAATATTCCTCCGCCTACTACGGCCCGTTCCGCGAGGCCGCCCAGTCGGCGCCGAAGTTCGGCGACCGCAAGACGTACCAGATGGATGCCGCGAACGCGCGCGAGGCGCTGAGAGAAGCGGATACGGACGTGCGCGAGGGCGCGGACATGCTGATGGTCAAGCCGGGACTCGCTTACCTGGACATCGTGCGCCTGCTGAAGGAGCGGTACGACCTGCCGCTCGTCGTGTACAACGTGAGCGCCGAATATTCGATGGTGAAGGCGGCGGCGATGCAAGGCTGGATCGACGAGCGCGCGATCGTGATGGAGACGCTGACGGGCATGAAGCGCGCCGGCGCGGACATGATCATTACGTACCATGCGAAGGATGCGGTGCGCTGGATGAGAGGCCTGTAAGGCGTAGATAGAGGGGCAGTCTAAGCGTTCATAACGGCGAGAAGTGCCGCTATCGTGCCCGGTGAGGCGGCCATAAGGAGAATAGCGGCAAGAAATGCCGCTATCGTGCCCGTTGAGCATTTGCCGCTCAGCCCCGCAGCTTGGTCAAGTTAAGCGTGTACTGGTTTAAGCCGAAGCTGAGCACGCCTTTGGCTTCAAGCTCCCGGAGCACCTCGGACAGGACCTGCTTGGACACGCCGGCCATTTGCGAGAGCTCGTCGTAGTTGAGCGCGAGGTGGATGTTGATGAAGATGCCGTCGCGTTTGCCGTGCTGGTTGGCGAGATTAATCAGATTTTTCAGCACGCGCGTGCGGTCATCCAGGAAGGTCAAGTCGTTCACATGCTCGTTCGTCTGCCGGAGCCGCCGGCTCAGCTCGGCGAGAATGCCCTTCGTAATATCGAAATGCGACTCCAGCAGGCGCATGAAGTCGTCGCTCGCGATCTCCAGCAGCAGCGACGTCTCGAGCGCACGGGCAGACGCGGAACGCGGCAGTCCGTCGAGAAGAGCCAGCTCGCCGAAGCTGCCGCCTTCCCCGACGACGGACAGCACCTTCTCTTCGCCTCCGGCGCTGCGCGTGAACAGCTTGACGGACCCGCTCAGCACGACGTAGAATACGTTGCCCGGATCCTTTTCCTGGAAAAGAATGCTGCCTGCGGACAAGCTCCGCCGTCTTGCGATGCGCGACACATGTTCCAATTGCGAATCGCTCAGTTTGTCGAACAACGATACCTTTTTAAGCCATTGAATCATTACGGAGCCTCCAATGCCGCGCATGATGATGATTCAGTTTACCATAGACTTTTTCATTCCAGATAGCAGAGGTGGACCAAAATGAGCGAAACGCGCCAAATCCGCTCGGACGCTAAGTCCAAAGCCGCATTCGAACGGGCCAAAAGATCTATTCCGGGCGGCGTCAACAGCCCCGTTCGCGCGTTCAAGTCGGTCGGCTTGACGCCGGTCGTCATCGAGCGCGGCCAGGGCAGCCGGATTACCGACATCGACGGTCAGTCCTATATCGATTACGTCTTGTCCTGGGGCCCCCTGATCGCGGGTCACGCCCATCCCGAAGTGGTGGAGGCGATCAAGCGGACCGCGGAAAAAGGGACGAGCTTCGGCGCCCCGACCGAGCTGGAGACGGAGATGGCGGAGCTGGTATGCGCCCGCGTGCCGTCGATCGAGGTCGTCCGCATGGCCAATTCGGGCACTGAGGCGACGATGTGCGCCATCCGGCTTGCGCGCGGCTACACGGGCCGAAGCCGGATTTTGAAGTTCGAAGGATCGTACCACGGCCATGCCGACAGCCTGCTCAACAAGGCGGGCTCCGGCGTCGCCACGCTCGGCTTGCCTGACAGCCCGGGCGTGCCGGAGAGCATCGCGTCCCACACGATCACGGTGCCATATAACGATCTTGCGACGGACAAGCTCGCATTCGAGCGGTACGGCGAGGAGATCGCCGCGGTCATCGTGGAGCCTGTCGCCGGCAATATGGGCGTCGTACCTCCGCTCCCCGGCTTTTTGCAGGGACTGAGGGACGTGACCAAGCAATACGACAGCTTGCTTATTTTCGACGAGGTCATGACGGGTTTCCGCGTTCACTTGAACTGCGCGCAAGGCCTCTACGGCATTACGCCTGATCTGACCTGCCTTGGCAAGGTCATCGGCGGCGGCCTGCCGGTCGGCGCATACGGCGGCCGGCGTGAGCTGATGGAGCGCATGGCGCCGGTAGGTCCGATCTATCAAGCCGGGACGCTGTCCGGCAACCCGCTCGCGATGGCGGCCGGGCTCGCCACGCTCAAGCTGCTCGATACGTCCGCCTACCAGCGACTGGAGCAGCTTGCCATGCGGCTACAGGCGGGGCTGGAAGCCAATGCGCACGAGTACGGCATCGCGATGACGATCAATCGCGTCGGCTCGATGGTTTGCCCTTTCCTCACGGACAAGCAGGTCATCAACTTCGAGACGGCGAAGCAGTCCAACACGGAGCGCTTCCGTACGCTGTTCGGCCGCATGCTCGATCAGGGCGTCAACCTGCCGCCTTCCCAATTCGAGGGTTGGTTCCTGTCCACCGCCCACAGCGAGGACGACATCGACGAGACGATCGCGGCACATCGTACGGCGCTCGGCAAGTTCTAAGCGGGACGCGGCACAAGTCCGTAGGCATGCCCACCTTTTTAAGGCATATAGATAGATAAGGAGTGAAGCCTGCCTCCGGGCGTTTTCCGGCAGCCGGGGATGCAGGGACTCTATGCCGAGAGGGGGAGACCTGTCGTGACGGAATCGTCGAACGGGTTGAGATTCGATATTTATGAACGGGTGCAGCTGGCAAGCGACGCCTTGCCGATCGACACGCTTGAAGAGATCGAGTTGTCGCCGCATATCGAAGCGCTGGAGCAGGAAGATAGCGTGCTGCTGCGCGGTTATTTGCTGCTGAGCGGCACCTACAGGCCGATTGGGGAAGCGGATTCGGCGGGCACGCTGGAGCACCGCATTCCGGTCGAGATCTCCTTGCCGCAGAGCCGCGTGCGCCAATTGGAGGAGCTGGACGTCGAGATCGATCATTTTGACGTCGATCTGCTCGCCGAACGCTCCTTGAACGTGACCGGCGTGCTGGGCTTGCGCGGCGTGCAGACCGAGGCGCGCGAGGCGCCCGTGTGGCACGAGGACGGCTTCACGGTCGCGCACGATGCGCCGGAGCGGGTATCCGCGCCCGGATCGGAGCGGCGCGACGAAGCCGATCCGTCCTTCGCGCTGCCGCCGCTTGGCGAATACGCGTTCCAGCCTGCGGAGGCGGTCGAAGCAAACGAGCCTTTCGCCGAAGCGGCCGAAGCGGAACGGACGAACGATTCGTTTGCCGGAGGCAGCCAGCCGCAGGCACCGGTCTATTCGCAGCCCGGACCGGTCTATTTGCCTCCTGCATGGACGGACCCGAACGCCGCCCAGGAAGCGGCCGTCTCGCCGGTCTGGTACGAGCAGCAGCGCGCTCGCGCGGAAGCCGAGGCGCGGTTGCGCGAAGAGACGCTTCAGCGGCAGCAAGAACTCGCCCAGGTCGCCGCCGAGGCGCTGGAGCGGCAGCTCGCCGAAGCGGCGAGGGCGGAGGCGGACCGGGCGGCTCGCGCCGCCGAGGAGGCGCGGGCCTTCGAGCTTGCGGAGCGCGAGAAAGCGGAGCGGGAGGCGCGCGACGCGCTTGAGCGGGCGGAGCGCGAGAGGCAGCTGGCGGAGGAGCGGGACAGGCGGGAGGAAGCCGAAGCGTGGGAGCGGCTGCTCGCCTACCAGCGCCTTGAGGAGGAGCCGGCCGAGTTCATCGCACCGGCCGGGACCGCGCCTGTCGAGACCACGCCTGCGGGGATCGCGCCGGCCGAGACCGCTTCTCCGCAGTCGGAGCTTCCAAGTTATCCGCTCGTATACGAGGCCAGCATTCCCGCGCCTTCCGCATGGCCGGGTCTCGAAAACGACGCGAAGACCCAGGACCAGACAGAAGCTGCCGATGCAGGCGAAGCCTCCCCGCACGAGCAGCGGCAGCCGGACCCGGCGGGACCGAAGCTGGGCTTGTCCGCCAAAGGGGCGGGCGGTGCCGAATCCGTATTCGGCGTCGGCATCCTGTCGCAGCTTGGCGACAAAGGCGCGATCCGCGAGGCCGGCCTGAAGGCGGCCGAAGAGGCAAGGTTAGCCGCGCCTCCCGAGAACGCACAGAACAGTCGCGCCTCGGGAGACGAGATCGAGTGGACGCGCCTGTTCCTTGCGAAGGAAGCCGGTCAGTCGTTCCGCAAGGTCAAGATGGTGATCGTGCAGCGGGAGGACACGCTCGACGGCATCGCGGGCAAGTATCAGCTGCAGTCCCGCGAGCTTCAGCTGTACAACCGGCTGCCCGACCCGCATCTGGCGGAAGGCCAGGTGCTGTATATCCCTTAGGCATCGTATCGATTCGCCCTGCGACAGCTAACTGCCGCAGGGCGTCTTTGCGTTGCAAGAGGGCGAGCGTGGGCTGCTGTCGCCGGCAGGTTGACTGCATGTAACCGTACGGGTATGATAGGGAAATAAGACATGGATAGGGACCAGTAAGCAGTCGTACCCTTCAGAGAGCGGAACCGCTGCCTCGCAGCGCTGCGAGGTTCCGCAGGAAGTAAGCTGCCGAAGTCGCCCTGGAGTTTCCCGTTCGAACCGAGCATGACGTAGAACGGGACGGCTGCAGCCGTTATCCTGCGTTCGAGAGCCGCATTTCGTCCGATCGGATGATGCGGAATGAAGGTGGTACCACGGAAGTTCAACCTTTCGTCCTTTGCGGCGGGAGGTTTTTGCTTTTTTTCGGGGTCTCGCCCCGGGCGCCCTTCCCCGCACAGAGCCGGCCCGGCAGGCAGCATGCGAGCCGCCGGCCGATCGCCAATCGTCTGATCCACGTCCCTGGAGGTTGTGAATTCAATGAGCGACATCAATCAAAACAAACCACTTGAGCTGCCCACCACGTACGACCCGACCGGCGCCGAGCAGAAATGGTACGACGCCTGGCTCGCAGGCGGTTATTTCAAGGCAGGCCTGCGTCCCGAGGCGCCCAAATACACGATCGTCATCCCGCCGCCGAACGTGACGGGCATGCAGCATAACGGCCATGCGCTCGACCTGACGCTGCAGGACATCCTGATCCGCTTCAAGCGTATGCAGGGCTTCGACGCGCTATGGGTGCCCGGCACCGACCACGCGGGCATCGCCACGCAGACGAAGGTCGAGAGCACGCTTCGCGAGGAAGGTCTGTCCCGCTACGATCTCGGCCGAGAGAAGTTCCTCGAGCGCGTCTGGGATTGGAAGGAGCAGTACGCCGGCTCGATCCGCAAGCAATGGTCCAAGATGGGCCTCAGCCTGGACTATTCCCGCGAGCGGTTCACGCTCGACGAAGGCTTGTCGAAGGCGGTTCGCGAGGTGTTTAAGCGCCTGTACGACAAGGGCCTGATCTACCGCGGCAAGCGCATTATCAACTGGGATCCGGCGGCCAAGACCGCGCTGTCGGACATTGAAGTCGAATACAAAGAAGTGAACGGGCATCTGTATCACCTGCAATATCCGCTCGCGGACGGCAGCGGCCACCTGACGGTCGCGACGACGCGTCCGGAGACGATGCTGGGCGATACGGCGGTAGCCGTTCATCCCGAGGACGAGCGCTACAAGCATCTCATCGGCAAAATGCTCCGACTTCCGATCATCGGCCGCGAGATTCCGATCGTGGGCGACGAGTATGTCGACAAAGACTTCGGCAGCGGCGCCGTCAAAATCACGCCGGCGCACGACCCGAACGACTTCGAGGTCGGCGCCCGCCACGAGCTGCCGCAGATCATCGTCATGGACGAGAGCGGCCGGATGAACGACCAGGCCGGTCCGTACGAAGGCATGGACCGCGCCGACTGCCGCAAAGCGATCGTCAAGGATCTGCAGGAGCAGGGCGTCCTGATCCGCATCGAGGACCACGTCCACCAGGTGGGCCATAGCGAGCGCAGCGGCGCCGTCGTCGAGCCTTACCTTTCGACGCAGTGGTTCGTCTCCATGAAGCCGCTCGCCGAAGCCGCGATTAACGCGCAGCGCTCGGGCAAGGGCGTCAACTTCGTGCCGGATCGCTTCGAGAAGATCTATTTGCACTGGATCGAGAACGTGCGCGACTGGTGCATCTCCCGCCAGCTCTGGTGGGGACACCGCATTCCGGCGTGGTACAAGGAAGGCACGGACGAGATCTACGTCGGCACGGAGGCGCCTGCAGGCGAAGGCTGGGTGCAGGACGAGGATGTGCTGGACACGTGGTTCAGCTCGGCGCTGTGGCCGTTCTCGACGCTCGGCTGGCCGGACAGTACCGAGGATCTGAAGCGTTACTATCCGACGGACGTGCTCGTTACCGGCTACGACATCATCTACTTCTGGGTCGCCCGGATGATTTTCACCGCGCTGGAGTTCACCGGAGAGTCGCCGTTCAAGGACGTGCTCATCCACGGTCTCGTGCGCGACGCCGAAGGGCGCAAGATGTCCAAGTCGCTCGGCAACGGCGTCGATCCGTTCGAGGTCATCGAGAAATACGGCGCGGACGCGATGCGCTACATGCTGTCCACGGGCAACACGCCGGGGCAGGACCTTCGCTTCCGCTGGGAGAAGGTCGAGCAGGCGCGCAACTTCGCCAACAAGATCTGGAACGCTTCGCGCTTTGCCTTGATGAATCTCGAAGGCTTCAAGGTTGAAGACATCGATCTGACCGGCAGCCTCTCTACGGCGGACCGCTGGATCCTGCACCGGTTCCACGAGACGGCGCGCGACGTCACCCGGCTTATGGAAACGTACGAGTTCGGCGAGACGGGACGTCTGCTGTACAATTTCATCTGGGACGATCTGTGCGACTGGTACATCGAGTTCGCCAAGCTCACGCTGTACGGCGAAGACGCGGCGGCGAAGGCGAGCACGCAATCGGTCATCGCCTATGTGCTGGATCGCACGCTGCGGCTGCTGCATCCGTTCATGCCTTATTTGTCGGAAGAGATCTGGCAGCATCTGCCTCACGAAGCGGGAGAGACGATCACGCTGGCGGCATGGCCGGCGTACGACGCCGCCTTCGAGGCGCCCGAGGCGGTCGCCGAGATGGGGCTGCTTATGGACGCGATCCGCGCGGTACGCAACGTGCGCGCCGAAGTCGGCGTGACGCCGGGCAAAAAGGTCGAACTGCTTGCCAAGCCGACGACCGAAGCGTCCGCGGGCATTCTGAAGCGCAACGAAGAGTACCTGCGCCGCTTCTGCAACACATCGAGCCTGACGCTGGACGCGGGTCTCGCGGCGCCGGAGAAGGCGATGACCGCCATCGTGACGGGCGTCGAGCTGTACCTGCCGATCGCCGGCCTGATCGATATCGGGCAGGAGATCGCGCGGCTGACCAAGGAGCTCGCTTCGCTGAACGCCGAGGTCGAACGCGTGGAGAAGAAGCTGGCGAACGAAGGGTATATCGCGAAGGCGCCTGCCCACGTCGTCGAGCAAGAGCGCGCTAAGGGCGAGGATTATCGCGACAAGCGCGACAAGGTGCTGGCCCGGATCGAAGAGCTTAAAAACTAATGGAGGCGAGACCAGGCATGACAACTTCGCAGGACGCGTCTTCTCAGAACGTTCATGACCTGACATCCGCCGGGGCAGGCACGCCGGTTGCCTTCCGCACCGCGGCCGAAGCGATCGGCTGGATCGCCGGTCTCGCGCCGGTCGTCGGCATCAAGCCGGGCCTCGAGCGGATGGAGCTGCTGCTGGAAAAGCTGAACTACCCGCAACGGCGGCTGCGTTTCATCCACGTAGCGGGCACGAACGGCAAAGGCTCCGTATGCGCCATGCTGGCCTCGGTGCTGCGGAAGAGCGGGTATGACGTAGGGTTGTTCACGTCCCCGTATCTCACTTCGTTCGCCGACCGCATCGATTACAACGGCGAGGCGATGCCCGAAGAAGCGATCGTTAATATCGCGAACCGGCTGAAGCCGCTCTCCGACGAGCTTGCGGATTCCGAATGGGGACCGCTGACGGCTTTCGAGCTGACGACAGCCATGGCGATTCTGTACTACGCGACCGTTACTTTTCCGGATTATGTCGTCTGGGAAACGGGGCTGGGCGGGCGTCTTGACGTGACGAACGTCGTTACGCCGGTCGTCAGCGTCATCACGAACGTCGGGCACGACCATATGGATCTGCTCGGGGATACGATCGAGCAGATCGCACGGGAAAAGGCCGGCATCGTTAAATCCGGCGTCCCGGTCGTATCGGCCGTCCTGCAGCCGGAAGCCGCCGCGATCGTCCGAGAGACCGCAGCCGCGCGCAAGGCGACGCTTTATCAGCTGGGCGAGCAGTTTTCCTACGAAAGCCGGGGCGCGCAGGAAGAAGAGCAATCCTTCGATTTCCGGAATTTGTTCCGGGCGCTCGAGGATGTGAGGATCGGCTTGG
Source organism: Cohnella sp. GbtcB17 (assembly GCF_019091135.1). Lineage (GTDB taxonomy): Bacteria > Bacillota > Bacilli > Paenibacillales > Paenibacillaceae > Cohnella. Next base: position 50,107 of record NZ_JAGXJW010000047.1, on the reverse strand, counting down.
CCGGTCCCCACCAACAGACCAATGCCGCAGCCGCGATCATGGCGATCGACGTGCTTCGGACTTATTACGCGCTTATCGTCGACGAGGAGGACCTCAGGGAAGGTCTGCGCCGGGCGGCTTGGCCGGGCAGGCTTGAACTCGTCGGCGGCGAGCCTCGGATTCTGCTGGACGGCGCGCATAATCCCGAAGGCATGGCCGCGCTCGCTGAGGCGCTTCGGCAAGGCTATCCGCGCGATAAGCTCAACGTGCTGCTGGCGATGATGCCCAACAAGAATCATGAAGACGCCTTAAGGCATATACTACCAATGGTGAGTACGCTTGTCGTTACGGAACCGGACCATCATCGCAAGATGGGGGCTGAAGCGCTGGCGGATGTCGCCCGGCGTGCGGGGCGGGATGCGGGCGGCGCGGCAGCCGTCATTGTCGAACCGGATTGGCGCAAAGCGCTCGAAAAAATACAAAGCCTCGCGGCCGCCGAACCCGAGGAAAATACGTTGACGCTCGTGACGGGCACGCTCTATTTGATCGCGGATGTCCGTTCATGGCTGCTCGAACGCAAAACTTCTGAGAAAGGCTGGTGAAGCGTCGTTGGCAACGGCTGAACACGTACATTTTATCGGCATCGGCGGCTACGGGATGAGCGCCATCGCCAGAGTGATGCTGGAGATGGGCTATCATGTGACCGGGTCGGACGTCGCCCGGCAGGAATTGACGGACAAACTGGCCAGCAAAGGGGCCGAGATTTACATCGGGCACGAGCCCGGCAACGTTCGAGGCGCCAATCTGGTCGTCTACTCCACGGCGCTGGCGCGAGATAACGTCGAGCGCGTGGAGGCGGAGAGCCTGAACATTCCGACGCTGCACCGCGCCCAAATGCTGGCCCGGCTGCTCAACAGCCGCACCGGCATCGCGGTCGCCGGCGCGCACGGCAAGACGACGACCTCTTCGATGATCGCGCTCGTCATGGAGCTCTCGGGGCTTGATCCCACGTACATCATCGGGGGAGAGATCGTTAACGTCGGCACGAACGCGAAGGCGGGCAAAGGCGAGCATGTCGTGGCCGAGGCGGACGAGAGCGACGGATCGTTCCTTCAGTACGAGCCCGCTGTGGCCGTCGTCACGAATATCGAAGCGGATCATCTTGAGAATTACGACGGCGACTTCGGCAAGCTGAAGGCCGCTTACGTGCAATTTCTGAAGCAGGTCCGTACCGATGGCTGCGCGGTCGTATGCACGGACGACGCGAACGTGAGAGAACTGCTGCCCCAGGTGTCTGGGACGCATGTGATCACCTTCGGCATCGAAGGCGAAGCGGACTACAAAGCGGTCTCCATCGAACTCGGCGATCGGCAAGCCTCGTTCGAAGTCGTCAAAGGCGGAGCGTCGCTCGGCCACGTTCGTCTTTCCGTCCCCGGCTTGCACAACGTCTACAACGCGCTCGCGACGATCGCCGTTTGCCTGCATGCGGGCGTGCCGTTCGAGCGGATCGCGTCGTCAATCGTCGAGTTCAGAGGCGCTAAGCGCCGGTTCCAGGTGCTCGGGGACGTGGACGACATTCTCGTCATCGACGATTACGCGCATCATCCGACCGAGATTCAGGCTACCATTTTGGCGGCCAAGGCGACGGGCAAGCGCATTTTGGCGGTATTTCAGCCGCAGCGGTACACGCGCACCTACTTCCTGCTGGATGCGTTCAGCAGAGCGTTCGCCGAAGCGGACGAGGTATATATTACCGATATCTACTCGCCGGCGGGCGAGAAGCGGATCGAAGGCGTGACGTCGTCGCGGCTCGTTCAGCTGATCGCCGAGAACAGCAACGCCAACGTCACGCACGTGCCGACGCGCGAGCAAGTCCGCGACCTGCTGGCCGAGCGGGTGAAGCCCGGCGATCTCGTCTTGACGATGGGCGCCGGCGACATCTGGAAGTCGGCCGACGAGTTGGCCCGCATCCTGCGGGATCGAGCGGGGAAATAGTAGTATATCGAAACGCAGCGGTGCGAGCCTGCTGCGTTTTTTGATGCGCGCGGTTGGCGTAACATGGCCGAGGGCTGCGTACAGGCAATCATATTCTCTCTCATTCGTTCATAGACTAGGATTAATAGACGAAGCAGCAGGGAGAGAAGCCAAGATGCAGCCACCTTCCAGAATGACCTTTAAATTTGAAGGCAACCTTCCGCGGGAAGTTCGAAACGATAGCGCTGACCAACAAAAAGCAGAGCAGCAAGCATCCGGGCAAGGAAGCGAGAACGCCGCCCACGCGGACCCGGCAGTCCGAGGATTCAAGCCGCGCGGCTTTTCGGCGCAGGCGGGCAGGCAGGCGCCGACCGCCGGCAGCGGATATCGCTTGCCGGGCAAAGGCGCGCATATCGGACAAGGGCGCCAGTCGCCGCCCCCGAAGTCCGACGCCCCCGCACGAGTCGTTTTGGCTGAGGCGGGCGCCCAGACGGCAGAACGTATGCCAAGCTATCCGGCCCAAGACAGCAAGCCGCCCCACGCGTCACCGTCCCGTGCGCTGCCTTCGAACACGCATAATTCCGATACGATTCCGTCCGGCAAGCGCCAAGTCCGTTCTCAAGCGCAGGGCCGACCGACAGCCCGCGATGCGAGATCGGGTCCGTACGAGGACGACGTCGAGGCCTTGGAGCAATTGATTCGCGGGGCAGATCGTGAGCGCGGCCGCCATGCAAGCGAAGACCGTACGCGGAACTCCGGCAGCGCGAACGGGGCGGTGGGACGCGTCGCCGGTTTTCGCAAGCCAGCATCGGCTCCGTCGACATCCACACGCGACTTCCCCTACGCTGACCTGCGTGGCACGCCGGCGGATCGGCATACGCAAGCGTTCGATCCCCCCTACGAGGATCAACAGGTTTACGAGCCGCCTTATCCAAGCGCCGCGTCCGGCGACGGCATTCGTTCCGCGAATGAGGACCCGTACGTACGCGCGGACGAGCATTGGATCGACGACGGCGAGATTCGGAGATATCGAAGCGGGCCTTCGTGGATGCGCATTTTCGTGTCGGTAGCGGCCGCGATCGTGACCGGTGCAATTTTCGGGTATATTGTGTTGGCGCTGTTTACGGGCGAGCCGATCCTGCCTTCGGGCAGCGCCGCAGATCCGGCATCCGCCGGTGTGAAGCCTGCCGCAACACACGCGGCAGCGTCGGACGGCCCGAAGACCGATCCGGCGGCGTCCGGGCAAGCTGCGGCAGGCAAGGCGAACGGCGCGACCACGACAAATGCGGCGCAGCCGGACCAGGCGGCGAGCGCGTCCGGCGATGCCCGGGTGCCCGCCTCGGTCAGCTATTTGCTGCAGTATGGCGTTTTTCAGAGCGAAGCCAGCATGAACGAGGCCGTCCAAGCGCTGACGAGCCAAGGCATCGCGGCCGCGACGGATACGAGGGACGGTTACCGCGTATACGCGGGAATCGCGGCCGGCAAAGCCGAAGCGGAGAAGCTGGCCGCGGCGTTGACCGACGAGGAACTGTACGCGAAAGCGCTGGACAATCCGGCGCTCTCGCTTCCGCAGACGCCGGCGGCGGTATCGTGGGCTGCATTTCTCGAGGAAAGCGACGCACTCGGCCGTTTGCTCGCCGCGACTTCGGCGGGGCTGTTGACCGAGGGCGGATCGGCGCAGCCGAGCGCGCAGTCCGATGCCGGCGTGCAGGCCGCTACGAAGCGCTGGAAAGCGACTACGGCGGACATGGCCAAATGGTCCGGCAGCCGCGGCGAGCCTGCGCAAGCCCTTGCCACCCAGCTCCAAGGCGCCACTGAGCAATGGGCCGCCTACGGCAAGGAGCCGTCCGCCGCCCGCTTGCGGGCCGTGCAAACCTCGACGATGAAGGCGGCGCTGATCGCTCGCCAGCTGCGAGAAGAGCTCGGCGAAGACGGGGACTGACGCGCCCCGCTTATCCTGGACAGCGCTAAAATCGCTGGCTCTCTGGACCTATCGAAGCCGCGGCTTCCCGCGTCGCGCGAACCGGCAGCCCCTCCAAAGGGGCTGTCTTTGCGTTGTCCATTGTGCGTGCCGCCGCAGCCACGTATAATAATGAAGCAAGTGTCAAAAAATGGCGGGAGACGTAGATAGCGTGAAGAAAAACGGCTGGATTTTGATTTTATTCGTATTCCTCGGCATGCTGGCCGGCGCACTTGTCGCGGATTGGCTGAAGCGCGTCCCGGGGCTCGATTTCCTCACGCGGACGGTGAAGGTGCATTGGTCCCCTTCCGCCGATTTGCTCGTTCTCGTATACAACATCAATATCTCGCTGAACGTGAGCCTGCTCAGTATGGTCGGCATCGCGGCGGCGATCTGGATTTATCGGAAAATGTAAATTGGATGCCCATAGGGGCCGAGTGAAGCGATCCCGAAAGGAAGATAACGTGATGACCCAACATGCCGCGTCCGAGAAGCGCGCTACGCTCGTTCTCGCTTCGACTTCGCCGCGCAGGCAGCAATTGATCGGCTTGCTAGGTTTGCCCGTCGAGATCATGCCCAGCCATGCCGACGAGGATACGCCGGAGGGCTGGAGTCCCTCTCGCATCGTTGAAGAACTCTCGCGCCGCAAGGCTGCCGCCGTGCTGGAACGCGCTTCGCGTACGCCGGGGGCGATCGTCGTCGGCAGCGATACGATCGTCGTGCTGAACGGAGACGTTCTCGGCAAGCCGAAGGATCGCGCGGATGCAATCGCGATGCTGACGCGGCTTGCAGGCTGCGCACACGAGGTATTCACGGGCCTGTGCTGCATCGATGCGGCGTCCGGCCGAACCGTCGTGTCGCACAGCGTCACGCGCGTGTTCATGCGGGCACTGACGGGGGAACAGATCGCCCGATACGTCGATTCGGGAGAGCCAATGGACAAGGCGGGGGCATACGGCATTCAGGAGATCGGCGCGATGCTCGTCGATCGGATCGAAGGCGACTTTTTTACCGTCGTCGGACTGCCGGTCTCCATGCTTGCTTCGCAGCTGGGCGAGTTCGGTCTTCAGCTTCCCTGACCGGGTCGGATGAGGGATTTCGCACGGCGACGCACGACGGCCGCGACCAGGCCGCGGGGTAGCGTCCCGCCGGATGACCTTGAGCCGATATCCGCAGCCGATGCGGTCGATAGGGAAGAGGGAACGATCGAGATGGAACAACGCGTTTATACGTTAAGGGAAATGCCTGAAAACGAAAGGCCGCGCGAGCGTATGCGAAGCAGAGGCGCCGCCGCGCTGAGCCACGCTGAGCTGCTTGCCATCCTGCTCCGCACCGGCACGAAAAACGAGTCTGCGATTCACCTCGCGCAGCGGATTTTAAACGAATGCGGCGGACTGCGCAGGCTGGCCGAGCGCGCCTGGGACGAACTTGTGCATATCAAGGGGATCGGACCCGCCAAGGCGGTCGAGCTGCAAGCCTCGATCGAGCTCGGCAGGCGCATGGCCCGCGCGAGACTCCCCGAGATGCCTCGCATCCAGCGTCCCCAGGACGCCTCCGAGCTTCTGATGGAGGAGATGCGGCATCTGCGCGAGGAGCGCTTCGTCTGCCTGTTTCTCGATACGAAAAACCAGGTCATCGGTATGGACACGCTCTCCGTCGGTTCACTGAGCGCGGCCATCGTGCATCCGCGCGAGGTGTACCGCGCGGCCATCCGACGCAGCAGCGCCTCCATCATATGCGCCCACAACCATCCTAGCGGGGATCCGACACCGAGCGCGGAAGATATAGCGCTTACCCGAAGGCTCGCCGAAGCCGGCCAGCTCGTCGGCATCGAGCTGCTCGATCATTTGGTAATCGGTGACAATCGCTTTGTAAGTTTGAAGGAGCTGGGCTCCTTGTAATATAATATACAGGATTGTCCCAACAGGAGGTTACAAAGCATGTTCGGAGGATTTACACGAGACCTGGGTATCGACCTGGGCACAGCTAACACGCTCGTATACGTCAAAGGCAAAGGCATCGTCGTCAGGGAACCCTCCGTGGTCGCCCTTCGTACCGATACAAAGAAGATCGAGGCCGTCGGCGAAGCAGCCAAGAAAATGATCGGACGAACCCCGGGCAACATTCGCGCCATCCGCCCGATGAAGGACGGCGTCATCGCCGATTTTGACACGACCGCCACGATGATTAAGTACTTTTTGAATCGCGCCCAGAAGCAGCGTTCCTTCCCTTCGCGCCATCCCAATGTAATGATCTGCGTGCCTTCCGGCATTACGGCCGTCGAGAAGCGCGCGGTCGAAGATGCCGCCAAGCAGGCCGGCGCGCGCGACGCCGTCACGATCGAAGAGCCGTTCGCGGCTGCGATCGGCGCGGACCTGCCCGTCTGGGAGCCGACCGGGAGCATGGTCGTCGACATCGGCGGCGGCACGACCGAAGTCGCGGTCATCTCGCTCGGCGGCATCGTCACGAGCCGCTCGATCCGCGTGGCCGGCGACGAGATGGACGAGTCGATCATGCAATATATCAAGCGCCTCTACAATCTGATGATCGGCGAGCGCACGAGCGAGCAGCTCAAGATGGAGATCGGTTCGGCTATGCCGCTCGACAAGATGGAGTCGATCGAGATCCGCGGCCGCGACCTGGTCACGGGCTTGCCGAAGACGCTCGCCATCACGTCCGACGAGATCACGGAGGCGCTGGCCGACACGGTGAACGCGATCGTCGACGCCGTCAAGGTGACGCTGGAGAAGTGCCCGCCCGAGCTGTCGGCGGACATTATGGACCGCGGCATCGTGCTGACGGGCGGCGGCGGCCTGCTTCGCAATCTGGACAAGCTGCTCGCCAGGGAGACCGGCATGCCGGTCATCGTCGCCGAGAACCCGCTCGATTGCGTGGCGATCGGCACCGGCAGGGCGCTTGAGAATATCCATCTGTTCAAGTCCAAGGGCTCTTCTCGCGGGCGTTAATGCGCCGGGTACCGCCGTTCGGCGGCATGTCAGAAGCAGGTGATCGTTATTTTTAAATTATTCGGGACCAAACGTTTATTCATTCTCATGATCGGCTTGATCCTTTTTATCGCCGTCATGGGGTTCACCTTGCGCCGCAGCGGCTTGACGTGGCCCGAACGCTTCGTTAACGACGCGTTCGGGACGGCGCAAAGCGCGCTGTACCGGCCGGTCGGAGCGGTCGCGGGCTTCTTCCGCGACCTCGGCCGGCTTTCCGACGTCTACAAGGAGAACGAAGAGCTGCGCCGCACGGTGGCCATGTACACGCAGGATCAGATCCGCTACAACCGGATCGCGAGCGACAACGAGCGTTACAAAAAAGATCTTGAATTCAAGAAGCGGCAAGAGCAATTATTCAATTATAAGCAGGTTATCGCCCAGGTGGTCGCGAGCGGCTCCAATCCGTACGACAAGACGATCAAGATCGATCAGGGCGCCCACGACGGCGTTAAGGCCGGGATGGCGGTCGTCACTGTGGACGGACTCGTCGGTTTGGTCAGCAAGGTGTCCGAGTTCACGTCGACCGTCATGCCGATTACCGAGCTGGACTCCACCGCGCCGGACACGCTCCAGATCTCTGCGACCATATCCGGCAAGGAGCAGCAAGTATTCGGCATCGTCGACTACGACAAGGAAAACGGCGTCATGCGCATGAGCAAAATCGATGAAAACGCGAACGTGGTCGAAGGCGATACCGTCGTCACGTCCGGTATGGGCGGCGTTCTGCCCAAGGGGCTGATCATCGGCAAGGTGCTCACCAATCAGGTCGGCGACTTCGGCCTCACGCATACGGCGACGATCCAGCCGGCCGCCAAGTTCGACCATCTGTACGAAGTATTCGTCGTTATGACGCAGGACCCGGATCAGCCATGACAAAGATCCGAATGAACCGGGCCATCGTAGCTACGCTCGTATTGCTGCTGATCCAGACCTCGGTGCTGCCCTGGCTCGTGCCGTCCGCCTGGAACGGCCGGCTGCTGCTGCATCTTCCGTTCATCATGACGGTTTTCGTCGCACTGCTGGGCGGCCGTCATCGCGCTTTTTTGTTCGGTCTCGGGTTCGGCTTGCTCGAGGACATGCTGTTTTACGGCCATATGATCGGTGCGTACGCTTTTGGCATGGCCTTGTTCGGTTATCTGATCGGACTCGCCTTCGAGCGCAAGCTGAACACGTTGGCGTTCGTCCTGCTGTTGACCGGCGTGGGCAGCGGTTTGCTCGACATGCTCGTCTATTTCGTATACAAGCTGTTCTCCCTAACGCACTTGAACGCCAGCTTCGTCTTCTACTGGCAGGTGCTGCCGACGCTGCTGCTGCAAATGCTCGTTGCCTTGGCGCTGTACCTGCCATTGCGACGCTACTTGGTCCGGCAAGTCGTATCGCAGTCGGAGACGGCAGAGGGCAACTGAAGCTCGCGCTAGCGACGGATCGCGGCAGCCAGGCAGGAATTCGGGCGCTCCTGCCCGAATTGGTTAGCAGTAGGAGGGACGAGGCGTGAATGTCAAATCGCTAGTGACGATCAAAGGGGTCAAGGACGGACTCGTATTTCTGCTCGACGACGATTGCGAGCTCGACGCGCTGATCGAAGAGCTTGAAGCCAAGCTGCAGAAGCACGAGCAGCAGCTCGCCGGACCGATCGTGCATATTCAGATCAAACTCGGCGCCCGTCAGCTTCCCGAGGAGGATAGAGAGCGCATCCGCTCGATTATTCGCAAGCAGGGCAATTTTGTCGTCCAATCGATCGAGAGCGATCCGCCCCCCGTCGGACCGGCCGACTACAGCTCCTATAAGGTCGAGACGGTCACCGGCATGGTTCGGTCCGGGCAGACGCTCGAGCACGAAGGACATCTGCTGCTGCTCGGGGACGTCAATCCCGGCGGGGCCGTTCGGAGTACGGGCGATATTTATATAATGGGCGCGCTTCGTGGCGTGGCTCACGCAGGGTGCGCCGGCCATTCCGAGGCGATCATCGCGGCGTCGCTCATGAAGCCGACGCAGCTTCGCATCGCCGAGGTCATCAGCCGTCCGCCCGACGAATGGGCCAGCGGCGAATCGTGGATGGAATACGCTTATTTAAAGGACGGCGCCATGCAAATCGACAAGACGGCGCACCTGCACCATATCCGCAATCGAGTTTTGCAGGCCAAAGGAGTGTAGAACGATGGGTGAAGCGATAGTCGTGACATCGGGCAAGGGCGGCGTTGGCAAGACGACGACTTCCGCGAATGTCGGCACGGCCCTGGCGCTCATGGGCAAAAAGGTGTGCATGATCGATACCGATATCGGCCTGCGCAATCTGGACGTCGTGATGGGTCTCGAAAACCGGATCATTTACGATCTGATCGACGTGGCCGAAGGACGCTGCCGCCTGAACCAGGCGCTCGTGAAGGACAAGCGCTTCGACGAGCTGTACATGCTTCCGGCCGCGCAGACGAAGGATAAAAACGACATTTCGCCCGATCAGGTTCGCAAAATCGTGGAGGAACTGAAGCCCGATTTCGATTATGTCATCATCGACTGTCCGGCGGGGATCGAACAGGGCTTCCGCAATGCGATCGCCGGCGCCGATCATGCCATCGTCGTGACGACGCCCGAGAATGCGGCCGTCCGCGACGCGGACCGGGTCATCGGCCTGCTCGAAAAGACGAACATTTCGCAGCCCAAGCTCATCATCAACCGGATTCGGCCGAATCTGCTGAAGAGCGGGGACATGCTCGAGGTCGACGACATTATCCAGGTGCTGGCAATCGATCTGATCGGCATCGTGCCGGACGACGAGGACGTCATCAAGGCGGCGAACCAGGGCGAGCCGACCGTCATGAATCCGAACTCCCGAGCCGCGATGGCCTATCGCAACGTCGCGCGCCGCATCCTCGGCGAGACCGTTCCGCTGATGCACCTGGAAGAAAAATCCGGCGTGCTGCGGCGCATGCGCAAGTTTCTCGGAATGGGTTGATCTGAATTGCTTAACCGTCTTAAAAAAATCGATCTGATCATGCTGCTGTGCCTGTTCGGCTTCATGGCGATCAGCGCGCTGCTTGTGCGCAGCGCGACGAGTATCGATGCCGGATATTCCGCCAAGCCGATGCAGCAGCTTATCTTTTACTGTATCGGGTTCGTACTCATTTTGCTGACGACTTTGTTCAATTATAGGCTGCTGCTGAAGACCTGGTATGTCTGGTACGGAATCGGACTTGCGCTGCTTGTCGCCGTTTACCTGTTTGCGACTCCGGTCAACGGTGCCAAGAGCTGGTTCGAGCTGCCGGGCAACATACAGTTCCAGCCTGCAGAGATTGTGAAGATTTTCCTCATTATCACCGTTGCTTGGCTCATGGGACGCAGACAAGGCGATCCTTTATCGATGCGCAAGGACGTGCTGCTGATCGCGGCGGTCTCGTTCGTTCCGTTTTTGCTCGTCATGATTCAACCGGATCTCGGCAATGCAACGATCTACGTATTTATCGTGCTCGGCATGTTATGGATCGGCAACGTGCGCTATTCGTACGTCCTCATCGGTCTTGCCGCCGTCGTAGGCGGAATTTTGCTTTTCTACACGTTGTTTAATACGTACAACCAGGAGATCAAGAACTACCTGGACGACCACGACAAAGGCCACTGGTACCAGCGGATCAACACGTACATCCATCCGGAGGAAGCGTCCGCGGATGCGAGGCGCCAGACCGAATACGCCAAGATCGCGATCGGGTCCGGCGGATTGGCCGGGGACGGATACATGCAGGGCGAGTCCAAAAATCGCAAGTTTATTCCCTACACGTACTCCGATTCGATCTTCGTCGTCGTCGGGGAGGAATTCGGCTTCCAGGGCGCGGCGGTGCTGCTCCTCCTGTATTTCGTTTTCATATACAGGATGATCATCATCGCTTACCAGTGCATCGATATCAAAGGCTCGTTCATCATTATCGGCATCGCTTCGATGCTCGTGTTCCAAATTTTCCAAAATGTCGGCATGATGATCGGACTGATGCCGCTCACCGGCATTACGCTGCCGTTCGTCAGCTATGGCGGCACCTCGCTCCTGCTCAACATGCTGTCCATCGGACTCGTATTCAGCATCAGGGCGCATCAAGAGAAATACACGCTTGAAGAATAGAGGATATTGCCGTACAGCCGTTCCGTCGCGTCTTCTTCCAAGACGCCGGGACGGCTGTTTGCGTACCCAGAGGTCTATGAGGTCTATTCCTTGTCCCGCGGCCATAAGGTGTTAGAAGTAGAGGACAAGGAGGGCTCGGCATGGCGAAGAAGACGGACAAGCGGGAAGCGTGGCGGACGGGCACAGCCGCGGGGGGAGCGGGTCCCGGAGGCGGCGCGCCGTCGGCGCCGTACGCGTACAGACCGTATTCGCCGGAGGAGCTGGAAGCCGATCCCGAGCTGTGGTGGAAGGAGAGGCAGCGCCAGCTGCGGATGAGCGCCGCCTGGCGTCCGATCGTAAAGACGAAGCGGCGCGCCGAGCGCGACGGACCGGCGGCGGAAGTCGGCCCGATCGGCAGCCTGCGCTGGGGCGGAGAAAAGACGCTTGGCGATCTGCCGGCCGCCGGCGCAGGCGTTCGGGACGAGCGGGGGGCTGTCACCGCCTCAGCCGCCGGGGGAATCGTCGGCGCGCCGGGCACGTATGGAGACGACAGGAACGCTAAGCGACCTGCGGGCGTCGTATTGGGCGGAACGGCGGGAGGAAGCGGGAGCGGCGCGGCCGGCGACATCGCCGGCGGAGCAGGCCTATACGGAGGCGGAGCGCCGATCGCGCCCTGGTACAACGAACCGGCCGGTTCGAACGCGGGCCGCCGGCCGCCCGGAGGGAGCTATGAGGGCAGCGGCATGCTTGCGCGGTTGCGGCGGGGATTCGTCAGACGTGCGGCCGTCGCCCTGCTGCTGTACGGCGCGGCATGGGGCTGGCTGAAGTGGGAGCTGCCGGGCAGCGGGCAGGCTGAAGACTGGATGACGGTTGCGGTGACGCAGGACATGGATTTCTCCGCCGCCGAAGCCTGGTACGGCCGCATGTTCGGGGATTCGCCGTCGTTCCTGCCCGTATTCCGCCGCGGCGGCGGCGACGTCGAGGAAGTGACCGCGGAGTGGGACGGCCAGCAGACGGTGGCGCCCGTTCAGGGCCGTATCGCGGAGACCTACAAGCAAAACGGCACCGGAATAAAGATCGAGGCGGCTCCGGGCAGCGAGGTGAACGCCGTCCATAGCGGACGCGTCATCCAGGTCACGTCTTCGTCCCAAGGGGACGCGACCATACTCGTACAGCACGCCGGACGGATCGTGACCGTCTACGGCGGCGTCAGCGCGGCTTCGGTGCGGGCGGACGACTGGGTCGAGGCGGGAGGCAAGCTCGGCGCGCTCGGTCCGGCGGCGGACGGCTCCGGCGCGCGCATTCTTTATTTCGCGATTCGCCTCGGCGACCGGCCGCTCGATCCGCAGGAAGTGATTCCTTTTGATTAAAATCGGGGGAATCGCCTTCCGGTTCCACCCGCTCTTCGTGCTTCTCATGCTGCTCTCCGTCCTCACCGGCCGCTTCCAGGAGATGATCGCGCTTTTTTTTATCGTGCTGCTGCACGAGCTTGCCCATCTATGGACCGCGCTTCGCTTCGGGTGGAAAATCCGCGAAGTTAAGCTGCTGCCGTTCGGGGGCGTCGTCGAGACGGAGGAAGCCGGCTCCGTGCCGGCGCGCGAGGAAGCGCTCGTCGCGGCGGCGGGACCGGCATACAACGCGCTGCTGTCGCTGGCAGCCTGGGGACTGGGCCAGGCGGGGCTTATCGATCAGGTCTGGGCCGAAGATTTCGCGAGGGCGAGCGGCTTGATCGCCGTCTTCAATCTACTGCCGGTGCTGCCGCTCGATGGCGGAAGGCTGCTGCAATGCTGGTTTTGCCTGCATTTTCCCTATCATCGCACGCTGATTTGGAGCGCCCGCATCAGCCTGCTGTTCAGCGCGGCCGTCGTGCTCGGCGCGTTGTCTCCGCCGCTCTACGGCGGACTCGTTCATCTCAATTTACTGGCGATCGGCTTGTTTTTGTTCGCCTCCAATTGGACGTATATGCGCAATCTGCCGTTCGTTTTCCTTCGTTTTCTCGTCCGCAGAGCCGAGCGTTCCTCGAACCGGATCGACGCGGGGACGCTGGCGCAGCCGATCGTCGTGTCGCGGCATCGGCAGCTGTCGCATGTCGTCCGTTTGCTCATGAAGGAGCGCTACCACCTCGTCTATATGATGGATCACGGGAAAATATCGCGCGTCCTGCCCGAAGGACAGGTCATCGACGGCTTTTTGGGCAGCTTGCCGGAAGGGAATGCGGATTTTCGCTTTTTCATGTAAAATGGGTTAAAACGGCTACATTCCGCGGCCCGGGCAGCCATCGCTCGGGACAAGCGAGACCGTTCGCCCAGGAGGTTGGCATGAAGCAGCTCTTCGTCCACTGCACGCGCAACGTGACACAGTCCTCGCTTCTCGAAGACGGCGTGCTGACCGAATTCAGCGTCGAGCGCTCGGAGGGCACCTCCTTGGTCGGGAACATTTATTTGGGACGCGTCGTCAACGTCCTGCCCGGCATGCAGGCGGCGTTCGTCGACATCGGGCTCCCCAAAAACGCCTTTCTTTACGTGGACGACGTCCTTCACCCGCACCTGGACCGGCAGCCCAAGACGAAGCCGTCCATTGCCGAGCTTCTGAAGCCGGGCGACCGGCGCATCGTTCAGATCATGAAGGAGCCGCTCGGAGGCAAGGGCGCGCGGATCACGACGCACTATTCGCTGCCCGGACGCTGCCTTGTTTATATGCCGCACGCCGATTACGTCGGCGTATCCAAGAAGATCGAACAGGAACAAGAGCGCGCCAGGCTCAAGGGGCTTGCGGAGGAGCTGCGGGATGCCGGAGAAGGGCTCATCTTGCGGACCAACGCCGAAGGCGAGTCGCGGGATTCGCTCGCGCGGGATCTCGAAGGACTGCGCAATGTATGGCGCCATATCTCGGAGCGCGGTGCAACGGCCGAGGCGCCGGCGGAGCTTCATCGGGACTTTGGGCTCGTGCAGCGGACGGTGAGGGACGTGTTCAAGCCCGAGATGGAAGCGTTGATCGTCGACGACGAGCGCGCTTACCGCGATGCGCGGGCCTATTTGCGGCAGGCTGCGCCGCATTTGGAGCATCGCGTCAAGCTGCATGCCGAAGCGATGCCGCTGTACGAGCATTTCGGAATCAAGTCGCAAATCGACCGCGCTTTCCAGCGGCGCGTGGCGCTGCAGAGCGGCGGCTACCTGGTGATCGACCATACGGAAGCGTTGACCGTCATCGACGTCAATACGGGCAAGTATACGGGCGCGATCGATCTGGAGGAGACGGTATTTCAGACGAATCTCGAAGCCGCGGCCGAGATCGCCAGACTGCTTCGCCTTCGCGACATCGGGGGGATCGTCATCGTCGACTTCATCGACATGGCGGACGAGGAACATCGCAGGCGGGTGGTCGAGCGGATCGTGGAGACGATGCGGCAGGACCGGACCAAATGCCAGGTCGTCGGCTGGACGAGACTCGGGCTGCTTGAGATTACGAGAAAAAAAACGCGCGCGGATTTGATGAGCTACTTTTACGAGACGTGCATCGCCTGCAAAGGAACGGGCAGAACGTACGTGCGCTAAAAGCGCGCTTGCAAACGGGTTGCCACGGGCGACTGCGTGTGATAGAATACTCTAGTGCGTGCAATGGGCTCCTGTCAATTGCAAGCTACAACCGCACTCCAAAGGGTACGAAGACCGGACGTTCAGGCGGCCGGCACCCCATGAGGCGAGTCTTAGACATGAGGGAGGTGCACACATGTACGCGATTATCGAGACTGGCGGCAAGCAATACAAGGTTCAAGCCGGCGACGTCATCTTCGTGGAGAAGCTCTCCGCAGGCGAAGGCGACAGCGTGACGTTTGACAAGGTTCTGGCCGTATCCAGCGACAAGGGCTTCGTGACCGGAGCTCCGCTTCTGTCCGGCGCTAGCGTGACGGGCAAGGTAGAGAAGCACGTCAAGGGCGAGAAGATCATCGTCTTCCACTATAAACCGAAGAAGAACGAGCGCAAGAAGCAAGGCCATCGCCAACCGTACACCAAGGTGACGATCGAGAGCATCCAGGCTTAAGAGGCGCAGGATGATCAAGATCGACATTCGCCGCGACGAGCGGCAGCGGATCAAGTCCTTCGAAGTATCCGGGCATGCGGGATACGACGATCCGGGTAAGGATATCGTATGCGCGGGCGTGTCGGCCGTCACGGTCGGCGCGGTCAACGCCATCGAGCGCCTGACCGGCATCGTGCCGAAGGCGAAGGTGAAGTCGGGCTTTCTCTCCGCGGACATGCCGCCGGAGGGCGTCGAATCCGATCGCGTCCAGCTGTTGCTGGAGGGGATGGTCGTCGCGCTGGAGGACATTGCGGAGGAATATGCGAAGCACGTTCGGCTCAAGCATTCATTAAGCACAGAAGGAGGTTGACACCATGTTGAAGCTCAATCTTCAGCTCTTCGCTTCGAAGAAGGGCGTAGGTTCGACGAAGAACGGACGCGATAGCCAGTCGAAGCGTCTGGGCGCGAAGCGCGCCGACGGCCAAGCCGTCACCGGCGGCACGATCCTCGTTCGCCAACGCGGCACGAAGATCCACCCGGGCAACAACGTCGGCATCGGCAAGGACGATACGCTGTTCGCACTTGTCGAAGGCGTCGTGAAGTTCGAGCGCTGGGGACGCGATCGCAAGAAAGTTAGCGTCTATCCGGCTCCGGTGGCGCCAGTCGCCGCCGCCCTTGAATAATCGACATCCAGAACCCCGGCCGCGCGTAGTGGCCGGGGTTTTTGCGTCGGCGGACACGAATAGGGCTTCAGCGATTTACAAGGCAGCCTGCGTCGGCTGTTTCCAAAGCGGGGAAAAGTAATGATGCCTAGACAAAAAGCCTACGGCCTAATGCTTGCTTCTGCGACGCTACTGATCCCGGCTGGCGCGGTCGTGGCGTGGCGGGATCAGTTGTGGCCGATCGTGCTGTTTCTCGTGTGGGCCGTCGCCGCAGCCCTGGTCGCGGGAATGATCGAGCGGCGCGCCTGCAAGCGAGAGACGGACAGAATCATAGAGCGCGCTTCGCGCGATATCGTCAAGTCTCGCCAAGACCTTGTCGGCACGCTGAGCCATCATCGTCACGACTGGATGAACGAGCTGCAGATCTTATACGGCTACCTGCGCATGCAAAAAATCGATAAGGCGATCGCGGTCGTGGACAGAATAAAGGAAGAGATGGAGCGCGACAGCCGCATATCGCGGCTCGGCAGCCCGGAGCTGTCCGCTTATCTGCTCTCCTTTCGGACGTTCTGTGATACGCTGACGCTCGACGCGCGGGTGGACGAGCATTTGCAGGCGTCCTGTGTCCTGTCGGCGGGGCCTGAGCGCGTCTCCCGGGCCGCGATCGGCTTGATCAATGCTTACCGGGTTCGCGCCTCGTCCGCCGCGGCGGAGGAGAACCAGCTTCGAATCGTCTTCTTGGAAGCGGGCGGCGAGCTGCGAATCGAGACGTCGTACGAGGGCGCCTGGTCCGCCTGGAGCAGTCTGCGCGAGGACGTCGCACGGACGCTGCCGGAGGGGGCGCGGTTGTCCGAAGCGGACGACGAAGCCGGGGAAGACGCCGCCCGCAAGCTGACGGTCGTCGTGCCTTTCGAATGATTGCATTTTCAGATTGCCTGCTTATCGAAGCGGAAACGAGAGTGATCACAACATGTTTGTAGACAAGGCGAAAATATACGTCAAAGGCGGGGACGGCGGCGACGGGCTCGTCGCATTCCGCAGAGAGCTGTACGTGCCGGAAGGCGGGCCCGCGGGCGGCGACGGCGGGGACGGCGGCGACGTCGTGTTCCAGGTCGACGAGGGGCTCCGTACCCTCATGGACTTCAGGTATCAAAAGCACTTCAAAGCCACGCGGGGAGAAAAAGGACGCAACAAGTCCCAGCACGGCGCCAACGCCGATGACATGATCGTCCGCGTGCCGCCGGGCACGGTCGTCTACGACGACGACACCGGCGAGATGGTCGCCGACCTGACGCAGCACGGTCAGGCCGTCGTCATCGCGAAGGGCGGCCGCGGCGGCCGCGGCAACACGCGCTTCAAGAGCTCCGTCAACACCGCGCCGGCGATTGCCGAGAACGGCGAAGAGGGCCAGGAGCGCTGGGTGACGCTGGAGCTGAAGGTGATGGCGGACGTCGGTCTCGTCGGATTCCCGAGCGTCGGCAAGTCTACGCTGCTGTCGGTCGTCTCGGGCGCGCGGCCGAAGATTGGCGCCTACCACTTCACGACGCTGACGCCTAATCTCGGCGTTGTCGAGCTCGGCGACGACCGCAGCTTCGTCATGGCGGATCTGCCCGGTCTGATCGAGGGCGCGCACGCCGGCGTCGGGCTCGGTCATGAATTTTTGCGCCATGTGGAGCGGA
Organism: Cohnella sp. GbtcB17; assembly: GCF_019091135.1. Lineage (GTDB taxonomy): Bacteria > Bacillota > Bacilli > Paenibacillales > Paenibacillaceae > Cohnella. The sequence goes on along the minus strand of NZ_JAGXJW010000047.1, from coordinate 32,741 downwards.
CGCGTGTCATCGTGCACGTCGTGGACATGTCCGGCCTCGAAGGGCGCGATCCGTTCGACGACTGGGTCAAGATCAACGAGGAGCTCAAGCTTTACAACTTGAAGCTGACCGAGCGTCCGCAGATCGTCGCCGCGAACAAGATGGACATGCCCGAATCCGAAGACAACTTGGCGGCGTTCAAGGCCAAGCTCGCGGAAGTCCGATCCGATATCGAAGTGTATCCGATCTCATCGCTCACGCGAGCCGGGGTACCGGAGCTGCTGTACAAGACGGCCGAAGTGCTGGCGTCCGCGCCGGATCCGGCGGAGCTTGCCGCGCAGGAGGCGAGAGAGGCCGAAGAAGCCGAAGGCGTCGTCTACCGACTGGAGCATCGCGAGGAAGTGCACGACTATACGATCTCCAGGGACAACGAGACGTTCGTCGTCGAAGGCGAATCGATCGAGCGCCTGCTGCGGCGGACGCAGTTCGGTTCGTACGAGGCGGTCATGCGCTTCGCGCGCATCATGCGCAAGATCGGTCTCGACGCGGATTTGCGCAAGCGCGGAGCCAAGAACGGGAGCATCATCCGAATCGGCGACTTCGAGTTCGAGTTTTTCGAAGGCGGCGAGCAAGAGTACTTGTACGAAGACGAATAAGCGCTTGGCGGCCTTCGAGAGGCGCCAGACACAGAGCCTTATCGCCGGCCGGCATGCGCGCGGCGCGTAGATAAGGCTCTTTTTAATGCCATTCGACTATTGCCGCCACGTGAACCATCGGATATAATGTCCACTATACGCAAACATGCGTCTTTCCTAGGAGGACGAGGATGGCGGAGCAATATTACGCGGTACGCGAGGATCTGCTGCCCGAAGGCATGCGCAAGGCCGAGCAGGCGAAGGCGATGCTGCGGCGCGGCGAAGCGGCTACAGTTAACGAAGCCGCCGAGCGGGCGGGCATCAGCCGCAGCGCCTTCTACAAGTACAAGGACGGCGTCTATGCGCTCGATCAGGCGGCGAGGGAGTCGATCGCGACGCTGTCGATCGATCTGGAGCACCGCTCCGGCATTCTGTCCAGGATGTTGGCGCTGCTCGCGGACAGCGGGGGCAATGTGCTGACGATTACGCAGTCGATCCCGCTGCAGGGCTTGGCGAACGTCGTCGTCACGATCGACGCGGCGCAAATGACGGGCGGCATCGGCGAGCTGGTCGAGCGGCTGAAGGCGCTGGACGGCGTTCGGCGCGCGTCGATCGTCGGACGCAGCTGACGGAAGCGGACGGACCATGCGCGGGTAAGGGCGCGAAGAGCATAAAGCGGAGGAGAAGAGCTATGAAGCCGGTAAAAGTTGGATTAATGGGATTGGGCACCGTAGGCACCGGCGTCGTCCGGATCGTGGAGGGTCACCAGGCGGATCTGCAAAGTCAGGTCGCCTCGCCGATCGAGATCGCGAAGATTTTAGTCAAGGACGCGTCGAAGGCGCGCAGCGTGAACGTCGACGCGTCGAAGCTTACCGAGGATCCTTGGGAGCTCGTGCGCGACGAGCAGATCGATATCATCGTCGAAGTCATGGGCGGCGTAGGCGCGACGAAGGAGCTGCTGCTCGAGGCGCTCGAGCGGGGCAAGCATATCGTCACCGCGAACAAGGACCTGATGGCGCTGCACGGCCAGGAGATTCTGGCGAAGGCGAAGGAGAAAGGCTGCGACGTCTTCTATGAGGCGAGCGTGGCCGGCGGCATCCCGATCATCCGTACGCTGATCGAAGGCTTCTCGTCGGACCGGATCACGAAGATTATGGGCATCGTCAACGGGACGACCAACTATATTTTGACGAAAATGAGCCAGGAGGGCGCCGACTATCAGGACGTGCTGAAGGAAGCGCAGGCGCTCGGCTACGCGGAGGCGGATCCGACGTCCGACGTCGAGGGCCTCGACGCCGCGCGCAAGATGACGATCTTGTCCACGCTGGGCTTCCGCGCGAACGTGGCGCTGGAGGACGTGGACGTGCGGGGCATCAGCGCCGTCACGCAGGAAGATATTCGCTACGCGCATCAGTTGGGCTGCGAGATCAAGCTGCTGGGCATCGCCGAACGGCAGGACGACTTCATCAGCGTGAGCGTGCAGCCGACGCTCGTGCGCCGCAGCCACCCGATCGCCTCCGTGAACGGCGTGTTCAACGCCGTCTACGTGCACGGCGAAGCGGTCGGCGAGACGATGTTCTACGGACCGGGCGCCGGCGAGATGCCGACGGCGACGTCCATCGTGGCCGACCTCGTGGCCGTCGTCAAGAACATGAAGCTGGGCGTCAACGGACGCCAATCGTCCCTTTCCTACAAAGAAAAGAAGCTGAAGACCGACGAGCAGATCGCTTCGAAATATTTCATGCTGCTGCATGTCGAAGACCGGGCGGGCGTATTGATGCAGATCGCTCAGGTGTTCTCGAAGTACGACGTCAGCATCGAATCCGTCATGCAGCCCGCCACGCCGGATCAGCAGGGCGCGCAGCTGATCATCTCCACGCACGCGGCTGACAAGGCTTCGATGAACGCCGTCCAGAAGGCGTTCGAAGAGCTGCCGGCGGTCAAGACGATCAAGAGCGTCTACCGTGTCGAAGGCTGATCAAGCGGCTGCGGCAGCGAATCCGAAAGAGGGGTAACAATCACAATGACGGATAAGGCAACACGTCTTGCGGCCGACCGCGTCGTCGTTCGCATACCCGCCAGCACCGCGAATCTCGGCCCGGGCTTCGACAGCTTGGGCATGGCGCTGTCGATGTATGCGTGGATCGATCTGGCGCCGGCGCAGCGGACGGTCGTGACGCTGTATGGGGATCAAGTCGACGGCGTTCCGCGGGACAAGAGCAATTTGATTTACGAAGTCGCGCAGTCGGTTTTCGCAAGAGCGGGCGTCGAACTGCCGGAGCTTGCGATCGGCATTCGCAGCGACATTCCGCTGACGCGCGGACTCGGCAGCAGCGCGTCGGCGATCGTCGGCGCGCTCTTCGCGGCCAATGCGCTGATCGGAGAGCCGCTGTCCAGGGACGAGCTGTTCCAGATGGCGACCGCCCTCGAACGGCACCCGGACAATGTGGGCGCATCGATCTACGGCGGCATCGTCGCGGCGGCATGGGACGGACAGCGAGCCGAAGCGGTCCGGTTCGACCCGCCCGAGGCGCTCCGCTTCCTCGCGGCGATCCCGGACTTCGAACTTGCGACCAAGTCCGCTCGCGGCGTGCTGCCTGCCCAGGTCGCGCGGGAAGATGCGGTGTTCAACGTGACGCACAGCTCGCTGCTGACGGCGGCCCTCGCGACGGGCAGACTTGACGTCCTTCGCCATGCGTTGCGCGACAAGCTGCACCAGCCTTACCGGGCGCCGCTCATCCCGGGCATGGAGCGTGTGCTGCGCGAGGCGCCGGAGCACGGGGCGCTCGGCGCGGTGCTGTCAGGCGCGGGTCCGACGCTGCTCGCGCTCGCCGAAGTGGGCACGGACGCCCGGCGACTCGAAGCCTTCGTGCGCGAGACGCTCGCGGAGGCCGGCGTTCAAGCGGAGCTTCGCTGGCTTAATCCGGATTTGCACGGTCCGACGGTCCGGCTGCTGCAAGCGGGGGATGCGGACCTGGGCGCGGCGCCGGACGCCGTGCTGCCGGTCAGGGCGGGAACGGAGGTGCGGCTTTGAATCGCGTACCAAGCGCGGCGGTGCTCCCGAAGGGAACGTTTTCCGACGAGGCGGCCCGCTACTTTTTCCGCGACCGCGAGGTCGAGCTCCGCTACCATAAAATGATCGCGGACGTCTTCAAGTCGACGGCCGGCGGCACAACGGACTGGAGCGTCATCCCGATCGAAAATACGATCGACGGCTCGGTCAGCCTCCATACGGATTGGCTCGTGCACGAAGTAGAGCTGCCGATCCGCGCTGAGTGGGTATTCCCCGCCGTGCAAAATCTGGTCGGCCGTCTTGGTGAACTCGCTGCGGATGATCAGGCAGACCGGGCCGCGGCAGGCGCCTGGGATCCGGCCAAGATCGTCAAGATTTTCAGCCATCCGGTGGCGATGGCGCAGTGCTACGAATTCATCCGCGCACACATCCCGCACGCGGAGCTCGAGACGCTCTCGAGCACGGCCGAGGCGATCCGCACCGTCCATGACAACCCTGGACGCGGTTGGGCGGCGATCGGCACGCGCACGGCGGCGGCGGATTACGGGCTGGACCTGCTGCAGGAGAGCGTGACGGACCACGACAACAACTATACGCGGTTTCTGCTCGTCGGCCATCGCGTCTACGAATCGGCTGCCGCGCAGAAGCACAAGACGAGCGTCCTGATCACGTTGCCCGAGGACTACCCGGGCGCGCTGCATCAAGTGCTCGCGGCATTTTCGTGGCGGAAGATCAACCTGTCGCGCATCGAATCGCGTCCGACGAAAAAAAAGCTTGGCAGCTATTATTTTTGGATCGATATCGATATGTCGCTCGACACGGTCCTTCTGCCCGCGGCTATCGCGGAGATCGAGGCGATCGGCTGCCAGGTGCGAATTCTCGGCTCTTATCCCAGTTTCCCATTCGAAGGTTAACATTTCCGGAGGTGTCTTGAGGCATGTCTGAGCAATGGATTTATTTGAACGGGCAATATGTGAAAAAGGAAGACGCCAAAGTCTCGGTTTACGATCACGGATTTTTGTACGGAGACGGCATCTTCGAAGGCATTCGCATCTACGACGGGAACATCTTCAGATGCCGGGAACACCTCGATCGCCTTTACGATTCGGCCAAGTCGATCATGCTGAACATTCCGCTCAGCTTGACGCAGATGGAAGACGCGCTTTGCGAGACGATCCGGCGCAACGGACTGCGCGACGGCTATATCAGGCTCGTCGTCTCCCGCGGACCCGGCAATCTCGGACTCGATCCGCTTCGCTGTCCCGAGGCTTATGTCGTCATCATCGTCGAGCAGCTCGCGATCTATCCGGAAGAGGCGTATCGGGACGGCTTGCGCTCGGTATCGGTCAGCCCGCGCCGCAATCTGCCGGATGCGCTCAATCCGAAGATCAAGTCGCTTAATTACTTGAACAATATTCTGGTGAAAATTCAGGCGAATCTGGCGGGCGTCGGCGAGGCGATTATGCTCAACTCGCAAGGTTACGTGGCGGAGGGCTCCAGCGACAACATCTTCATCATAAAAAGGGGCGTCGTCTACACGCCGCCTTGTTATATCGGCGCACTCGAAGGCATTACGCGAGGCGCGATCATGGAGCTGTGCGCGAAGCTCGGTATCCCGCTCAAAGAGGAGCCTTTCACGCTGCATGACGTCTATACGGCCGACGAAGTGTTTTTCACCGGCACCGCCGCCGAAGTCATCGCCGTGCGCGAGGTGGACGGACGCATCATCGGCGAGGGCCGCGCAGGGCCGCTGACCAGCCAACTGCTGGACGAATTCCGCAAGATCGTCTCGGTCGAAGGCGTGAAGGTTTACGAATAAGCTGCATTCAAAGACGGCGCTCGCCATGCGGGCGGCCGTCTTTGTTTTTTCAGATGGGCGCGAATTGGAGCGAGTAACACGGAAAAACCGTGCAATTCCATGCCAATAACCGCAAATTGGGTACTGACGCCGCCTCCACCAGTTTTAGCGAGAACTAAAATCTGTTGCGTCTGTGATCTGATGTTGTTGATTTACATATGCTTACAAAAGTGATATCATATTAATATATAAATTAAATCATAATCGAATGGGAGAGGCGAGTATGAAGGAAAAACGCGCTTGGCATATGAACGGGTTTTTGGCTTTGCTGCTGTGCTTGGCCTCATTGGTCGGCGGCATTGCGCTGATGGTGACGGGCGGCGATCAAGCGGAGCCGGATGGCGGGCTGATCGGTCTTGGCATCGCCCTGCTGCTGCTCGCCATGGTCATGCTGAGCTCGCTTACGATCGTCCAGCCGAACCAGGCGAAGGTCATCACCTTTTTCGGAAGCTATATCGGCACGGTGTCGCGCAGCGGCCTGTGGATGGTGCTTCCGTTTACCGTCAAGAGAAGGGTGTCGCTCAAGGTTCGCAACTTTACGAGCAACACGCTAAAGGTAAATGATGCGGAGGGCAATCCGATTGAGATCGGGGCCGTGGTCGTATTTCGCGTATCGGATACGGCCAAAGCGGTGTTCGACGTGGACGATTACGAACGGTTCGTGGAGCTGACGAGCGAGACGTCGATCCGGCATACGGCCGCCAAGTACGCTTACGACACGTTCACCGACGAGCCGAGCCAGTCGCTGCGCGGCAATTCGGACGAGGTGGCGTCTGAGCTGTCGGCGGAGCTTCAGAACAGGCTGCTTGTCGCAGGCATCGAGGTGCTCGAGACTCGGCTGACGCATCTGGCTTATGCACCGGAGATCGCCAGCGCCATGCTGCAGCGCCAACAGGCGATCGCCATTATTGCCGCCCGCGCCAAAATCGTCGAAGGCGCCGTCTTCATGGTGGACGCGGCGCTGCGGCAGCTCGTGGAAAACGGGATCGAGCTCGATGCGGAGCGGCGCGCGGCGATGATCAACAATCTGATGGTCGCGGTCGTGTCCGATCGTGCGGCAACGCCGGTCATCAACACGGGCACGCTGTACGGCTAAGGATGCGCGGCCATGTCTTCCAAACCGAAGAAGGCTTATCCCCTTCGTCTCGATCCCGAGATTTATGCGGCGCTCGAGCGATGGGCGGCGGATGAATTCAGAAGCGTCAACGCGCATATGGAATACTTGCTCAGGGAAGCGCTGCGCAAGGCTGGCCGGCTGAAGGGCCGGCCCGAACCGCCGGCGGAGGCGGAGGAAACCTGACCCCCAAGGCGACCGGCGGTCGGCGGGACACGAATAGGCGAATCGGAGCGTCAAGCTTCCGGTTCGCCTATGTTTTTTTGCCGAAGGGATGTCAAACGCCCAGTTCCTGCATAGGATGTAAGGATTGCGCGGGGCGGCAGCCCGCACGCGAGAGTTCAGCCACCGGGAGGGAACCGAGTGAAGATCCATATCGCCAAAAGCGGTGACACGCTGTACAACTTGGCTAAGAAATACGGCTTGTCTCTTGACGAGCTGATCGCTGCCAACACGGACATCGCGAATCCGGACGAGATCGAGGTAGGCGCCAAGATTCGCATTCCGAAGCCGGGTCAGAAGCAGTACGAGATTGCCCAGGATTATACGATCCAGCAGGGCGATACGATGTGGAAGCTGTCGAAGACGTTTCAAGTGCCGCTCGCGGACTTGATCGCGGCCAATCCGCAGATCGTCAATCCGAGCGCACTGTTGACGGGGCAAGTCGTCCATATTCCGAAGCTGCCTGCCGAAGGCGCGGGCGCGTCGGAAGGCATGCATCATCACCACGACATGCCGGAAACGGGCGCCATGCCGGCCGCCGGACAAAAGCCGAGCACGGCTGTCATGCCGGGGGCTTCGGAAAAGCCCAGCACGGCGGTGATGCCCACGGAGACCGAGAAACCCAGCACAGCCGTAATGCCGGCCGAAACCGAGAAGCCCAGCACGGCAGTCCTGCCGACTCCGGCGGAAAAGCCGAGCACGGCGCCGTTGCCGCCGCCGCCTCAAGTTACGGCGCCGGTCGAAGTGCAGATGCCTGCGCCGGTTCCGTTGCCGCCAGCTCCGCCGAAGCCGCCCGTGCACGAACATTATCCCGTTTATATGACGACGTACGAGCACACGACGGACTTGTTCCTGCAAATGCCACAGCCTGCCGTAGAGGCATCGACGGTGCCGGCGGGCTACGGGCATAGCTATGAAGCCGTGTCGCCTGCCGCAAGCCACGGCTACGGCTACGGGCAAACGCACAGCGCCTCCGCCAATCCGGCGACGGCCATGCCTTACAGCTTCGGCGACATAAGCCCGGCGAGCGCCATGCCGACCGGCTACAATGCCGGCAGTCCGGCAAGCACGATGCCGACCGGCTACAATGCCGTTAGCCCGGCAAGCACGATGCCGACGGGCTACAATGCCGTCAGCCCGGTAAGTACGATGCCGACCGGCTACAGCGCAGTCAGTCCAGCAGCCGGCCACGGCTACAGCGGTTACGGCTCTGCCGTGTCCCCGGCCGGTATTCAGCCTTACGCTGGCGCGCCTTGCGTAGAAGGGATCGGCCCGCTCGTAGGGGGCATCCCGGCTTATCCGGGACAGCTCGGAGGTCTTGAAGGCGGCATTCCCGGGCATCTGGGCGGCCTCGAAGGCGGCATCCCTGGACACCTCGGCGGTTTGGAGGGAGGTATTCCCGGCCATCTGGGCGGGCTTCAAGGCGGCATCCCCGGGCATATTGGCGGTTTGGAGGGAGGCATTCCGGGGCATCTGGGCGGGCTTCAAGGCGGTATCCCCGGACATCTGGGCGGCCTCGAAGGCGGCATCCCCGGGCACATTGGCGGTTTAGAGGGAGGCATCCCCGGACACCTCGGCGGCCTTGAAGGCGGCATTCCCGGACACTTGGGCGGCCTCGGCGGCCTGCAGACCGGATGGGGGCAGGCGCCATGCCAGCCGTGCGCAGGAACGCCGGTCTCCCCGGCAGCTGCGATGTATCCGGCACACGCGTCCGGCTACGGCTATTCTAGCGGCGTTATGCCGGTGCAGACGGCCGTTTCTCCCGCGTCGACTGGTTATGCGCCAAGCACTGTCTCTCCGATATCGACGGGCTATGCGCCCAGCGCCGTCTCGCCGGCCGCCGCAGGTCCTGGCGGGGGGCACTACGGCTACGGATACGACCCGCGATTTCCGTTGACGGCGGGCTACGGCGCGCAGCCGTTCGCAACCGATTATTCGCTTCCATACCGCGACGGCTTCGGCTTCGTGGACAATCCGCTCGCCGGCGGTCCGTCCGACGCGGCCAACAAGGACCTGGCGTACGCGCAAGCGGAAAACGCCTCAGAGCGCTTTTCTGACGAAGAACGCTTCGAGGACGAGGAAGACGCCCAGGCTGAAGCCAAGCCAAAGATCGGCGTCGCCAAGGCGGCCCGTTCGGCGGCGCAGCGTCAAGGAACGGCGAAGCGCGTCGCGTCCTCCTCGGCGGGCAAAGCCCAAGCGCGCGTCGCTTCCGCGCCGAAGAACAGAAAGAGTCTTCCCTGGATCAAATGGTAGGCTGATGCATAACGACGGGAGCCCGGGACCACAATAGGTTTAAAACGGTAAAGAAGGGATCCCGGTGCTCGGTAATCGGATTCGTCATTGGAAAAAGCGATTAAAGCGCAACAAGCGTCTGGCATGGTCCCTCGGCATTTGGGCTGCCGCCGTATTGACGGCGGCAGCGGGGCTGGCCGCGGTCAAGGCGAGCATCGAGCGTGCGGAGCGTTCCGCAGGCGCCCTGACGGGGGACAAAGCCGTATGGCTCGACGAGCGGTCATCGCTTCTGTCATTCGAAGGCCCCGATTCCGAACGGGGACGGGCCATCTCCGCGCTGGCGGGTATCGAAGGCAAAGTTGAGGTCGTGCTGCGGCGCATGTACGTGTGCGGGGAGGAGATCCGGCGGCTCGGATCGTTCTCCTCTTCGGAAGCGATGGACCTGCTCAAGACGCATCGCGAGTGGACGGCGACGCTCCAGGACGCGGATCGGCTCGTCATGCGGGAGTCGGTCGACGATCTGTCTGCGTCGTGCAAGGCATCGGCGAGAATCGGTCTGGACAGGGGCGGCAACCTTTCCCTCTTCGACGGTCCCGTCAAAAAGGACAAGGTGATCCGGACCTTTTTCCACATGGACGTCAAGGCGCTGGAAAGCGGATTGTCGCCCGAGGAGCTGCGCAAGCTGCGGGAAGGCATGCCGGTGGGCGAGGGTGCCGACGACTATCATCGGGTCGTGAGCCGGCTCGGCGCGTACGCCGACGCATCCGGTGCACCCGCAAACGCAGCCGAATAGCCGTCAGACCGCCGCCGTCCGGCGGCCACGAAGCGCTGGAGCTTTCGCTCGGGCGCTTTTTTCGTGTGCGCGTTTGCTGTTCGGCTTTCTGTTCTCATCCCCGCCCGCAAATGGTATAATCAAGTCGTCTGTCAGTAGAAACAGGAAGCGGGGGGCCCTCATGCGGGTACTCGGAATCGACCCCGGCATCGCCATCATGGGATTCGGATTTATCGACAAGCTCGGGCATCGTCTCGTGCCGGTGCAGTTCGGCAGCATCCAGACGACGCCGGATACGGCGCAGGAGGTCAGGCTTCAGCAGATCTATGAATCTTCCTGCAAGCTGCTCGATCAATACAAGCCGGAGACCGTTGCGGTCGAAAAGCTGTTTTTCAACAAAAACGTGACGAACGCGTTCAGCGTCGGCCAAGCGAGAGGCGTGCTGATGCTCGCCGCCGCGCAGCGCGGCATACCGATCGGCGAGTATACGCCGATGCAGGTCAAGCAGTCGGTCGTCGGGTACGGCGGCGCGGAGAAGAAGCAGGTCCAGGAAATGGTGAAGCGCCTCCTCGGACTTGCGAGCGCGCCGAAGCCGGACGACGTGGCGGACGCGCTGGCCGTGGCGATCTGCCATGCCCACGCAAGCGGCATGAGTCAATGGATGAACGGAGCGACGCGGCGGTGATCGATTATTTAAAAGGTTATGTAGCGCATATCGAACTTGAATACGTCGTGCTCGACGTGCGGGACGTCGGTTACAGGGTGTTCACGCCCAATCCGTACGGCTTGGCGAGAAGCGAGGAGCAGGTGCAGCTGTTCATTCACCATCACGTCCGCGAGGACGCGATCCAGCTGTTCGGCTTCACGACCCGGGAGGAGCAGAGCCTCTTCCGCAAGCTGCTGGAGGTGTCGGGCATCGGTCCCCGCGTAGCGCTCGGCGTGCTGGCCGGCGGCCGTCCGGAGTCGGTCGTGGCGGCGATCCAGCAGGAAAATTTGACGTTTCTGACGAAGCTGCCGGGCATCGGGAAAAAGACGGCGCAGCGGATGGTGCTCGATTTGAAGGATAAGCTGGGCTCTTCGTACGATGCGGCGGGCCTTGGCCTGCCCGCGGCGGAGCGCTTGTCGCTGCCGGACGACGGCCATGCGTCGTGGGCGGCGGCCAGGGAAGCGCTGGCGGGACTCGGCTACCGGGATGCCGAGCTGGATAAGGCTTGGTCGGCGCTCAAGGACCGGATCAAGCCCGAGGATTCGCCGGACGTGCTCATGAAGCTCGCCCTGCAGCAGCTTTTTACCGGATAACGAGCGGAAAGGGGGACGCATAGGTGGAGGACCGCATCGTGACCGCTCACTTGATGATGGAGGACCGTCAGGCGGAGCTGAGCCTGCGTCCGCGGTATTTGAACGAATATATCGGCCAGTCGCAGGTCAAGGACAATATGAAGATTTACATCGAGGCCGCCAAGCTGAGACAGGAGGCGCTCGACCACGTGCTGCTGTACGGCCCGCCGGGACTCGGCAAGACGACGCTCTCGAACATTATCGCCAACGAGCTCGGCGTCAGCATCCGGACGACCAGCGGGCCGGCGATCGAGCGTCCCGGCGATTTGGCTGCCATTTTGACCAATCTGCAGGAAAACGACGTCTTGTTCATCGACGAGATTCACAGGCTTCATCGCACGGTCGAAGAGGTGCTGTACCCCGCGATGGAGGACTTCGCGCTGGACTTCGTCATCGGCAAGGGGCCGAGCGCGAGGTCGGTCAGGCTCGACCTGCCGAAGTTTACGCTGATCGGCGCGACGACGCGCGCGGGCCTGCTGTCCGCGCCGCTGCGCGACCGGTTCGGTGTCGTCAGCCGCCTCGAGTTTTACACCGAGGACGAGCTCGCCTTTATCGTGTCGCGGACGAGCGAACTGCTCGGCGTGGACATCATCGGTGACGCATCCCGGGAGATTGCGCGACGGGCGAGAGGCACGCCCCGCATCGCGAACCGGCTGCTCAAGCGTGTGCGCGACTACGCGCAGGTGCGCGGTGACGGCATCATCACCGAACAGCTCGCGCACGAATCGCTCGAGCGCCTGCAGGTCGATCCGATGGGCCTCGACGCGATCGACCACAAGCTGCTGCACGCGATGATCTCCCGGTACAAGGGCGGTCCGGTCGGCGTGGATACGATCGCCGCATCGATCGGGGAGGAGAGCCAGACGATCGAGGACGTCTACGAGCCGTACCTGCTCCAGATCGGCTTCCTGCAGCGGACCCCGCGCGGCCGTGTAGCCGCGCCGGCGGCTTACCGGCATCTGGGGCTGCCGATGCCGGAGCAGCGACCGTGAGCGCGGAGACGGAAGCCGGCGAACGTCGCGTGCTGACCGTCTATTACGACGGCGAATGCAGGCTATGCCTGACGGCAGTCAGCCGTCTCCGCCGTTCGCGCACGCAGTCAGAACTTCGGTTCGTGCCGCTTCAGGCGGTGCCGGCCGGCAGCCTCGGCGACGCGCCGGGCGAGCCGGGAGGGGCCGACGGCCATTTGTCGCAAATGCTCGTGAAGGACGAATCGTCAGGCCGGTTGACAGGGGGAGCGGATGCCGTCATGCTTTTGCTGCGCGACATGCCCGGCCTTGCTTGGCTCGGGCGATTAGGCGCGTTGCCGGGATTCAGGCTGCTCGCAGCCGCCGCCTATCGGTTTGTGGCGAAGTACAGATACAGGCTGTTCGGAAAAAGCGACGCCTGCAAGGACGGCTCGTGCAGAATCGTCGCCGAAGACCAAGATGGATCACATGGAGGATCGACATGAACAAAATGAATCGCCGGATTGCGCTCGGCGCTTCCGCCGCAGTGCTGCTCGCATGGGCGGGAGCGGACGGTCCGGGGGCGAATGCCGCCGTCGTGCCCGATACGATACGCGTCGCCCTGTTTTTGGACCTTGGATCCAAGTATCAATCCACGACGCCCGTCGCGACGCTCGTATCCGCGGGCGGTCTCGGTCTGTCCTGGGTCGGCGGACAAGGGAAAGCGGACTATCCCGCGCCAGGCGGCACAGTTCGCTTCGCGGTCGATGCCTATCGGGCGATGCTGCTCGAGACGGAGGATTTTTCGGCCGCGCAGACGGTGCTGAAGAAGATTCAGGCTTCCTCCAAGGCCGGCTTCGTGACCAAGCTGAACAAAAAAGGCAAGACGGTCTATCAAGTGTCGGAGGGCGTCTACAGCACGGCGTCCGCCGCGCAGTCCGCGTTGTCGAAGTGGGCGTCCGCCGCCGGCGGCCAGACGTCGCTCGCCCAGCCTTACATAGCGGGACCGCTAGCCGTCGAGACGGGGCCTTACGCCGGCGCGAGCGAGGCGCTCGCCGCGGTCGCGCAGCTGGGCAACGCGGGCTTCGATGCCTTCGTCGCGGTGAAGCCGTCGGCGGAGGGCGCCGCGTATGCGGTGCGCATCGGACAAGCCGCCAGCCAGGCCGAGCTGACGAAGCTTCAGGCCGCCGTCGCGGCCGCCGGATTTTCGGCTCAGCCGCCAGCGGCGGGTTCAGCGTACGCCGTCATCCGCGACGACGTGACTTATACGGGCTCCGCGACGAACTCGGCGCCCCTATACGCCCTGCCCGCCGCGGGCGGGGCCGCCTTGCAGGCGGACGTACAGGGAGACGGGAGCATCCAGGTCGTCGAACGGAGCAAAAACAAATATCGCGGCAGCATGCAGATCAGCGTGCTGAACAACAATCTCGCCGTCGTCAATGTCGTCGGGCTCGAGCCGTATTTGTACTCGGTCGTCGGCGCCGAAGTCGGTGCCAGCTGGCCGGCCGAGGCGCAAAAGGCGCAGGCGGTCGCCGCCAGATCGTATGCGCTGGCGGGCGGCGTCTCCTATCAGATTGCCGACGTCGTCGACAATACGTACAGCCAGGCGTACAACGGTCTCGCCTCGGAAAACGCGAACTCCACCGCGGGCGTGCAGGCGACGGCCGGCGAAGTGGTGACTTACGGCGGCAAGATCATCACTGCCATGTTCGGCGCGAGCGCGGGCGGCATCACGGCCGATCCGCTCGAATATGCGGGCAATGCGATACCTTATTATGCGGGAGCAGTCCAAAGTCCGGACGACGGCATTCAGAAGGGCAAGCTCGACTGGTACCGCGTCGCGCTCGATTCGGGCACGGTCGGCTATATCCGCAGCGATCTGCTGGCCGACAAGGGACAGAAGAACGAAGCGGGCCTCGCCATGCTGACTGTGACCAGCAACGACGTGCAGGTTCGCCCGAGTCCGCGCGTTCAGACCGATGTCAAGCCGGTCGCTTCCGTCAACGCGGGCACGCTCGTGCTGTCGCTCGGCAAGACGCCGGAGTATACGAACAACAGCTGGGTCGAAGGCCCGCTCGCCGCGGACAAGCTGCTGGCGACCATCAACGCGAAGCTGTCCGACAAAAACAAGATTCAAGGCCCGCTCCGCACGCTCGAGGTGTCCGAGACCGGGGCGTCCGGGCGGGCGATTCGTCTCAAGGCGAACGGCACGACCGTCCAGCTGTACGGCGACAGCTGGCGCAGCGCGCTCGGCGGCGTCAAGAGCACGCTCTTCAAGATCGACGAGACCGCTCGCGCGACGATCGTCGGCGCGAACGGCGCAAGCCGGGAGGTGCCGGACGGCGCCGGCTCCTTGCAGGTGCTTGGCGGCGACGGCACCGTGCGTCCGCTCGATTCGGCGGCGGGCGGCAACGCCATCGTCTTAAGCGGCTCGGGCCAGGTACGCGCGATCACCGCTTCCCCGCAGTTCATCGTGACGGGTACCGGCTACGGACATGGGCTCGGCATGTCCCAATGGGGCGCGCTCGGGCTCGCCGAGCAAGGGTATGACTACAAGAAGATCCTGCAATACTACTATAAAGATATTAAGATCGAGAAGGATGGCGCTTCATGAACGTCGGCGATTACGATTTTGAACTCCCCGAACGGCTGATCGCGCAGACTCCGCTATCAGATCGGACCTCGTCCCGCTTGCTGGTGTTGCACAAGGACGGCGGGCGGGTCGAGCACCGTTCGTTCAAGGATCTCGCGGACTACCTCGTGCCGGGAGACACGCTCGTCCTGAACGATACGAAGGTGATTCCGGCCAGATTGTTCGGGCGCAAGGCGAATACCGGCGCGAAGGCCGAAGTGCTGCTGCTCAAGGCGCTCGGCGACGATCGCTGGGAGGCGCTCGTACGGCCGGGCAAGAAGCTGCATATCGGCGCCGTACTGCATTTCGGAGAGACGGAACATTCGATGAAACCGTTGCTGGCCGCCGTCGTAGAAGAAGAAGGCGAAATGGGCGCGAGAACGATCCGTTTTCAGTATGACGGCATTTTTAACGAAATTCTCGATCGGCTCGGCGAGATGCCGCTTCCTCCGTACATCAAGGAGCGGCTGGAAGACAAGGATCGCTATCAGACGGTCTATGCGCAGAACGAAGGCTCCGCCGCCGCGCCGACCGCCGGCCTCCACTTCACGGAGGACTTCCTGCGGGAGCTTCAGGGACGCGGGATCGCCGTGTGCCGCGTGACGCTGCACGTCGGACTCGGCACGTTCCGTCCCGTATCGGTGGACAATGTGCTCGAGCACAAGATGCATGAGGAATGGTACGGCGTCGACGAGGAAAACGCGGCGCTGCTCAACCGGGCGAGGCAAGCGGGGACGCGGATCGTCGCGGTGGGCACAACCTCGGCGAGGACGCTGGAGACGCTGGGTCAACGGTTCGGCGACCGGCCGATCGAGGCATGCAGCGGATGGACGGGCATTTTTATTTATCCCGGCTACGAGTTCCGCTTCGTCTCCGCGCTGCTTACGAACTTCCACCTGCCCAAGTCGACGCTAGTGATGCTGGTCAGCGCGCTTGCAGGACGCGAAGCCGTACTAGCGGCTTACCGCGAAGCGGTCGCCGCCGAGTACCGGTTTTTCAGCTTCGGCGATGCGATGTTCATTACGTAGACATCTTCGGCGCAATAGACAAGAAGGGACCGATCGAGTACAATGCCGGCTATTACTTACGAACTGATCAAGACCTGCGCCCAGACGGGCGCCAGGCTCGGACGCGTCCACACGCCGCACGGCGTTATCGATACGCCTACCTTCATGCCGGTCGGCACGCAGGCGACCGTCAAGGGCGTGAGCCCGGAGGAGCTTAAGGCGCTGAACGCCCAGATCATCCTGAGCAACACGTACCACCTGTTCGTCAGGCCGGGCCACGAGCTCGTCCGCGCGGCGGGCGGCTTGCACAAGATGATGAACTGGGACCGCCCGATTTTGACGGACAGCGGCGGCTTCCAGGTGTTCTCGCTCGCGCAGATGCGCAAGATTACCGAAGAAGGCGTCACCTTCCGCTCGCATCTGAACGGGGACAAGCTGTTTCTGTCTCCTGAAGTCGCGACGGCTGTGCAAAATGCGCTCGGACCCGACATTATGATGGCGTTCGACGAATGTCCGCCCTATCCCGCCGAGTACGCGTACGTCAAGCAGTCGACGGAGCGCACGAGTCGATGGGCCGAGCGATGCCTCAAGGCGCATGCCAGACCGCACGACCAGGGCTTGTTCGCCATCGTGCAGGGCGGCATGCACAAGGACTTGCGCGCGCAGAGCGCGGCGGATTTGACTTCCCTGGATTTTCCGGGCTATGCTATTGGAGGCCTCAGCGTAGGCGAATCCAAGGAAATCATGTACGAGGTGCTCGACCATACGGTGCCGCTGCTTCCTTCGAACAAGCCGCGCTATCTGATGGGCGTCGGTTCGCCGGACGCACTCGTCGAGGGCAGCATCCGCGGCGTGGACATGTTCGACTGCGTGCTCCCTACGCGCATCGCCCGCAACGGCACGCTCATGACGAGCGAAGGCCGCGTCGTCGTCAAGAATGCGAAGTACGCCGAGGACTTCGGTCCGCTCGATCCGAAGTGCGACTGTTATGCCTGCCGGAACTACTCGCGGGCTTACGTCAGACATCTGATCCGCGCGGACGAGATGTTCGGACTTCGGCTGACGACGATCCACAATCTGCATTTCCTGGTGAATCTCATGAGTCAGGTTCGCCAGGCGATCCGGGACGACCGTCTCGGCGATTTCCGCGACGAATTTTTCGAAGCGTACGGTATGGCAACCAATGAGAGCGGCTTTTAACTTTTTTTAAAGACGAGAGGGGAGGTAATACTATGTGGTTAGCAACTGAAGGCTCCGGAAATGGCAATCTGTTGATGTCGCTGGCGCCGTTTCTGCTTATGTTCGTCGTTTTCTATTTCCTGCTTATCCGTCCGCAGCAGAAAAAGACGAAAAACCGCAACTCGATGCTCCGGGCGCTTGCCAAGGGCGACAAGGTGACGACGATCGGCGGTCTGCACGGCACGATTGCCGAGATCACCGACGATACGATCGTGCTGAAGGTGAACGACGCGACGAAGCTCACGTTCGATCGCTCCGCGATCAACAATGTCTCGGCGCGCGCGGGAGAGGCCAAGAGCGATAAGTAACAACGAAACGAGAAAAACAAGCCGTCGGATCGCAAGATCCAGCGGCTTGTTTTTTTGTTGCGGATGGATTCAAGTATCCGTCAGGCGCGACGGAGCAAGCTTCTTGAACGTGTCCTTGACGGGGGGATGAGACTTGCGGCGAAGCCTGAAGCGATCCGCCCAAGCGCCGACCTTGAGTCCGACGGCGACGACGACGGTCGCGAGGATCAAGCCCGCAAACATGTCCGTCGCCCAGTGAATGCCGAGATAGAAGATGGAGAAAAGAATGACGGCGGCATTTGCAGCGCCAAATATCGCCCATCGCCTGCTGCCGGAGCGGAACGCCAGAAGCGCCATCGTGACCGAAATCGACGTATGCAGGCTCGGAAAGCAGTTGTCCAAACCGGACAGGCGGCGATACTGCGTCTCGAAGCTCGGAAAAGCGTCGAGCATCAGAAAACGAACGCCGGGAGCGGCTGCCCACGCCTCGCGGACGGGCACGAACAAATAGAACGGAACCGCGATCAAGTAATTCAGCAGGAGCGCTACGCAAAGCGCGTAGTAGAGCTTGTCGTTGCCGGCCCTTGCGTAGACGATCAGCGAAGCGACCATGAAGCCTTGAAAAACGACAAGGTAGAAAAATGCGCAAACGAGCGTGAGCGAGGGAGACTCCAGCGCCCGCTGCAAAGCGCCTTGCCAGCCACCCTCCCACCCCGCGAGCGCGCCGGTAAGGTCGGCGGGAACGGGCAGGGCTGCTTCCAGGCGCAGTTCGAACTTGTTGAGCGCCATGATCAACAGCAAAGACATAAAAAAAATCAGATGCTTGGGAGAGCGATACAGCTTCCGGACGAAAACGGCCGCGGCGGCGAAAGGCTGTCTCGCCGTACCGTATCCGACGAGGAGCGCCACCGTTACGGCCGTAAGCGCAGATATGGTTTTCATGCTGCCGAATACGATCAACGCGTTCGCTCCTTGCCGCTAGAAATGATTGTATCAGTATATCACAATTTCCATTTTTCTAACGGCCTGTGCAGACTTTAATTTTGCGTTCGCGCACCATCTCACAGCCGCCTTGGGTTCGTGCCGGAGCCTGCGTTTACACCGAGCATGCCCCCGAAGGCGCCCGCCAGCGCGGCGATCAAGCCAAGCAGACCGATGCGGGCGTCGAAGCCGATGTCCTGGGACAGGAATCCGATGATGACGACCGCAACCGCATATAACAAGCCTGTGACGGCGCCGATGTACCAGCCGCGCTTGCCGGATCGTTTGGCCGAGGTGAATCCGCCTGCCAGGCTCGCCGCGCCGTGAACGCCGAATACCCAGGACAGAAGCTTCGTTTCCTGCATAGACGAGCTGTAGAGCAGAACCGAGAGCGCAAGCGTGCCCAGACCGAGCCAAATAAAAGCCCAGACGAAGCCCGCGACCAGCGGGGATGCGATGCGAATGCCGGATACGCGTACGGGATTCATATCGATGCACTCCTTTGAAATCAAGCGTTTTGTACCATTGTATGGGCTTGTACCCGCCGCTAGTACTCGATAATGCCGATAATTTCCGCGACATCCGTCCGTATCGCGCGGAGGGTGCCCGGTGAGACTACATTCGCAGGCCCGGCTCCGATATCCGGCAAGGGAGGAACAGCACTTGGAACTGACGGCGATCACGATTCGGACGCTGCTGATGTACTTATTCGTCTTCCTCATATTGCGGTTGATGGGCAAACGCGAGATCGGAAAGCTGTCGGTGTTCGATCTCGTCATCTCGATCATGATCGCCGAGATCGCCGTCATCGCGATCGAAGCGCCGAGCCGCCCGCTCTTATACGCCGCCGCTCCGATGGCCGTGCTTGTCGTCGTTCAATTGATCGTATCCACGCTCACGTTAAAAAACCGCAGGCTTCGTCTATGGTTCGAAGGCAAGCCAAGCGTCATCATAAGCAAGGGCAACCTGAACTGGAAGGAAATGAAAAGACAGCGCTACAGCCTCGACGACCTGATGATGCAGCTTAGGGAAAACAGAGTCGACCACGTCGCGGACGTCGAGCTCGCTGTGCTCGAATCGTCCGGCAAGCTGTCCGTTATTATGGCCGACAAGCATAAGCGGGAGACGCCTCCCCCGACGGAGGAAGCAAAGCCTAAAATCAAATACGGCTTGCTCCCGCTTCCGCTGATCATGGACGGACTCGTGCAAGACGAAAGCCTGGAGCGTATCGGCAAAAACCGGTTTTGGCTCAGGCAGGAGCTGCGGCGGGAAGGCGTCAAAACGTTTAAGCAAGTCGCGTTCTGCAGCCTGGACCACAAGGGACGGCTCTATATCAATCGAAGGACTTAGCGCCGCCTATTTGAACAATCGGCCAAGGATCGGAATTCTTGCCGCGTCATGCCTGTCGATGAGCTTCATGACCATCAGAAGGAGCAAATATACGACTAGCGACAGCAGACTTGCCGCGATCAGATCCAGCCAGACGCCGGGCAACCTGCCCGCGTTCCAGATCCAGAGCGCGACCGCGCCCATGATCGTCATGGCCGCGCCGATCTTGAGGAAGTCGCCGGGCAGCAGTCGGACGCCCGTCAAGCGCACGACGCTGATCCAGTGCAGCAGCGTGACCAGCGCCATGTTGGCGCCGATGGCGATGACCACGCCGCGGATGCCAAGCTCCGGCTTGGAAGCGAGCAATACGATGAGGAGGAGCTTGACCAGCGCTCCCGCGAACGTATTCGACAGCGCCGTGCCCGGACGGTCCAGCGCCTGCAGCGCAGCCTGCAGCGGCGCCTGCATGTACAAAAAGACGGCTGCGGGCGCCAGCAGGCTGAGCAAGGCGCCGGGCTCGGGGTCTCCATAAATGAGCCCGCAGATCGGCCGGCCGAACAGCGCCATCAAAATGATGAAAGGAGCGCCCGTCACGACGGCAAGCCGCATCGATTGGTGAAGGCGCTTCTGGATGGCGACCCGGTCGCCTCTGGCGGCGGCCTCCGACAGCGAAGGCACGAGCGACGTCGCAAGCGAAAAGGTGAGCGATCCGGGCAGCAGCAGAAGCGGGATGACCATGCCCTGCAGGATACCGTATTGCGCGGTAGCCGCAGCCGTGGCGAGTCCGGCCGCGATAAGCGCGCGCGTCGTCAGAATCGATTCGAACAAGTAGGACAAGGAGCCGATCATCCGGCTGCCCGTGACGGGCACGGCGATCTGCAGCAGGGCGCGCATCCGGCTTTCTTGGGCGGGGGGCCGGGGCGCGGGCTTGCCGACCGCTTCGGTCGCGAGGCGTTCCGCCGCGGATTTTCCGGCTCCGCCGCGTCCGCGGGCCTCGCCCCGCAAGTGCAGCCATAGTGCGACAAGGCCCCCGAACTCGCCGGCGCCAGTCCCGATCATCGCGCCCGCCGCGGCCGCCTCAAGTCCCCAGGGCAGGAACATAAAAGCGAGCGTCAGCGAGAGCGCGATCCGGACGATCGTCTCCACCGTCTGCGAAACCGCGGTAGGCAGCATATCCTGCTTGCCCTGAAAGTAACCGCGCCAGATCGAGGATACGGCTACTAGCGGGATGACCGGGATAATGGCCAAAAACGCGGTGTGAACCCGCGGATCGGTCATCAGGCTGGAAGAGATCCAATCCGAGAGGGCGAAGCACAGGCCGCACACGGTCAAGCTGGCAGCCAGCGCAATGGTCAGCGCCGTTCGCCGGATGCGGACGGCTTCTTCCGTGTCTCCGCGGGAGTCGGCGGCGGCCACGAGCTTCGCCACCGCCAGCGGCAGCCCGCCGGTAATAATTGTGAGCACGACGATAAAAAAGGGGAATACAAGCTGGACGAGCCCTACGCCTTCGGCTCCGATCAGGCGAGGCAGCGCGATCCGGGGCACGAAGCCGAGCAATCGGTTGAGGAGACCGGCGGCGAGCAGGATCATCGCTCCCTGGATAAAGGTTTGTTTGCGCGGCGACAAGGTTCATCCCATCCTTCGCTCTTCGGTTCGTCTACTTCACCAGCATATGCGGGGGCTGTCCGCAATCATGCCAAGCCCTCCTGCGAAGCGGCAGGATTTCGGCGGGCTGCGGCGAAAGGTATAATACAGTTAGGCGTCGGGACTTCATGGCGGAACGGGAAGGATGACGGCAGACGGCAAGGCAGCAGGCGCAAAGCGGGAAGGGGGAACGCCGATGACGGACGATAGGCGCTCGGACGGCATGGACGAGGCGGAATTGAACCGTACGATCAGGGAGCTCTGCGAAAGCAAGGCCGAAGAGTTCCGGATGATCGGCTACGAACAGGCGACGGGGCCGGAGATATGGGAATGCGTGAGCGACAAATACCACAAAAAGGGTACCCCTGCGCTTCATGCGATCGTCAACGACATTCTGTCGCTGAAGGTGACCAACTTCATGAACTATATTACGCTGAGCATCTATCGGGGCGAGAAAAGACGATAGAATCGCCAGTCGGTTAAGGCGCGTTCCAAAGTCTGGATACGGGCCCGGAGGCTCCCTAGTTGGGAGCCTTTTTTCGCGTCTGGGAGGACGTTTCGACAAATTGACTTCGCTTTGAGCGCGTAGGTATAATAGGAACATTGAGAATCGAAAGGGGTCGGCAATACCATATGAACCGGATGCTCGCTTTCGTGCTCGTGGTTCTCGTTTCGTTCGGCGTTATCGCGGCTACCAGCCCGTATTTGCTGGACAAGACGAAGCTAGGGCTCGATTTGCAAGGCGGCTTTGAGATTTTGTACGAAGCATCCCCGCTCTCGGGAACGGGCGAAGTCACGAAGGATTCGCTGAACAAGACGGCCGAGAGTATCAAGAAGCGGATCGACGCGCGCGGCGTCGGCGAATCGGAAGTGACGCCGGAAGGCAAAAACCGGATCCGCGTCAAAATCGCGGGCGTCGCCGACGAATCGGAAGTCCGCAAGATGCTGCAAAAACCGGCGGTACTTACGTTCCGCAGCGCAGAAGGATGCGCCGCGGACGCAGGCTATTGCAAGGTAGAGCTGCAGGGGGACGACTTTAAAGAAGGCGCGGCGAAGGTAGAATACAATCAGCTGCGCGAGCCGCTCGTCGCCATTCAGGTCAAAGACAAGAAGAAATTCGAAGATATCTCGAGCAGGCTCCTGGGCAAAAAGCTCGCGATCTATCTGGACGAAGATCTGCTCTCCGATCCGGTCGTACAAGGCGTCTTCACCGACGGCACGGCCACCATCTCCGGGCAGCCGACGCCGGCAGACGCCAAGGCGCTGGCCGATACGATCAACCTCGGCGCGCTGCCGCTGAAGCTGACGGAGAAGTATACGCAAAGCGTAGGCGCCACGCTCGGCAAGAAGTCGCTTGAAGAGACGCTGCTGGCAGGCATCATCGCGTCCGTCGCCATTTTCGTATTTATGGTCGTGTTCTACCGGTTGCCGGGCGTTATCGCGGGCTTCTGCCTGCTCGTGTTCGTCTGGCTGCTGATCGGCGTCTTCTGGCTCATGGGCGCGACGCTGACGCTGCCCGGCATCGCCGCGTTTGTACTCGGCATCGGCATCGCGGTCGACTCGAACATCATTACGGCCGAACGGATCAAGGACGAGATCCGCACGGGCAAGAGCATCGCGTCGTCGCTGCGGTCGGGCAACAAGAACAGCTTCCGAACGATCATCGACGCGCATATTACGAACATCATCGCCGGCGCCGTGCTTTACTTTATCGGCCAAGGCTCGGTCAAGGGCTTCGCGGTCGTGCTGCTCGCTTCGATCATTTGCAACATCGCGACCAACATCTTCCTGCCACGCTACTTGATGCATCTGCTTGTGAAGAGCGGCAAGTTCAACAAAGTCGGCTACTATGGCGTAAAGGAGAGTGAAATCCGTGCGCTATAAGTTTCACGACATCGACTGGATCAAATGGAGCAAACCCTTCTTCATCGCTTCGCTCGTTATCGTGCTGATCGGCATATTGTCGCTCTCCATCCGCGGCTTGAACTACGGCATCGACTTTCAATCGGGCACGTCCGTGGACATCGCCATCACGAAGTCGGTGAACGGGGACGACGTCAAGGCGTTTCTTGAAAAGGAAGAGCTCGGCGAGTATCACCTGACGACCGCGGCCGAGCGTCTCTCGATCCGGTTCAAGGCCGCGCTCACGGAAGACCAGCAGAGCAAGCTCGAATCGGACTTCAAGTCCAAGTTCGACGACAAGGCATCGTTCGAAAAGAACATCGTCGACGTCGAGATCGCCAAGGAGCAGCAGACGAACGCCCTGCGCGGCATTCTGATCGCTTCGATCGGCATCATCATCTATATCGCGATCCGCTTTGAATGGCGGTACGCGATCTCGTCGGTCATTGCGCTGCTGTACGACGCGTTTATCGTCATTACGCTGTTCTCGATTTTCCATCTGGAAGTCAACCTGCCGTTTATCGTTGCCGTACTGACCATCATCGGTTATTCGATCAACGATACCGTCGCCATCTTCGTCCGGATTCGGGAGAATATGCGCTTCGCCAAGGTGAAGTCCGAAGCCGATCTCGCCAAGGTCGTCAACGACAGCATTACCCAGACGCTGACCCGTTCGATCAATACGGTCATCACCGTCGCCTTCGCCGCCGTCTGCCTTTTCATTTTCGGCAGCGAATCGATCAAGATGTTCTCGCTCGCGATGATCTTCGGATTGATCAGCGGCGCCTATTCCTCCATCTTCATCGCCAGTCCGCTCTGGTTCTGGATGAAACGCAAAGCGAAGCCTGCCAAGCCCGTCAAGGCGCAGCCGGCGCCTTGATGGAATAAGGAATAGAGGTGTATCGATAAGATGACTCAAAAAAGGACCGGCAAAACGCTGCATGGCATCAAGGTTTCCCTGCTCGGGTTGCTCGTACTGTCGGTCTTCAAGGGTCTCGCGGGTTGGTTCACGGGCAGCAAAGCGCTGATGGCGGACGCCTGTCATTCGGCCGCCGACTTTGCCGCCGCAGTCAACTCTTACCTGCGGCACCGGCGGGCGATCGCGCCTCGCGGCGCCGCCGAGCGTCAGCGCGAAGCGGTGGCGGCCGTCGTTTTCGCCGCCCTGCTGCTGCTCGCGGGCCTCGAGATGGCGATCTCCTCGCTGCGCGCGATCGCGTGGGGCGAGGACCGCGCGCCCGGCTGGGGCGCCGTCATCGTCATCGCGGCTAGCATGGTCGCCCGCGAAGCGCTGATCCTGTACCGTCGCAACTACGAGCACCGGATGGGACTGCGCCCCGAAGCGTCCCGCACGGAGCGTTCGGACGTGTTCGCATCGCTGACCGCGCTGGTCGGCACGGCGGGCGCAATGACCGGACAGCTGCTGGACCTGCCCGTCCTGTACGTGCTCGATCCCGCCGCGGGACTTGTGATCGGCGTGTTCGTCCTTCGAATGGGCTATCGGCAGGCGGCTTCTGCCATCGGCGCGGTCGAACGCCGTCCGCTGGACGAAGTGGACGCGCAGACGCTGCTTGAAGTGGTGCAGCGGGTCGACGGCGTCGTCGCCGTTGACGAGCTCAGAGCCAAGGAACACGGCCATTATGTGATCATAGACGTCCTTATCAGAGTGAATCCGCGCATATCGGTGCTGGACGGACATGACGTCGCCCAGCGTGTGCGAAGGCAGCTGACCAAGCGGTTTTTGCATGTATCGGACGCGAACGTCCGCGTCGAGCCGTACGATCCGGGTTATCCTTACAAATCGAATCACCAGGAAGAAGAAATGCCGACTTTAATTCAATAATTCGCTGTGGACTCCGCCGCATCAGGCGGAGTCCACAGTGCTGTAAGGCAGAAAGGAGCGATTCAAAGGTGAAATCCACCTATCGCTGGGTATTGGCGGAAGAAGACACAGACGCGGCGACGGCACTCGGCGCGCAGCTCGGATTGGCGCCGCTCGTCAGCCGCCTGCTCGTCTCGCGGGGCTATCGGAACGCGGAGGACGCGAAGCGCTTTTTGAATCCGGGTCTTCGCGATCTGCACGATCCCTACATGCTGCTCGGCATGGACCGGGCCGTGGCCCGTATCCGGCAGGCGATCGACGGCGGGGAGCGGATTCGCGTATACGGCGACTACGATGCCGACGGCGTCACCTCGACCGCGCTCATGCACAGGCTGCTCAGCCGGCTCGGCGCCGACTTCGATACATATATCCCTCATCGGAGCAAGGAAGGCTACGGACTGAATCTGCCAGCCATCGACAAAGCGGCGGAGGCCGGCGTCAAGCTGATCGTGACCGTGGACAACGGCATTAGCGCCGTCGAACAAATCGCCTACGCGGCAACGCTAGGGATCGACGTCGTCGTGACCGATCATCACGAGCCGCCTGCCGTCCTGCCGACCGAGGCTGTCGCCATTGTCAACCCGAAGCAGCCGGGCTGTCCGTATCCGTTCAAGGAGCTCACCGGCTCGGCGGTGGCGTTCAAGCTGGCGCATGCAATGCTCGGCGAACCGGAGCTCGCGTTCGCGGACGTCGCCGCCATCGGCGTCGTCGCGGACTTGATGCCGCTGACCGGCGAGAATCGCGCGATCGTCAAGCTGGGCCTTGAAGAGATGAACGCGCGGCCCTCTCCCGGCATCCAGGCGCTGGCGCAAATCTCGGGCGCCGAGTCCGGGCGGCTCACGAGCGGCCGCATCGCGTTCGGACTGGCGCCGCGGCTGAACGCCGGCGGCCGGCTGGCTGAAGCGCATATCGCGCTGCGGCTGCTCATCACCGCCGATCGGAACGAGGCCGAGCTGCTGTCGGCGGAGCTGGACATGCTGAACCAGGAGCGCCAGCAGCTGGTGGAGGATACGCTCGTCCAGGCCGATGCCGCATGGCAGGCGATCGCGGCCGCCCACGGCGGGAGCGGACCGGCTGTCATCGTCGTCGCGGGCGAGGGCTGGAACGCCGGCATCGCGGGCCTCGTCGCCTCGAAGCTCGTCGAACGCTACTACAAGCCGACCGTCGTCCTGGCGGCGGATGCCGTTACGGGACTGTGCAAAGGCTCGGCGCGCTCGATTGAAGGCTTTGACCTGCATGCGGCGCTCACGGCTTGCGCAGAGGAGCTTGAGCACTTCGGCGGCCACAAGGCTGCCGCCGGCATGACCATGCGCACCGAGCGCGTCGCCGCGCTGGGCGAAAAGCTGTCCGCGCTGGCGGACAGCTGGCTGTCGCCGGACGACTGGATCCCGCGCAAGAAGGCGGACCTCGTCTGCAGAGCTTCGGAGCTTACGCTCGAGGCTGCGGAGCAGCTTGGCGCACTCGAGCCGTGCGGCATCGGCAATCCTTCGCCCCGCTTCGTGCTGCGTGGCGCAGAGGTGATCGACGCCAAGGCGATGGGCAAGGAAAGCCGGCATCTGCGGGCGGTGCTGGGACAAGGCGGCCGCAAGCTGGAGGCCGTCTGCTTCGGCAGGGGCGCGGACTGCGGTGCCATGTTGGGCTGCGGCACCGCGCATGTGCTGGGCGAGCTGTCGGTGAACGAATGGAACGGCAGCAAACGCGTACAGCTCATGCTGCAGGATTGGCAGCCGGCCGCGCTGCCCGTGCACGACCGGCGCCACGAGTCGGACTGGCGGAGCGCTTTGCGCGCGCTGGCCGCCGCGGCCGGCACCGCCAGCCTGCTCGCCGTCGCGGCGAGCGAGGCCGCCCTGGCCCAGCTGCGCGTGGCGCACGGCGATGCGGCGGGGCTCATCGTCGCGTCGTACGCCGAAGCCGCCGCGGCCGCGTCCGGCGCGAAGGCGCTGCGCCTCGCGCTCGTCGATCTGCCCGAGGCGGGCGAAGCGCTGGAGGGGCTGCGCGGGCTGCTCGCCGTCTGCGTCGTCGAAGAGATCCATCTCCTCTCGGCGGGCCGTCCGGCGACTGGAGCGCGCGACCGGCGGCCGCAGATCGGACGCATGCCGGGCCGGGAACAGTTCGGCGAGGTGTACGGACTGATGCGGCGCAAGGGGAGCTGGATCGAGACGCCCGACGGATTTTTGCGCCAGGTCGCGCAGCGGACCGGTCGGACGCTTGCCGAAGTCGTCATGATACAGGATGTATTCGAGGAGCTTGGCTTCTTGCGGCGGAGCCGGGCGTCGGTCGAGGTCGTCGCCCAGCCGCCGAAGCGCCAGCTCGAGGAGTCCGCGAGATACCGCAAGGCGCTGCTTCGCGCGGAGGCCGAAGCGCTCGCCGCGATGTCCCCCGCCGAGCTGCGGAATTGGCTGCGTGCGCTCGCGGAAGGTAACGATGGCAAGCGGCTTCGATCAAGTGTATAATGCAAGCTGGCGAACTTGTTTTGAAGGAGCGATTGACAATGGATTTTAAGCCATATATCCGCGTTATTCCCGATTTTCCCATGCCCGGGATCCGATTCAAGGATATTACGACCTTGCTTAACAACGGCGAGGTGTACCGCGCGGCGATCGACGAGCTCAAGGAGCGCGTGAAGGACTGGGAGATTGACATCATTGCAGGCCCCGAGGCGCGCGGCTTCGTCATCGGCGCGCCGCTCGCGCTGGCGCTCGGCGTCGGCTTCGTGCCGATCCGCAAGTCGGGCAAGCTGCCCGGCGAGACGGTGGAGGCCGGCTACGACCTCGAGTACGGCAAGGACACGCTGGCCGTGCACAAGGATGCGATCAAGCCGGGACAGCGCGTGCTGATCGCGGACGATCTGCTGGCGACGGGCGGCACGATCGCGACGACGATCAAGCTTATCGAGCAGCTTGGCGGCGAGATCGTCGGCGCTGCCTTCCTGATCGAGCTGAGCTATCTCGACGGGCGGGACAAGCTGAACGGCGCGCGCATCGAATCGCTCGTCCAGTACTAATCGAATAACGCAGCGATTCGCGGCGCAGTCGCCGAAGCCGGACGTTCCGCTATACGGAGCATCCGGCTTTTTTTGATCTTTGCGGCGACGGCAGGCGGACAGGCAAGCGGATCGGCGCAATCGGGAACTGCTGGCAGTACCGGCGATGCTTTTTTTTCGGCTGTTAGCGCCGCTTTGTCTTCAGCCGATCTTCAGCATCGCTTCAGAGGCGCTTCAGCGCCCCCGAGCATAATGGGAGTACACGATTAGCGGACACCGCAGAGGAGCGACAGCGCGATGAATCAAATGAAAGGCATCCGTATTCTCGCCGTAGACGACGAACCGAACATCTTGCAATTTTTGGAGCTGGGGCTCCTCAACGAAGGCTTCGAGGTGCAGACCGCGCCGGACGGAATGACGGCCATCAACCTGGCCAAAAGCTTCAAGCCTCATGTCGCCATTTTGGACGTGATGATGCCGGGCATGGACGGCTTCGAGGCATGCAAGCTGCTGAAGAAGACCGAGAACGTGGCGGTCATTATGCTGACGGCCAGGGACGAGGTGGACGATCGGGTCAAAGGGCTGCTGCTGGGCGCAGACGACTACATGTCCAAGCCGTTCAGCTTCGAGGAGCTGCTGGCCCGCATTCATGCGCGTGTGCGCAACCAATTTCCGCTCCTGTCCGGGCAGGCCGTGTTCGGTCCGATCGGCATCGACGACCGGCGCAAGGAGATTAGTCTTAACGGGCGGGTGCTGGAGCTGTCGCCTACCGAGTACGAGCTGCTCAAATACATGGTCGTCAACCACGGCATCGTGCTGAGCAAAGCGCTCATTCTCGACAAGGTGTGGGGCTACGACTTCGGCGGCGACGAAAATATCGTGGAAGTGTACATCCGCTCGCTGCGCGAGAAGCTCGGCGACAAGGAGCATCAGCTGATCCGCACGCTGCGCGGCGCGGGCTACAGGATCGATCTGCCATGAAGCGGGGGTCCGGGGGAATGGCGCGCCCCCAGTTGAAGGGCTCGCTTCGTCTCCAGCTGCTGTCGCGTTCGCTGCTTGTCCTGGCGGTGCTGCTCGTGCTCATCGGCTTGTTTCAGCACGTGCTCATGCGCAAGTTCACCTATGAAAACAAAGCCGATGCGCTGCGAAGCCAAATCTTGTCGCTGCCGCCGGACATCTGGCGGGACCGGCTGGGACATGGCGGCGGAGGAGCCGTTCGCTCCATGAAGTCCGGGATCGGATTCGGGGGCGGCATTGGCGCCGGCAAGCTGCGGGATGACGACGGCTCGGATGAACAGGAGGACGGCGACGAGGGCCTGACGGATGCCGCGGGCGAGCAGCGAGGCCGATACTATGTCCCGGACGCGACCGTCGTTTTGATCGGGACCGACCTGAGCTTCACCACGTTGTCCGAATGGACGGCGCAGGCGGAACCGCCGCGGCTCTCCGACGAGACGTACCGGGCAGCGCTGAGCGGCGCAAAAAGCGCGTTCGACGCCGCGGATTACCGGATCGCCAAAAATGGAGAAGGCCGGGAGCAGATCGTGGTGTTTCGTTCGCTCGGCAAGGACGGTCAAGGTCCCGGCGTCATTCAGATCAGCGCGGGGACGGAAGAGCTGAAGCGGACGCTGAACGGCCAGTTGCTCTTGTTCGGCGGTCTGTCGCTGCTGGCGCTGCTCGCGGGGCTGCTCACGCTGCTGCCCGTGCTGCGGCGTACGTTGACGCCGCTGTCCGACCTGGTCGACAAGGTCGAACGGATCGACGCCGGCAACCTGGACGAACAATTCCCGGCCATCGCGAAGCCGGTGGAGATCGGACGGCTGTCCGCCTCCTTCAACGGCATGCTCGCGCGGCTTAACGAGGCGTTCGAGACCGAGAAGGAAGCGAAGGAGCATATGCGACAGTTCATAGCGGACGCCTCGCATGAGCTGCGAACGCCGCTGACTTCGATTCACGGTTTCCTTGAAGTGCTGCTGCGCGGCGCATCGGGCAATCCCGAGCAGCTTGAGCGCGCGCTTCGCAGCATGCACGGCGAGTCGGAGCGGCTTCGCAAGCTGGTCGGAGATCTGCTGACGCTGGCGAAGCTCGATCAGCGGGGCGGCGTTCATGCCGTTCGCGGCAATCTGGGCGATACGCTGCGCGAGATGGAGCCTCAGCTCCGGATGCTGGCCGGTGCCCGCGAGGTGACGTTCACGCTGTCGGAAGGCATGTACGGCCTGTACGATCCGGACAAAATCAAGCAGGTCGTGCTCAATATATTCCATAATGCCGTTCAGCATACGGATGCGGACGACGGCGCGATCACGCTCGGGCTCCGTCGGTCGGAAGGCCAAGTGCTGCTGGACATCGGCGACAACGGCTCGGGCATCGACGCCGCGCACCTGCCGCACGTATTCGACCGCTTTTACCGAAGCGACTCCTCCAGAACGCGCAAGTACGGGGGCGCCGGACTCGGCTTGTCGATCTCCAGGTCGATCGTAGACGCGCTTGGCGGCGATATCGCTGTCGCGAGCGAGCCCGGCAGGGGCACCGTTTTTACGATACGCTTGCGTGAGGCCTGACATCGCCATGCTGCCTGATCCTGCTGAGGGAAGGCAGCTTTTTTATGCGCGTCGGCGTTATTTTCATCAAGCTTTAAGCCCGTGTTCATCTTTAATTCACGCAGTTCTGCTAGTCTCCTCTTATCGTACATAGGAGGTCGTCCAGGATGAGGAAGAGCAAAAAGTGGATCGCCTGGCTCGTGATCGTCTGCCTGATCGCGGCCGGCGGCGGAGGCTATTGGTGGTATACGTCCAAGGACACGAAGGCGGCGACGAGCGGACCTTCCTTCACCCAATCCCGGGTGACCAAAGGGACGATCACGAAGAGCGTCTCCGGCAGCGGAGCTGTCGAAGTCAGCGAATCGGAGACGATCAAGCCGTCAGACGCGGCGACGGTGGATACGGTCAAGGTAACCGAAGGGCAGACGGTCAAAAAGGGAGCGGTGCTCGCGACGTTCGAAGGCGAGGACGTCAGTCTTGCTCTCAGCAAGTCAGAGCTTAACCTGGAGCAGCAGCAGATGCAGCTGGAGCAGGCGCAGGAAAAGTGGAAGTCGCTGCAAATATCGGGCGCCGAGCAGGCCGATATCGAATCGGCGGAGATGAGCATCAAGACGATTCAGCTGAACATCAGGCAGACGGAGCTGGACATGCAGGACACGCGGGAAAAAGCGAAGGCGCCCGACCCGATCGTCGCGTCGATCGGCGGTACGGTGACGGCCGTCAACATCAAGGACGGCGACGCGGTGAACGGTCAGACGGAAGCGTTCACGATCGTGAGCTACGACAAGCTTGATATTCGGATCTCGGCGGACGAGCTCGATATCTCGCAGCTGAAGCTCGGCCAAACCGCGAACATTACGATGGACGCGCTGAGCGGCAAGGCGTTCACGGGCAAAGTGACCCAGATCGCCAAGGAAGGCACCTCCACCAACGGCGTGGCGACGTTCCCCGTCACGGTGAGCCTGGACAAGACGGACGGCGTTATGCCCGGGATGAACGGCAGCGTCGACGTCGTCATCGAGTCGAAGCAGGACGCGCTGCTCGTTCCGGTCGAGGCGGTCACGCAGATGGGTGCGAAGTATTTCGTGCGCGTCCCGGCAGACGGTGCGGCGGCGGGGCAAACGGCGAACGGTCAAACATCGGGCGGTCAATCGGCAGGCGGTCAATCTGCGGGCGGTCAATCGGCAGGAGGGCAAACCACAAGCGGCGGGGCGCCCGAAGGCCTGCCCGACGCAGGGGCGGTCGCTGGCGGCAACGCAGCGGCGAACGCCCAAGACGGCAGCGGCGGAGGCCAAAGCAGCAGCAGCGGCCAAAACGGCAATGGCAGCAGTCAGGGCAGGCAAGGCGGGTATGGCGGCGCAGGTGGTCAAGGCGGGTATGGCGCTGCAGGCGGCAGCTTCGCAAGAGGCGGCCAAGGACGGACGACGGCCGGCACGGCGAACGCAAACTTTACGCTCAGGGAGATTACCGTCGGCATCACGACGGATTCGCAAGTCGAAGTATTGACCGGTCTGACCGAAGGCCAGACGGTGCTGATCCCCGTGACGGTATCGGCAAGCTCGGGCAATCAGCAGCAGACCGGCTTCAGCTTTGGCGGCGGCTTCGGCGGCGGCGCGTTCCCGGCAGGCGGCGGCAACTTCGGAGGCGGAAACTTTGGCGGCGCCGGCGGCGGCAACCGCACCGGCGGCACAGGCGCCCGTACAGGCACAGGCGCTGCGGGAGGTCGATGATATGAGCAGGTCCGCGCCCTCTCCTCTAATCATCATGGAGGACATATTCAAGACGTACACGCTGGCGGGAGAGACACTGAACGCGCTCGACGGCATCACGCTTAAGGTCAACAAGGGAGACTTCATGGCGATCGTCGGGCCGTCGGGTTCAGGCAAGTCGACACTCATGGACGTGCCCGGGTGCCTCCACACGCCGACCAGCGGCAAGTACATGCTGGACGGCGCCGAGGTCGGCAAGCTCAGCGACAACAAGCTGGCGAACATTCGCAACAACAAGATCGGATTCATTTTTCAAAGCTTCCATCTGCTGCCCAGGCTTCGGGCGATCGAAAACGTCGAGCTGCCGCTGATCTATCGCGGCATATCCGGTCGCGCACGCCGTGCGCCCGCGAAGGAAGCGCTCGAGAAGGTCGGGCTAAGCGAGCGGAGGCATCACGCCCCGAACCAGCTGACCGGCGGCCAGCAGCAGCCCGCATCC
>NZ_JAGXJW010000462.1 GCF_019091135.1 Cohnella sp. GbtcB17 | reverse complement strand
AATTTTAAATGTTGTTTATAATTTATTTTTGTTACTCATAAATAAAAACTCAAATTTAATCAGACAAGATATAAGATGGATAAAGATTGGCAAAGAGACTGGTGTATGAAAGAAATGGGAGATTTGAGAGCCTCAAAGTCAAGGCTAGTTACTCAGCTTAATGATCTACCAAATGAACAAGAGCGACTCAAATTAATTAAAGCCTGATAACATCAAGTCTGAAACTGAATGGAGGGT
>NZ_JAGXJW010000461.1 GCF_019091135.1 Cohnella sp. GbtcB17 | reverse complement strand
GATTATCAGCGAGAGGGGAACCGGGACGGCTACAATGTGCCGGGACAGGAGCCCAAGGCGTAGGGCGGCCGCACGCAGGTGCCCGTTCAACGCAACGTGACGAAACCCGAAAACTCGGATAAGCTGCTGCTGTACTACGTGTTTGTCGAAGTGGACTTGGAAGGCTTCCTTGTCTGGGAGAGGGCTGCGAGCGATCATTTCGTAGAGCTGGGCATGGACGAGGACGCCAAGGCGGTGC
>NZ_JAGXJW010000460.1 GCF_019091135.1 Cohnella sp. GbtcB17 | reverse complement strand
ACCGGGCGGCGCCGACCCTTGAACTACGTTCTCGTGCGTACGTCATTACGGACTTCTTCGTGGCGCATCTGCTGCTTTTCGTCAAGACCGTCGTTCGCAACTACGCGATCCCCATTACGGAGACGGCCCCGCCCGCCCGGCGCGATACGATCGTGAAGCAGCTGGATTATGCGATTCCGCTCCACTACTAGGTTTTCGCCTTTCTGTAGAGTAAGGGGCTGTACCCCGCGTACGATCT
>NZ_JAGXJW010000459.1 GCF_019091135.1 Cohnella sp. GbtcB17 | reverse complement strand
AAAAGCTTCACCAGATCTGAAAACCTGGGAAAATCGCGGGCAAGTGGTGGGAGAAGAGGATCGCTACACATCTGCAGGAAATTTGTTCCCCATCGTACATGTGAATGGAATCACTGAAGTCGAGATGCCGGATGGGACCATGAGAATTCTGCTTCCGGTCGGGTTTCGAAATTTCCCAACGCCGACGTCCAGCGTTACGGGATCGGGATATACGGTCGTTTACTACAGCGATAATGAA
>NZ_JAGXJW010000458.1 GCF_019091135.1 Cohnella sp. GbtcB17 | reverse complement strand
ACGAAGCTGTTCGTCGCTAAGCCCTTTAACCGAAGACTCCAGCTCGTTGATCACGTCGACCGTCTTGGACAGCCGCTTCACTTCGCGCTCGTTGGCGTCCCCGAATATCTTCTTCACTATTCCGAGCATATGATACCCCTTCCCCTGATGCGGGATGACCGTATCTCCTTATTTTAGCAGTTTGGCGGGAGGGGGGCAAGGAAAGCGGCGATTGCGGACATACACATTACAGACCTCG
>NZ_JAGXJW010000457.1 GCF_019091135.1 Cohnella sp. GbtcB17 | reverse complement strand
CACTATTTCAATTGAAGTCTGTTGCTATGCGCCACATAAAGCCCCCCAGCCCCGCATCGTAACCAGCGCCGTTTGAGCCGCCATTCCCTCTTTGCTACAATAGGTACAAAACCGACATGGGAAGGAATGTTGTGTATGATCGACGCCATCAATACCATCAAGGTGAAGTCGGGGCACGTCGCCGGAGGCGCCGAGCGCTTCAAAAATCCGAAGGGCGTCCAGAACGCGCCCGGCTTCG
>NZ_JAGXJW010000456.1 GCF_019091135.1 Cohnella sp. GbtcB17 | reverse complement strand
AAGAGGGCATTTCTTTTTCCACGTGTCTATGTGGCTGAAGATAATCTTGGGTATGCATTTTTATATGGGAGAAGATGGATGAATCATCATCGTTCTTTTAGTATTTCTACAGGAATTAGCTGTAATAATATGGATATAAGAAGAAGAATTTATGTTGAGACTAATGATGAAGAAGGGCAAACATATAATTATACTTATAATTCCAATTACGAAACCTTTTACGGAGTTCCTTTCGAGG
>NZ_JAGXJW010000455.1 GCF_019091135.1 Cohnella sp. GbtcB17 | reverse complement strand
GAGCTTGCCGGCGATCGGCTTGACGATGTGCAAATATAGTTCCGTATTGATGTCGTTCATCGCTTCTCGGCTGCCTTCTTCCGCAGCAGTGCGTTCTCGGCGGCTAAGATGGCGCTGTCCTTCAATAGCTCCGTTTTCTGCGCACGTAACAGGTTTGCTGCGGCTTCTGCGTCCTCCCCGCGGGTCTTGGTCGCCCCCCCGCCGCTGCCGTATCCCACCCGGGCTGCGCCCACGCCCC
>NZ_JAGXJW010000454.1 GCF_019091135.1 Cohnella sp. GbtcB17 | reverse complement strand
CACAAAAACCATCAATTAACCAATTAGGATAGCTATTACCTCCACGTTTGTCGGATTGAGAAGTAACATTATTGAGGTCCCCAATAATACACCAAGGCAATACAGACTTAGCTTTTAAATCCCGAATAAGATCCCAAGTACGTTTGCGATAGCTTCTATTTGGTTCCCCATAAAGACCCGTCAACCGCCACTTTTGACCATTGTCCCCAACAATCTCTACATCGATATAATCCCGACC
>NZ_JAGXJW010000453.1 GCF_019091135.1 Cohnella sp. GbtcB17 | reverse complement strand
CCCAAAGCCGGGGCAAGGTCCTCGGGGGCCAACCCCGCGCCCGTGTCCCTGACGACGACGACGACGCGGCCGCCCTCCGGCTTGCAGCGCTCGACCACGGCCCCCTGCTGCGGGACGTGTCACACCGCATTGTCGAGCAGATTGCCGAACGCACGGGAGAGCTGGCGGGCGTCGCCGCGCTCGGCGCAAGATTCGGCGCCCGGGGGCTCCGCCTCGATCGATACACCCTTCGCTTGCG
>NZ_JAGXJW010000046.1 GCF_019091135.1 Cohnella sp. GbtcB17 | reverse complement strand
AGCAGCTCGGTTTTGGTCAAGATCGCGACCGCGCCGATCCCGCCGCCAAGGCCGAGGGAGCCCGAATCGCCCATGAACACTTTGGCCGGATGCGCGTTGTACACGAGAAAGCCGAGTACCGCCCCGACGACGGCCGCCGAAAAGATTGCGGATTGCTGCTGTGTCGCCTCCAGCGCCACGATGGCGAACGCGCCGAACGCGAGCGCGCTTGTCCCCGACAGCAGGCCGTCGAGTCCGTCGGTGAAGTTCACCGCGTTCGTGGACGCAAAAAAGATGATGACGACCAGTATGTAGTACGCCCAGCCGAGGTCGAGCGACCAATCCGTCCCGGGCACGCCGACGGCGGTGCTCAGGTCCATCCGGTTGATGATGAAGCAGAAGACGATGGAGACGAGAAGCTGTCCGAAAAGCTTCTGCTTCGCCGTAAGGCCCAGCGAGCGCTTCATCGCGATCTTGATGAAGTCGTCCAGGAAGCCGACGAGGCCGAAGCCGAGGCTCGCCACGAGCAGCGCCCAGAACGGCCAGCCGCGATCCGAGAACTTCAGGAAGGCGATGGTCATCGCGAGCAGGATGATGATGCCGCCCATCGTCGGCGTACCGCTTTTTTTCAGATGGGACTGCGGCCCGTCGTCCCGCACCTGCTGCCCGAACTTCAGCCGGCGAAGCATCGGGATGCAGAGCGGGCCGAGCAGCACGGCGAGCAGGAAGGAGACGCCGAGCGTCCAAAGCGCAGAGGCGTAGTCCATCAGCGTCCTCCCTCCTCTCCCGCCGTCAGGCGCCGCACGATCTCTTCCATGCGCATGCCGCGCGAGGCTTTGACCAGCACGAGATCGTCAGGCTCCACGAGCGACAGCAGCGCTTCGGCCAATTCGTTTTTATCGGCGAAATGCTTGACGACGCCGGACGGCATCGCGCTCGCGGCTGCTTCCGCCGTATGGGCGGACAGCGGCCCGTAGGCCAGCAGGCCATCGGCCTGGCCCTGCGACAGCTCGCGCCCGATGCCGGCATGGAACGCCGCCTCGTCCGGGCCGAGCTCGAGCATGTCGCCGAGCACGAGCCATTTGCGGCGGTAGCCCTGCAGCTGCGCGACGAGCGAGATCGCCGCGCGCACCGACGCCGGGCTGGCATTGTACGCGTCGTTCAGGACGAGCGCGCCGCTGCGCGCCTGGACGCGCTCGATGCGCATGCCTGTCAGCTTCGCCTCGGCCAGCCCGCGCGCAATGTCCGCGTCGGCGACGCCGAGCCGGCGCGCCACCGCGATCGCCGCCAGCGCGTTGACCGCGTTGTGCCGGCCGGGTATCGGCACTTCAAAGCGGGCGGCCTGCGCTTCGCTCTCCTGCGCAGTCGAGCCCGCGGCGCCGCCGCCCGAAGCGACAAACGTCGCGCGCTCGGTATCCATTGCGATATCCGTCGCGCGCAAATCGCATGCCGCGGATTCGCCGAACGTGATCCATCCGGCGGCGTCCGCGGGCAGCGAGACCGCAGCAAGCTCTTCGCGAAGCAGCGGCTCGTCGCCGTTGTAGATCAAAGTCCCGCCGGCTTTCAGCCCTTCGACGATCTCCAGCTTCGCCTGCGCGATGCCGCGCCGCGAGCCGAGATGCTCCAGATGGGACTCGCCAATATTCGTGATGACGGCGATGTCGGGCTTCGCGATGCGGGAGAGCAGCGCGATCTCGCCGAAGGCGCTCATCCCCATTTCCAGCACGAGCACTTCCGTATCGCGGCTCGCCCGGAGGATCGTCAGCGGCAATCCGATATGATTGTTAAAATTGCCTTCGGTCTTCGCCGTCCGGTATACAGTGGCGAGCGCCGAAAAGATTAAATCCTTGGTCGTCGTCTTGCCGTTGCTGCCGGTGACGCCGACGACCTTCGGCTGCCAGCTCGCCAGGTACGATTCAGCCAGCCGCTGCAAGGCGGCGAGCGTATCGTCGACGAGCAGCAGCGGCAGCCCAATGTCCGCCGGCACCGCGCGGTCGCGCTGCCAAAGCGCGGCGGCCGCGCCGGCGCTCGCGGCCTTCTCTATGTAGTCGTGTCCGTCGAACCGGTCGCCGGCGAT
Organism: Cohnella sp. GbtcB17; assembly: GCF_019091135.1. Taxonomy (GTDB): domain Bacteria; phylum Bacillota; class Bacilli; order Paenibacillales; family Paenibacillaceae; genus Cohnella. The sequence goes on along the minus strand of NZ_JAGXJW010000046.1, from coordinate 64,008 downwards.
CGGCACGAACAGTTGTCCCGCCCCGATCGACCGCGAGTCGATCGATACGCCGGCAATCCCGGCTTCCGCGCCGGCCGGCGTTCCTTGCAGCGTCGCGCCGCACCATGCGGCCGCTTCGCTAAGCGTCGCTCTTATCACAGCATCGTGCTCCTTATCGCGTCGCGCGCCGTCTGCCGATCGTCGAAGTCGTGCGTCACGCCGCCGATAATTTGATAGGTTTCATGCCCTTTGCCCGCTATCAATACTACATCCCCGGGGCCGGCCATTTCAACCGCTTTGTGAATCGCCGAACCGCGGTCCGGCTCAAGCTCGTAGCGGTTCGGATCGACCGCGTCTTCCTTGAGCCCCGCCTCGATATCGCGCAATATCGCGAGCGGATCCTCCGAACGCGGATTGTCGCTCGTCACGAGCAGGACGTCCGCAAGACCGGCCGCGATCTTGCCCATGATCGGCCGCTTCGTCCGGTCCCGGTCGCCGCCGCAGCCGAATACGCAGATGACCCGGCCCTCCGCCAGCTCCCGCACGGCGCGCAGCACATTGTCCAGACCGTCCGGCGTATGGGCGTAGTCGACGACGACCGCGTACGGCTGTCCCTCGTCCACGGCCTCGACGCGGCCGGGAACGCCCGGCACCGCCTCCAGACTCGCCGCGGCGGCGTCCAGCCCAATGCCTTCGCACAGCGCGGCCGAGAGCGAGGCAAGCGCGTTGTATACGTTAAACTTGCCGACCATGCGCAGCTGCACGCTTCTGGCGCCGCGGAACGTCTCGACGTCGAACGACGTGCCCCGCGACGAGATGCGCACGTTCCGGGCGCGTACGTCGGCTTCCCGCTCGATGCCGTAGGTGACGACTTCGGCAGCGGTCAGCTTGGCAAACTTGGCCGAGACGGGGTCGTCGGCGTTGAGCACGGCGTACGCGCGCTCCTCGGGCATGGTGCCATAATCGTTGCCGAGCCTCGAAAAGAACAGCCCTTTCGCATCGGCGTACGCTTCCATCGTGCCGTGATAATCGAGGTGGTCCTGCGCCAGGTTCGTAAAAATCGCCGTCCGAAACCGGGTTCCCCAGGTCCTGCCCTGCTCCAGCGCGTGCGAGCTGACCTCCATGACCGCCCGCTCCGTGCCCGCCTCCGCCATGTCGCCAAGCAGGCGCTGCAACGGCAGGATGTCGGGCGTCGTGCCGGACATCGGATAGCTCGCGCCGCCGTACCTCGCTTCGATCGTGCCGATGACGCCCGGCGAGATGCCGGCATCGCTCAGGATTCGCTCGATCAAATAAGTCGTCGTCGTCTTCCCGTTCGTCCCGGTCACGCCGATCGGACGAAGCTTGCGCGAAGGATGTCTGTACCAACTGTCGGCCAGCACGGCGAGCGCCCGTCTCACGTCGGGCACGACGAGCTGCGGCGCGGGCAGCGGCAGCTCGCGCGACACGACGAGCGCCGCGGCGCCCCGCTCCAGCGCCTGCGGCGCAAAGTCATGGCCGTCGACCGTATGGCCCGGCAGGCAAAAAAACAGCTGCCCCGCTTTCACCGCCCTTGAATCCGCTTCGATTCCTTGAATCGCGACGCCGCCGTCGCCGACGATCCGATGCAGCAGCAGTTCCTTCGCTAATTCATTCAATTGCATCGCACGCTCAGCTCCTTCGACTACAAAAAATTGCTCTTTAGCATTTTTGTTGAATGGTTTGCTTGGATCGGAATTGAAGTTCGCTTGATTTTCCTATGCGTACATTATCCGCCAGGACGACTTTTCAAACAAGGGCAAGGAAACACTTGGCAGCCCGGCCCGAAATCAACGTCGGATAAAAGATACGAGTCGAGGCGCGGCAACGCGTCCGCCCGCCAGCGGCCAGACGCCCTCCCGCTTCAGTCCGCCCCTTGCCCGGCAGGCGCCTGCTCGCCGTCGCTGCCGAGGTAAATGCGGATAACCGAGCCCTTTTGCACCCGCTGGCCGGCTTCGGGCGCCTGCCGCAGCACCGTGTCTCCTTTTCCCGAGGCGGACAGCTGAAAGTTCATGTTCATGTCTTCGTACAAATCCGTCACCGACTTGCCGACGAGGTTCGGCACGTTCACCATCGGCAGCTCGCCGAGCTTGTATTCCTTGCCGATCTGGTCCTTGCGCGGCTCGACGCCGAGATACGGCAGCGCGTCGGCCATAATGTTGCGCACGATCGGCGCAGCCACGACGCCGCCGAACTGGATGCCCTGCGGATTATCGACGGCGACGTACACGATGAGCTGCGGATCGTCCGCCGGCGCGAAGCCGATGAACGAGACGATATGCTCGCTCGCCGAGTATACGCCGTTAATGACTTTTTGCGCCGTCCCCGTCTTGCCCCCGACCCGGTAGCCGTCTAAAAACGCATTGCCGCCCGTGCCCTGCGCCACGACGCTCTCGAGCGCTTCGCGCACCTGCTTGGACGTCTCCGGCGTGATAACCTGCCTCACCAGCTCAGGCTCGATCTCCTGCAGCGTCTCGCCGGTATCCGGGTTGACCCACGCCTTCGCGACATGCGGCTTGAACAGCTTGCCCCCGTTGACCGCGGCGGCGACCGCCGTGATCTGCTGGATCGGCGTCACCGACACGCCCTGGCCGAACGCCGTCGTAGCCAGCTCGACCGGGCCGACGTTCGCCAGCTTGAACAGGATGCCGTTTTCTTCCCCGCCGATATCGATGCCTGTTCTTTTGCCGAAGCCGAAGTTTTTAATATATTCGAACAGCTTCTCCTTGCCCAGCCGCTGCCCGAGCGCCACAAAGCCCGGGTTGCAGGAATTTTCGACAACCTCCAGGAACGACTGGCTGCCGTGTCCGCCCTTCTTCCAGCAGCGCAGCCGCGCACCGCCGACCTCGACGTAGCCCGGATCGTAGAACGACTCGTTCTTTAAATTCACTTTGCCCTCCTGAATGGCGGCGGACAACGTGATGATCTTGAACGTGGACCCCGGCTCGTACGTCATCCAGATCGGCAGGTTGCGGTTGTACACTTCGGGCGCGGCTTCCTGATAGCGGTCCGGCTGGAACGTCGGCCTGCTGCCCATCGCCAGAATCTCTCCCGTCTTCGGATCCATCGCGATGGCGATGACGTCCTTCGCCTGGTACTTCAGCATCGCCTGGTCGAGCTCCCGCTCCACGATCGACTGAATTTTCTGGTCGAGCGTCAGCTGCAGCGTCAGTCCGTCTCTCGGCGGCTGGTAGGCTTCCGAGGAATTCGGCATCTGGCGGCCGGCGGCGTCGGTCAAAAACGAAATGTTGCCGCGCGTGCCCGACAACAGCTGGTTGTACTGCTTCTCAACGCCGGTCAGACCGCTGTCGTAGCCGGTGATGCCAAGCACCTGCGCCGCCATCGTGCCGAACGGATAGAAGCGCTTGTTGTCTTCCGCCACGTAAATGCCGGGCAGCGCCAGATCACGAATCTGCTGCGCCAGCTCAAGCGTAATCTTGCGCCCCCCGGGACGAAGATTCACATTGCTGGCCTTCTTTTTCAGCATCTCCAGCACTTTGTCCCGGTCCATGCCGATGAGCGGAGCCAGCTTGGCCGCGGTGCCTTCCTTGTCCTTCACCTGCGCCGGCACCGCGTATACGGTCGGCGAACTGACGTTATAGGCGAGCTTGATGCCGGTGCGGTCGGTGATCGTCCCTCTCTTCGCTTCGAACGGAATCTGGCGCCGCCACGACTCCTCCGCCTGCTCGGCCAGCTTGCCTCCCTTGACCAGCTGTACGTATGCGAGGCGCGCGATCAGCGCCATAAATCCGATCCCAACCGCGAGCAGCGCCAGCAGCAAACGCCGCCTTACCGTCACTTGCGAGATTCTCACGCAGGTCAGCCCCCTCCCCGGAATATCGGTGCGTTACTCCCACCCTATTCCATGGAGAAGGGGCTTAGAACAAGCTATGCTTGTCTAATGCCGGTCCTGCCGGACAAAGCTCCGGCGGAAGACGCGTCAATCGCCCGCTTCTTCCACCGCGCTCTCGTCCACGTCCGCCGCGCCTGCGCCGTCGCTTGCGCCGCCGCTTTGGTCCTGCTTGTCTGTCGCTGTTTGGGTCACGGACTTGGTCGCGGCCGGCTCGATCGTCGTGCCCGCAGGCGGCGACAGCGTCAAGGCGATGGACAGCTTGTTCTCCGTCCGGGTCGCCTGCTGGCCTGAGACGTAGCCCTGTCCGCTTGCCGTGCAGGAAGCGCCGAGCAGCGAGCACATATCAAGCGCATCGCGAAGCGACAAGCCCTTCAGGCTCGGCACGCTGCCGAGCGTTTTTTCGGTCATCAGATACACATGCTGGGAGGTCGGCAGAACGGTGCCCGCTTTGGGAAGCTGGGACACGACTTTGTCGCCCTTGCCGAGCACGATCGCCTCGAACGAGCTGTTCCCCAGCTTGCTTTTCGCCTGCGTCACCGTCTGGTTCGTCACGTCGGTCACTTTGGCGGTGACGGGAGCCGGCGTCGCTTCGGGGTCGTCCTTCTTTTTATCGTCGGCATCCTTTTTGACATCGGGCAGCACGCCGAGATGGAGCAGCGATTTTTGCATGATCTCCTTAAAAATCGGAGCGGCGACCGAGCCGCCGCCGAGCGTCTTGTCGTCCGGCTCGTCTACAAGCACGTAGAGCACGACCTTCGGGTCCTCTACGGGCGCGTAGCCGATAAACGACACGACGAATTTGTCCTCGGCGTAACCGCCGGAAGCCTGAACCTTCTGCGCCGTGCCGGTCTTGCCCGCGATCCGGTAGCCGTCGATGTAGGCGTTGCGCCCCGTCCCGATCTCTCTGTCGCTGACGACCTGTTCGAGATATTCGCCGACCTTTTTGGACGTCTGCTCCGAGATGACCTGGCGGATGACCTTCGGCTCGGTCACGACCTTTTCGCCGGTGTTCGGATCCGAGATCGACTTAATAATGTGAGGCGTCATCAGCTTGCCGCCGTTCGCGACGGCGGCGACGGCAGCGACCTGCTGGATCGGCGTAACGGATACCGCCTGTCCGAATGTCGCGGCCGCGTAGTCGCGCTCCCAAGTCAGCTGCGTCGTGCCCGCGATCTCGCCCGCAAGCTCGATGCCCGTCTTTTGTCCGAAGCCGAAGTTGTCGATGTACTGCTTGAACTTATCTTTGCCCAGCTTCTCGTAGCCCAGCTTGACGAAGGCCACGTTGCTCGAGCGCTTCAAGCCTTCCAGGTATGTGATCTCCCCCCAGCCGCCGCGCTTGATGTCGTTGACGGGCTTGGACTTCGGGATCGCCACGCTGCCGGACATATACTTGTCGTTCGGGTTGAACAGCCCTTCCTGCACGGCGGCCGCCAGCGTTACGATTTTAAACGTGGACCCCGGTTCATAGATGGACTGCACCGCGTTATTTTTGAACGAGGACAGGTTTTTGGCATAATCCCAATAATTGTTCGGATTAAAATCCGGCAGGCTGACCATACCGAGGATGTCCATCGTCTTCGGATCGGCCGCGATCGCGGTCATGCTGAGCGGACGATACTCCTCGTAAGCCGCTTTCATCGCTTGCTCCATGTAGTATTGAATGTCGCGGTCGATCGTCAGCGAGACGTTTTTGCCGTCCACCGCCTGCTTGGCCTCGATCTCCCCGTCGGCGAGCTGCGTCCGCTTGCCGTCCTTCCGGTATGTAATGGAACCTTCTTCGCCCTTGAGCTGATCGTCGAGCGTCCGCTCAAGCCCCATTTTCGCGTCGCCTTCTTTGCTCACATAGCCTAGTATCTGAGAGGCGAGCGAGTTGTTCGGATAATAACGCTTCTTGTCTTCGATGAGATAAATGCCGACATCCTTTTTGCCGGTCAGCTCGCGCAGCTGATCTCGGAAGGCGGTCAGCCGGTCGGCGACCTCCTTGTCCATTTTCCAGCCCTCGGGCTGCACCTCGCGCTGCACGTAGTACTCGCCTTTTTCCGTCTTGGCTTCCATGATCTTGCGGAGGTCGGCTTCCTGCTTGCCGATAATGTTGTGCACCTTCGACGCGATCTGGTCGATCAGCTTCCATTCGGGGTGCGCGGCATTCAGCTGCTGAATAACCTTCGGGCTGAGCGCGAGCGTATACGCCGCCGCGTCCGAAGCGAGAACGATCCCCGACCGGTCGGTAATCGTGCCGCGATCCTGGACGAGCTTTTTTGTCGTCACCCACGTCTCTCGCGCCTTTTCCGCCCAGAACTCGGCATGCGCCACCTGCACCCAGTAGATTCGTCCCCATAAAGCGACAAACAGGAGGGTGATTACCCCTCCCGCCAGCAGCGTGCGCAATTTAATTCGTTTCGTCATGCCCCTCACCTTCCGTTCAATCCCGGGCGATCGCCCGCATGCTTTTTTCTAGTCTCCTTTAGTTGACAGCGTGATCGGTTGTTGGCCGCTAGGCTGGACAAAACCGAGCTTGGTCGCAAGATCGTTGATTCTGGCCGGATCCCGCAGCTTATCGACCTCGCGCTGCAGCTCCTTCGATTGATCGGCGCTCGTCTCGTACTCGTTCGTCATCTTCTGAATGTCCCGGTTCATCTCGTACAGCCCCGCGTTTCGGTACAGAATAAGCCCTGCAACGCCGACAAAAACGAACACGGTGAGCAAATACAGCAGCTTCTCCCCGACGGGAATGCTCTTGCGGCGAACCTGGGACGCCGTTTGCGGCGCCGCGGTGCGCTGCTGCTTTTTTTGCTCCGGCTGACGTTCCTCGCGAACCGCCAAATTGCCATAATATCGCATGTATCTCGCTCCCCCCGGGCTTCAATATGTTCAGCTTGTCTATTTGAAATTGCGGCAAACCGCCCGTCATGGACAAGGCGCGGGCGTTAGCCGCGCTCGTCCGGTGCGTTCGGGTCCAGCTTCTCGGCGATTCTAAGCTTGGCCGAGCGGGCCCTGTTGTTCAGTTCGAGCTCGGCGTCCGAAGGCACGATCGCCTTGCGCGGCGTGAGCTTCAGCCTGCCTTCGCCCCACACCGTCACCGGGAACCCCGGCGGACTGATGTTAGCCGGCACTTCCTTGACGAACGTCTCTTTGCAAATGCGGACCACGAGCGAATGAAACGTAATGACGGCAATGCGTCCGCCCGGGGCGGCGCAGTCGATCGCCTGCTCGAGCGCGTCGCGGAACGCCTCCAGCTCGTCGTTCACCGCGATCCGAATCGCCTGAAAGGCGCGCTTGGCCGGATGGCCTCCCGTGCGTCTCGCGGCGGCCGGAATCGCCGTCTTGACGAGCTCGGCGAGCTGCGCGGTCGTCTCGATGGGCGTCTTGGCCCTCGCTTCCACCAAATGCCGGGCGATCTTACGGGCGAACTTCTCTTCGCCGTAATCGCGCAAAATGCGCGACAGCTCCCGCTCGTCCCACTCGTTCACGACCTCTCGGGCCGTGAGCGGCTGCCCGCGGTCCATACGCATGTCGAGCTCCGCGTCATGATTGTAGCTGAAGCCTCTGTCGGCTTCGTCCAACTGCGGACTCGAGACGCCCAGGTCGAACAGGATGCCGTCGATTTGCGGCACGCCGTCCTTCTCCGGTACGCCCGCTTGCCGCAGCGCGTCCGCGAGATGCCGGAAGTTGCTTTTCACCAGCGTCACGATGTCGCCGTACGGCGCCAGTCGCTCCCGCGCATGCGCGAGCGCGGTGTCGTCCTGATCCAGACCGATGAGCCTGCCCCCCGGGGCGAGACGCGAAGCGATCAATTCGCTGTGTCCCGCGCCTCCCAGAGTGCAATCGACGTAGATGCCGTCTTCGCGGATATTCAGACCTTCTACCGCTTCTTCTTTAAGCACGGTGATGTGGTGGAACAAAGTATGGCCTCCCGGCAACCCTCGCGGTCATGCTGTCGGTTGCTTCTGTCTATGTAGTGGTGATGTGTAAACGAACTTCAAGGCTACGCGACGACGTCCATGCGCTTAGAAATGAAAATCGAAATCGACCAGCTTCTCCGCGATCTCGTTGAACGATTCCTCGGAGGCATGACTGTAGGCTTCCCAAGTCGCCTTGTCCCAAATCTCCACTCTCGTGGATACGCCGATAATCGTGCATTCCTTGTCCAGCTTGGCATAGTCTCGCAGGTGGCTCGGCAGGTTAACCCTTCCCTGCTTGTCCCACTCGCCCTCGGAAGCGCCTGAGAACAGCAGCCGGGAAAAAGCTCTCGCGTTGGCCGCCATCGACGGCAGCGCGCGAAGCCGCTGCTCCAGCTGCGCCCACTCTTCGCGGGGGTAAACGAACAAGCAATTGTCGAGCCCGCGGGTGACGATAAAGTCGGCGCCCAGCGCGTCGCGAAATTTAGCGGGAATAATGATTCGGCCTTTGTCGTCGATCGAATGCTGATATTCCCCTAAAAACATGACCGCTGCGCACCCCCTCCATATTCCACCACTTGGCCCCACTTTAAACCACTTATGATGACTATTCGCGCAAAAAAAAAGAAATCCTGCTTCGAAAGCAGGATTTCCTCAAAATATTTTAGGTTATTAAAAAATCGTCATTATTCGTGCCCGGCCCAGCTGTCCAGGTACGATTTTTGATCTTCGCTCAACGTGTCGATCGAGATGCCCAGCGACGTAAGCTTCGCTCTCGCCACCTGCTCGTCCAGCGCATACGGCACCTTGACGACCTGCTTGCCGATCGACTCGTAATTCTCGTTGACGTAGCGCAAGGAGAGCGCCTGCAGCGCAAACGTCATGTCCATGATCTCCGCGGGGTGGCCGTCTCCGGCTGCCAGATTCACGAGACGCCCTTCGGCGAGCACGTAAATCTTGCGGCCGTCCTTCAGCGTGTATTCCTCGATGTTGCGGCGAACGGTTCGCTTCGAAGTCGACATCGCCTCGAGCTCGACGAGGTTCACTTCGACGTCGAAGTGGCCCGCGTTGGACAGGATCGCGCCGTCCTTCATCTGCGCGATGTGCGCGCCGCTTATGACGTCCTTGTTGCCCGTGACGGTGACGAAGAACTCGCCTACCTTGGCCGCCTCTTCCATCGACAGCACCGTGAAGCCGTCCATGTAGGCCTCGACCGCCTTGATGGCGTCGACTTCGGTGACGACGACGTTGGCGCCGAGCCCCTTCGCGCGGAGCGCTACGCCCTTGCCGCACCAGCCGTAGCCGTTCACGACAACCGTCTTGCCCGCGACGACGAGGTTGGTCGTCCGGTTGATGCCGTCCCACACCGATTGGCCGGTGCCGTAGCGGTTGTCGAACAAATATTTGCAAAACGCGTCGTTGACGGCGATCATCGGGAACTGCAGCGAGCCGTCCTTTTCCATCGCCTTGAGGCGCAGGATGCCGGTCGTCGTCTCTTCGGCGCCGCCCCGGATGCCGGGCAGCAGATCGCGGCGCGTCGTGTGGAGCATCGTGACGAGGTCGCCGCCGTCGTCGATGAGGAGATCCGGCTTCGTCTCGAGCGTCCGCTCGAGCAGGCTGTGATACTCCTCCGGCGACGGATTGTACTTCGCGAATACGGCGATGCCGTCTTCGGCGAGCGCGGCGCATACGTCGTCCTGCGTGGAGAGCGGGTTGGACCCGGTGATGGCCACCTCTGCGCCGCCCGCCTGGACGACCTTCGCCAGATAGGCCGTCTTCGCTTCGAGGTGGAGCGAGATGGCGACCTTCAGACCTTTGAACGGGAGCTCCTTGGCGAATTGCTCGCGGATCCGGTTCAGTACGGGCATATGGGCGGAGGCCCAATCGATTTTGAGCTTGCCCTCGGGGGCGAGCGACGGATCGCGGATGATGCTGGACAGCGTCGATTTCATGAACAACAAACCTCCTGATGTCGGCCGCCGGGCTCGGCCTGCTGTTGGGCCATCAAGCGATGGCCGCCGGTAACGTCGAACGGGATGCAGCGGAGGGCGGACAGCCAGCCCATGCCGTAGCGGTTAATAAAATGAACGATGCCGTAGACGCGCTCCTGCGGCTGCTCGAGCGGGCGGAGCGAATGCAGCATCCGGTCCCACTGGCGCAGCGAGGATTCGTGACGCCCCGCCAGCGCGCCGGCCGTACGCTGCTCGAGGTAGGCGATCTGCTCGAGGATGAGCGCAAGGTTGCTCTCGCCCAGCTTGACGAGTCCCTTGTCCACCTGGGATACCATCTCGAGCACGGGCGCGTACAGCTCGCCGAACCGGTCTTTGACCTCGGCGAACCGGCCGCCGATGTCCCACTTGTCCTGCGCGGCGAGCCAATCGCGCTTCAGCCGCTCGCCGTCCGCGGCGATCTGCTCCGCGGTGACGCCGTACTTGGCCAGCAGCTTCTCCACCTGCGGCTCGAGATAGGTGAACGACTGCCTGGGCACGATGACCGGCATCTCCAGACCGAACGCCGCGAACGCCGGCCCGAGCGACGCCCAGTAGGCGATCTCGGAAGGGCCCAGCACGGTGGCAAGCACGGGGAACAGGTAATCCTGCATGAGCGGCCGCGAGAGCGCGTTGTTGCTCAGCTGCTCCGGACGCTCGGCGGCCATCCGCAGCAGCTCGTTCCTGTCGTATGCGAGTCCGCCCTTGCGGTCCTCGAAACGGTCGCCCTGCCGGAACAGCAGCAGACGGCCCTGCTCCGCGTGCACGAACAGGTTGGCGCCGTCCGGCGCCGACTCCGCCTGGATCGGGTATCCGAGCCGCTTGACGCCCTCTTCGCCTTCGGCAAGCGCTGCGCTCAGACGCTCGCTGCCCGCGACGAGCTCTCCGAACAGGCCGCCTTCGAGACGGCGGATCGCAGGATCGTCCGCGTCCATGAGGACGAGGCCGTCTTCCGCGAACCACTCGGAGAGCAGGCGGGCGAACGCGAGCGTCAGCGTAGGCGCGTCGCTCGCGTGCATTCTGATTTGCCGCAGCAAATTCGGTTTAAATTCGGTATCGGGGAGCGTGAGCGCAAGCTCGGTGAGCGCGACCTCCCAATCGACCGCGGAAAGCGGCGTTCTGCTCACGGCATGGCGGGGCCCTTCCGGCCGACCCAGCTTGACCTTGCGCGGCTCGCCCTCGCCCGGAGAAACGTATAGATGGTTGGCTTCTTCAAAATCGTGGTCCTCGCCGGCGATCCAGAATACCGGCACCACCGTCCGCTCCAGGCTGCGCGAAGCGTGCTTCGCGGCCTGGATGACGGTCAGCGCCTTATAGGCGATCAGGAGCGGACCGCCGAACAGGCCGGCCTGCTGGCCGCCGACGACCGCCAGCGCGTCTTCGCCGGCGAGCGCCTCGATGTGCCGCAAGGCGAGCGGGCCAGGGCTCAGGCGGCGCTGGTAATCCAGCAACGCCTCGCCGAGCCGCCTTCTGTCGACGCGGCCGCCCGCGCCTTGATCGAGCCGCGCGGCACGCCGGCTCCAAGCTTCTATATCTTTGCAGTGGGCGCTTCCGAACAGCGCGGCGACTTGAGCGTCGCCGCGCCGGTATGCTTCGGAGAGAGACTGCGCCGTCCCGTCATTAAAGGGAGTCGTATTCATCCCGGACATCCTCCCGTCCGAATGGTGTCATTCCTCGATTGTACATGAAGCGGCCGGATATCGTCAAAGAAAGAAGGAGGAAAAAAGATGTCCTTGCCTTGGCGTATCATGAACGCAGCCGGCTGGCTCGGCGTCGTCACGGTCAATGCGGCCGCCGCCACGGGCGGCCTGCTCGGCAAATCGTCGGGCGAAATCTCCGATCAAGTGCCGACGCTCGTCACGCCCGCCGGCTATGCCTTTTCGATCTGGAGCGTCATCTATTTGCTTGCGCTCGGCTATGTCGTCGCCGGCTTTTTGCCGAGCCGCCGCGAAGACGAGGCGATGAAGGCGACGGCACCCTGGTTTTTCGCGAGCTGCCTATTCAACGTCGGCTGGCTGTTCGTCTGGCACTCGGAGCGCTATGCGGCGTCCGCGTTCGTCATCGCCGGCCTGCTGCTCACGTTGATCGGCGCATACCTCTCGTCAAGACCCGCTGCGCAAGCCGCGAACGACCGCGTCGGTTTTTTCCTGATCGCGCTCCCCTTCTCCGTCTATCTCGGTTGGGTGACGGTCGCGACGATCGTCAATATCTCGGTCGCGCTGCAGGCCGGCGGTTGGGACGGCTGGGGCGTACCCGACCGGACCTGGGCGGTCGCGCTGTTCGTCGTCGCCGCCCTGATCGCGGCTGTCGCCGCCTTCAAAGACAAAGACCCTTGGTTCCCGCTGACGATCGCCTGGGCGCTCATCGCGATCGGCGTCAAGCAACAGTCCGCGTCGCAGCTCGTCGCCGTCGCCGCCTGGACGGCCGCCGGTGTCGCCATCGCGGCCGCCCTGCTCAAGCTGCGCGGCATCGCGGGCCTGAGGCCGCACAAAACGTGACGGCTTCGCCGTATGGCATCCACCAACGGGACCCGCCCCCTCGCTTCTGCGGAGACGGCGGGTTTTCTTCATGCGCGCCGCCTTACTCCCACTCCCCGCCGGCGAGGAACCGTACGATCTCGACGATCATGAGCAGCACGTAAAGCGCCGCCAGCCCGAAAAAAGACAGCCGCCAGATCGCACGAAAAAGCTTGAGACCGTCCACTTTGCCGCGAAGCCGGTACTGCGCATTGCCGATCAGGCCCGCGCCGAGCAGCATAAAAAGCAAAATGAGATAAAAGCCCATTTGCATGCCGAATGTCCGGTTGAGCAAGTAGCTCACGACGCCGATCAGAAAAACCGTCGTCAGATCCATCGCAAGTCCCAACGCGCGTTTTTTGTTGCCCGTCTGCATCGACGAGATGCCGTACACGGCAGCGAACGGAACGAAGGAGCCGATGGCCAATACGGCGTATGCGGCTACGATCGCATTCCACATGAAGGCTCACTCACCCTTCTTTGTCGTCGCCGCCGAGCGCCGCTATGAGCGAGGCGAGCGATTCGTTATAAGGAGCGGCCACGCCAAGCCGCGCGGCCATTCGCGCGACGGCGCCGTTGATCGCCCGGATCTCCGTGGACCTGCCGGCCAGCACGTCCTGCAGCATCGACGAGCGGTTGGCGGCCGTCCGTTCGCACAGGTCGAGCAGATCCATCCACATGCGATCGTCCCTGGCCAGTCCGCCGGCTTCGAGCACCGACAGCGTCTCGTCGAACAGCGCGCGCATGAGCGTCCTGCGCTCCGGCGTCCGGACCAATGCGCCGTTCGGAACGCGAAGCAGCGCCGTCAGCGGATTAATTACCGCGTTGTTCAGCAGTTTCCGCAGCATTCTCTCCGCCATATCATTCGACAGCGATGCGGAAAATCCTGCCTGGTTCAACAGCGCCGCCACGCGCGCCGCTTCGCGCTCCTCCCCGGCCGCCAAAGCGTCGTCGCCGCTCTCGAATAACGGGGCGCGGCCGAGCCGAATGTCGCCCCGTCCGGTATGCCGCACGGTCGTCGCATCGATCCGCAGCGACGCCTCCGTCGTTACCGCCGCATAGATGCGCCTGTCGGGCAAACGCCGCGTCAGCAGATCGGTGTGGCCGATGCCGTTGCAAAAGGCGGTTAAAGACGTCCCCGGAGGCGTCGACTCGGCAAGCCTATCCAGGAAATCTGGCGTCAGCGCCGTCTGCTTGACGGCGAGCAACGTATCGCAGGGCCGCGCAGCCCTCGGGTCGCCCAGCGATACGGCGTCCACCCGGACGCGCATCTGCGCTTCCCCCAGCCCCGACTGTACCGTGACGCCGTCCGCCGCCAGCGCGTCCGCTTGCGCGCGGGTTCTCGTCCTAACGCATACGCGCGTACCCGACGCCGCCAGCCTGCCCGCTAGCAGCAAGCCGATCGCCCCGCCGCCGATAATCTGAATGCTCGCCACCGTCCCGCCTCCTTTATTGCGCCGCCGTTTTCCCGTTCGACTCGTCCAATAAATACCATACCGCGTCTCGTCCGCCCGCACAACGGCTGCTTGCGCTGTTAAACGCGAAAAGCCGCCCCCCGGCGCGCGTGCGCGGGGGACGGCTTTTGAGAGTTTAACGCCAAAGACTACTCGATTCGCTCCAGATTGCCGTTGGCATCCATCTTGAATCTCGCTTTTTCTTCCTCCGATTCCTCGGACAAAATCGCGAGCCTGCGCGCCCGATCCATAATTCGGATCAGCGCCTTGTAATCGTCGTTGACGACCTGATAATCCGTCTGGGCGGCGTCGGCTTGCTTCGAGAGACGGTCGTTGATCTCCTGGAGCGCGCGAAGCTGCTCATCCTTTTCTCTCAATTCCTTCTCGAGCTGCTTCACCTGCTTGCCGAGCTCCTGGACGGAGCCCTTCCATTGCTTCAGGTAACGGATGACCGCTTCCAGGCTGAGCGCGTCGGTGCCGACCAGCTCGCCTTTGCCCGCGCCCTCTCCATCATCGGAAGCCGGAGCCCGTTCGTCGGACGGCAACGCGATAGCACCCTGCTTTTTGAGATAATTGCGCTTTTGCCGCTGCTGCTTCGAGATGCTGATCGCATCGTCGTAGCGCTTGCGAACGCAGCTGTTCCAACGGAAGCCGCAAGCAGCGGCCGTTCTGGCGATCCGCTGTCCGACCTCCTCGAACGCGGCGAGCTGCGTGCTCCCCTCCCGTATGTGGCGAAGCGTGACCTCCGCCAAAATTAGATCGTCATCCGCGCTCCATGCATCTTGTCTAATAGCCGCCATGCGGTCTATTCCCTCCTCGATCGCTCGCATAACTTGCTTTCTTTTTTTATCTGTATGCCCGTGATAGAAATCATAGAATCTATCGGATACTTCTAGGTATATCCATTTTTGCACGCTGTATACCTACCTTCCGCGAGCGCCGATAAACTTGAAGAAGACGACGCGAATAGCGGCGCTCCCAAAAGGCATACTAGGCTTGGACGAAAAGTTTGCCATTTCGTCACGAATCACCGTTTACACCGCCCCCGAACCGTGGGTATAATATGCTGTAGAAAAATGGTTAGCGAAACGCTGAAGGGGGATTACCATGGCACGCATGTTCCGGATGCTCGGATTCTGGACGCTCGCGATCGCGCTCATGTCGTTTGCTGGCGATATGTATGAAATGGCGCTTCTGTTCTTTATCCAGACGGCCGCCTTCTTCTTGCTCGGTTACCTGAAGTTCACGGAGCGCACATACGTCTTCATGTTCTGGGGCTATATGATCATCGCGTTCCTCGGCTTTACCTACTGGTCCGTATTCGAGATGGGCTTGCCTGTATAACCGAAGGCACGCCTGAAGGCCGGAGCTAACCGCTCCGGCCTTCTTATTTTTTCGTTAACGAATAGATGCGTAGACGCGCACGATCTCTTCAGCCCCTCTCTCGCGAAGGGGCTCTTTCGTCTATAATGAGGTAGAAACGCATAAGCTTGACTGCATAAGCTTGACCGTTGCCTCACCCCGGCCAGAGAGAAAGGAGGGCCCGATGCGGAGATTAGCGTTGTTGGCCGTTGCCGTCGTCGTTCTCATGCTGCTGTTGCCCGGCAATAACGTGCCGATGCCGCCGCCGGCATTCGCGGAGCCGCTCTCCGATACGACCAAGCAGCTGCTCGAGAAAGGGCTCAGCGTCGTCGAGATCGACAGAGAGATCGAGCGAATCTCGGGTCTTAGGGAAGAGACCGAACGAACGATCGCGCAAAACGAAACGAAGCTCGCGGAGCGCCAGATCGCGATCGCGGCGCAGCGCGAAAAAGCGGGACGCGTGCTGCGTGCCTACTATATGGGTCAGAAGGAAGCGATGCTGGGGATGCTCGTCAACTTCAAATCGTTCGCCGGACTGCTCAGAAGCTGGGATTTGATGGATACGATTTTCGAAGCCGACCGGCGCACGCTGGCCGACTTCAACCGCGAATTCGAAGAGATTCGCAAGGGTCAAGACAAGCTGAAGAAAGACAAGGACGAGCTGACCCGCGTGGCCGCCGACCTTGCGAGCCAGCGCGAGCGGGTGGCCGCGCTGCAGACGGAGATTCAAAACGCGATCGACGGCAGCGAAGATCCCGCGCTTGCGCGCAAGCAGATGGAGGAAATGCAGTCGTACTGGCAGAGCGCCGGCCTGTACGAAGTGCGGCGCCACTTCAGCGCGCTGGCGAAGGCGATGAATAAGCTGCCCGACTGGATTCAAGACCACCCGGAAGCTTTAAAAACGAAAGGCTTGTCGACGACGCTGACATTGACCGACGCGCAATTGAACGACTTTTTGCGCGCGCAAAGCGACCTTTTGAAGGACTTCACCATTGCATTCAAGCCAAACCTTCTATCCCTGCAAGGAAAAAGCGGCGCGATGGAAGTCGCGGTTACCGGCACCTATTCGGTAGAAAACGACCCTAAAAACGCCATTATGTTCCATATGAATACGCTCGTCTTTAACGGCCTGACGCTGCCCGACACGACCCGCGACGATCTGGTGCGCGACTTCGACCTCGGCTTCTATCCGCAGCAGGTGATGGCTTATTTAAAAGCAGACAGTGTGTCCCTCGAGGACGGCAAGCTAATCGTGAAGCTGAAGATCGGCAAGTAGCCCGCTCCATCTGGCAGGCCAGTCGGAGAGAGAGAGCCTGCCCTGCCGCCAATCCGTCCAATAAAGGCCGAATTTTTTCATCAGCAGCGGCCATTCGGGTCCGACCTCGGGTGCCCAGTTCGGAAATTGCTGCGCGCCCCTGTTCGTCAGATTCGGCATCCCTTGCCGATCGGCATATGCGGAACGGTATACGGGCAAATACCCTGTCTCGTCATAGTTGTCGAGCTGCAGCTTCGCCTCGGTCATTGCCGCGATCCACGTTTTGGCCGCGCTCTCGTTCTGCGTGCCGGCGCCGATGACGAACGAGGCGCCGCCGTCGAACGCGTAGGCCTTGTCCCAGCCGCTGCGGTCGACGGACAATCCGGCTGCCGCCGCGGATCCCAGGCCCGCGATGCCGGCTTCCGCGATCGATAGCCGCGTGACGGCGGCGACGTATTGCCCGGCCGCCATCGCTTGCCAGAACGCGGCGCTGCCGTCGGGCGCCCGCAGGCTGACGGTGCCGCGCAGCGCATCAAGCGGCGCCGCCCCCAGTCCCGTCCCCCAGGCGCCCTGCGAATCTCCGAGCAGCAGATCCGGCCTTAGTCCGGTCGCCGCCCCCAGCCAAGTGAGGAGCGCCGCCGGATCGCGCTCGTCGATGGCAAGCCATGGCCGGCTTCCTTCGCCGGCCATCTCCGATCCGAGCGCCGTCCAATCTTCGGGCCCTAGCGGCAGCGTCAAGGCGCTGCCGTCCTGGCGCGGAGCCGCGGACAGGCGGGCGCGATTCCATACGACGACATAAGGATCCAGATGATGCGGAACGCCCCATATGTAGCCGTTCCATTTGAGCGGCGCGGCGATCGCTTCGAACTGCTCGGACAACGCATCGCCCTCGAACGCCGCGTCCGCCGGCATCAGCATGCCGGAAACGGCCATTCGCTTCACCCATAAACTCGGAACCAGCGCGACGTCCGCGCCCGCCGCCCGCTCGTGCCAGTCGTCGGGCAGATTCGTCGCATCGGCCTCGTCGTCCCGCTCCAGATGGACGCGGATGTCCGGATGGCTGCGCTCGAAAACTTGCGACTGCCGTTCGAGCAGTCGGAACGTCGCCTCGTCCTGCATAATCTTAACGGTCAGGTCCGCATGCTGCTCGGCGAATACGGGCTCCTCCTCAACCGCTTCCCGGTCTTTGGGCGCGGCGTCCGGCTCAAGCTCCGGCTCGGGCGCCGAAGCCCAGGGCGAAGTGAGCAGAACCGCCAACATGAGCAGCATGAGCACGACGACATACTTCCGGCGTGTCACGGTTAAGCACCTTCCTCCGCCCGCTGCCGCGGGCGACATTCGTTTGTTCCATGATAGCAGGATTGGGACGGCTTGTCGCCTTTATCTTGCAAACGCTTTAGCTGCGTTGATATCCCGTTACGTATAGTCGGCTATGCGCAGTCATGCGACGGGCCGGACGCATTTGCGCGTCCGGCCCGTCTTTGGCGTCAAAAAGTTGATTTCCGTCAAAGCTTCTCGGCCGCCAACTGGGCAAGCTTGGAGCGCTCCCCTTTTTCCAGCGTGACATGCCCGCTAATGCCCTCCGCCTTGAAGCTCTCCACCAAATACGTAAGCCCGTTGCTCTGCGCGTCCAGATACGGATGATCGATCTGCTCCGGATCTCCCAGCAGCACGATTTTGCTATGCTCGCCGACGCGGGATACGATTGTTTTGACCTCGTGCTTGCTCAGGTTCTGGGCTTCGTCAATGATGATGAGCTGCCCCGGTATCGAACGCCCGCGAATGTACGTGAGCGCCTCGACTTGAATGCTGCCGAGACCCATCAGAATTTTGTCCAGGTCTCCCGATTTTTTCGTATCGAACAAAAACTCCAGATTGTCGTAGATCGGCTGCATCCACGGCCGCAGCTTCTCTTCCTTCTCACCGGGCAAATAGCCGATATCCTTCCCCATCGGCACGACCGGGCGGGCGATCAGCAGCTTTTTGTACTTGTGCTCGTCCTCGACCTTCATGAGCCCCGCAGCCAGCGTAATGAGCGTCTTGCCCGTGCCCGCCCTCCCCGTCAGCGTGACGAGCGGAATATCGTCGTTCAGCAGCAGCTCGAGCGCCATGCGCTGCTGCGCGTTGCGGGCGGTAATGCCCCATACGGGCTCGTTGGACAGATGCAGCGGCTCGAGCCTTGCCCCGTCCTGGCTCACCTTCAGCAGCGCCGACTTCGACGTGCCGAGCTCGTCGCGAAGAATGACGAATTCGTTCGGGTGGAGCTTTTGCTTGAGTCCCAGCTGATTGATGCTTAAAAACCGGTACGTATAAAATTCATCGATCTGCGCCGGATGGACATGCAGTGTAACCTGGCCCGTGTAATGGTCGGTGCCTTCGGCGATCCGGTCCGACAGATAATCCTCGGCCGTGACGCCCAGCACGTCTGCCTTGACGCGAACGAGCACGTCCTTGCTCACGAGGATGACGGGGCGCGCCGACTCGGGCTGCTCCTGCTCCTCCAGGTGATAGTTCAGCGCGACCGCCAGGATGCGGTTGTCGTTGGTCATTTCCCCGAACTGCTCCTGCACCCGCACGAAGCGGCGATGGTTCATTTCCACTTTCAGCACGCCGCCGTTTTCAAGAGCAACCCCGTTGTGCAAATGCCCGATCTCCCGCATGCGGTCGAGCTCCCTGGACACGAACCGGGCGTTGCGCCCGATCTCGTCGGCCAGCCTCTTCTTGGAGTCGATCTCCTCAAGCACGACCGAAGGAATGACGACCTCGTTCGCGCCGAAGGCAAACAAAGCGAGCGGATCATGGAGCAGCACGTTCGTATCGAGCACGTAAATTTTTTTCACGGCGGTTCCTCCCGGTTGAGACGGATTGTGTCGGATTTACATACCGGCGCATGGGACAGGGAATCATAGTGCCAGGTGGTGGAGCTTGCTTGAAGCCTGATCAGAGACTTCGGACATCCCCCCTTATAAGAATGAATACCCAACGAGGATGGTGATCTCCCGCATGTACGTTCGCAAGCCGGTCAAAGCCGGATTGATGCTGCTGCTGGCTTCGGTTCTACTGTCGGCCGCCGCCGGATGCGGCAATCGGAACGCCGCCCCCGCCCCGCAAGACGAAGGCCGCCTGCAAGTCCGCAGTGTGCCCGGAGACGATGTGTCCGCCGGCGACGGCAACGTCGCGGTCCGGCCGAACGCCAAAGCTGTCGCCAGCCATCTCGAGCAGCTGGCCGAAGGCGTCCAGGGCGTTCGCCACGCCAATTGCGTCATTTTCGGCAAGTATGCCGTCGTCGGCATCGACGTCGATCCGAAGATGGAGCGCTCCAGAGTCGGGACGACCAAATACTCCGTCGCCGAGGCGTTCCGCAAAGATCCGTACGGCATCGACGCCCTCGTGACCGCCGATATGGATATGGCGCAGCGAATCCGCGAGATTCGGGCCGACGCGAAGCGCGGCCGGCCGATCGCAGGCTTCGCCGAGGAGATGGCGGACATCGTCGGCCGGCTCGTACCCCAAGTGCCGCGCAGCATCGTTCCCCCCGCTCAGCCGGACGGCAACGGACCGGACGCGCGATCGCGAGCGAATACGTCCGCAAATACGCAAAGAACCCAGTGAAGTCACTGGGTTCTTGTCCATATTGCATATAAGCTCCGCACCGCGGCGTGCAGACGGCGAAGACGGCAGAAGCGAAGGCGATCCGAAGCCGTAGGAAAGGCTCGGGACAAGCATGCCGAGACGAACGGACGGCAGTCCCGCGCCAACGTCGAATCCGATCCTTCTACAGCCTCTGCCTGCCATCCGCAACACTCCCTTGGCACCGTGGTTAAACGTCATAGGCACTTTGCAATGGGGTACGCTTGCTCTCAGTATAGCATAGGCCTCCCTGGGAGGCCAAGCGATGCCCGCCCGGTTCGCGCGGTTTAGGCGGCTTCGGCTATTGCTTTTCTGCGTTCGTCGCAGCCGGCGTCGCAGCGCGGCCTTCGGGCGACATCTCTTCGGCAAGCGCAGCCTTCGCTTCCGCCACCGAACTTTGGTCCAGGTACACATAAGGGCTTTTCCAGACGCCCGTGAGCGGGATGAAGCGGATGTCCTCGCGCTTGATATCATAATATGTTTTTAACATGTTCGTGATTTGCGCTTTTGGAATGTCCGTCACGAGATTTTTACCGGCAACGTCGATGACGCCGCCCAGCTTGGTCAAGCCGCCGAACGACTTCATCTTGTCGACGACGGCGCCGAGCACCTGGCTCTGGCGCTCGTTGCGTTCGAAGTCGCTCGACGCCGCGGTGCCCCGATTCGATTTGCGGTACCGCACGAAGCCGAGCGCGTCCTCGCCATTCAGCTTCTGTTCTCCCGCCTTCAGGTCGATATTGGTCCCGTCCGCATTGTCGACATATCGCATGTCCTTGTCGACGTTAACGGTGACGCCGCCGAGTTTGTCGACGATGTCGACGAAGCCTTTGAACTTCAGCACGGACGCGTACTTGATGTCGATGTCGAAAAACTTGCCGAGCATTTGCTTCATCTCGTCGCGTGCGTAGGCGTCAGCCTCATCGCCTTTGGCGTCGCTTTTTTTATGAAATCTAGCATAAAAAGCGTTGATTTTTTGCGTCGAATAACCGTCCAGCTGCAGGTCCGAATCCCGCGGAATCGTCACGACCGTCGCCGTGTTCGACTTCGGATTGAAGGCGGCCACCATGACGACGTCCGTGTTCATGCCGCCGATCTTGGGCCGGTAGTCCATGCCGAGCAGCAATAACGCCAGCGGCTTGTTCTGCGCCTTCTCCTCGGACGGCACCGTCTGCGTCGAAGCACCAGACGACGCGTCGTCGAGCGCGCCGCCAAGCTCCCTCCACAGAGAATATGCATATGCGCCAAGCCCTAGAATGACGAGCAGTACGAGCGTAAAAACAATACGAGGCCATTTCTTTTTTTTCTTTTTCGGAGGATTCGTCCTGACAGTTGCGTTCGCGGCGCCGGAACTGCGGCGCGGCGGCAGCGGCGTGTTGGAACTCATCGCTTCACCTCTTCCGTGAATTAAAAAGGCGAATCCCGGAGAGCACGGGCTCTCCCGGGGTTCGCCGGAGCACATTCGATTCTAGGATTCCGTCCGCTTGACGGCCGCTTCGGCGCCGCCCCGCTTGGCCCGCCATTTGTCGTACATCTGGCGGCCGCGAAGCATCAGCATCATGACGACGGCGACCGACATGCACTGAATGATCGGCAGCTTGTCGAGCTGGAGCAGGAGGAGCACGAGGCACCCGATCGCCATGATGATATGCACGATGATCTCCTTCAGGATCGGCAGCTTGCCCATCCTGAAGACGGCGTTAAAGATATAGATCGTAAAAGCCAAGATCAGCAGGTACGATACGACGGGGTGGTCATGAAACCACGTTTGCACTGGCGCCCCTCCTCGTTGCTAAGCGTTCGTCCGGATCAGACGCCGGATTCGGCCATCATCTTGCGCTGCTTGTCGTAGCGGTCCCGCTCGCTCTTGTTCAGCAGCTTCTTGCGCAGGCGGATCGACTTCGGCGTGATCTCGCACAGCTCGTCGTCGTTCAAGTACTCGAGCGCTTCTTCCATCGACATCAGGCGAGGCGTCTTCAGCTTGACCGTCTCTTCCTTGTTCGCCGTGCGGATATTGTTGAGCGCCTTTTCCTTACAAATGTTGACGATGATGTCGTTGTCGCGGGTATGCTCGCCGACGATCATGCCTTCGTAAATATCCGTGCCCGGCTCGACGAACATAATGCCGCGGTCTTCGACGCCCATCATGCCATATACCGTCGACGATCCGGATTCGCTGGCGACGAGCACGCCTTGGTGACGTCCGCCAACCTGGCCGCCGACGACCGGGCCGTAGCTGTCGAACGCGTGATTCATGACGCCGTAACCGCGCGTCATCGTCAGGAAGTTGGTCCGGTAGCCGATCAGGCCGCGGGCCGGGATCAGAAACTCCAAGCGAACCTGGCCGTTGCCGTTGTTGATCATGTTGACCATCTCGGCCTTGCGCGTGCCGAGGCTCTCCATGACGTTGCCCATGCTCTCCTCAGGCACATCGATCAGCAGCCGCTCGATCGGCTCGCTTTTGACGCCGTCGATCTCGCGGATGATAACTTCAGGCTTCGACACCTGCAGCTCGTAACCTTCGCGGCGCATATTCTCGATCAGAATGCCGAGATGCAGCTCGCCGCGGCCGCTGACGACGAAGGCGTCGGGGCTGTCGGTCTCGTCGACGCGCAGCGCCACGTCTGTCTCAAGCTCCTTGAACAGGCGCTCGCGCAGCTTGCGCGAGGTGACATGCTTGCCTTCGCGGCCCGCGAACGGGCTGTTGTTGACGAGGAACCGCATTTGCAGCGTCGGCTCGTCGATCTTGAGCACCGGCAGCGCCTCGGGGTTCGCCGGGTCGGCGACCGTCTCGCCGATGTTGACGTCCTTGATACCGGCGATCGCGATGATATCGCCGGCTGCCGCTTCTTCCATCTCGACGCGCTTCAGGCCTTGGAAGCCGAACAGCTTTTCGATGCGCGCCTGGCGGATCTTGCCTTCGCGGTCGAGGACGGCGACAGGTTGTCCCTGGCGGATCTTGCCGCGGTTGACGCGGCCGATCGGAATGCGGCCCAGGTACTCGTTGTAGTCGAGCAGCGTCACGAGGAACTGCAGCGGCGCGTCCTGATCTTCGGTCGGATGCGGGATCTTCTCGATGATCGTCTCGTACAGCGGCTCCATTGTCGTGCCGAGCGTGCCGGCGTCGAGACTTGCGATGCCGTTCAGGCCGGAAGCGTAGACAACCGGGAATTCGAGCTGCTCGTCATTCGCCTCGAGCTCGATGAATAGCTCGAGCACTTCGTCGATGACTTCGGCCGGGCGGGCTGCCGGACGGTCGATCTTGTTGACGACGACGATCGGAGTCAGGCCCGCCTCAAGCGCCTTGCGAAGCACGAACTTCGTCTGCGGCATACAGCCTTCGAACGCGTCGACGACGAGCAGAACGCCGTCGACCATCTTCATGATCCGTTCGACTTCGCCGCCGAAGTCGGCGTGTCCGGGCGTATCCACGATGTTGATCAAGTGATCCTTATAATGCACGGCGGTGTTCTTCGCCAGGATCGTAATGCCGCGTTCCCGCTCGAGATCGTTGGAATCCATCGCTCTCTCCTGGACTTGCTCATTCTCGCGAAACGTGCCGGATTGGCGCAGAAGCTGGTCGACGAGCGTCGTTTTCCCGTGGTCGACGTGCGCGATAATGGCGATATTGCGGATTTGTTCTTGTTGCATGGTTCCACTCCTTGTAATTTTTATATCTGTATTCATTACGATCGGCAAGCCCGCTTAGACTGACGCGAACCGGCCGCCCCTAATTTACCGTGTCCAACACAAAACGCCGACGCGAGGCCGACGTTGTCTACATCCCTTCAATTATACGCTAAGCGGGCCCAATTGCCAACCCTCTCTTCTCGACCTCCGGCGAAAGCGTCAACGGCGGCGCCTTCGCGGCTTGCGCCTGCTCAGAACGAGCCAGACCCCGAATCCGATCAAGGCGGCGGCGAGCAGGTAAATGGCCCACGTCCACAGCAGCATGATGGCGAACAACAGGAGCGAAAGGGCGCCGATGCCCATCGCCGCATTCCATACCGTGCGGTTCTTGCCGACGCCGAATACGGCGTATTCGTACAAGCCGATCGCGATCGACAGCAAAAAGAGCGGCCATAGATACCGCATCGATCCCCAGCCGAACCAATTGCCGATCATGAGCAGGAGCGACGAACCGGTCAGAATGCCGGCGGGCACCAGCGTGACGGCCGGCACGATGCCGCCGAAAAAAAGCACGTGCAGCAATATGCCGACAATTAATATCAGGATCGGCCAAAATATCGCTCCGATAAATGAAAAGACGCCCAGCTTGCCGAGCAAAATGATCAATCCCGCAGCCAAAATCCAAATTCCGACCGCGGCGGATTGCTTGTTCAACGCGTCTCCCCCACTTCGCTTGTCTGATGCGAACGAACGAAATTCGTTTCTTTTATCTAACAGTTTAATGGAAGTCGGGGTAAAAAACTAGTTCGACACCTTTAAAAAAGTTGAAAAGCCACAATGCTGTCACGAATGGACGCGGCCTCTGCGCTTCATCCATAGCGCCGCGGACAGAAGCGCGGCCACCGCCGCGAAGGGCAGCGCCCGCAATCCGTTCTCGCTGAGTGGCGCAAAAAGCGGTTCGAGTCCCTTGTCCTTCAGCGCCATTTCGCAGGCTGCATAGGCCAGCAGCGCGCCGCCCGCATACAAAAGAAAAGGATACCGGTCAAGCAGATGCATAATAAACGAGCTACCCCAAATAATGATAGGTATGCTCATGGCGATGCCGATCAAAAGCAGCGCCGTATCCCCGCCGGCGACGGCGGCGACGGCGAGCACGTTGTCCAAGCTCATGACGAAGTCGGCAACCACGATCGTCCATACGGCGCCCGCGAGCGTGATCGCGCCCGCGCCGGCGCTTATCTCTTCCTTATGGTCCGTCAGCAGCTTGTAGGCAATCACGAATAACAGAACGGCGCCGGCCGTCTGCAAATAAGGGATGTCGAGCAGCAAAGCGGCAAGCACGGTGAGCGCGCACCGAAGCAGCACGGCTGCGGCCGCCCCCCACCATACGGCGCGCCGCCGCTGTGCGGGCGGCAGCCTTCGTCCGGCCATGGCGATTACGACGGCGTTGTCGCCGCTGAGCAGCAGATTAATGAGCACGATTTGCGCGAACACGACCATTTGACCCCACAAATCCATGGAGCGCACCCCCTCCCCCTGTTATATGTACAGGCCCGTGTTAATATGAAAGGAGTCGGCGCGGCATTTTTTTGAATCCTTCTCGTCCGCTCGCCGTATAACCGTTTATCAATTCAACGCTGGAGGGTCGGAAATGGATTTTTTGAACGCCGAATTTTTTACCGCTTTGATCACGATCGTCCTGATCGACCTGATGCTCGCGGGAGACAACGCGATCGTGATCGGCCTGGCTGCGCGGAATTTGCCCAAGGCGAGCCAGAAAAAGGCGATTTTGTGGGGAACGGCCGGCGCCGTCATCATCCGGGTGATCGCGACGCTGCTGATCGTATATTTGCTTAAAATACCGTTTCTGCTCGCCGTCGGCGGCGTCGTGCTCATCTGGATTGCCTACAAGCTGCTCGTCCAGGAAGAATCGCACGAGCATGTCGAAGCCGGCAACAGTCTATGGAGCGCCATCCGCACGATCGTCATCGCCGACGCCGCGATGGGCCTCGACAACGTTATCGCCGTCGCGGGCGCCGCTTCCGGCGGCGAGTCAGCGGATCACAGTACGCTGCTGGTCATCCTCGGGTTGCTCATCAGCATCCCGATCGTCGTATGGGGCAGTACGCTTTTCGTCAATTTGATCAAACGATTCCCGTGGATCATCTATATCGGCTCTGCGGTTCTGGCGTATACCGCGGCTAAGATGATCACCCACGAGAAGAAGTTCGAGCAGCTGTTCGACAACGACCCGACGAACTGGTCGTTCATCATCGTCATCGTTATCGCGGTGCTGGCGCTCGGCATCTGGAGCAACGCCGCCAAAAACCGCAAAAACGCAGCCCGCAAGCTGAAGTCTCCGAATACGCCTTAACGTTATCGAATTGATGAGCCGAACCCGCCCGGGCCCGGCTCTTTTTTTTAGAATAAAAAATAAGCCTATGCGGGGCGACAACAGGCCCGCATAGGCTTTTGTTCATCTTGCTTAAAACCACCTATCCTCAGGCGCTGCCTGCGGATGTTTGTCTTCCTTTCCCTGCGCCGTCATGACGACCGTCTCCGTCCCCGCCACCGCCTCGGCCACCAGACGCTCGAGCTGCTCGCCGAGCGTGTGCTCGATGCCTTCGACGACGCGCAAGTTCGGATTGGTAGCCGGCGATTTGGGCACGAACAGCGTGCAGCAATCCTCGTAGGGCAAAATGGACGTCTCGTACGTACCGATCCGCTCGGAGATCCGGATGATCTCGAGCTTGTCCATCATGACGAGCGGCCGAAGCAGCGGCAGCGAAGCCGTCCGCCCGATGACGTTCATGCTGCCCAGCGTCTGGCTGGCCACCTGGCCGAGGCTGTCGCCCGTGACAAGCGCGAGCGCGCCCGACCGTTCCGCGAGGCGCTCCGCGATTCTCAGCATCGACCTCCGCATCAGCGTAATGATCAAGTGATCCTGCTTCTGCTGCGCCAGCAGCGTCTGCAGCTCGGTGAACGGCACGAGATGAAGCTTGATGCGCCCGCCGTAGTAGGCCAGCCGCTGGGCCAAAGCGACGACCTTATCCGTCGCCTGCTGGCTCGTGAACGGGTAGCTGTGGAAATGCACGGCTTCGATCTCCAGCCCTTTGCGCATCGCGGTCCAGCCGGCTACGGGGCTGTCGATGCCGCCGGACAGCAGCAGCATCGCCTTGCCGTTCATGCCGAGCGGAAATCCCCCAGCACCGGGCACGACCGTGCAGTAGACGAAGACGCCCTGCTGCTGGATGTCCAGCCGCAGCTCGACGTCCGGCTCGCGCACGTCCACCCGAAGCGACGGGGTGTTGCGCAGCACATGGGCGCCGACCAGATGGTTCATTTCCATCGAATCGTGCGGGAATGCCTTCCAGGCGCGCTTCACGCTCATTTTGAAGGTCGAAGGCACCGGCCGGTGCGCGTCCATGACGGTCAGCGCAGCCTTGCGAATCTCTTCGAGATCGTGCTTCGCCTTTAACACCGGGCTGATCGTCCAGATCCCGAACACGTCGGTCAATCTGGACAGGACGAGCGAACCGTCCGCCCCATTCAACTTAATATATACGCGGCCGAACGAGCTCTCGTACGTCAGCTCCGGGTATTCCGCCAGCGCCTGCTTGATCTTGCCGAGCATAAGCGATTCAAACTTGCCGCGGTTGCGTCCCTTGAGCGTGAGCTCGCCCAACCGAACGAGCAAATAATCAAAATTCATCGTCTAGTCCCTTTCCAGCGGCTTCAGCTTGGCTACGGTTATCCGCAGCCGCTCGGCCAGCGTATCGATATCCCCGGTGTCATGCTCGTCGCCGAAGCTGACCCGGATGCTCCCGGCTCCCCTCGCTTCGCCCAGTCCCATCGCCATCAGGATGCGGCTCGGCTTCAGGCTCTTGGACGAGCAGGCCGATTGTGTCGATACGAGCACGCCGTGTTCTTCGAGCATATGAAGCAGCACTTCCGGCCGCATCCCCGGATAAGAAAGGTTGACGATCTGCGGGGAGGCGAGGTCGGCGTCCGCGGGGCTGTTGAGCACGAGCTCGGGAATGTCCCACACGGCGTCTATCAGCCTGCGCCTAAGCTCGTACATGCGCGCGCGCCGCTCCGGCATCGATTCGAGGGCGAGGCGAAGCGCCTGCGCCATGCCTACGATGCCCGGCAAATTGTGCGTGCCGCTGCGAATGTCGCTCTCCTGGCCGCCGCCCGCGAGCAGCGGGCGAAGCTTCAGCCCTTCGCGCACGAGCAAATAGCCGGCGCCTCTCGGCCCTCTGAACTTGTGTGCCGACGCGCTGTACAGATCCACGCGTGACCGCGCCCAGTCGAATGGCACCTTGCCGACCGCCTGTACGCCGTCCACATGGAACCGGATGCGCGGATGGCCGCGGAGCAGCTCGCCGATCTCGTCGATCGGCTGAAGCGCGCCCGTCTCGTTGTTGACGTGCATGACACTCACAAGCACAGTATCCTCGGCTATGGCTGCGGCGACTTCCGCAGGGCTGACCCGGCCGTTGGCATCGGGCATCAGATAGGTGACGCGAACGCCCTCGCTCTCGAGCTGCCTGGCCGTCGCATGCACCGAGGAATGCTCGATCGCCGTCGTGATCAGGTGCTTGCCCTTGCGGCCCGTCTGCCCCAGTATGCCCTTTAATGCCAGATTGTTGCTCTCCGTGCCGCCTGACGTAAAGACGACCTCGGCCGTCGCCGCGCCGAGCAGCGCGGCGACGGCCGATCTGGCGCGCTCGACCAGCTTGCCGGCATCGGTGCCGGCCCGATGAAGCGCCGAAGGATTCGCATAGTGCTCCGCCATCAGCTCGGCGACCGTACGGATAACGGATTCATAGGGCGGCGTCGAAGCGCTATGATCGAAGTAATAGGTTTTCAATAGCATATTTCCTTTCTTTGCCGCAAACAAAGAAAAAGACCAAGGGCGGCACGAAGCCGCCCTGATCCCCTTCTCGCGTCAGCGCTCAGTAATCTGGTGAGCCGTCGCTTACGGCAGCGTCCAGCCGCTGCGCGCCGACAGCACTTTGCCGATATACGCCTGCGTCTCTGCCGGCAGCTCGGACAGTCGAGCCGCCACGTCCTCGTCGGTGCGCAGGCCAATGCGGTCGACGCGTCCCGGCCCTGCGTTGTAGGCGGCAAGCGCGGTCATCTCACTGCCGTCGTACTTGCGCAGCAGGTAAGACAGGTAACGGCTGCCGCCGTCGATATTTTGCGCAGGATCGAACGAATCATGGACGCCGAGGCCCGCCGCGGTGCTATCCATCAGCTGCATAAGCCCTTTGGCGCCTGCCGACGAGCCTGCGGTCGGGTTAAAAGAGGACTCGGTCTGGATGACGCCCTTGATCAGCGCGGGATCGATCCCGTAGCGCGCAGCGGCGGCCCGGATCAAACCGTCGTAAGCCGACGTGGATGCGCTCGCGTCCGCCGCGAACTCGCCCGCGCCGTCCGGCTCGACGCTGTTCAGAACGCTCGTCGCATTCGAACGGGCATTTAGCAGGGATGACGCGAGGCCCGTCCCGCCGGATACGGCGTTCATAGACGGCAGAGCGATACTCGCAAAATCGGATGCGGCGGCCGGCGCAGAAGTATCGCCGCTCCCGAATGCGCCCGTGCCGCCCATGTACTGGGCGAGCAGCTGGGTGAACAAATTGTCGTCCCCGGCGCCCGAGGTGACCGCGTCCGCGCTCCCCGCGAACGGATCGATGCCTGAAGAAAGCTGCGCAAGCAAAAGCTGCTTCAACATGCGCGGGTCGACAGAATTGCCCGTGATGCCGTTAATATATGTCATTGACGAATCCGCCCTTTTATTCGACATTTTGCCTTTTCATTGTACAACACTTCGCGGCGAACGACCAGCATAACGCGGCGAATAATGCTGCACAAGCGCAATCGCCGTCCGCTCCGGACAACCCGGCGCGGACGGCGATCGGCGAAAACGTAAGATTAGGAATGCGGCTTGAAGGTCAGGCAGCAGGTGCTCTTCGAGCTGGCGGCTCGGTCTTGGTGATCGGCGAACGACTCGTCCGCGAACTCTTCGTTCCAGTCGGCCTTGGCGTGCGCGTCGATCTCGATGGCGATCTCTTCGGCGCCGCACCGGTTGCCCTTGTCCCAGAACACGCAATTGCTGACGCTGCAGGCTACGCCATTAGGCATAACGGAAATCACCTCCGCCGCTTAGTCTGGCCGTGAACGGCCGGCGCATGCGGGCGGCGGTTAGGAATGTGCAGGCTTGCTTGGCCTTATTTGGACTGCAAACGGCATTGAATCAGGTATTCGCTCTCATAATAAGCAAGGTCTTCCCGAAGCTCCTCGTACACCCGCGATACGCCAAGCACGAGATCGCGCGCCGCACGTACGGGCTTGGCGCGGAAGCGAATCGCATCCTGGCCGGTGTACGCGTAACGGCCGTCTTCGGAATAGCCTTCGTTTTTTGGATAAAAAAAGGCGTTAACGCAATAATGATAAACCTCGTACAGCGAACGCTCGGCGGCCTTCTCGTCGAAGTTCGGCCGGCGCAGCAGCGCGCCCAGCTTCTCGTAGGATACCTCGGAAAAAACGAGCAGGTGGCGGAGATCGGACAGCAGTCCGGCGTAAAACGATTCGGTGTTATCTTCGGCAACCAACTGCGGGAGCGCGTGTCCGTTCAGGAAGGTCTCAAGTGGATCGATGGCCGCTTTCAGTTTGTCGCGGCTGGACTCGGCTAACGCCTTCACGTTGGCGGATGGCATAAATTGCTTTCCCCTTTCCATTATGCACATGCATGGGGCGCCTCACAGAGTTCCCGAGAGACGCAATGCCTCTATCGTATCATAAATCGCCCCCGAACGGTACTGCGACGCCGCAATTCCCCCGTATAATTTTTGCCCCGTATCAAAGCCTACATAAGGAGACGAACCGACACCATCGCGTTCGCCCCTACATGCCAAAGGAGTCGATCCGCCCATGCGCCGCCGATATGCGATCATCGGATTGTTATTCACCGTCGCCGTGGCCGTCCTGGCCGTGCCGCTCGTCGTGCCTCATCCCGGCGGTCAGCACCGCGCTTCGCCCCCGTCCCCGTCTGCTTCCGGTCCAGAGAGCCGTTACGAGGCTGCGGCCAAGGAAGAGCACGCCCAAAAGCTCGGCACCGTTAAGCGGGATATGGAGACGACCGGCATGCTGTGCCGAATCGAATGCAGCAGCGATATGCGCAAGCTCGCGGCAGCGGCTGCCAAGTCCGGCTCGCGCCCTTTGTCCGACGCTCGAAAAAGAGCTTTGATGAACGACATGCTGTCCGCCAACCCGCACTTTGAAGCCATGGTCTGGACGTCGGGCTCTGCCGGCTCTTCGGACGCCGCCGTCGGCGATAAGCTGGCGCGATACGATCGAAAGGTTCAAAAAGCGTGGCAGGAGGGCGTGTCCGCGGTACGCCAAGGACGAAGCTACGAATCCGCCGCTCTGCCGGTCCACGGCGACAGCGGCTACGTGCTCGCGGTGCCTGCCAGGCGCGGAAGCGGCGGTCTCGTCGCCGTCATCCATGCGGACGCCGTCGACGAAGTCGGCAAGCATCAGCGCCGCAACCTGCGGCTCGTGCCGTATCCCGACAACGGCCGGTTCAGAACCCAGGCGACGGAGCCCGGCAGGCTGAAGGACAAGCAGGTGTCGTCCGGCGACGCCAACGGCAACGCGAGTCATTATGCCGTCAACGAAGTCGTCGTCAAGCTGCGGCGCCAGCTCGCGTCGCGGGAGCTGCTTCAGCTGCGCAAAACGTTAGACCTGTCGGTCGCCCGCGAGCATCGCAGGCAGACTTACGTGTTCCGCTCGAAGACGCTGCAGACCGCACAATTAATCGACTATTTTAAAAAGCATTGGAATCCAGTCTTTGCGGAACCGCATTACCTGTACTTGACCAACGACGGCAAGCCTGCCGGACTTATGACCGCTCTCGGTGCGGACAGTCCGCTCCAGACCGACATCGTCCCCAACGATACGTTGTACGGGCAATACCAGTGGAACCTGCCCGAGATCGCGACGGAGCGGGGCTGGAACGTCACCCGCGGCAAGCAGGACATCGTCGTCGCCGTCGTCGATACCGGCGTCCAGCTCGACCACCCGGACCTGAAGGGGCGGTTGGTGAAAGGCACGAATATCGTGGACCCTTCGGCGCAGCCCGAGGACGACGTCGGCCACGGCACGCATGTGGCCGGCATTATCGCCGCCGAGGTGAACAACAACGAAGGCGTCGCGGGCATGACCTGGTACACGAAGGTGATGCCGGTCAAGGCGCTGGACAACTCCGGCGCCGGCACGACCTACTCCGTCGCCGAAGGCATTATCTGGGCGGCGGACCACGGCGCGAACGTCATCAATCTAAGCCTCGGCAACTATGCGGAGGCCCAGTTCCTCCACGACGCGATCAAGTACGCGCACGATAAAGGCGTGCTCGTCGTCGCCGCCAGCGGCAACGACAACACGGATCGGCCCGGCTACCCGGCCGCCTATCCCGAGGTCGTCGCCGTCGGCGCCACCGGCTCCGACGAGCTGCGGGCGCCGTACTCGAACTACGGCGACTATATCGACGTGGCCGCGCCGGGCACCTCCATCGCCAGCACGTATCCCGGCAGCCGGTATGCGGCGCTGTCCGGCACGTCGATGGCGACGCCGCACGTTTCGGCGCTCGCTTCGCTCATGCTGGCGGCGAACGGCAGCTTGACGAACGACCGGGTCGCGGATCTGCTCGGCAAAACCGCAAGAGATCTCGGCGCAGCCGGCAAGGACGCGGAATTCGGCTACGGCCAGATCGACGTTAGCGCGGCCGTCGAAGCGGCCGCAGGCAAAAAAGCGGCTCCGGCCGCGCCCGATCAAAGCGCACAAACCGATGTACAAAACACAGGCCGGCCCGACGTCGTCGAGCAGCGGCTTCTGGAAAGACTGCAAAACCTGCTGTCCGGCCTGCTGGGCCGCTGAAAGCCCTTCAGTTTTACGGCTCTACCCCAAAAAGCCGTTCAGCCGCGAAGCTTCGGATGCCGCGTCCCCCGCTTCGCCCGGAACGGCTTTTATTTGCCGTCTCCAAAACTACGATTTGTCGTTTGACTCTCGGACTTCTATAATAGAGAGAAGCGCGACCTTCAGGGTCGCCGAAATTGCGATGAATATTCATCCGTCACGAAGGGGTCGAACTCATTGGACAAGGCACAGCGCAAGAAAGAGGAAAGGCTTAAAAAAGAAGAGCTGGCGCGCAAAAGGCGCAAGCAGTCGCGAATCTGGGTTTGGACGACGGTCGTGGCCGCCGTGGCGATCATCGTGCTGGCGATCGTTTTCAGACCTCAGCCCGAGGATTTGAATTTCGATTACGATACGATGCCCACGATCGGCCAGGCCGATGCGCCGGTGAAGCTCGTCGAGTTCGGCGACTTCAAATGCATTACCTGCAAATTTTTCAACGATGAGATTTATCCGAAACTAAAAGCGGACTTTATCGATACCGGCAAAATGTCGCTCAGCTTCATGAACTTCACGATCATCAGCCCGCAGACGGATTCGCGTACCGCGGCGCTCGCCGCGCAGGCGGTCTACCATCAGAACAACGACGAGTTCTGGAAATTTTATCATGCCGTTTACGAGAATCAAGGCGCCGAGAGCGCGACATGGGCGACTTCGGACTTCCTCGTCAAGCTGGCGAAGGACAAGTCGCTGAAGCTCGACTTTGACAAGCTCAAAAAAGACATCGACGACGCTACATACAAGGCCGAAGTGGACAAGCACAACAAGATCGCGCACGACAACAACTTTGGCGGCACCCCGACGCTTGTCCTGAACGGCAAAAAGCTGTCCGATGACCAGGCGCTTAACTACAACAATCTGAAAGCCGAGATCGAGAAGGCGCTGAAGGAGACGCAGGAAGCGCCGGCCGCTTCGTCCGCAACCGCTTCCGCCTCGGCTTCCTAAGGGGGACACTTTAGCGATGCGCTCGTTTATCCGGGCTAACTTCCTGTACCTGGCATGGGTCGTCTCGCTTGTCGCCACCGGCGGCAGTCTGTACATGAGCGAGGTGCTTAGCTACGCGCCCTGCAAGCTGTGCTGGCTGCAGCGCATATTCATGTACCCGCTCGTGCTGCTGCTCGGCCGCGCCGCTATCCGCGGCGACCGGCGCATCGTCGGCTACGTCGCGCCGCTGATCGCGATCGGCGGGCTGATCTCGCTCTATCACTACGGCGAGCAAAAGGTGCCGGGCATGGCGAGCATCCTCCCCTGCACGGTCGGCGTTCCGTGCAATGAAGATTACTTGGATTGGTTCGGCGTCATTACGATTCCGCTGCTCGCGTTGACCGCTTTTATTCTGATCGGCCTGCTGCTGTGGTTCGGAAGCAGGAAGCGGGGGCAGGATGGCTGGTCCGAATCCGACAATTCGGATTTCGAAGACGAACGTTAAGCCGAGGCAGCAAAACGGGACGAAGCAGCGGATTTCCCTGCTTCGTCCCGTTTTGCGTTTGGCCGATTTCTACGCCCAATTGCCGTTTCTGAAAATAGGCACGACCGTGCCGTCCGCAAGAACGCCGTCGATGTCCATCTCGGCCGACCCGATCATGAAGTCGACATGCGTGATGCTCGTATTGACGCCGCTTGCCGCCAGCTCTTCCGGGGACATCGTCTTGCCGCCCTTGACGTTAAAGGCGTAGCCGCTGCCGATGGCGAAGTGGTTGGACGCATTCTCGTCGAACAAGGTGTTGTAGAACAAAATGTTCGACTCCGAAATCGGCGAGCGATGCGGAACGAGCGCCATCTCTCCGAGATAATGCGAGCCTTCGTCGGTCTCGACGAGCTGCCTCAATATCTCTTCGCCTTCCTCGGCCTCAACCTGGACGATCCGCCCGAGCGCGAACGTCAGCTTGAACCGGTCGATGATGTTGCCGGCGTAGCTGAGCGGCTTCGTGCTGCTCACATAGCCGTTCACGCCGTCGCGCTTCGGCGCCGTGAATACTTCCTCGGTCGGCATGTTCGCCATAAAGCTGACGCCCTCCGGCGTCACGCTCGAAGCGCCGACCCACAGGTGACGATCCGGCAGCTCGACCGTCAGATCCGTGCCCGCGGCCTTGTAGCGCAGCTCGCGCAGACGCAGGCCGTTCAGCCAATCGACCTTGCCGTGCAGGAGGCGATCGTGCTCGCGCCATGCCGCTACCGGATCGTCCGCGTGCAGCCTCACCGCGTCAAAAATGGCCAGCCACAGCTTGCTAAGCGCGATCTCCGGCGCGTCGCCGGGAAACACTTTTTGCGCCCAATCGTTCGAAGCCGCCGCGGCGACCGTCCAGGCGACCTTGTCGGATTGAATCGCCCTGCGGAATTCGGCGAGCCCCGCGCCCGCCGCTTTTTGATAATCGCCGATCCGCTGCGGGTCGACGCCCTTCAGCACGTCCGGCCCGGATGAGACGAACGAGATGAAGCAGGCGCCCTTTTCGACGAGTTGATTGCGTTTAAGCGTCTCCCAAGACGGGAACGCGCGAAAAACTTCGGGCGCCGCATGATCGTACTTGAGGCGGGACACCTTGTCGTCGCTCCAGTCTACGTGGACGTTGGACGCGCCTACCTCGTAGGCAGCCGCGGCGACGAGTCGCGTCAATGGCGCATTATCGATCTGGCTGACGATAAAAACTTCCTGTCCTTGCTGGACGTTCGCGCCGACCTTGACGATCAGCTCCGCGTACCGGGCCAGCTGCTGCTCGAATGGTTCCACAAGATCATCCTCCGTCTCGTTCGTAAATGGTAGGCCTCGAAAACGTCAGTCCGCCCAATTCCCGCCGCGGAACACCGGCACCGCCGTGCCGTCCGCCCGAATGCCGTCGATGTCCATGTCGGCCCTTCCGATCATGAAGTCGACGTGCACGACGCTCGCGTTGACGCCTGCCTCGCGCAGCGCCTCGGGCGACATCGTCTTGCCGCCTTCGAGCGTAAACGGGAAGCCGAGTCCGATCGCCAGGTGGTTGGACGCGTTCTCATCGTACAGCGTGTTGTAAAACAAAATGTTCGCGTTCGAGATCGGCGACCGATGCGGGACGAGCGCGACTTCGCCGAGGTAATGCGAGCCTTCGTCGGTCTCGACGATCTGACGCAGGATCTCCTCGCCCTCTTCGGCCTCGACGCCGACGATGCGTCCGTTCTCGAACGTCAGCTTGAAGCGGTCGATGAGCGTGCCGCTGTAGCTGAGCGGCTTCGAGCTGCTCACATACCCGCTGGTGCCGCCGCGGTGAGGCACCGTGAACACCTCTTCGGTCGGCATGTTTTTCATAAAGCCGACGCCATCCGGTCTCGTGCCTCCAGCCGTCATCCACAAATGACCTTTCGGCAGACCGATCGTCAGGTCCGTGCCCGGCGCCCGGTAGCGCAGCTTGTCGAATCGCTGTTCGTTCAACCAGGCGGCTCGCGCCTGCAAATTCGCGTCGTGCGCGCGCCAATTTTCTACCGGATCGTCCGCGTGCAGACGGACGGCATCGAAGATCGCCTGCCACAGCTTGCGGACTGACACCTCCATGGACTCGCCCGGGAATACCTTGGCCGCCCATGCCTTGGTCGCGCCGGCCGCGATCGTCCAGGCGATCTTGTCGGACGCCGTCGCCTGCCGATACACGGCTAGCGCTTCGCCGGAGGCCTTCTGATAGCTGCCGATCTTTTTGGGATCGACGCCGCTCAGCAGGTCGGGATTGGACGAGTTAAGGAAAATGAAGCAGCCCCCGCGTTCGACGACTTCGTTGCGGCGCAGCTTCTCCCATTCGGGAAACTGCGTAAAAACTTCGTCTGCGGCATGGTCGTACTTCAGGCGGGTAAGCGCATCGTCCGCCCAGTCCACGACGACGTTGGCCGCCCCGGCCTTGTAGGCGTGCTCCACGACGAGACGCGCGAGCGGCGCGCCTTCGATCTGGCTGGAGACGTAGACGTCCTGGCCTTGCTGCACGTTAGCGCCGATCTTTACGATCAGCTCGGCGTACTTGGATAAATCGCGTTCGAACTCCGGCATGTTCCACGCTCCGTTTTCAGATTACTAGCGTTTCCTATATTGTACCGAATTCGCCAATGGATCACAAACTGAACTGATCGGTCAGTTTAACGGAGCATCCATTGTTGCTCCCTGGGCGCGATGTGCCCGCATCAACAAGTAAAAACCCCGGGATGCCCGGGGCTTCGGTCGTCATATTTAGGCGCGCTGCGCGAGTCACGCGTTAAACGTTTTTTCGAGCGCGGCCAAATTCCGTTTCATCAAGCCGATATAGTCGAGTCCCTGCGCCTTGTCGTCCTTCGTCAGCCCCTCGATCGGATTAAGCACATCCGTCTTCGCGCTGGTCTCTCTCGCGATCGTCTCCGCAACTTTGGGGTCGACGAGCTCCTCGAAAAAGATCGTCGAAATGCCGAGCGACTTGACCTCCTTCACGACGGAGGCCATCTGCGCGGGCGTCGGCTCCTGATCCGGAGACAGGCCGGAGATCGCAAGCTGCGTCAGTCCGTATTCGCGGGCCAGGTAGCCGAATGCGGCGTGCTGCGTCACGAACGTCTTCTGCTTGGCTTGCCCGAGCACAGCGCGGTAGTCCGCATCGAGCTGCTGGAGCTTGGCGATGTAGGCTTTGGCGTTCGCTTCATAGTCGGCAGCGTGCGCCGGATCGGCTTTGGACAAGCCGTCCCGGATATGCTCGACTTCCCGCTGTGCAAGCACGGGACTCAGCCACGCGTGCGGATCCATGCCCTCTTGCTCGCCGTCTGACGACACTTCGCCGCCGGAGGCGCCCAGCTCAAGCCCCGCGGAAGCTTCGACTTCGACGCGATCCCCGCTTCCCGCGCTAGCGATCGCCTGCTCGGCCCAGCTCTCCACGATGCCGTTGTAGACGAACACGTCCGCTTTGGACAGCAGCGCCATATCCTTGGGCGTCGGCTCCCAATCGTGGGGCTCCACGCCGCCCGGCACCATCATCGTCACGTCGGCGAAGTCGCCGGCGACCTGCCTGGCGAACTCGTACATCGGGTAAAAGCTGGCTGCTACTTGAAGCTTGCGCTGCGAATCTGCATGGGCACCTGCGTCCGAGGCCGAGTTCGATGTATTTGTCCCGCCCTTCGTCCCGCAGCCCGCGAGCAGCATCGACACGGCCAGCGAGGACAGCGCCGCCTTGGCCAGAATCGTTTTCATCCGCGCGACTCCCCCTTGTCGGCGACGCGCGCCGAGCTGCTGAAACGCGCAGCCTCGTACGGCGCGTCCGGGGCGCCCTCGGCATGGCCCTGCCTGCTCCTGCGTTTCGCCGCGCGCAGCGCACCCTTCTTCAGGCCGATGCCGACGAGCAGAATCGCGAGCAGGATGAGCGCGATCGTCGCGCCCGGCGGCGTGCTGAAGGCATAGGAGGCGGCAAGTCCCGACCAGACGCCGCCGAGGCCGAACGCCATCGAGAAAAGGATCGCCAACGAGAAGCTCGAAGCGAGCCGGATGGCGAGCGCCGCAGGCAGGACGACAAGCGACGAGACAAGCAGCACGCCGACGATCGGCATCGCCGCGGCGACGATCATCCCGGTAACGACGCTGAATGCAAGCGACAGCCAATTGACCGGCAATCCGGACGTCTTGGCCGTATCCTCATCGAACGTCATTTGATAGAGCGGGCGTCGCATTAAAATGAAAAACAAGGCGGCCAGCACAGACACCGCGAGCATCAGTATGAGCTCGGTCCGGTTGACGGCCACGACCGAGCCGAACAGGTAAGACGAGAAGCTCTTGTTCACGCTCTGGTTCAGGTTCATAATGATGACCGCGCTGGATAGCCCGCCGACCATGATGATCGCGACGGAAATCTCGCTGTACGTCTTGTATGAACGGCGGACGTATTCGACGGCGACCGCGCCGACGATGGCGATGGCGAAGCCGGTCAGAGTCGGATTCCAGTGGAGATAGGCGCCGGCTGCGATGCCAGCCAGCGAGACATGCGAGAGCATGTCGGCCATCAGCGCCTGCCTGCGAAGCATCAGGTAGACGCCGAGCGCCGACGCGACGAGCGCTATGAGCGCACCGGCGAGAAATGCCCTCTGCATGAAGTCGTAGTGCAGCATCTCCACTTGCCATCCTCCTTCCGTTCCAGCTCGATGATGCGATCCAAATAAGGCGATACTTCGTCCAGACCGTGCGTGACCATGACGACGGTGCGACCATACTGCTCCGTCTGCGTCTTCATCAGCTCGTAAAAACCGAACCGGCTCTCCCGGTCCATCCCCGTCGTCGGTTCGTCCAGCACGAGCAGGTCCGGCTCCATCGCCAGCGCCCGCGCGATGCAGATTCGCTGCTTCTGGCCGCCGGACAGCTCGCCGATCTTGCGGTACCGCAGATGCCACATCCCCACTTGCTTGAGCGCCAGCTCCGTCTGCTCATGGTCCCGGGCGTTCAATTTTCTCAGCCACGAGCCCTTCGTATAGCGGCCGGAACGCACGAACTCCAGAATGCTGCTCGGAAAGCCGCTGTTGAACGCGGCAATCTGCTGTGGCACATAACCGATCGTCAGCTTGCCGCCCCCCTCGCTTCGAGAGGCCAGGCTGATCTTGCCTTTCCAAGGGGCCAGCAGGCCCATCATGAGTCGGAGCAGCGTCGTCTTGGATGCGCCGTTCGGTCCGGTTACGGCGACGAATTCGCCTGCGCCAATCTCCAGATTCACGTCCTCCAGACTCGGTACGTCGTCGTACCCGAACACGACCTGCTCCATCGCCACGAGCGCCATTTGCGTTCTCCTCCTCGTCCTTTATCGTAAAAGTTACGCTTATATTGCATAACGAAAGCCCGCTTCGCAGCCGGCTTCAACATACTAATCTTATTTTATCCGTAACAATTACACTTAAACAATATAGCAGTATGCCGCAAACGCGTCAACACGCATTCGTCGCTCGCGGCTAGCGGGCGATCGTCTTCGCGCCTTCCTGCTGGCATTCCTCGCACACGCCGTAAATCTCGAAGCGATGGCTCAGCACGCGGTAGCTGCCGGGCAGCTCGAGATCGTCCTTCATCGGGCAATAATCGAACGACAGCGTCTTCTCGCAGTTCGTGCAGATGAGATGGTGATGATGGTGCTTGGCGCAGTTCGCCCTGAACTTGAGACCGCCGTCCATAAAATAAAATTGCTCCAGCACGCCCATATCGCTGAGCATCCGGAGATTGCGGTAAACGGTGTTAAAGCTGACGCTCGGATACTTCACCGAGAGCTGGTCGTATACGTCCTTCGGAGACAAATAGCCTTCGGTATCGGCAAAAATGCGGGCAAGCGTCCGGCGCTGGTCGGTAATGCGCCATCCGGCCCTGCTCATCATCGCCACCATCTCCTGAACCGTCGCGGCATCGTCGGCCGACGCTTCGTCATGACCGCATGCTTCGTTGTGCTCGTGCACGCTCACCTGTCTCGACCTCCTATCCTTTATGTAAAAAAGCAAGGACGGATTCATTGGCGCATAATCGGAAAGCGCGACGTAAGCCGGGTTCTGTACTTCCGGTGGTAAGACGGACCGGGTGGTCCTCCCACGGATGGAAGCGACAATCATCTATCTAGGCCGTACGTTGCCGCACGGCTCAAGCGACCAACCCGAACGCGCCCCGGGCAAGGGCCGCGGCTCAAGGCCGCTGCGTTCCTCTTCGGTCTTGCTCCGGATGGGGTTTACCAGGAGCAAAGTCGCCAGTGCTCCTCGTGGTCTCTTACACCACGGTTCCACCCTTGCCTGATCCGCGACGAATCGCGGCCATCGGCGGTCCGTTTCTGTGGCACTATCCTTCGGCTCGCGCCGACTGGACGTTATC
The DNA here is from genome assembly GCF_019091135.1 of Cohnella sp. GbtcB17. Classification (GTDB taxonomy): domain Bacteria; phylum Bacillota; class Bacilli; order Paenibacillales; family Paenibacillaceae; genus Cohnella. Next base: position 23,656 of record NZ_JAGXJW010000046.1, on the reverse strand, counting down.
CAGCATCCTGCCCTGCGGAGCCCGGACTTTCCTCTCGCGGCGCGAAGCCGCCAGCGATTGTCTGTCGAACTTTCCGATATGCACCGATAAGTATAACCAATATCGCGCCGATGCACAATGGCAGCGCCGCCCACCGGCGGAAAACAGCTGCTATAAGGGCTTTGTGCGGCGGTCGACTACTTCAGCCTGAACGGGTCCGTGTGCACCTCGGAGGCGAAAACTTCGGTCGCGTAGCCTTTCTCCGCGAGCCGTTCGCGCAGCCATTGCGCGGTCTTGGGACGCATGATCTTCTCCGCGTAATGACCCGGGTCGACGATCGCGAGCCCGCCCGCTTCGGCGTCCTGCGCCGAATGGAAGTCGATGTCGCCCGTGACGAGCACATCCGCGCCCATGAACATCGCCCGCTTGATATAGCTGCGGCCCGAGCCGCCGAGCACGGCGACCTTGCGCACCGGCCGCGCGCCTTCCCCGACGACGCGGACGAAAGGCATGCCGAGCCGCTCCTTGACGAGCTCGGCGAAGTCGTCCAGCGGCATGGCCGCCGGCAGCTTGCCGACGCGGCCGAGTCCGAACGAGCGGCCCTTCAGGTCGACGCCGTACAGATCGTAAGCGACCTCCTCATAAGGATGCGCCTTCAGCATCGCCTGCACAACCGACTTGCGCGCGCTCTCGGGCACGATGATCTCGATGCGCGTCTCCTCGGCGGTCGCCAGCTTCCCCTTTTCCCCTATGAATGGGTCGCTCCCCTCGCGGGGCATAAACGTGCCGACGCCGTCGACGTTAAAGCTGCAATGGCTGTAATTGCCGATCCATCCGCCGCCCGCGCGGAACATCGCGTCGCGTACGGTCTCGACGTGCGTCCGCGGCACGAACACGGCCAGCTTGTACAGCTTGTCCGTATGGACTTCCTCCAGCACGTCCCGGCCTTCGAGGCCGAGCGCCTCCGCCATCCAGTCGTTGAGACCGCCCTCGGCGGTATCGAGGTTCGTATGCGATACGTAAACGGCGATGTCCCGCCGGATCAGCTCCGCAGCCAGGGCGCCGGCCGGCGTATCGGTCTGCAGGTGGGCGAGCGGCCGGTAAATGACCGGATGATGGGCGACGATAAGCTCCGCGCCCAGATCGACCGCTTCCTGCACGACGCGCGCATTGACGTCCAGCGTCACCAGCACCCGCTTGATCTCCTTGCGCAGCGAACCGACCTGCAGGCCGATCTTGTCCCCTTCGACCGCGAAGTGCTTCGGCGCGAGCCGCTCCATCAATTGGGCGATCGTCTCTCCCCTTGCAAGCATGCCAGCACCTCCTCGATATCGTTCGTCGTGCGCGTCCACGCTTCCAGCTTCGCCCGCGTGTCCGCGGCTTCCGATTGCTTCATCCCATGCGCGATGCGCGCCCGCTTCGCCAGCTCGCCGCGCCACTTCGCCATGAACGCTTCGTCCGGCGAACGGAGCAGCAAAGGTCCCATCTCGTACAGCAGCCCCGTCGGGACCGCTCTGCAGCCGGCGCCCAGCAGCGACGTATCGTAGAGCGACGTGTGCCTGGCCGCTGACTCTTCCGCGCTTACGGCGCGCTCCGCCCGGAGCAGCGTATAAATCTCGCCGTCCTCTTCGATCAGACGCTCCAGCTCAAGCACATAGCGATTCGCCTCGAGCCAGCGCCGCACCTGATCCTCGGCCACATGCGGCGACAGGATCAGCGTCGTCACGCCGGACAGCGCCTCGCCCGCTTCCTCGAGCAGACGCACCATCAGGCTGCCGCCCATGCCGGCGATGCAGACGGTGTCCACTTCGTCCCGCGCGAGCACCGACAGCCCGTCGCCATGGCGGACCGACACGATGTCCGAGACGCCCGCGGCTCGAACCTGCCGGCGCGCCGCCTCGGCCGGTCCGGCGTTCACGTCGCCCGCAACACCGTAGACGATCGTGCCGGACAGCGCCAAATGCACGGGCAGCAGCGCGTGGTCGGTGCCGATATCCGCGAACCTTGCGCCTTGCTTCACGAGACCGGCAAGCGCGGCGAGACGCCTGGACAGCTTCGGCGCTTCAGGCGGGACTTTAGAAGCTTGTATTGAGGCATTGTCTTTATTTTCATTCATGCTCATGCAACCCATTCCATCCATTGTTTGCGCAGCCGGAACATCAGCGTGCCGACGAACGCGATTTTAACGATCAGCTCGACCTGGATCCAATTCCGGTCGACGCCGAACAGCGCCGAATACACTTCGGGCATAAACCATAAAATGAGCGCCGTCGCGAACAGCACGGCGCCGGTCGCCTTGAACTTGACGTGCGAGAACCAGCTGAGCCAGGCGAACAGCAGCGCCGCCGGCACCCAGAACACCTGCACCTCGAGCCAGCTCGGATCCGGCACCTGGCGCGAGAGCACCGCCGCATAGAGCGCGATGACGCCCATCCATCCGAGCCAGTGCAGCACGGCGAAGCGCTCCGCAATACCGCATACGATCCAGATCAGGGCGCTGGCGAGCAGCAGCACCAACAATCCCGGTCCGTCTGTCCAGCCCTGCACGTAAAGAATGACGGTGCCCGACGCGGGCAGCAGCAGCATGCCCGTGCTCAGCAACGCCAGGCCGCGCGCAGGCAACCGCTCCCTGTAGCGCGATCCGAGACCGACGAGTCCTCCCGTTCCGATGACCGCCACCGCGATTTGCAATGCCAGCGGAAACGCGCTAAAATGAAGGACAACAAGGCAGATCAAGGAAAATATGCCAATGACATACAACCATTGTTTTCCGGAAGCCTGACCGATCTGTCGCAGCTTTTCGCCCGCCGCGCTCTTGGGCCGGACCGTCAGATCGTCCAAATACAAATTCAGCAGGAAGTCGCAATACTGCTCGGGCAGCATTTTCGCCCGGCGCCAGGATTCGATCTCCCGCACGACCCATTTCCTCTTGTCCTCGTCCAATGGAGGCATGTCGACAGCTCCTCTCGCTACGCGGCACCCGGATGCCAAGAGGACCTTGCAGCCCATGGATCGGCGCAAGGTCCTCTGCATGAACGCAGTACGGCGTTCGGTTGTTACTCCAGGAAGTCCTTCAGACGCTTGCTGCGGCTCGGGTGGCGAAGCTTGCGCAGCGCCTTCGCTTCGATCTGCCGAATCCGCTCGCGCGTGACGCCGAATACTTTGCCGACTTCCTCGAGCGTGCGCGTGCGGCCGTCATCGAGTCCGAAGCGAAGCCTGAGCACGTTTTCCTCGCGTTCGGTCAGCGTGTCCAGCACGTCCTCCAGCTGTTCCTTCAGCAGCTCGTAAGCCGCCGCGTCGGCCGGCGCGAGCGCCTCCTGATCCTCGATGAAGTCGCCCAGATGCGAATCGTCCTCTTCGCCGATCGGCGTCTCGAGCGATACCGGCTCCTGCGCGATCTTCATGATCTCGCGGACCTTGTCTACGCTGAGCTCCATTTGCTCCGCGATCTCTTCTGGCGCAGGCTCCCGGCCGAGCTCCTGCAGCAGCTGACGCGATACGCGGATCAGCTTGTTGATCGTCTCGACCATATGGACAGGAATCCGGATCGTGCGCGCCTGGTCGGCAATCGCCCGCGTAATCGCTTGTCGGATCCACCAGGTGGCGTACGTGCTGAATTTGTAGCCCTTCGTATGGTCGAACTTCTCGACGGCTTTGAGCAGGCCCATGTTGCCCTCTTGAATGAGGTCGAGGAACAGCATACCTCTGCCCACATACCGCTTTGCGATGCTGCCGACCAGACGCAGGTTCGCTTCGGCCAGGCGCATTTTCGCTTCCTCGCCGCCTTCGCCGCCGATCTCGATCTTCTTCGCCAGCTCGACCTCGTCGTCGGCGCCGAGCAGCGGCACACGTCCGATCTCCTTCAAGTACATGCGAACCGGATCGTTGATCTTGATGCCGGGCGGGAGCGACAGATCGTCGTCGAAGTTGAACTCGTCGCGTTCGTCCTCGTCGCGTTCGCGATCGCGTCCGCCTCCGATCTCGTCGTGGTCGTTAACGACCTCGATGCCGTGATCGGCCAGCTGCTCGAAGAAATCGTCGATTTGCTCGGCGTCCTGGTCGAACGGAGACAGCTACTCCATGATGTCTTTGTAGGTCAGTCCGCCCTTTTTCTTGCCTTGTTCGATGTGCAGCGACTTGACCTGCTCCAGCGAGCTCTCCGTCTCGAGTCCGGTGTGTTGGTCGGTCGCCATTTCCGACTCCCTCCTCCCTGAAGCGGCGGCTTCAGCTTTCCTTCTGCCGTCTCTCCAGGGCGATAATCTCTGTCAATATTTGCGCGGCGCGCAATGGATCACCGGTACGCTCCGCTCGGTTCATTTCTTCATACAAGCTCTGCAAATCGTCCTTTTTCGTCACCTGGCGCTCGACCGTCCGCATGCAATCGACAAGCTCCCGTTCTCCGAAGGGCACCTCGATCAGCGCGATGGCGCTGGTCGCGCGCTCGAGCCGGTCGTCCTGCAGCGTGGCGATGAATCTTCCTATGTCAGGCTGGTTGCCCTGCGCGTAATAGGCATATAGATAAGCAGCGATTGCCGCGTGATCCTCCACATGGAAGCGATCGCCCAACCGTTCCTGGACGATTCCCGCCGTCTCTGCGTCCTGCAGCATCCACGACAGGAGGTACTGCTCGGCCTTGACATAGTCGACCGACACTTTGGGAAGCTTGGCCGAACTACGGTTATCATTCCATTCATTATTCCACGATCCGCCCGGAATATCCCCAGTCGTTCCCAATTTCTCCTGCTGCCTGATCTTGAATACGTCCTGCTTCAAGCTGTCCGTCGAAGCCCCGAATTCCTGCGCCAGCTCCTTGAGCGTCAATTCCCGTTCGGTAGCCGATTCGCGCCTGGCTACGAGCTTGATGGCGTCTTCGAGATACCGGAGCTTCCCGTCTTCTTCTAGCAGTATATGGGACTTCCTCAAATAGATGAGCTGAAATTTGAGGGCGGACACCGCGCCTTCGACGATCTCCCGCATAAAGGCTTCGGAGCCGTATGCCGAGATGTATTCGTCCGGGTCCATCTTGCCGGGCAGCACGCCCACCCGCACTCTGAAGCCGGCGTTCTCCAGGAGCGGGATGCTCTTGCTCGCCGCGGCCATCCCCGCATCGTCCCCGTCGTAGCATACGATCGACTCGTCCGCGTAGCGCTTCAGCAAGGATGCGTGCTCGCCGGTGAGCGCGGTTCCCATCGTCGCGACGCCGTTGTGCACGCCGGCCGACCACGCCTTGATGACGTCCATGTAGCCCTCGAGCAGCACGACCTGCCTCGTCTTGCGGATCGTGCCCTTCGCCGCGTGGAACCGGTACAGCGTCCGACTCTTGCTGAACAGCGGCGACTCGGGCGAATTGAGGTACTTGGGCTGCCCGTCCGACATGAGCCTTCCCGCGAACGCGATGATCTTGCCGTCGCCGTCGTGGATCGGGAACATGACGCGATCGCGGAAGCGGTCCACGAAGCCTTCGCCTTCATGCCGCCTCGAGAGCAGTCCGCCCCGCTCCATGTCCGCCAGGTCGAAGCCCTTCTTGTCCAGCGCCTGCGTCAGCGTGTCCCAGCGCGCAGGCGCGTAGCCGAGCCCGAACTCCTCGATCAGCTTGTCCGTCATGCCGCGGTCCCGAAGATAGTTCATCGCTCCGGTGCCGGCCGCAGTGTTGCGCAGCACGGCATGGTAGAACTTCGCCGTGTAGGCGTGCGCCTCCGTCATGACGGAGCGCTCCTTCTGGCGCTCGGACGGCTCGCCCTCGTGCGCCTGCCAGGAGATCGGGATGCCCGCCTCCTCGCACATGCTCCGGATCGCCTCGGGGAACGTCTCGTTTTCGATTTCCATGATGAACTTGACGACGTTGCCGCCCTTGCCGCAGCCGTAGCAATGAAAGATCTGCTTCTCCGGCGTCACCGTGAAGGAAGGCGTGCGCTCGGAATGGAACGGGCACAGCCCCTTCAAATACTTGCCGTTTCTGGACAACTGAACGTAACGACCGACGGTCTCCGCAATGTCGTACCGCCGAAGAACCTCGTCGATCGTCTCTTGTGGAATCATGCCGTTATTCATATTAAGCCATCCGCCCTGCCGTTCGATTTCGGCACGTAATACAATTCGCTAAGCGAACGAATTCTCCTGCAACTTCCGAAGCAGCATTGTCAGTTTTTGTTGAAAGCGGTCGCGGTCCTCGTCCGTGAACGGCTTGGGCCCTCGCGTCCGCATCCCGCCGCGCCGCTGCTTCGCCGAAAAGTGCCGCTGCGCGAGCAATCCGTCGATATCGTCTTCGCCGATCAATTTGCCGCGCGGCGTCAGCACTGCCGCCCCGCGCGCCAGACCGAGCGCGGCCAAGCCGTAATCGCCGGTGACGAGGACGTCCGAGCTTCTAAGCGCATTGGCGATATACAGGTCCGCCGACTGGTCGCTGGCGTCCACCGTCACGACGTCGACGCCCTCCTCGGCGCGAAGCACATGCGCATGCGAAGATACGAGCAGCGCTCTCGTCCCCGCCGCCCTCACGCATGCGGCGATCTCCGGCTTCACCGGACAGGCGTCCGCGTCGACGACGACCCGGACCGGATTGTGCAGCATTCGACACCCCGTTCATCGATGATGTTGTGAGTCCCTATTATATACGCTACCGGCTCGATAAATCCTTCCTGCGCCACAAAATTTAAGGCCGCGTTCCCGTAAGAAAGCAACAACCAGCCGCCTTGTAGGCATGCCGGTTGTCCGCCGTTTTTGTCGATAAGCGTCTATTTTTCCAACTGCTCCATGATCAGGCTCGCCGTTTCTTCGACCGCCTTGTTCGACACGTCGATAATGACGCAGCCGAGCTTTTTCATGATGCCGTGCGCGTATTCCAGCTCCTGCTGAATCCGCTCAGCCGTCGCGTACGAAGCCGTGTTGGGCAGGCCGAGCGCCTTGAGCCGTTCGACGCGGATCGCGTTCAGCGCATCCGGCCGGATCGTCAGTCCGAACACCTTGGTCTTCGGAACGAGGAACAGCTCCCGCGGTGGCGTTAGCTCGGGCACGAGCGGCACGTTGGCGACTTTGTAGGTGCGATGCGCGAGCACCATGGACAGCGGGGTCTTCGACGTCCGGGAGACGCCGGTCAGCACGATGTCCGCCTTGCTCACGCCGGTCACGTCGCGGGCGTCGTCGTAACGCACCGCGAACTCGACCGCTTCGACCTTGCGGAAGTACCCGGCGTCGAGCACGTGGTTCAGCCCCGGCTCGTGCCGCGACTGGCAGCCGAAGCGCTGCTCCATCTGGTCGATGAGCGGGCCGAGCAGATCGATCGCCGAGATGCCGCGCCGGGCGGACTCCGACGCCATGTAGGTACGGAGCGCGTCGATGACGAGCGTGTACAGGACGACGGCGCGCTCGCTCTGCGCCGCATCGAGCACGGCGTCGATCGCCGCCTCCCGCTGGATGAAGCCGGCCCGCCGGATTTGCACCTTGAGCGGGTGAAATTGGGCGGCTGCCGCCCGCACCGCCAGCTCTCCGGTGTCGCCGGCGGAGTCGGATACGACGTAGACGGTTATGCTTGTAGCTTCGATGGTGCATCCCTCCGTTCGAGTGGCTGCGACGAAGACAGGGTCAGCCCGCCAGCTTGGCGAAGTCGGCGAAGCCGCGCACGTCGTCGGCGATCAGGCCGAGCAGCGCCAGCCGGTTGCGGCGAATCGCCTCGTCGTCGGCCATGACCATGACCGCCTCGAAAAACGCGGCGATCGGCCCGCTGAGCTCGGACAGCGCGGTCAGCGCGTCGGACAGCCTCGTCTCGGCCGTCGCGGTCACGATCCGACCGTGCGCGTTCATCCACGCTTCGTAGAGCGCGCCCTCGGCCGGGTCCGCGAACAGCGACGCGTCCACCTGGCGCGAATCCCCGCCTTTGGCCGCGAGATTCGCGACGCGGCCGAACGCTTCGGCCGCGGGACGGAACGCCTCGCGATCGTCGCCGCCCGCAGCGGCCTGCAGCGCCTGCGCGCGAAGCACGGTGCGGCGGACGTCGTCGCAGCCCGCGCCGAGCACCGCGTCGGTGACGTCGTAGCGGATTTGCTGCTCCGTCAATACGTTCTTTACCCGCAGCGCGAAAAATTCGCTCAGGTCCTTGGACACGTCAAACGCTTCGCGCTTGCCGAGACCGGCGGCCGCGAAGACGTCGAGCGACAGCCGGAACAGATCCGACAGCTTGAGCTCGAGTCCGTGCGCGAGCAGCGTGGACACGATACCTGCGGCCTGGCGGCGCAGCGCGTACGGATCCTGGGAGCCGGTCGGCACGATGCCGATCAGGAAGCAGCCGACGATCGTGTCGAGCTTGTCGGCGATGCCGACGATCGCGCCCACGAGCGAAGCCGGCGGATTGTCCGACGCGTTGCGCGGCGAATAATGCTCGTTGATCGCCTTGGCGACCGCGGGCTTCTCGCCGAACTTAAGCGCGTAGTCTTCGCCCATGATGCCCTGCAGCTCGGGAAATTCGTACACCATCTGCGTCACCAGGTCGAATTTGCAAATGTCCGCTGCGCGCGAGACGTCCGTGCGGACCGTCTCGTCGGCTCTCAACAGCTCGGCCAGCTTGTCGGCGGTCGCGCGGATGCGGCGCACCTTGTCGGCGACCGTGCCGAGCTCCTCGTGGTAAACGATGCTCTCGAGCTTCTGCCGGAAGCCGTCGATGCGTCCCTTTTGATCCTCCGCATAGAAAAACTTCGCGTCCGACAGCCGGGCGCGCAGCACCTTCTCGTTGCCTTTGGCGACGGCTTCGAGCGAGGCGGCGTCGCCGTTGCGCACGGTGACGAAGTGCGGCTGCAGCTTGCCCTGCGCATCCAGCACCGGGAAGTAGCGCTGATGCTCGCGCATGGACGTAATAAGTACCTCCTGCGGGATGTCGAGGAAGGCGGGATCGAACGAGCCGGACAGCGCTGTCGGCGTCTCGACGAGGAAAAGCACCTCTTCGAGCAGATCGTCCTTGATCGCGATCTCCCAGCCGCGCGACTTAGCCAGCTCGCCGAGCTGCGCTACGATCGCCTCGCGGCGCTCGTCGACATCGGCGATGACATGCTGCTCGCGCAGCTTCGTCAAGTATTCGGACGGCGCGGCGATCTCCGCGTCCGCGCCGAGGAAGCGATGTCCGCGGGTCGTGCGTCCGGTCTCGACGCCGGTGATCGCGAACGGCACGACCGCTTCGCCGTGCAGCGCGACGAGCCAGCGGATCGGACGCACGAAGCGCAGATCGTAGGCGCCCCAGCGCATGTTTTTCGGGAACGTCATCGACGTAACGATCGCGGGCAGCGCTTCGGGCAGCAAGCCGGCCGTCTCGACGCCGATGCTGGACTTGTTGGCGTACACGTACTCGACGCCGCCGAGCTCCTTGAAGAACAGCGCTTCGGGCTCGACCGCGTTGCTGCGGGCGAAGCCGAGCGCGGCCTTCGTCCAGGCGCCGCTGTCGTCCTGCGCAATCTTGCGCGACGGTCCTTTGACCTCCTCGCTCACGTCCTCCTGACGGTCCGCCAAGCCTGTGACGACGACGGCCAATCGGCGCGGCGTCGCGTAGGCGGTCACGCCTTCGTGCGCGAGGCGGCTCGCTTCGAGCCATTTCTCGATTTTGTCCTTCAGCTGTTCCATCGCGCCGCGCACGAACCGTGCTGGCACTTCCTCGAGGCCGATCTCGAGCAGCAGATCCTTAGGCATTGTCGTTCGCCTCCTTCTTCAGCAGCGGGAATCCGAGCCGCTCGCGCTCCTGCAGGAACGTCGCCGCGACGGCGCGCGCCAGATTCCGTACTCTTGCGATATAACCTGTGCGCTCGGTGACGCTGACAGCACCGCGAGCATCAAGCAGGTTGAACGTATGGGAGCACTTGAGCACATAATCGTACGCCGGGAAGACCAAATTCTCGTCCATCGCGCGCTTAGCTTCGGCTTCGTATGTCGAGAACAGGTTGAACAGCATCGCAGCGTCCGACACTTCGAACGTATATTTGGAATGCTCGTATTCCGGATGCTTGAACACGTCGCCGTAAGTTACTCCATTTACCCACTCCAGATCGTAGACGTTCTCCTTATCCTGGATATAGGAGGCCAGGCGCTCCATGCCGTAAGTGATCTCGGCCGAGACCGGGTGGCAGTCGATGCCGCCGACCTGCTGGAAATACGTGAACTGCGTAATCTCCATGCCGTCCAGCCAAACCTCCCAGCCCAGACCCGCGCAGCCAAGCGAAGGATTCTCCCAGTTGTCCTCGACGAACCGGATATCGTGCTTAAGCGGGTCGATGCCGAGCCGCTTCAAGCTCTCGAGGTAGAGCTCCTGGATGTTGTCCGGCGAAGGCTTCATGATCACCTGAAACTGATGATGCTGGTACAGCCGGTTCGGATTTTCGCCGTAGCGTCCGTCCGCCGGACGGCGGGACGGCTCCACGTACGCGACGTTCCACGGCTCCGGTCCGATCGCGCGCAGGAACGTCATCGGGTTCATCGTGCCCGCGCCCTTTTCGGTGTCGTAAGGCTGGACGACGATGCAGTCCTGCTCCGCCCAAAATTGCTGCAGGGTCAATGTCATCTGCTGAAAATTCAAGTCCGCCACTCCTTCGAAATTGAAGTATCGCTCTCGTCAAGCAAGGCGCTGCGGTGCGACAAAAAGCTCCCGTCCCACGTCTGCCCTGCAGACATAGGGACGGGAGCTGATCCCGCGGTTCCACCCTACTTGACACCCGAAGCGCCGTTCCCTCGATCCCGCTCTCGGATCGGGGCCGCCGTTCGTCTGCCCGCTCTTTGCCATGGCTGTCTTCTCGGGAGCGCCATTCGCCGGTTCGTCGCGCCGGGCTCGCACCGCCCCCGGCTCGCTGCAGCTGCCGACAGGCAACCGGCTACTTTTTCTCCTTCAACAAAGCTCTCGGCCATTAATATGCATCATTCTAGCCGAAAAACGCCGGAGCTGTCAAATCTCATGCAACGTTCGGGACGGCGCAGACCGTCGCATTTTTAAACGAAATTTAACTTTGCAAATCGTGCGAGCTGTGCCTATCATGTGAAAAAGCGATTGTTATACAGAAACAAGGAGGAGCGAATGAAACGTATCCTATATATCGAAGACGATCCCGAGATCGGCGCCTGGGTCCGGGAAGACCTGGAGCGGCGAGGCTATGCCGTCGACTGGCTGACCTCCGGCGAAGGCTCGGTCTCCCGGGTGCGGGAAGCGGATATCGTCGTACTGGACATCATGCTGCCGGGGCTCGACGGATACTCGGTCGGTCAGCGGCTGAAGCAGGAAGCGCCGGATGTGCCGGTGCTGTTGCTATCCGCCCGCACGGCGGTCGACGACAAGCTACAAGGTCTCGGATTTGCCGACGACTATATGACCAAGCCGTTCCACCCCGACGAATTGGCCGCCCGGCTCGACGTACTGATGCGGCGCTACGGACGCGAGTCCGCACGGGAGGTGCGCCTCGGGCACCTGCTCGTTCGGGTGGACGAGCAGAGCGTCATTGACAAAAGAACGGAAAAAGAAATACCGCTTACCGCCAAGCAACTGCAAATTCTGCAGTGCTTTTTGCGGAATCCGAACCGGATCCTGACGAAGGAGCAGCTGTACGAGGCGGTCTGGGGGGAACCCTATATCGACGGCGACAAGACAGTTATGGTACACATTCGCTATCTCCGCGAGAAGCTCGAGATCGATCCCGGGTCGCCTTCGGTCATCGAGACCGTGCGGGGGATCGGCTACCGCGTGAGACAATGAAGGGGACGCGCTCGCTGTTCGTCAGATATTCGCTCATCGTGCTGTGTGCGATCTTGCTCCTGCCCCTGACCTTCCCGATCGTCACGATCGTCCTCTCTCTTCCTTTTTCGGCACGTTCCGAGACTTCCAACCCATACAGGGACGGAAGCAAGCTGACGGCGATGTGGCACCGGGAAGCGAAGGCGCTGTCGAACGCCAAAGATGCGGATATCGATGCCGCGTTGCAGCGGTTGAAGGCGAGATACCCGGAAGCGGGCATGTTCTGGGTCGATGCCGGCGGCCGGACCCGGTTGTATCTGTCCGACCTGGATCCGCCTCCCGACGTCTGGCCGCCGTCGTACGCGGTCTCCTTCATGAAAGCCCGCATCGGCGGAGATCCGTTCACGGTCGTTGCCTTCGTCGGAGACCGGGACAATGGCGCCTTCATGGTTTTCGAGGTGCCTCGGGGAGTCATGAAGGCGCCCGGAGAGCGTGTTCGCGAGCAATATCCGTACGTCCTCGTCGGGAGCGCCTTGCTCGTGCTGGGCCTGTTCCTGTCCGTATCCCTAATGTTCTTCTACCGGCTTCGCTGCCGGCTCGTCCGGCTGGAACGGGCGATGACGCCGGCTCCGGACGCCGACGGCGACATCCCCGCACAGATCGAGCCGGGCCGACAGGACGAGATCGGAAGGCTCGAGACCGCGTTCAACGATATGGTGCGCAAGCTTGAAGACAGCCGACGCAGGGAGGCAGGGGAGGAATTGCTGCGACGGGATTTGATCGCCAACCTGTCTCATGACCTGCGGACGCCGCTAACCGCCATTAACGGCCATGTGTACGGCCTGCGGAACGAGTCCCTGTCCGCGCGCGGGCGCGAGTCAGTCGCACTCGTCGAACAAAAGATCGGATATCTTGGCCAACTGATCGACAATCTGCTGTCCCATGCCCTTCTTTCGGCGGGCAGGTATCCCTACCATCCCGATGTCGTCGATATCGTCCGCACTGTTCGTACGCTGCTCGCGGGCTGGTACCCGGCATTCGAACGGGAAGGTTTCGAGATCGATGCCGACTTCCCCGACAACGCGGTCTGTTGGACGATCGACGCCGCCTGGCTGGAGCGGGTGCTGGATAACTATTTTCAAAATGCGCTTCGCCATGCCAAGTCCGGCTATTATATCGGTCTCCGCGTGGAAGAGAGAGACGGCGGCGCCATCGTCATCGCCGATCGCGGGCCGGGACTTGTCGGCGTCTCCACCGACAAGGGCGCGGGTCTCGGCCTGTCCATCGCCTCCCTCATGCTGAAGGAGATGAACCTCTGCGCCGACATCGTCAGCGGCGATCCGGCAAGCGGCTCCCCAGGCACGACAATCCGCATACGCCAGCTTGAAGCTTTGCCGCCTTCCGAATAACCGGAAGAGGCGAGGCTTTTTATATGCTGATTTTAAACGAATTTTAAACGCAATAGGCCATCGGCTTTAATCTTGGTCCGGTATGATAGGACAAGAGGTGATGGGAATGAATGAACCGATCGTACACATGGAAGGCCTGACCAAAAAACTGGGCGGCAGAGCCGTCGTCGACCAGGTGAACGCAAGTGTGGAGAAAGGAGACATATACGGCTTCCTCGGACCGAACGGCGCGGGGAAAACGACGACGATCCGGATGCTGCTCGGCTTGTCGCGTCCGACGTCCGGCAGCATCCGGATCTTCGGCCGCGACATACGGCGCGAGCGGATCGCAGTGCTCCGCAAGGTCGGCTCGCTGGTCGAGTATCCGTCATACTACGGGCACTTGAGCGCCATAGAAAACCTCGAGGCGGTGCGCAGACTGATGCATGACGTGCCGCGAAGCCGCATCGACGAGGTTCTGTCCGTGGTACGGCTCGCCAAGGACGCCAATCGGCAGGTCAAAGGCTATTCGCTTGGCATGAAGCAGCGGCTCGGCATCGCGACCGCGATGCTGGGCCGGCCCGAACTTCTCGTACTCGACGAGCCGACCAACGGTCTGGATCCTGCCGGTATTCTGGAAATGCGGGAGCTGATCAAGTCGTTGCCGGCGGAGCAGGGCGTTACCGTTATCGTATCGAGCCACCTGCTGTCCGAAGTGGAGCAGATGGCGACACGCGTCGGTATCATCTCCAAAGGCCGAATGCTGTTCGAGGATACAATCGTAGAACTTCGCAGGAAGGCCCGCTCTCGCATCGTGTTCGGCGTGAGCGATCCGGAGGGGGCATGGCGCCTGCTGCTGGTGTGCGGCTATCGGGCCGAATGGGACCGCGTCAAGCTATTCGTGGAGCCGGGCGGCGACGAGGAGGTGGCGGCGATGGTGGCCGAACTCGTACGGCATGAACACGCCGTATATCGGGTAGAGGAGGAGCGCGCGTCGCTCGAGCGCATCTTCCTCGACATGACACGCGGGGAGGGAAGCTTATGAGCATCCGGGTTCTATCCGCGGAGCTGCTGAAAATTCGCCGTAAGCTGATCTGGCTGCTCGTCGCGCTCGGTCCAGGCGGCGTCGTCGGCTTGACGGCGCTGAATTACGGACTGCGGCTCGACTATTTGACCAAGCTGCACGCGAACGACCTGTGGGGAGGACTGATCGGCGATATAACGGCGCTGATGGTGCCTGCGCTTTTCATGGGACTCGCCATCGTCTCCTCCATGGCGGCGGGCATCGAGCATCAGACCAACGCTTGGAAGATGACGCTTGCTCTCCCCGTGACGCGGACCCAGACATTTCTAGGCAAGTTTCTGCTGACCTCGCTTCTGCTTCTCCTCTCGTCGACTTTAACGGGGCTGGGCACGATCGCGCTCGGTCTTGCACTGGGCTTCGAAGCTTCCGGAATGTCCTGGGGATACTTGCTGGAACAGATCTATTATCCGTACGCCGCGATCATGCCGTTCATCGCGCTGCAGGTCGCGATGTCCGTCATGATGCACAATCAGGCGCTGCCCCTTGCCGTCGGTGTCGCGGGTACTGTCGTCTCGGTGTTCAGCGGGTCTCGCTTCGGAGATTGGTTCCCCTGGCGTTGGCCTTCCCTGCAAAACGAAGCGAATGACCCCCGATTCTCGGCCGCCCTCGGCTTGATAGGCGGCGTCGTAATTCTGGCTGCTGGATTAATGACCTTTAACAAAAAGGATGTGAAGTGAGATGCTGCGCATGATCCGCTCGGAGTGGTTAAAAACGCGTCGGTTGGCGAAGTGGCTCTTGCTCGGCGCAGCACCCGGTTCAGCCATCCTCACCGTCCTGTTCGGACTGTCGCTAGACATCGGCGCGACTGCGGACTTCCCTTGGAAGGAAGCGCTCGCGCTCGGGGCGGTGCTGTACGGCAGCCTCCTCCTCCCGTTGCTGACAGGCGTATATGCAGCGATCGTGTGCCGTTATGAACATTTCGGAGGAGGCTGGAAGCAGCTGCTGGCGCTGCCTGTCTCGCGCACGCAAGTATATATGGTCAAACTGGCGTACGTTGCAGGGTTGATCGCGTTCACGCAGGTCCTCTTCCTCGCGCTGCTACTGTTGCTCGGCGCAATGAAAGGCGGAACAGGCTCGATCCCGTGGGCGACGATGCTGAGCGCTGCATGCGGAGGCTGGATCGCCTCCCTGCCGTTGGCCGCGCTGCAGCTTGCGGTGTCCTCGGCCTGGACGAGCTTCGCGGCTCCTCTGGCCGTGAACGTCGCCTTCACGCTGCCCAACATGCTCGTCGCCAATTCGGAGACATATGCCCCCTACTACCCCTGGCTTCAGCCGATGCTGGCGATGACCCCGGGAAATGCCTACCAATTCGGCGCCTTCGGTCTGTCGCCTCTCAGCCTATACGCGGTCGTATTCGGCAGCTTCGTCCTCTTCCTCGGTGCAGGCTGGGGAGCATTTTTCCGAAGATCGTTCTAGCGGCAGTTACTCCCGGATCGAGACCTTCACCGGCGAATACTCGGCGATGACCGTCTGGCCGTGCACCGACACGCTGCCCTCCGGCGACAGATCCTTCTCCGTCATGATGCCGAGCGCGATCGTGAAGCGATTCATCTTGACCGGCACTTCCCGTTCGCGCCGCACTTCGACGCCGTTCAGGTAAAAGGCGACTTCGTCCTCGGCGCGGTTGTATACGATCTTGTACGTATTAAACTCGCGCGCCTTGAAGTTCGTATCCTCCTGGAACACGCAGAAAAACCGGGTCTTGTCCGACTTTGGCACCTCGACGCCGGGGAAGGGCAGCACCGCATACACGGAGGCGTATTTGTCGTTGCCCGCGAAAAAGTCGAGCGCGGCGCCCGTCGTGAAGTCGAGCAGGTTCAAAGACACGTAGCCGTCGTACAAGTCGCCGGGCGCCGTGCCCGTCGTGCGAGCGCGAATTTCGAGCTCGAAGCTGACCTCCCCGTTTTCCGGCACGACGACCTCCTCCACCGAGTAGTACATATGCTTCGCGTTGTCCAATATCTGCACGCGGTCGTGGCTGCGGCTTAGCTGCGCGCGAACGTACAGAATGCCGTTGCGAACGATGACGACCGCGTCGGGCTCGCGATACTCCCAGAACGTACCGTCGGGCAGCGGAAAACCGCCGATTTTCCACGTCTCTCCCTCCGCTAAAATGCGGTGAAAATTGCCGAACACCAGCTGCTTTTCCATTGAAACGGATCACTTCCCATTCATTTATTGGATAAGTCCTTGAACGATCAAACAGACGATCAGCACGGAGCCGCAGCGATTGGCGGCCTTGACGGAAGCGCCCATAAGCGGCAGATAAGCACGCGAGCTGTTCTGCTCCTGAAGGCGGCCGTAGACCAAGTACAGCGGAATCGCCGTAAGCAGGCCGACGAGCGCGTAAGCGGGCAGCGCGCCGGCGAGTACCGCCGCGACGAGCGACAGCGCCGCGAGGCCGAGCAGCAAACGCGAGAACTGCAGAGCGCGGCGTTCGCCCCAAACGACGACCAGCGTCCGCTTGCCCGCCGCCAGGTCCGCCTGCCAGTGCAGGAAATGGTGGTTAAACAAAATCAGCGTCGTAAGCAGTCCGATCGGCAGCGACAGCAAAATCGCCCGGTAATCGAACGTCGACGTTTGCACGTAATAAGAGCCCAGCACCGGCAGCACGCCGAACGCGAGCAATATGGCGATCTCGCTGTAGCCCTTGCCCCGGTAACCGAATCGGATGGGCGGCGCGACGTAGAAATAAGCGATCAGTCCGCCGAGCGCGCCGAAGACGAACGCCCAGATACCGCTTAGCAGCGCCAGCGCAATGCCGCTCGCGGCGGCGAGCGCGAACAAGCCCCAAGTGACCGCCGCGAACGTGCGCATGCTCCAAACGCCGTTCGTCAAATATCCCGAATTCGTGCCGATCGCGTCCGCCGTATTTTTAGCCGCCTCGTCCGTGCCGTTCTTATAGTCCCAGAGATCGTTGATCATATTCGAAAACAGGTGGGCCGCGCCGGAGCCGACGAGCGTGAGCAAGAGCAGCCAAATATCGAAGACGCCGTTCCACACGTAAGCGCCCAGCGCCCCAAGCGCGACGGGCATCAGCATGACCGGGATGACGCGCATTCGCGAAGCTTTCATGAACCGTTTGAAGGATTCCATCTTCCGCATCCTTTCCTGAAGGAGATGATCGAACAATTGCGCATAATAAAACGGCCTCGCCGACCTGTCGTACCAGCGAAACCGTCCCTTTGCTTGCATCGCGTATGTTACTTACTATAGTATAGCACATACTGTCGAATCAGGGTACCGGTTTGAAGAAATCGTCGCCCCGTTCCCATTGATCCAAAAAATGCCTCGACTTTAAGTTCAGAGCCAGATGATGATCGTACCAGCGGCGCATGACCTGCGCCAGCTGCTTGGCCGTGGCGTCCTTGACGGTCACGTTGCCGAGCCTGCGCATATCCATCGCGGAAAATACGCGGAGCAGCTTCCACACGCCTTCCTCCAGCTCCATTGCTCTCGGATCGCGATGACGGCAGAGCGTGCAAAGGGCGCCGCCTCCCGCGGCGCTGAAGTAGAAAGTCCCATCCGCGCGCCCGCAGTTTGCGCATTCGTCCAGCATCGGCGCATAGCCTGCGACGGCCGCGATCTTCATCTCGAACAGCCGCGCGACGATCCGGGGATCCTTGCCCTCCGAGATCGCCTGAAGACCTGCATGCAGCTGATGATAGAGGTAGGCGCCCGCATCCTCGTCTTGAATGGCGCGGTCGCAGAGCTCTACCATATAGGAGGCATAGGCGGCCTGATCGAGCCCTTCCCGCAAACCTCTGAAGGAATCTATGATCTCGCCGCTGTTCAGGCTGCCGAGGCCGCCGCCCTTGTAAAAGGAAAAATCGCCGAGCGTAAACAGCTGGGCGAGCGATGAATAGCGGCTTTTCGGTTTGCGAGCGCCTTTGATGACGATCCCTTGCTTCCCCAAAGACGGCGTCATGATCGTGACGATCTTGTTGCCTTCCCCGTAATCGATGCTGCGTATGACGATGCCTTCCGTCCGATAGAGCAACGGCCTCTCCCCGTTTCTGTCGCCCCTTCGGGGCGGGGTCGCGCGCCGCCTGCCATCGCGGTGCGCGCCGGGCGCGGGCAGAAGCCGATGTCAAGACAAAGCTCCCGCGCCGTCCTCTTCCCCTTCGCCCTCTGGAACCGGCTGGTCCGGCGCCAGACCGGCGGTTCCGGGCTGAATCATTTCCTTGTACAGCAGGTAGGCTTCGATATCGCCGGTCTGCGTAAAGACGTGCCACGTGAAGTCCCGCACAGCGTCACATCCTCCCGGTGGAAATGAAATCTTCCCATATCGCCACCGTTAGAATGCCACCGCGGGCGCCCCCGTATGCCTGTTAACATTTGTCCGGAATGCCGGAAGTCAGTCGTTCCTGAAGCCGAGCGACTTTAGCACCGACTCCCGGTTGCGCCAGTCTTCCTTCACTTTGACCCATAGCTCGAGAAAAATCTTGGAGCCGAGCAGCCGCTCCATATCGTGCCGCGCCCGCTTGCCGACTTCCTTGAGCGCAGCGCCATTTTTCCCGATAATGATCCCCTTCTGCGACGGCCGCTCCACATAGATGACCGCGCCGATGTTCACGACGCCGTTGTCCCCGGTGCCCATGCTCTCGATCTCGACGGCGATCGAGTGCGGAATCTCCTCGCGGGTCGTCTGCAGAATCTTCTCCCGGATAAGCTCCGCGCAGATGAACTGCTCCGGATGGTCCGTGATCTGGTCGGCCGGGTAGTACATCGGGCCTTCGGGCAGATAGCGGCCGATCTGCTCGAGGAGCGTCGTCACATTGCTGCCGTCCCGGGCCGATACGGGCACGACCTCCGTGAAGCTGTGGAGCTTGCTGTATTTGTCGATGATCGGCAGCAGTGCTTCCGGCTGGACCTTGTCGATCTTGTTCAGCACGAGGAAGACGGGTGTATTCACCTTTTTGAGCTGCTCGATAATAAACCGGTCGCCGCCCCCGAGCTCCTCCGATACGTCGGTCAGGAACAGGATCGCTTCGACCTCTTCGAGCGCCCCGAGCGCGGACTTCACCATGAAGTCGCCGAGCTTGGAGTTCGACTTGTGAATGCCCGGCGTGTCGAGAAAGACGATCTGCTTGTCCTCCGTCGTGTACACGCCGTGAATCTTGTTGCGGGTCGTCTGCGGCTTGTCGCTCATAATCGCGATCTTCTGCCCGATCACCTGGTTCATCAGCGTCGACTTGCCCACGTTCGGCCTGCCGACGATGGCGACGAAGCCCGACTTGAATTTGCCTTTTGGTTCGCTCATTCTGCTTTCCTTCCCTCCGCCAGCCGCGCCGGCGTGAATGCGCCGGGCAGCAGCTCGGCGACCGTCATGATCGATATGTCTCCCTTATCATTGCCCATAATGACGGGCAAATCCGGCCCGCCCAGCTCGACGAGCACCTGCCGGCAGACGCCGCAGGGCGTAATCGGTCCTTCCGTGCGGCCGGTGACGGCGATCGCCCGGAAGCTGCCGGGTGCATGGCCGTCCGCGATCGCGCGGAACAGCGCGGTGCGTTCGGCGCAATTGCCCGGACTGTACGCCGCGTTTTCGACGTTGCAGCCGTAATGGATGGCGCCCGTGCCATCGACCAGCGCAGCGCCGACCTTGAAACCCGAATAAGGCACATAGGCCTTATCCATCGCCTTGGCGGCCTCGGCGAGCAGCTGCTCGGGCGTCCAGCCGAGCGCCTCTATATTGATGTCCCCCATCTGTCATCCTCCGAATCGGCCCTCGCACGGACCGAAATCAATTAACCCGCGATTCGCTCCCACAGGGGCGGCAAAAGCACGATCAAGCCGACGGACGCCGCGAATACCGAAGCGATCAGCACCGCGCCGGCTGCCGTATCCTTCGCCGCTTTGGCCAGCTCGCTTCGCTGCAGAGAGGCGTGGTCGACCGCGCGCTCGACGGCCGTGTTGACCAGCTCCGCGCAGAGCACCGCCGTGCACGCAGCCATGAGCCACATCCAGTCCCCTCGCGGCAGTCCGAGCCAAGCGGCGACGAGCAACACGACCGCGCTCGCCGCCAGATGGAACCGCATATGCGGCTCCGTTCGCAGCGCGTGCGCGATCCCGGCCAGCGCATGCCGGAACGACGCCGGCTCGGACTGGTTGCGGCTCACCGCGTCAAGCCCGCCTTGGCCAGTATCGCCTCTTGCTTGGCGAACATCTCGCGCTCCTCTTCCTCCGTGCCGTGGTCGTAGCCCATCAGGTGAAGAAAGCCGTGCACGAACAGGAAGCCGAGCTCGCGCTCGGCGCTGTGGCCGTACTCGACCGCCTGCTCGTGCATGCGCGGCACCGAGATGACGATGTCCCCGAGCAGCTCCTCGATGCGGTCAGCGTTCCCAGGCTCGTCGTCCTCCGTTTCGTCCTCGCCCGCTTCCCCGTTCAGTATATCGACCGTCGTCGTCTCGTAATCGTCCTCGTACAAAATCTCAAACTCCTCCGCGCCCTGCTCCCGCATCGGGAACGACAGGACGTCGGTCGCTTTGTCGAGACCTCTGTACGTCCGGTTCAGCTCGCGGATGCCCCCATTGTCCGTCAACGTCAACGTGACGATCCCGCCGGCGACGCCTTCGCCTTCCGCCGCCTCGTTCAGCAGCCGCGTCAACAAAGTCGGCCAGCCCGCTTCGCCCGCTCCGGCCTCCTCGCGCTCGTCCACCCATTCCAGCTTCAGGCTCATGCTTCCCGCTCCTTTTTGTCCGTGTCGTCTTTGGCTGCGCTCTCCTCGGGATATTTGATCCGCGAGTGGAACATGCCGATGACGGTCGTCTTCAGCGTCTCCGCGATCTGATTGAGCTCACGCACGGTCAGGTCGCATTCGCTCAGCTGTCCGTCGTCGAGCCGATCCTTAATGATCTTGGCGATGATCGACTCGACCTGCTCCACCGTCGGCGCGCCGAGCGAGCGCACCGCCGCCTCGACGCTGTCCGCGATGCCGACGATGGCCGCTTCCTTCGACTGCGCTTTGGGACCCGGATAGCGGAAATCGTCCTCGGTCCATTCGTTGTCGACGCCGGCCTGCTCCGCCTGCTTGACCGCCTTGTAATAAAAAAACTTTAGAAAAGTCGTGCCGTGGTGCTGCTCCGCGATATCCCGGATCTGCTTGGGAAGCTTGTGGGCCTTGAGCATATCCGCGCCGTCGCGGGCGTGCGCGATAATGATCGAGGCGCTCACCTTCGGGTCGAGCTTGTCGTGCGGGTTTTCCCCGCCGTTTTGATTTTCGATAAAATAGAGCGGTCGCTTCGTCTTGCCGACGTCGTGATAGAAGGAGCCCACCCGGCAGAGCAAGCCGTTCGCGCCGACCGATTCGGCCGCCGCCTCGGACAGATTGCCGACCATCAGACTGTGGTGGTACGTTCCCGGCGTCTCCGTCAGCAGCTTGCGAAGCAGCGGGTGATTCGGGTTCGACAGCTCGACCAGCTTGAGCGCGGACAAGATCCCGAACGTCATCTCGAAAAACGGCATGATGCCGATAACGAGGACGGCGGTCAGCAAGCCGCTCGCGAACATGAAGCCGACCGACTGGACGAGTTGGGTACGGTCCAGATCCGGGCCGACCAGCGTCAGCGCGGTCACCGCGAACGAGCCGAACAGGCTGACCATGATCCCCGCCTTCAGGATGGCGGATCGCTGGCTCGCCCTGTGGATCGCCAGCACCGACGTGAACAGCACGACCGCGGCGACGAAGCCGAAGCGGAAATCGAACAGGCTCGTCTGCTCGACGTTCATGACGATGCTCGCGTGAATGGTGAACAGCAGCGAGCCGACCATCGCCGTTTGCACGTCGATGAGCAGCGTCATGAGCATGCTGCCGAGCGCGAGCGGCGCGATATAGATAATATAGGGCCACGCCTCGCTGTGCGCCAGGGCGACCAGGTGCATGACGAGTATATTGATGGCGAAAATGAACAGAAGCATCAGCCAGTCGACGTTCGTTCGTTTCATCGCCGGCTTGGCGGCGGCAGCCGTCAGCTCGGCGTAGCTGTAGAGCGCAAGCATGAACAGCACGGACAGCATCAGCGCGCCGAGCTGCGGCCAGTACGTCCGCTGCTCCTGCAGCAGACCGAAGGCGTCGAGCCGCTCGTACGTCTCCTGGTCGATGACTTGTCCGGCCTTGACGATTACGTCGCCCTGCTTAATGACGACGGGCGGCGTATTCTGTTTGGCCTGGACCTTCGCTTCTTCGGTTGCGTCCTTGTCGTAGAACTTGTTCGGCGTCAGCACGAACCGCGACAGCTCCTGCACGATCTCACGCTGAGTCTTCAGCGCGAGCGAACTGCCGTTGACCAGCTCCGCCACCTTGGCGCGCGCGGCTTCGGCGTCTGTGATCGGATCGGTCATCAGCCTGCGGACGACGTCGCGGCCGACGGTCCGCATCTCTGCGATCTGCTCGGTCGTCAGCTTCGGCAGCTTGTAGAACGTCTCCTCGGGTATCCGGTAAGCTTGCGTTCGCACCGCTTTTTTCATTTCCTCGAACAAACTCGCCGAATAGAGGCCCGAGCCCGAATTCGCGCTGATGAACGTATCGATGAACTGATCGACGCGGTCCGGCAGCTCGGTGCGGTAGATCTCGATCTTCTGCTCCAGCGTCACCTGGTCGTCCTGGTTGAGCTGGTCGATGCGGACGAGAATGCTGTCGATCAGATTCTCGCTGTGCAGCGGCACGTACGGATAGATCGCGCCGATCTTCTCGGCCGCCTCCTCCTGCGCCTTAAGCGTCGCCTTCTCGTCGGTCGCCTGATGCGGCGCCTTGATGTCGTGCTCGCTCTTCGCGCCCAGCGTAATATCGTAAGTCTCCGGCACGAGGCGCGTCGACAGGCTGAAATAAAACAGCAGGACGAACGCGAGCAGCAGCAGTCCCTTGACTGCCGCGCTCTGCTTCCATCCTGCGGCAGCAAAGGAAGATAAAATACCCGCCGGGCCGCTTCGTGTCCGATTCATCCGGCGTTCGCTCCTTTACGTATTGGTCTCGTCGTCCTTCTGATAGGCCACGATGATCTTCTGCACGAGCGCATGGCGGACGACGTCCTGCTCGGAGAAGTACACGAGGCCGATCTCGGGAATATCCTTCAAAATGCGCTGCGCTTCGTTCAGGCCGGACTTCTTGCCCTTCGGCAAGTCGATCTGCGTCACGTCGCCCGTGATGACCATCCTGGAGCCGAAGCCAAGCCGCGTCAGAAACATCTTCATCTGCTCACCGGTCGTATTCTGCGCCTCGTCGAGGATGACGTACGAGTCGTCGAGCGTGCGTCCGCGCATATAGGCAAGCGGCGCGATCTCGATCATGCCCCGCTCGAGCGCCTTGGCGACGCCTTCAGGGCCGAGCACGTCGTTCAGCGCGTCGTAAAGCGGGCGCAAATACGGGTCGACCTTCTCCTGCATGTCGCCCGGCAGGAAGCCCAGATTCTCCCCGGCCTCCACGGCCGGGCGGGTGAGCAGGATGCGCTTGACGCGCCCTTCCTTCAGCGCGGCGCCCGCCGATACGACGGCCAGATAGGTTTTGCCGGTGCC
>NZ_JAGXJW010000452.1 GCF_019091135.1 Cohnella sp. GbtcB17 | reverse complement strand
AAAACAAATTAAATGGAATAACCTCAAGATCTCACTAAGAATTTAGTGACTTGCTCTGACACCAATTGAAATTCCATATTTTAATATTCCCAGTTTAATTATTTAATTAAGTGATTAATTAAATGCGGAATAATAAAACTGGTATTGAAAAAGTTTTTCCGTATTTACAGAATACAACTCTGTAACTCCAGAAGAACCCAGAAAAACAAACAGTGCATAAAAGTAAAAACACACAAGG
>NZ_JAGXJW010000451.1 GCF_019091135.1 Cohnella sp. GbtcB17 | reverse complement strand
CCTGCGCCGAAGTTGTAATACACCAGCTTGTGGCCCGTTGCAGGTGTCGGCGTTGCATCAATCTTCGTCTTGCCGTCATTGCTCGTGCCGCTCGGGTCCGTCGACGTTACCGTAAGGCCCGTCGCCTGCGTCGGCGTTGGCTCGGCCGTCACATTCGCCGTCGTCTGGCCGAAGTGCACAACTTTGCCGTCTGCGTCCACTTCCGCCACGCCGATCTTGTCGCCGTTCTCGGCGACAA
>NZ_JAGXJW010000450.1 GCF_019091135.1 Cohnella sp. GbtcB17 | reverse complement strand
CACCCAAAAAGGGAACGTCTCAAGGCTACAGTCTCACTTTTTGGATTGTTCAAAGCGTTGGACCTAACAAAAATAGCTTAAATAACAATTATATTATTTATGTTAATTGAATTTTCTAAATCCTGGGCCTAAAAAATGTGCCTCATCTAGCAATTTATTCCTAAAATCCTAGTACTGGTTTTCATAGATTGTGCGGCTTCAAAGTTTACAGTTCAAAAATAAAGATATTTAATGTACGA
>NZ_JAGXJW010000449.1 GCF_019091135.1 Cohnella sp. GbtcB17 | reverse complement strand
GTTTTCTGTTGAGCATCCTTATATTCGATGTAAAATTTGCTTAATGAACATCTGGCAGCAATATAATGTCCAGATGCAGATCTCCAGTCAATCTATCATTCCTTGTATATCTGTAGAGACACAGAACTATTTTTATTTTTTGCTTCCTATTTGATGAGAATTATCATTGGTTTATATCTTTATTGGGGCAATTTGTTTGTTCATTTAGATTACCTTTTTGTTTCCTTGTTAAATGGACT
>NZ_JAGXJW010000448.1 GCF_019091135.1 Cohnella sp. GbtcB17 | reverse complement strand
CTCGCCTTACGGCAACCGACGCATAACTTCCATTGGGGGGGGAATATGATGAGGGTAATAATGGCGATAAGACTCGGGCTGACGTCAGCTGTCTCGGATGACGCATCGCCCCTCGGTTGACCTGACAACACCTGGTCAACCAAGACCAGAACGCCAACCGAGGCACGTCACTATCCTACAGGAGCCCAGCCCCTCACGTGACGCCAACACTAGTGTCAGACGCTACCGGGAGTTCGATC
>NZ_JAGXJW010000447.1 GCF_019091135.1 Cohnella sp. GbtcB17 | reverse complement strand
TATCGATTTGACCATCATCCGCCTGTACGCCGCATCGTCTACGACCAATACCGTTGCCTTGGCGTCACACCTTCCCTTCCGTATCTCTGGATAGGATGAACTGGCGCGCTCCCGCGCCTTCGAACGCGACAGACATCCGAACGACGTTATTCATCCCGTAAATATGCACGCGGCCCGCGAGGACCGCGGGCGGCGGGATGTCGGTCCGGCACCCCCTGCCCGCGACGGGCGTCGCAGCT
>NZ_JAGXJW010000446.1 GCF_019091135.1 Cohnella sp. GbtcB17 | reverse complement strand
CCGGCCACCTTGATCCCCTGGCGGATCGGCAGCGTACCGTCGTGGTTGATCGGCTGGTCCAGGGAAACGGCGGCTGCGGCGTCCAGCGTAACAACCGTGCTGCCGGCGCCGGCCACGATGCGGGCGATCCAGATGCCGGGAAACGGCCGCGGTTTGGGGAGCGACGGGTCCGTGTCGCGAAGGGCGGCGTCGTTATCCTTCCAGGAGGGCTCCTGTGCCCTGGCGATCCGGTCGGGCGC
>NZ_JAGXJW010000445.1 GCF_019091135.1 Cohnella sp. GbtcB17 | reverse complement strand
TATAGAGTAATTTGTGGCATAATTATTTAAGTTTAATTCTTTCAATTACAAATAAATATTCAAGTTTATTTTTTGGCGGTAATAATACCTAAATGTCAAATCATTATCTATGTGTCATTTTATATACAAATTTTTTTAAAAAAAAAAAATTAAAAATTTATGAATTAAACTTAGGTATTATTGATGCCAAAAATTAAATTTATTTGCAAGTGAAAATTAAACTTAAGTATTTATGCCGA
>NZ_JAGXJW010000444.1 GCF_019091135.1 Cohnella sp. GbtcB17 | reverse complement strand
AGACTTGGAGTTTGATTGTGCTTAGCCTTGATAGTATTTGAGGTAGTTTCTAAAGCTTTAATTCTTGTTATTGTTGCGGATTTTTGTTGTTGGATGAGAATGGGAAAAGGGTTGTGATGCTTTGATTGCATGTGTTTTAATTTTGAGTTGTTGTAAGTGAGTTTATGAATGATTTGGTTATGGGCTATGTTGTTGAGCTTTAGATGAAGTATTGAGAATGTTTTCTAGCTTTAACCATG
>NZ_JAGXJW010000443.1 GCF_019091135.1 Cohnella sp. GbtcB17 | reverse complement strand
ATTCTCAATCCAGCTTACCGTCGAGGCTGCTAAGTCTCCCAAGGCAAGGAATAAGGTCTCTGCTGCAGGGATTGAGGTCTCTGCTGCAGGGAATGAGGTCCCTGCTACAGGGATTGTCGAGGAACAACCCATTGGGTCAGTATACCAAGTGAAGTTTTCTGGTTCTCGTTCGGAGGTTGTTCTCCACGAGCCTTCTTGTCCTCTACCCCTCGAAGTTGGAAATGAGGGTCACAACTAAG
>NZ_JAGXJW010000045.1 GCF_019091135.1 Cohnella sp. GbtcB17 | reverse complement strand
TACCCATCTCGAACACGACCGTTAAGCCCTCCAGCGCCGATGGTACTTGGACCGCAGGGTCCTGGGAGAGTAGGACGCCGCCAGGCTAAATTGCAAAGAGAACCACTTTCTTCGGAGGGTGGTTTTTTGTTGTGTTTTGCGAATGGTGACGGCGGCGAGCGTGACATCGCGTGTACTGTCGGACTCATGAGGCGTTATTATGCGAATATCCGCGCTATAGAGCATGTTGCGGACCGGAGAGACGTTAATCGCGCCGCAGGCACCAGAAATAATCCGCTAACGTATAAATAAAGGCCCCTCAGTCCGCAAAGTCGCCAAACTGGGCGAAATGAATGAAAATAACGGCGCCTGGGTCCGCGAACAGTATGCGTGACGGGAGACATGGGACACGCGATACGATACACCCTCCAGGATTAGATACGAAAAGGCCGCCGGCGCAAGCGCCGACGGCTTCTTCTAAGTAGTGTGGAGCGTTATAACGCGTTTCTGCGGCCGCGGGAAAGAAGGACGAGACCGATGATCAGGACGATCAGACCGATGCCGCCGAACGACCAGACGAATTCGACCGCTGCCTTGGCCAACCAAAGTACGATGGCTACGATAACCGCTAGGATTCCGAGTACGAGTACCATTGTGATGACCTCCATATCGTAAGGGGATATCTTCTATTACCCAAATACGAGATATTGAACAAAATCGCTAATAAAATTTCGCAATAATAGCGGGTTGCCATCATATGACAAGCTGTTAAAATAACGTGTAGCAGGACACAAGAGAGGGAGCGATCTAGTGGAGCGGGGAGCAGCGAGCAGGTTAGAGGTCGTCCGCGTTCGAGGACAATTGACGAATACGAAGCGGAAGCTGGCGGAAGGCGGGCTGACGGTCGGCTTTATCGGCGGATCGATCACAGACGGGCGACCCGGCCACAATTGGCCGGAGCCGGTCGCGCGCTGGTTCGTAGCAAATTATCCGGACACCAGAATAGCGGTGGAGAACGCGGGGATTGGCGCGACGGGGAGCGATCTGGCTTGCTTTCGCGCCAAGCGGGACCTTATCGATCGGGGCTGCGATCTCGTCTTCGTGGAGTTCGCGGTGAACGACAATGACGTAGCGACCGAGCGACGGCAAAAAACGCGCGAAGGTTTGCTCAGACAGCTGCTTGCGAGCGGAACGACGGACGTGGTGTTGGTTTATACCTATTGCAGGGACATGTACGAACCGATGACCGAAGGACGAGTGCCGCCAAGCATCGAGGAATTCGAGGCGCTTGCGGCGCATTACGGGCTTAGCTCGGTATGGATGGGATTGCATGCGTTGAATGAGGTAAAGGCCGGGCTGCTTCGCTGGGAGGAATGGCTTCCCGACAACCTTCATCCGACGGAGCGAGGCAGCTACAGCTATGGCGAGAGTGTCATCGGCTTTTTGCGCTCGGCGCTCTCGAACGCGTCGGACGAGACCGTGTCCGAAGTCGCCAATTCATCCGCAGGGCTGCCGGAGCCGCTGGATCCGGGGCATTGGCAGCAGGTATCTATCTTGCCGTTCGAGGACCTTCGGACGGAAGGACCTTGGATGATCAAGCGCTGGGTGACGCTGGAATGGATCGACCGCGCGTTGTCGACTTCGGCGATCGGCGCCAAGCTCGCTTTTTCGTTCGAGGGGAGAGGATTCGTCCTGGCATTCGACTTCGGCAAGCTGTCCGCCGAATGCCGATATCGGATCGACGGCGGCGAGTGGCAAGCAACGTCCAGGGTGCGCCACGACTGGTGCGGGCCGACCGGATGGCTCAAGATGGAGACGCTGGCCGACGACCTGCCGGGCGGCAGGCACGAGGTGGAGCTGGAGGTCATTCACGGTAACAAGCCGGATTGCGGCGGCACGCGCTTCGATCTGGCCTTTGTCGGCGTCATCGCATAACGCTTAAACAAAGGGAGCCCTCCGCGGGGCTCCCTTTGTCGTCTAGCGCAAATTCGCGATCGCTACGTCAGGCTCGACCTCCGCCTCGTAATCGACGGCTCCGGTCTCAAACCCGAACAGCTGGAAAAACTCCTTGCGGTAGCCTTCGAGATCGGACAGCTCATACACGTTGTCCGTCGAAAGCGCCGCCCACAGCTGCTCGACTTCGGCTTGAATCTCGGGGTGCATCTCCCAATCGTCGATGCGAATACGGCCTTTTTCGTCCACCGCGGTCTCGCTGCCGCCGTACAGCCGTTCGGAGAACAGCCTGTACATTTGCTCGATGCAGCCTTCGTGAAGTCCCTTTTCCTTCATGACCTTGTACAGCACGGAAATGTAGAGCGGAACGACCGGAATGGCGGAGCTCGATTGGGTGACCAGCGCCTTGTTCACCGAGACGAACGCGCGGCCGCCGGTCGCGGACAGCCGATCGTTCAGGCGGAGGCCGGTCGCCTCGAGATGCTCCTTGGCGCGTCCGATCGTGCCTTCGCGGTACACGGCATGCGTGATCTCCGGTCCGATATACGTGTACGCCACGGTCGTCGCATCCTCGGTCAGCACGCCGGCATCGCGAAGCGCGTCGATCCACATCTCCCAGTCTTCGCCGCCCATGACGGCGACTGTCTGACGGACTTCGTCCTCGGTGGCGGGCTCGATCGAGGCGAGCGACACTTCGCCCGTATGGAAGTTGACCGTCTTGTTCGTGTAGGTGCCGCCCAGCGGCTTAATGACGGAGGAAAACGTCTCGCCTGTCTTCGGATGCGTCCGCCGAGGAGAAGCGACGCTGTAGACGACGAGGTCGACCTGACCGAGCTCCTCGCGGATTGTGGCGATCGTCTTGTCCTTGTTCTCGTCGGAGAAGGCGTCGCCGTCGATGCTGAACGACTTCAGCCCGGCCTCGGAGGCCGCTTCTTCGAAGGCAGCGGAGTTGTACCAGCCGGCCGAGGCCGTGCGGGCGCCTTCGGCGGCTTTGTCGAAGTAGACGCCGATCGTATTCGCGCCGGCGCCGAAGGCGGCGACGATGCGGGAAGCGAGGCCGTAGCCCGTCGACGCGCCGATGACAAGCGCATTGCGAGGGCCCTTGATAGCAGGTTTTCCTTTTACGTATTCCACTTGACGCTGAACCTGGATGGCGCAGCCGTCCGGATGCGCGGTCGTGCAGATAAAGCCGCGGGTTTTCGGTTGGATGATCATGGGTTCGCATTTTCCTTTGCCATATAGAATAGGAGGACGGGTCAAGCTGGTCCGACTTCCCTATTGTACCTAATTCGGACAGGGGAAGGGAAGGCGTTCATAAGAGAGAAACGTTCGCGATTTTCATATGACAATTGTCATGCCGGAAGGTTACGGTTGTGAATGCATGAGCGATTTTCCAAACGATACACTGTTGCTAGCGGTTAGACGAATGGAGGAAGATGGAATGAACCAGGTCATCGAGCTCGAACGCCGGCTCGGGGCTGCAAGGCATGCGGGAAAGGCTGCGACTCATCGAGGGAGAACTTGAATGGCGTTCGGAGGCGGGGGCGGGAACGCAGCTTGTCATTAAGCTGCCGCTCGTGGAAAAAACGGGAGTTGAGGAGGCGAGTGGCGCGTGAGAGTCATCGTTGCGGAGGATCAAGGCATGCTGCGGGGGGCGCTTAGCGCCCTGCTCGATCTCGAGGACGACATCGAGGTCGTCGGACAAGCGGCGGACGGCGAGCAGGCGCTTCGGATGATCGAAACGCTCGATCCCGATCTGTGCGTGATGGATATTGAAATGCCGAAGCTGACCGGGCTCGACGTCGCGGAGCGATTAAAGGAAACGAAGCACGGCTGCAAGGTCGTCATTCTGACGACGTTTTCGCGATCGGGCTATTTTCAGCGTGCGATGCGGGCAGGCGTCAAAGGCTTCCTGCTGAAGGATTCGCCGATTGACGAGCTCGGCGCCGCGCTGCGGTCGGTTCACGGCGGCGGGCGCGCCGTCAGCCCCGAGCTGGCGATGCAGCTCTGGGAAGCCGAAAATCCGCTCACCGAAAGGGAGCGGGAAGTGCTGAAGCTGGCCGGCGCGGGGCTTGGCGCGGGCGAGATCGCATCGAGGCTGTTCCTGTCGCACGGCACGGTACGCAACTACTTGTCCGAGGCGATTCAGAAGCTGGACGCCAAAAACCGAATCGAAGCGACGCTGATTGCCGAACGCAACGGCTGGCTGGGCTGATGAATCGAGCCCTGCGTATCGGTTAAGAGTAAAGAACGGCCTTGAAGGGCGAAAGGCTCCCCTTCGAGGCCGTTCTTTCGTTGGCCGGATCGTTTAGAAAAAGCCGACCCGCAAAATGATGACGAGCAAAACGAACATAACGAGCGCGAACGCTGCGCCGCTGCCGTAGCCGCCGCCTTCAACCGGATATCCCATCGCTATCACCACCGTGTCCGAGGTTAAATGCTCGTTGCTCAGTCAGTGTATGTGGATTGCTGGGATCGGCTTATGCTATAGCCTATACGAATCCATTTCATGTCCGGGGAGGCCGGCTCTTCTTGGACATTCGTACCCGCCGCCAGCCGAAGACGGCCAGCGCGATGCCGGCGACCACGAGAATGGCGCCTACGTAAGGATTGAGGAAGAGGAGGTCGGCGACGCCGAAAATGACGATTAATATTCCGAAAATGACGAATTGAAGCGGATGCGTCTGCATGCGGCGGAACCTCCGGTATATGGCGAATGATTGGCGTTGATACGATCATAGGGCGTACGGTTCTTTTTTGCAATCGGGACGGCCAGCTTTTATGATGAAGAAAAACGACCGGCAAGGAGAGTCGACATGTTCATCGTCTTGCGGCTTCGAAAGTACGGCTTATGGTTGGCGGCCTGCGCGGCGATCATCCTTCTGTACGTATGGTATACGTCGCCGAACGCGGTGCCGGACGCATACAAAGGCAGCGCTGCCGACCCGTCCCTTTTTTATACGGCGGATCAGCTTCGCGAGAGCGCGACGCTGAACGCGATCCGGAACGGCATCTTTTTTCTTAGCTGGCCCTGGCAATGGGCGATCTATTTGTTTCTGCTGACCGGCGGCTGGTCGCGCGCCTGGAAGGCGCGGATCGAGAGCAGCAGGCTGCCGGCGCTTATGCGTCTGCCTTTTTACGTTTTGCTCGTCTATGCGGCATCCACCTTGCTGTATTTGCCGCTCAAGATCGCCAGCTATTCGGTGTCGCGCAGCTACGGCATCTCGACGCAGACCGCGGGGAGCTGGCTGGAAGACCGGGGGCTCGACTTCGCGATCGGTTACGCCACGATGGTGACCGTCTATGCCGTTGCCAGATGGATCATGTCTCGCGGCGGCCGCTGGTGGCTTCGGCTTTGGCTCCTGTCGGTTCCGTTTACGCTGTTCATGATGTACGTTCAGCCTGTCGTCATCGATCCGCTTTACGACAAGTTCGGGGAATTGTCCGATCCTGCGCTCGAGTCCGCGATCCTGGACCTGGCGGGCAAGGCCGATATTCCGGCGGATCGGGTGTACGAAGCGCATATGTCGGCCAAGACGAACGCGATCAATGCCTACGTGTCCGGCATCGGCGGATCGCTTCGCATCGTGCTGTGGGACACGGCGCTCGCCAGACTGGACCAGCCGGAGATTATGCAGATTATGGCGCACGAGATGGGCCACTACGTCAAGCATCATCTGGAATGGAGCGCGGTCGGCGCGATCGGCAGCTCCTTCGTGCTGCTCTGGATCGGCGGCGGCATCTTCGGCGTTGTCTTGCGGACGAAAGGCAAGGCGTGGGGCATTGAACGCGTCTCGGATATGAACGCGCTACCGCTCATTCTGCTGCTGCTGTCTGCGCTGAATTTTGCGGCGCTGCCCGTCTCCAACGCCGTATCCAGACACGCCGAGGCGGCCGCGGACCGGTACGCGCTCGAGCTGCTCGGCACGGCCGACGGAGCGGTGACGATGCATCAGAAGCTGGCGGTCGCCGCGCTGAGCGACGTGAATCCGCCGCTGCTCGTGAAGTGGCTTCGTTCGACGCATCCGAGCGACATGGCGCGGATCGTGCAGGCCGAACGGTACGCGTCTGAGCACGGGGAGGCGGCGCGGTGATCGGAGCGGGAGTGACGGCGGGGATTCGGATGCCCGGGACGCAGACGTCGAACGCCGCAGGCGCCGGCTATCTGCTGCGATTGTACGTGCTGAACGGTGTGCGCAGCGCGCCTCGTTTTCTCGACGGCTTGAACGCGACGCTCGCCGCGCGTCTGGCTGCGCTCGGGTGCGAGGTGCGCGGCCGCGTGCTCTTTCCGTACGACGATTGGCACAGGAGGCTGCTGCCGCAAATCCGGGAGGCGCGCTTTGACATCATGCTTCCGTATCGGAGGTACGAGCGCTCCATCGGGGGGCGTCGCGTTTTGGCCGAGCTCGATCGGGACCGGTCCGAATCGGACGCCCGAAAAAATCGGCAAGAAGAGGAAGCGGTACGAGAGGGACAGGCGTCAGCGGCGAATGGGGAGCGTGCAGCCGATCGTCCAAAGGAGCTCGCGCTATTCGTCGGCCATAGCGCGGGCGGGGTGGCTGCCGTGCATGCGTCAGGGCTGCTGCTCGCGCGCGAAGGCGGGCTGCCGAGCCCTGTCGTCATGATCGGATCGCCGAAGTGCCGCATTCCCGGACCGCTGCGCGACGCGGTGCTCTACGTGCAGGCGGAGCGGACGCGGGAGGCCCGCGGTGCGGCGAACGGCGCGCAGACGCCGGCATCTGCGCGGCCACAGACGCTGGCCGCGGGCAAGGCGGCGGACCCGATCTGCAGGATCGGGTCCTTCGGCGGCTGGAGCAAAAACGCGGGCAGGCTGCTGCCCGGCTGGCGCGGCGATCTTCATGCGCCGGGCGCCCGCGCGGCCGTCCGGATCGCCGGGGGACACGCCGATTATTTTCGCGACGGCTCGCCTTATACCGCAGACGACGGCCGAACGAACATGGACGAGACGCTCGCGGCGATATGGCCTTGGCTGACGGCGCGGCTGCTCGAGCGGATGCGCTAGTCGGCGCAGGCTTCCATGATGAGCTCGTACGAGCGAACGCGGTCGGCAAAGTCGTGCGCGTACGATACGATCATGAGCTCGTCCGCGTCGAACGTCTCGCGCAGCGCCCGCAGCCGGTCGCGAACCTGCGAGGGATCGCCGACGATCAGGGCGTGCTCGGAGCCAGGCTCACCGAACGCTGCCGGCCCGGACTCGCCGAGCAGGCGCGCCGCTTCGTCCGGATGGGGAATGCCCGTCTCGCCGCGGCCCTGGCCGGCCAGCAAGCGCCAGGCCCGCACGCTGCGGGCGATCGCTTCGGCCCGTTCCTGCGTATCGGCGCAGACGGCCGACACGGCCAGAACGACGTAAGGACGATCGCCGCGCGACCCGTCGAAGCCGCTGCGATAGGCGGCGATCGCATCGCGTGTATTTTCGCGGTTCATAAAATAGCCGTAAGCATAGCCCGTCCCGTATGCGGCGGCCAGGCTTGCGCTTTTGACGCTCGTGCCGAGCACCCATGGCGCGGGGCCGACGCCGGCGCCGCCCGTCGGCGGACGAACCGTTTCATCTGCCGCTTTCACGCGATCGGCTTCCCCGTGACCCGCTTCCGGGGTTCCGGGTTTTTCGCCGTCCAGGTAACGCACAAGTGCGGCGAAGTCATCGGGCATTCGCAGCGCGCGCTCGAGGTAGTTGTCCGACAGCGCCATCGATATCTCCGCCGGGCCGCCGGGAGATCTGGCGACGCCGAGATCGATCCGTCCCGGGAACAGGGAAGCGAGGAGGCGGAACGTCTCCGCGACCTTGTACGGCTTGTAGTAGGGCAGCAGGATCGCGCCGGCCCCGATCCGAATGCGCGAGGTGACGGCGCCGATCATGCCGAGCATCACTTCGGGCGTCGAGCAGGCGAGCCCGCCGAGATCGTGATGCTCGGCGATCCAGTAGCGCGCGTAGCCCAAGCGCTCGCCGGCCTGTGCGAGCGCCGCCGAGCAGCGCAGCGCGTCGCCCGGGCTCTGGCCGGCGACGAGCGGCGCCTGGTCCAATATGCTTAAGTTCATGAACAACCCTCCGATCTATTCTCCATTATACCGCGTGTCTCCAAATAGGCGTTCACATTCCCGACCCCTTCTGATAGCATGGAGGTATTCGCCCGGCAGGATGCCGGAACAGTCTGCAAGCGGAGTGAGGGAGAACGGATGTCAAGCTGGAAAAACGAAGGGTTGCGGACGCTCTGGTACAGACGGCCCGCGTTGGAATGGAACGAAGCGCTGCCGATCGGCAACGGGCGCATCGGCGCGATGGTGTTCGGGGACCCGCGGCGCGAGCGGATGATGCTGAACGAAGACACGCTCTGGTCGGGCGAGCCTGCGGATACGAACAACCATGGCGCGCTCCCGCATCTGGCGCGCTGCCGGGAGCTGATCGCCGAAGGGAAGTATTGGGAAGCGCAGCAGCTTGCCGAAGCGAATATGCTGAGCGTCGATACGGAAGCTTATCAGCCGCTCGGCAATCTGCTTATCGATGTGGATGCGCTCAGCCCGGGAGCGCCTTCCGGATACGTCCGGAAGCTGGATCTCTCGCAAGCGCTGCACACCGTGTCTTACGAAGAGGACGGCGTCGTCTTCAAGCGGGAGGCGTTTGTCTCGGCGACCGAGCAGGCGCTTGTCGTGCGGCTTACGGCCGGCAGGCCGGGCGCGCTCGGCTTCACGGCATCGCTCGAGAGCCCGCATCCGGCCGAGACGTCGGCGATGGCGGACGGCTCACTGGTCATGAGTGGCCGCGCGCCCGTGTCCGTCGCGCCGGAGGTCGCCTACGCGCCGGGGCGGGGAACCGGGTTCGCCGCGGTCATTCGCGTCGTGGATACGGACGGACGCGCCGAGACGCAAGGGGACGGCCGCATCCGCGTATCGGGCGCGTCGCGGGCGACGCTGCTGCTGACGGCGGCTACGAGCTTCGCCGGTTACGACAGCGATCCCGCCGCGGGACCGGACCCGGTCTCGCGCTGCATGCAGGATCTGGCGGACGCCTCGCTTGCGTCGTACGACGTGCTGATCGAACGGCACACGGATTCGTACCGCGCTTTTTTCGACCGAACCGATCTTCGGCTGGGCGTCGCGGGCGTGGACGAGCAGGCCGCGCTGCCTACGGACGAGCGGCTCGCGCGCGCAAATCAAGGCAGCGCGGATACGGGGCTGACGGAGCTGTATTTTCATTATGCGAAATATTTGCTCATTTCAAGCTCGCGGCCCGGCACGCAGGCGGCCAATCTTCAAGGCATCTGGAACCATCACCTGACGCCGCCGTGGCGGAGCAATTATACGATCAATATCAACACGCAGATGAATTATTGGCCGGCCGAGGCGCTCGATTTGCATGAACTGGCCGAACCGCTGTACGACCTGATCGGCGAGCTGAGCGTCAAAGGCAAAGAGACGGCGCGAATTCACTATGGCGCCCGGGGCTGGACGTCGCATCACAATACGGACGTCTGGCGCAGGGCGAACCCCGTGGAAGGATCGGCCAGCTGGTCGCTCTGGCCGATGAGCGCGGCTTGGCTTTGCAGACATCTGTGGGAGCGGTACTTGTATGGCGGCGACCGCGCGGAGCTAGCCGAGCGCTTCTACCCGATCATGAAGGAGGCGGCGCGCTTCGCGCTCGACTGGCTTGTGCCGGACGGCTCCGGGAAGCTCGTCACCTCGCCCGCGTCAACGCCGGAGAATCTGTTCCTGGACGAGCAGGGCCGACAATGCGCGCTCTCCGCGGGCACGACGATGGACCTCTCTATTTTGTCCGAGCTCCTGCAAAGCGTGATCGACGCCGGCGCCGAGCTCGGTGTGGACGAAGCATGGCGACTCGAGCTGCAGGACGCGGTGAACCGGATCGAGCCGTTCCGGATCGGCAGCAAGGGCCAACTGCTCGAATGGTCTGAGGAGTTCGAGGAGGAGTCGCCGGGCCATCGGCACTTCTCCCACCTGTACGGCATGTACCCGGCCGAGCAAATCGACCGCCTGGGCACGCCTGAGCTGGCCGCTGCGGTTCGCCGCAGCCTTGAGCTCCGTCTGGCGGCCGGCAGCGGACATACCGGCTGGAGCTGCGCCTGGCTCGTCAATTTGTGGGCAAGGCTGGGCAGCGGCGAAGAAGCGCATCGCTATGTCTCGCAGCTGCTCGCCAAGTCCACGTATCCGAACCTGCTGGACGCGCATCCGCCTTTTCAGATCGACGGCAACTTCGGCGGAGCGGCAGGCATTGCCGAGATGCTGCTGCAGAGCCATGCGGGCGAGCTGCGGATTTTGCCTGCGCTACCCGTGGCTTGGCCGGCCGGCGGCGTGCGCGGCTTGCGCGCGCGGGGCGGCTATCGCGTCGATATCGATTGGCGGTACGGCGACTGGGCGGAGGTCCGCATCGCGGCCGACCGTGACGGCCGCTGCGCGGTACGGCTGCCGGGGAGCGCAGCGGCCGCGGTCGAGGACGGAGCCGGTCGCGCCGTGCCGTGCGAGCTGGAGGACGGACGCTTGATATTTCTCGCGGTCGCGGGCCAATCGTTCAGGCTGATCAAGCCCGCCCGTGACCGACACGACGAACAGGAGGGGATTCAATGAACAAGTTTGACAAAAAGGTAGAGCTCAAGCGCCCCGACTCGCTCAAATGGTCCGGTGCGGATCGTCTGTTCAAAGGAGAAAATCTGCTGCCGCTGTGGGTCGCCGACATGGACTTCGAAGCGCCGGCACCCGTATTGGAGGCGCTTCGGCGTCGCGTAGACGAAGGACTGTTCACCTATTCCGAGCTGCCCGCTTCGTTGTTCGAGGCGGTGGCGGGCTGGCTGGACCGCAGATTCGAATGGAAGGTCGCCACGAGCGACCTGCTGTTCGCGCCGGGCGTCGTGACGCTGCTCAAGGCGGCGGTGCAAGCTTATTCGCAGCCTGGCGACAGCGTCATCGTGCAACCCCCGGTCTACGGGCCTTTCGGCGAGGCGGTGACCGGACAAGGCCGTGAGCTGGTGCTGAATCCGTTGAAGATCGAGAATGGAAGGTATACGATCGATTTTGAAGATCTGGAGGCCAAGCTGAAGCTGACGGGAGCGAAGCTGCTGCTGCTGTGCAGTCCGCACAATCCGACCGGACGCGTGTGGGAGGAGGCCGAGCTGAACCGGCTCACGGAGCTCTGCGGCGCCTACGGCGTGACGGTCGCATCCGACGAGATCCATTCGGACCTGATTCTGTCGGGCGCGCATAAGCCGATCGCATCGCTGCCCGGCATGGCGGAGCGCACCGTTACGTTCATCGCGCCGAGCAAGACGTTTAATATGGCGGGGCTGCATACGTCGTTCGCCGTGGCGACCGACGAGACGCTTCGGAAAGGGCTCGATCAGGCGCTCGGTTACCGGGGGCCGAATCCGTTGTCGATCGCGGGGGCGGAGGCGGCTTACCGGGAAGGAGAAGCCTGGCTGGAGGAATGCCTGACGTATTTGCGCGAAAATGCGTCGTTCGCGGCCACCTTTTTCGCCGAACGACTGCCCGAGGCGCTCGTCTACGTGCCGGAAGCGACTTATCTGCTGTGGATCGATATGCGGCCGTTCGGTCTGAGCCAGGCCGAGCTGGGCCGTCTAATGGTGGAGGAAGCGCGCGTTGCCGTAAGCGGCGGCGGCGCGTTCGTAAGCGAGGGAGAAGGGCGCATCCGCATCAATCTGGCGACCCGGCGCGAGATCTTGGAGGAAGGTCTGAACAGGATCGCCCAAGCGCTGGCCAACGTCCGGGGCTCCGGAGTCGCCGGGGCCGGACAAGCGGAAGCGGGCGAAGGCTAGAGCTCTTCGCCGTTCCAGCTGGCCCTGCGGATTTCCGACGGCGTGCGTCCCGTGATCTGCTTGAGCGTGCGCGAGAAATGATGGGGCGTCTTGAACCCGCACTGGCGCGCGATCTCCGCGGCGGGCAGCCCCGTATGCTCGAGCAGCTCCACGGCCCGCTCGGTCCGGTACCGCCACACATAATGAATCGGCGTCTCGTGCTCGTATTTGTTGAACAGCCGCACGAGATGCTCGGGCGTGACCCCGGCCTCCCAGGCCAGATCGCTCAGCTTGATCTCGCCTCCGTAATGCGAGCGGATCCAGGCTAACGCCCGTTCGACGGCAGGCGAGCCTGGCGAAGTTTCGATGCCTTCCGCCGACGCGCCGTCCGCTTCGGGCTGGAGCCGGAGCACGGCGGCGCCCAGGCTCCGCATGATTGCGCCGTCGCTCGGCAGCTCGTTCTGCACGGTGAGAATGAGTTCGACGAGCTTGTTCATCTCCGGCGACACGGGCCATACGTCGGGGGGCTCGGCGGCATCGCCGCCGGGGAGCGAGCGCTTGTCGATCTGCACGGCGACCCAATTGTGCCGCGTCACGTCGCTGCCTGTTATATCGAAGGACTCCACATGTCCGGGCTTCAACAATATGGCTTGTCCGGCCTTGACCTGCTGAGGCGCGCCGTCGATCGTGACGCGCATCTCGCCCGCATCCAGCAGCAAAAGCTCAAAATCGCGCTGCTTGCGCGGCCCGAACCGGCCCCCCGACGCATACGTGGCAGAACCGGCGACCGCCGATTTGACCGCCTCGAAGGGAACTTGCGACCTGCTTGACGCCACTCGCATAACCTCCAGTTGCTGCGATTCGCAGCCTGCTTCGCTGTTTAGTACATACACGCCAGACGGCTATGTGAATCGCCGTTCGGCGCAAAAAAACGGCCGCGCCGTCCATAAGGGACGTGCGCGGCCGTTTGGCGCGGTCGAGCAGGTTTAGCGGGCGTTTGCGCCGCTGCGCAGACGGAGCGACGCCAGGCGCGCTTCGGGCACGAGGCCTTCCGCGGCGGCGCGGCCGAGGAGCGCGTCGACGGCCGCGAAGCCGTCCTCGCCCAGATCGCGGGTGAAGCGGTTCACATACAAGTCGATATGCGACTTGGCCACCTCGGGCGACAGCTCTTGCGCATGCGACATCACGTACTCGCGCGAAGCTTCGGGATTCGCCCATGCATAGTCGACGGAAGCGCGAATCCAGCCGGCTACCGCCTCCAGATCGAGCGAGCGCTTCGCGACGATGGCGCCGAGCGGGATCGGAAGGCCGGTATCCTGCTCCCGCCAGCTGCCCAGATCCTGCAGCATCGTCAGGCCATAGTGCTGGTGGGTGAAGCGGGCGTCGAGGATGTCGAGGCCAGCGTCGAACTCGCCGCGCTGCACCGCCGGCATGACCTGGTGGAAAGGCATGACCAGGATGCGGCCGACGCCGCCGGGAACGTTCTGAGACGCCCACAAGCGGAACAACAGGTAGGCGGTCGAGCGCTCGCTCGGCACGGCTACCGTCTTGCCCGACAGCAGGGCGGGGTCGAATTGCCCGTCCGCAGCTCCGCCGGCCGTAAGCACGAGCGGCCCGCAGCCGCGGCCGAGCGCGCCGCCGCAAGGCAGCAGCGCGTAGTCGGGATGCGTCCACGGCAGCGCCGCGTAGGAGATTTTCATGACCTCCGGACCTTCCGTGCCTTCGGACAAGCCGTTGGTGATGTCGATGTCGGCGTACGTCACGTCCAGGCTAGGGGCGCCTGGGATCAGGCCCGCCGACCACGCATGGAAGACAAACGTATCGTTAGGACAAGGGGAATAGGCGATTTTCAAGCGAGCTCGACCTCCTTCATAATGGCGAATGCGGCGGACAGCGCGGCCAGCGCGTCGCCGATGCGCCAAGCGTCGCGATCCCGCGGACCGACCGCGTTCGAGATCGCGCGCAATTCGATAAACGGCTTGTCCGCATAGGAAGCCGCGACAGCTACGCCGTAGCCTTCCATGCCCTCGGCTACGGCGCCGGGCACGCGCGCGGACCGGACGGCCGCCGTAGCGGACGTGCCGGTCGCCGTGGACGCGGTCACGATCGGACCCGAGGCGGCGACCAGTCCGGCGCGGTTCAGCGCCTGCAGCAGCGCTTCGGCGAGCGCAGCGTCGGCTTCGAGCGCGGAAGCGCCGAAGCCGAGCTCGTCGACCGAGGCGAAGCCGTCCGCCGTCTCGACGCCGAGATCGGCGGCGATGGAGGCGGTGCCGACCGCGAGCGTCCCCACGGGCGCCAGCTCGGGGTACCCGCCCGCGATGCCGGCGCTCACGACGAGCGTCCAGTCTTCGCCGTCTCCGAGCGCGGCGGCCGTGCGTGCGGCCGCGCTCGCCGGTCCGACGCCGCACAGCCGCACGTCGAAGCGGCTGTCGCCGTTCAGGCCGCGGAGCACCGCATCGCGTTCCGCCTCTACCGCCGTCATGACAAGCACGCGCGCTTCGGCGCGAAGTCCCGTCTTTTCTTTTTGCGCGGATTGCTCCGTCAGTTCCGGCAAGTGGTTCATCTCCATTTCGTCCCATGGCGTTCATGTCCCGTTACGGAGGCATCGATCTATTGTACCGCAGTTGCCCGCGTCAGTGAAGGGAAGGGAAGAGAGGGCCAGCCTGCGAACGAGAAAAAACAGCCTCGCCGGCGAGAACCGGCGAGGCTGCGGTCGTATGACGCGGACGGGCGATCAGGACTTCGGCTTGATCGCTTCGAGCGGCTTGTGGTTGCCGTACTTCGGGTATTCGCGTGTCGAAGGCGCGGCCCACTTGGCGGCATTGCCGAGCACGCGGCGAATCTGCTCGTTGTAGTAGGTCGGGTACGTCTCATGACCCGGGCGGAAATAAAAAATCTTGCCCTGGCCGCGGTGGAACGTGCAGCCGCTGCGGAACACTTCGCCGCCCTCGAACCAGCTCACCATGACCAGCTCGTCCGGCGCGGGGATGTCGAAGTGCTCGCCGTACATTTCTTCCGCGGGAAGATCGATGTACTCGCCGATGCCTTCGGCGATCGGATGGTTCGGCGCGACGACCCAGATGCGCTCGTTCTCGTCGGCTTCGCGCCACTTGAGGTCGCAGGACGTACCCATCAGCTTCTTGAAAATTTTGGAGAAGTGGCCGGAGTGCAGCACGATGAGTCCCATGCCGCGCAGCACGCGGGCATGGACGCGATCGACGATCTCGTCCTTGACGTCGCCGTGCGCCATATGCCCCCACCAGAACAGCACGTCCGTCTCGCTCAGCAATTGTTCGGACAGGCCGTGCTCTCCGTCCTGGTCGAGCGTCGCATAGCGGACTTCGAAGTCCTGCGTTCCGAGACCCTGTCCGATCGCGGCGTGAATGCCTTCCGGATACACCTCGCGTACCTTTTCGTTCGTTTGTTCGTGGCGATTTTCGTTCCATACGGTAACTCTGATGCGTTGTGTCATTTGGCTGAAGCCTCCCGATCTTTAGTTTCATGTTTATGCTTTCTTGTTATCAGTATAGTCAATCCGGGCTTGCCGGAATATGTCTGATCTTAATTCATTTGTATTCAAAAGTGTTATACTGCTTGATGAAGCTATTAATGAGGTGAACGATAGAAGATGCCGAACGCCATCGATACGCACACCGCTGCGGTGAACGAAAAAGTCGTATACCAGAACCCGCTGTTGTTCCTCAAAGTATGGGAGCTTCGAGGCGTTCAGCGGCTTCGCAGGCCAACGGATGCCTGGCCCTGGCATTATCATAAAGAAGTGGAGTTTCTGGCGATTCTGGAGGGCGGTCTCGAGGTGCAGACGATGACGTCGCTGACGACGCTCGGTCCCGGGGACGTGATGGTGATCGGCTCCTCCCGGCCGCACCGGACCTGGAGCGCGCATGGCGAGACCGTGCGATATATCGTATTCCAGGTCGATCTCGTGCGGCATTTTGACCAGAGCATCTTGCCGTACCTGCATCATTTTTCGGAGCTGACCGGTCCGCTCGAGGACCTGAACTACATATTCGAAGTCAATCCGGCCGCCAGAGCGGAGGCCCATGCGCTGATCGCGGAGATCTACGATGAGACGTACAGCGGGAGGACGGGTTACGAGATCGCCGTCAGCGCTTCGATCAAGCGCCTGCTGCTCCTGCTGCTGCGCGGGGACGACCGCGGGATGCTGCGCGGCACCGAGGAGGCCGGCATCGTGCGGATGCGGCCCGTGCTCGATTATGTTGAAAGCCGCCTCGGGGAGAAGATCGCGGTGGACGACGTGCGCCGCCTGCTGGGCATGAGCTACCACCATTTCATCAAGACGTTCAAGCGGACGATGGGCATCCCGTTCGTGGACTACGTTAACTACAACCGGATCAAAAAAGCGGAGCGCCTGCTGCTCACGACCGACCTCAGCATTATGGAGGTTAGCTTCGAGGTGGGCATCTGGAACATGGCGCAGTTCTACAAATTGTTCAAGCGGCACAACCAGCATTCGCCCAAAGAGTTCAGGCAGCGGATGCGCAATTGACGGCGGAAAATTCGAAAACAATCCCTTGACAAATCGGACAAGAACTCCCCCTATATGTAGTAGAAGCGGGCCGGCGCCGTCAATTTTCGGCCCGCCGTTTTTTTGCGAGTCGGCCCCAATCGACCGCAGCCCTTACGGGGCGCGGGTTTTGCGAATTCCTGCCGGCAGTCCATAAATTTTAGGCCGCTCCATGGATTGACAGCCACAATATATTGATATAAATTTATAAATGTCCTCAACATATCGGTTTAAACTCCGCGGCCGCTGGTTAATAAACGGTAGCGGAAAATGACGATAGGTTGACCCGGCCAG
Organism: Cohnella sp. GbtcB17; assembly: GCF_019091135.1. Classification (GTDB taxonomy): domain Bacteria; phylum Bacillota; class Bacilli; order Paenibacillales; family Paenibacillaceae; genus Cohnella. Next base: position 50,600 of record NZ_JAGXJW010000045.1, on the reverse strand, counting down.
TCAGCGCCGGAGGGTTCGAACAACAGGATATTCGGCGGGTTTTCGAAGGCTGCATTGCAGCATTGGCGAAAGCTTTTTCGGGGTGCCCGAATAGCGGAATTCTGCGCGCCGTTTCTTCAAATTTATTACATATTTTCAACAATTCAGGAGGGTTGCGCCATGCTGATCGCATACGCATCGAAGACGGGAAACGTTCGGAGGTTCATTAACAAGCTGAATCTGCCGGCGGTGCCGATCGACGGAAACGAGACGTTGGACGAGCCGTTCGTCCTCGTGACCTACACGACCGGATTCGGGCAGGTGCCGGACAACGTGGTCTCCTTCCTGGAGCGCAACGCAAGCAAGATGATCGGCGTATCGGCCAGCGGCAACCGCAATTGGGGCGACAGCTTCGCGAAGAGCGCGGACACGATCTCGGAGCGGTACGGGGTGCCGGTGCTTTACAAGTTCGAACTGTCGGGCACGCAGCGCGACGTCGACAATTTCAAGCGGGAGGTGAGCGCAGTTGCGGCATATTGAATTGAACAACCTGCTGATGCAGCGCGACGCTGACGGATTTTTTCAACTGGACAAGGATCTGGAGGCCGTCGATGCGTTTATGGAAGAAGTGAAGCAGCGCAGCCTGTCGTTCACGGGGCATCTGTCCAAGGTTCATTATATGATCGAGAACGACTATTACGAGGACGTGTTCGCGAAGTACAAGGAGCACGAAGTCGAAGAGGTATACCGGGTTGCGCACGGCTACGACTTTAAATTTCCTTCCTATATGGCGGCTTCGAAGTTCTACACCGATTACGCGGTGAAGAGCAACGACCGCAGCATCTATCTGGAGCACTACCCGGACCGCGTCGCGATCGTCGCGCTGCATCTGGGACGCGGCGACGTCAATACGGCGCACCTGCTGGCGCAGGCGATGATGGAGCAGCGCGTGCAGCCGGCGACGCCGACCTTCCTGAACGCGGGCAAGAGCCGCCGCGGCGAGATGGTATCCTGCTTCCTGCTGGAGATGGACGACGCGCTCAATTCGATCAACCATGTGCTCGGCACCTGCATGCAGCTGTCCAAGATCGGCGGCGGCGTCGCCGTCAACCTGTCCAAGCTGCGCGGACGCGGCGAGAGCATCAAGGGCGTCGAGGGCGCCGCGAAGGGCATCATGCCCGTGCTCAAGCTGATGGAAGACGCCTTCTCCTACGCCGACCAGATGGGTCAGCGCAAGGGCTCCGGCGCCGGCTACTACAACATTTTCGGCTGGGACGTCATGGAGTTCCTCGACAGCAAGAAGATCAACGCCGACGAGAAGACGCGCCTCAAGACGCTGTCGATCGGCCTGATCGTGCCGTCGAAGTTCTACAAGCTGGCAGAAGAGAACAAGCCGCTGCACGTCTTCGCGCCGTACACGGTATTCAAGGCATACGGCACACATCTCGACGACATGGACCTCGACGAGATGTACGACACGCTGCTCGCGGACGACCGGGTGAAAAAGAAGGCGATCATGACCGCCCGCGACATGCTCGTCAAGATCGCGACGACGCAGCTCGAGTCCGGCTACCCATACATCATGAACCGCTCCAACGCGAACAAAAACCACGCGCTGAAGGATATCGGCTCCATCAAGATGTCGAACCTGTGCACGGAGATCTTCCAGCTGCAGGAGACGAGCGAGATCGGCGACTATGGCCGGCCTGACGTCATCCGCCGAGACATCAGCTGCAACCTGGCTTCGCTGAACATCGCGAACGTCATGGAGCACAAGAAGATCAAGGAATCGGTCCATGAGGGCGTCATGGCCCTGACCGCCGTGAGCGACATGACGACCGTCGCCAACGCGCCGGGCGTCGCCAAGGCGAACCGCGAGCTGCACTCCATCGGCCTCGGCGCGATGAACCTGCACGGCTATCTCGCGAAAAACAAGATTGCCTACGAGAGCGAAGAGGCGAAGGATTTCGCCCGCACGTTTTTCATGAGCATCAACTTCCACTCGATCGAGAAGAGCATGGATATCGCGAAAAAATCGGGCATCACGTTCGACGGCTTCGAGAAATCCGAGTATGCCAAAGGCACATACTTTGACCGTTATACGGAGATCGACTACACGCCGCATACGGACAAGGTCAAGGAGCTGTTCGCCGGCATCGCGATCCCGACGCGGCAGGATTGGGCGCAGCTGAAGGCCGACGTCATGAAGCACGGTCTGTACCATGCTTACCGTCTCGCGATCGCGCCGACGCAGAGCATCTCGTACGTACAGAACGCGACTTCAAGCGTCATGCCGATCGTCGAGCAGATCGAGACGCGGACGTATGCGAACTCGACGACGTATTATCCGATGCCGTTCATGCGCCAGGACAACTTCTTCTATTACAAGTCGGCCTATCAGATGGACCAGTTCAAAGTGCTGGACCTGATCGCGGAGATTCAGGCGCACGTGGACCAAGGCATCTCGACCGTGCTGCACGTCAACAGCAACGTGACGACGCGCGAGCTGGCCCGCTACTACATTTACGCAGACAAGCTGGGACTCAAGTCCCTCTACTATACGCGGACGAACCGCCTGTCCGTCGAAGAATGCATCGCCTGCGCCGTCTAAGACGGCGCAGGCGAATGTGAAGGAGATTAGAGCTATGGCAACGCACAAGGCGGTCAACTGGAACCGGCCCGACGACGACTTCTCCGCGATGTTCTGGAACCAGAACATCATGCAGTTCTGGACGGACGAGGAGATCCCGCTGTCCGACGACAAGATGTCGTGGATGGAACTGAACGACGACGAGCGCGATCTGTACATGAAGGTGCTCGGCGGCCTCACGCTGCTCGACACCGTGCAGGGCGGCGTGGGCATGCCGAAGATTCTGGAGCATGTCGAAGGCTTGCAGCGCAAAGCCGTGCTCGGCTTCATGGCAATGATGGAGCAAATACACGCCAAGTCCTACTCCAGCATCTTCACGACGCTGGCGACGACCGAAGAGATCGACCAGGTGTTCGCTTGGGTCGAGCGCAATCCGCATCTGCAGACGAAGGCGGAGACGATCGCCCAATACTACAACAACATCAACACGCCGAAGGATCTGTATCTCGCGATGGGCGCTTCGGTGCTGCTCGAGAGCTACCTGTTCTACAGCGGCTTTTTCTACCCGCTTTATTTGGCCGGACAAGGCAAGATGACGAGCAGCGGCGAGATCATCGACCTGATCCTGCGCGACGAGAGCATCCACGGCGTCTATGTCGGCCTGCTGGCCCAAGAGATCTACGCGAAGCTCGACGAGGACGAGCAGACGGCCGCGTACGAGACGCTCAAGGGACTGCTCCGCTACCTGCACGACAACGAGGAGCGGTATACCGAGAGTCTGTACGAGACGCTTGGCCTGACCGGCGAGGTGAAGGCGTTCCTCCGTTACAACGCGAACAAGGCGATGATGAACATGGGCCTCGAGCCGCTGTTCGAAGACGAGGACATCAATCCGATCGTCCAGAACGGCATCAGCACGCGAACCAAGCAGCACGATTTCTTCTCCAAAAAGGGCAACGGCTACGTTCGGACGACGAACGTGCAGCAGCTTCGCGACGAAGACTTCGTATTTTAAATCGTATATCTGTCAGCGCATCGCCCCGCAGCCGATTGTCGGTTGCGGGGTCTTTTTGTTGCGTTTGCTTTGCAGATCGTTGTCTCCAGAGTCCAGTTTATTCCAAGACCAAAGTCTGTCCCGCAAACTGCACCTGCGCCAGATTTCCGCGCGTCGGCGCTTTGATAAGCTAAAGCCATAGAGAATGAATGGCGGGGAGCGGGCGAAAATGATCGAGGGAATGCGCAAGGAACATCGGGAGAAAAGCATTTATATTTTATTGACCGATACGGGGACGTTGTTCACCACGATGATCAAACGGTTCACGGCTGCGCCCTACAATCATGCTTCGCTCGTTTTCGGCGCGGATTTGAGCGAGGTCTACAGCTTCGGACGAAAGAAGCCGACCAATCCTTTTGCGGGCGGATTTGTCGAAGAGGACGTTTATACGGGCACGTTCCGGCATTTCCCGAATACGGGGTGCGCGCTGCTGCGTCTGCGGGTTACGCAGCGGCAGTACGAGGAGGCGCGCCGTGTGGTGGGCGCGTTCAAGCGTCAGCGGGAGCGGTACAGCTATAACCTGATCGGACTTTTCGGCGTGCTGATGGGTCGCGAGATGGGCGCGGACGATGCGTATTTTTGTTCGGAATTCGTCGCGGAGGCGCTGCGCGAAGCGGGGGTGCGGCTCTGGGAACGGCCGTCGGCGCTCGTGACGCCGGAGCATTTTAGAGGGCATGCCGAGTTGGAGACGGTGTACGAAGGTCGCCTGTACGACTATCCGCTTCTCGATCGTGCAAGGCTCGGTTACGGCGGCGAAGCGCCGGAATCTGCGATGGAGTGGGCCGTATCTTAATTGGAATTCATTCACCCGACGTTCGTCCACCCTGCGGATCGCGTGTCGGGTTATAATTGGTTTGACAATGAGAATCATTATCAATAAAATAGAGCTAAACGAATAATTGGCGTGCCGGAAAGGAAGTTGATGATGTACTGCGCTTCTCCGATTACGGATCGACGCTACGCGAAGGAGGGGAGCAGCCGTGCAGGCTGACGGATGGAAAGAGCTCGATCATCTTTGGTTCAAGCTTAGAAGAACGAAGCGAATCGCGAAAAGCAATGCGCAAGCCGGGATTTCCCTGTCGCAAGGCAGGGGATTCTATACGCTGGTTGCGGTGACGGAAGGACGCGGCGTACTGTTGACCGACGGTCAAGCGTTCGGCGTCGATGAAGGGACGATCTATGTCGCCGAGCCAGGCGCATCGATGACCCTCTTGCCGGAGGGAGAAGCGACGACGGAGCTCTATTTGTTTTCCTTCGACGTTATGCGGGACCGAAGCCGGGATATGGCCGGCGAATCGCGGGCGGAACTTCAGCCGATGCCCCAAGCGGGAAAGCCCCTGCGCATCCCGCCGGTATCGCTCTCCGCGATGAGCCGTGCCGTATACGGCAGCATGACGGGCCAGAGCGGACTCGAGCGTTTTCGCAGCCAGTTCCTGTTCCAGGAGTTGCTCCATCGCGTATTTAACGAGTGGATGGCCGAGCCCAGCGACGAGCTCAATATCGCGTTGGAGCATCTGCGGACGTATATCGAGCAGCACTACTATGAACCGCTGTCGGTCAAGCGGCTCGCCGGATTGTCCAAGATCAGTCCGCGGCACCTGGTGCAAATGTTTAAGGATAAATATAAAGTCGAGCCGATGGAATACGTCCGAACGCTACGGGTGCAACGGAGGAAGGCGAAGACGATGACGGCAGGCCAAGCTTGAGATCCGGAGCGCTAGCGTAGCCGAAGCCTGAATAGCGGCAGTGCCGGAAAACGAGAGCTGCCGGCGACGATCAGCCGGGATGGCCGAATCCGCCGCTTGCGAGGGGCGAAGGCACCGTCCCGGCTTGCTTGCGATACTGCCCGGGCGCGCAGCCGACGACGCGCTTGAATAGCGCTGCGAAGTGGGACATGTCCTGATAGCCAACGGCCTCGGCGACGGCGACGAGCTTCCAATCGGTGTCGCGAAGCAGCCGGCAGGCTTCGCGCATGCGCAGCGACTGCTGATAGGCCAGTGGCGTCATGCCGGTATATCGGACGAACAGCCGTTGGAATTGTCGTTCGCCGATGCCGGCTGCGGCTGCCAGCGCGGATGTCGAGAGCGGCGTTGCATACGCCCCGTGGAGGACGCGAAGCGCCTCTTCGAGACCGACCGGCATCGTCGCGGCAGCGGGTGCGCGCTCTTCGCCAAGGCGAAGAAGAAGAATCAGCAGATCGAGCAGCAGCACGTGCAGCGCGGCTACGCGTGCGGAGCGTCTGGCGCGGTGCTCGAGATGCATCCGTCCGAAAAGCCGCTCGCATTCCCCGTCCGCGTCGCGGAAGTAGCGTATGCTCGGCTGTTCGAGCAGTGCAGCCAAAGGGGCGCTGCCCGGTATGCCGCGCAGCAGTTCGCCGAACCGTTCCGTTTGGATCAGGCAATTGCGGACGACGAGCGGACGGGAACGGGAAGGTGAGACGGGTCTGAATACATGAGAGACGCCGACCGGGATAAGGACGACGTCTCCTTGTTTTACGGCGACGGGCGGCTGATCGGTATGGTGGACACCGCTGCCTTCGGAGACGTAGCTGATCTCGAGAAAGTCATGACGATGCTCGTGCAAGTCATAGGTTTCGACCGCGCGATTGATGGAGATCGGCAGGTCGTCCTCAAAATATTTTTCCCCGAACAAGATACGAATGTCCCGCCTGGCCATGCAGGTCGCCTCCCTTGCGAGCGGATGTCGGATTTCCCCTGATCGAATGTCGGGATCGCCGCGATTCAACCGCTAGTTTTCATTATAAGATGTAGGCGGTTGCATGAAAAGCGAGAGGAGTCTGAGTATGCCGCTAACGATCAAGGAAACGACCTGCGAATATAAGCGTTGTCCGCTAGGCATCGACACGCTGCACCCGAGGCTGTCCTGGAAACTGGAAAGCGAAAAGCGCGGAGAAGTCCAAACCGGGTACCGTATCCAGGTCTCGGCAGGCGCTGCGAATTTTGACGGGCCGCTGTGGGATTCGGGCCGCGTAGAGAGCGAGGGATCCGTACTGGTCCCGTATGCCGGTCCGGAACTGCGCTCGCGGACGAGGTATTATTACCGGGTCAAGGCATGGGGGCGAGACGGAGCGGAATCGGCTTGGAGCGAGACGGCCTGGTGGGAGACGGCGCTGCTGTCCGCGGACGAGTGGCAGGCGACCTGGATCGGGGCGGACCCGGCCGCGTTCGATCCCGACGACGAACCGTCGCCGCTGCTGCGCAAGACGTTCGAGTTGAAGGGCGAGATCGCGGCGGCGCGCATTTACGCGACGGCGGCCGGCTTGTACGAGCTGCATCTGAACGGCGAGCGGGTCGGCGAGGATCTGATGGCGCCCGGCTGGACGAGCTACGCGAAGCGTCTGCAGTACCAGACGTACGACGTGACGCACGCGCTAGTAACAGGCGTCAACGCGATCGGCATCGCCTTGGGCAATGGCTGGTACAAAAGCGAATTGGCCAAAAAGAACAATCGGTACGGCGACCGCCGGGCGGCTTTGCTGCAGCTGCATATCATGTTTGCGGACGGGAGCGAACATGTCGTCGTCACCGATCCGTCCTGGAAGACGTCGACGGGCGGCATCCGATTCTCAGAAATTTACCACGGGGAAACATTCGATGCGCAGCTGGAGCCGGCCGGATGGCGTACGGCCGAATTCGATGATTCGGCATGGCATGCGGCGACGGCGGTCGAGCCGGGGACAGGTCGTCTTGTAGCGCAGGAGAATTGGCCCGTTCGCGTGACGGAGCGGCTCCTGCCCGTCGCGCTGCTGCGGACCCCGACGGGCGACACGGTGCTGGATTACGGCCAGAACTTAGTCGGTCGCGTGCGGCTGCGGTTGAACGTACCGGCAGGGACAACGATCAGGCTCAGGCATGCCGAGATTTTGGATCGCGACGGCAACGTGTATTATGGCAATCTGAGGGGCGCGCGGCAACAGCTCGTCTATGCGGCTTCTGGCGAAGCAGGCGAAACGTATGCCGCCGCATTTACCTTTTTCGGCTTCCGCTACGTCCAGGTGGAGGGGTACCCCGGCCAAGACGAGGCGGGGCTGCCCTTCGAGGCGTTCGAAGCCGAGGTCGTCCATTCCGATATGCCCGAGACGGGCAATTTCGAATGCTCGAACGAGCTGATCAACCGGCTGAACCTCAACATTCGCTGGGGACAGCGGGGCAACTTCCTCGACGTGCCGACGGATTGTCCGCAGCGCGACGAACGGCTCGGCTGGACGGGCGACGCGCAAGTTTTCGTGCGGACGGCGGCCTTCCTCTATCAGGTCGGACCGTTTTTCGCCAAATGGCTCCACGATCTGGCGGCAGATCAGCATCCGGACGGGGGCGTGCCGTTCGTCGTTCCGAACGTGCTTCAGGGCCACTCCTCGGCGGCATGGGGCGACGCGGCCGTCATCTGTCCGTGGACGATCTATCAATGCTACGGAGATAAGCGTCTCCTCGAGGAGCAGTTCGATAGCATGAAGGCTTGGGTCGAATACATGCGCGCGCAGGGCGAAGACGAATATTTGTGGAATACCGGCTTCCATTTCGGCGATTGGCTCGGGCTCGACGCCAAGGAGAACAGCTACATCGGCGCCACGCCGAAGGACTTCATCGCCACCGCCTATTACGCCTATTCGGCTCGCCTGGTCCGGGACGCGGCCGTCGTATTGGGCAAAGCCGCCGACGTCCGCTATTTCGGCGAGCTGTACCATCGCGTCAGCGACGCGTTCCGGCACGAGTTCGTCACGCCAGGCGGCAGGCTCGCAGCGCCTACGCAGACCGCGCACGCGCTGGCGCTCGTCTTCGGGCTCGTCGAAGGCGAGGTCAAGACGCGGGTCGCCCGCGAGCTGAACGAGCTGGTCGTGAAAAACGATTATCATCTGACGACCGGATTCGTCGGCACGCCGTATCTTTGCTTCGCGCTGTCGGACAACGGCTATCACGACACGGCGATGAAGCTGCTTATGCAGGAGAGCTACCCGTCCTGGCTGTATCCAGTCAAGCAGGGCGCGACGACGATCTGGGAGCATTGGGACGGCGTGAAGCCGGACGGAACGTTTTGGAGCGAGCATATGAACTCCTACAACCATTATGCCTACGGCGCGATCGGCGACTGGCTGTACCGCCGCGTTGTCGGCCTGGACGCGGGAGACGGAGGGACGGCGTACCGGGACATCCGCATCGCGCCGCTGTTCGGGGGATCGGATCTGAGCTATGCGGCCGCGACGCTCGAATCGCCGTACGGCACGATTCATTCGGGGTGGCGTCGCGCGGACGACGGGATCGCGCTCGACGTGGCGCTGCCGACCGGCACATCCGCCACGGTACGACTACCCGTCGCCGATGTCGCACACATCCTGATTGACGGCAAGCCGGCCGACACTTCGGAAGACGCAGCGGTCCTGCATACAGGGGAAGGATTCGTAGAACTAAGGATCGGCTCGGGTCGATACAAATTAACCTGCCCGGCATGAGCAGAGCGCAGCCGACGCTTGATCCCATTTATTGACGATTTGCCTCCGCGCGACAGCCGGGGGCATTTTCGCGTTTCTTAAGATTTGTAAACTATTTATTCGAATAAAAGGTCAAATTACAATAACAATTAGCCTAAATTTTGCTGATCGAATACGGTACAATAGGGCAAGAATAAAAATATCGAGCCTACCGGGATTAGGAGTAAAACACATGACTACGTTGTTGTTGAACGGAAGCTGGACGCTCTCGAACGAGCGCACCGGCGAGCGCTATCGGGCCTCGGTGCCCGGATTCGTGCAGAAGGACCTGATGGAGCAAGGGGTTCTTGCCAATGAATTCGATACGTTGTTCGAGCCGAAAATCGAGTGGGTCGAATTCGACGATTGGACCTATACGCGCGAGTTCGCGTTAGGCGAAGACGAGCTGTCCCGCGACGCGCTCGAACTGGTGCTCGAAGGCGTCGATACCTATGCGGAGATCACGCTGAACGGACAATTGCTCGGTTCGACGGAAAATATGTTCATCGCCTACCGCTTCGATATCAAAGGAATCGCGAAGACCGACAACAAGCTGTCGGTTCGCATCGCTTCGCCGACGAACACGCTGAAGGCGAAGGAGGCGGCGTTCGGCGAACCGCTGAACCAGTGGAACAGCATTCCCGCGCGGTTGTTCGGCCGCAAGGCGCAGTACGGCTATGGCTGGGACTGGGGTGCCAAAGTCGTGACGGTCGGCATTCACAAGCCGGTGTCGATCGAAGCCTACGACGTCGTGCGTACGGACAGTCTCGGCTATGCGATCACGCATCTGACGGATCGGAAGGCGATCGTGAACGCGTCGTTCAAGCTAGCGGCAGCCGGCACGGAAGCGGTTGAAGCCGCGCTCCGCTACCGGATTTTCGACGGGGACACGGTCGTCGCCGAGCGGACCGAGCGGGTCAGCCTGGACCCGGGCGTCGGCGCTTACGAAGCGGCGCTCGAGATCGTGCAGCCGAAGCGCTGGTACCCGATAGGCCACGGCGAGCAGGCGCTGTACAGGCTGGAGGCGTCGGTGCTGGACGAGGGCGGGGAAGCGGTCGCGACGATGTCCCGCGCGGTCGGTCTCCGCGAGATTCGCATCGACATGCCCTACGACGAGCAGGGACGCAAGTTTATCATCCAGGTGAACGGCGTGCCTATCTTGTGCAAGGGCATCAACTGGATTCCGCTGAAGCTGTTCCCGAATCTGGACACCAGGGAAGAGTACGAGGTCGAGATCGAGCGCATCGCGGCGGCCAATATGAACATGATTCGCGTATGGGGCGGCGGCACTTACGAAAATCACGATTTCTTCGACGCCTGCGACCGTCTCGGCGTCATGGTATGGCAGGACTTTATGTTCGCTTGCGGCGACTATCCGGACGACGACGCATTCAGCGCGCTCGTGCGCAAGGAAGCCGACTACGTCATCTCCGAGTTCGGCAGCCATCCAAGCATCGTGCTCTGGTGCGGCAACAACGAGAACCAGGTGTTCGTCGAGCGCAGCCGCGCCCGCCGCTTGCACGGCTACGGCGAAAAGCTGTACTTCGAGGTGCTGCACGACGCCTGCGCCGTTGACACACTGCGGCCGTACTGGCCGGCGAGCCCGTATTCGCTCACATTCGACCACACGAAGCTCGAAGGCAATTACGGCGACCTGCACTCCTGGTACGTGTGGGGGCAGACGCATCCGTACGAGGAGTATCGTCAGGTGAACGGCCGTTTCCTGTCCGAGTTCGGCATGCAGTCGTATCCGTCCAATCTCCTGCTGAACATGGTCGATCCGAGCTGCACGCTGCGCGATCCGAAGCTCGACGCGATGCAGAAGGCGCCGAACGGCATTCAGCGCTTGTTCTATTATACGGTCGGCGACTACAAGCTGCCGGCTTCGAAGGATGAGTTCGTGTACGTCAACCAACTGCTGCAGGCGAACGCCCTCCGGTTCGGCGTCGAGCACTGGGTATCGCGGATGCCGGACACGTCCGGCGCGCTTATCTGGCAGTGGAGCGACCTGTGGCCGTCCATCAGCTGGGCGCTCGTCGACTACGCCAAGGTGCACAAGCCTTCCTATTTTTATATGAAACGAAGCTTTCAATCGCCCAATGCGTACGCCAAGATCGCGCCGGGTGTCGCCGAGGCCGAACTGTACCTGATTCACGACCACGGCGACTTCGAAGGACGCATCGTCGTCGAGTTTTACGATCTGGACACGGACAGTGTCGTGCAGTCCGTCGTGAACGAGGTGCGAGGGACGGGTCACCGGTCGACGCTCGTCGGCACGTTTTCCGTGGCAGGCTTCGATCCCGCAAGGACGATCGTCTGCGTCAGCCTGTATCAAGGCGAGACGCGTCTGGCCGCGAACACGTACCTGCTGGGCAAGCCGCATCAGCTTGCGCTGAAGCCTGCGGCCGTGCACGCGACGCAAGAGACGCTTAAGAACGGAGATACGCGCTTTACGCTGACGACAGACACGTTTGCCAAGGATGTGGGGCTTGTCGATCTGCCCGGCACGCTTTCGGACAACTACTTCGATCTGCGAGCTGGCGAAAAGCGCGACATTATCCTTAAAGGCGGGCTGCCGGAAGGCATAGAGGTTAAGGTCGCCTGCTTGAATCAGGTGAAGACGCTCGACTACGTATAACGCAAGCGACATACAAAAAGCAGGCCGATTTGGCCAACCGGGTCCCGGAGACGCCCCCGCATGGGAGCGATCGCCGGGACTTTTTGCGTTTAAATCGCAACTGAAGTCCCGACTTCGTCCGAATTGATAACGCGCGGAAAAATTTACATATCCAAAATATAGGCCATCATCCCGGTTTACAAAGCCTGCCTATAATGAGTTACAGATCAATCAAAAGAAGGGTGACTGGGCGCACATGGTGATGAAGAAAGCAATCGCGGCAACGATTCTGGTAGCGGCTTTGGGTACGGCGGCGGCAGGAACGGCAGGCGCGGCGCAAGCGGGCTCGGCGGTTTCCGCCAAAGCGGTCACGGCAAAAGCCGTAGCGCTGACGGTCAAGCCATCCGTATTCGTCGTCAACTACAACGACGTGCAAGTCCGCACGGCGCTGTCGAACGGAGAGACGCTGGTGTCGGTACGCGATCTGAGCGCTGCGATCGGCGCTAAGCTGTCGGCCGTGAACGGCTACACGACGGTTACGCTGGATTCGCATTCCTTTGCTTTTAAGACGGGGGTCAAGCAAGCATCGGTCGACGGCAGCATCATCAATTTGAACCAGGCGGCCAGGGTGCTGGACGGAACGGCGTTCGTAGCGGTCAAGCCGCTCGTACAAGCGCTCGGCGGCACAATGGCGCTGATGAAGGACGGTAAGCTCGCCATCAACACGATCAAGCTGCTCGCTGGCGGCGACAACGCGCGCTTCGTAAGCGCGAGCCAAGCGATCGTCTCCGTCGAGTCGGACGCGAAGCGCACGGACTATCTGGTGGACGTGGCGACCGGCAAGTCGGCCGAGCTGCTCTCTTCCGAAGGCGGATCGGACCTGGTCGTCGCGCCGGGCGGCGCCAAGGCAGCTTATACGGACGCAGAAGGCGCCGTATACGTGATCGACCTGGCGAGCAAGCAAACGAAGCAAATCACGGCCGACACGTCGATCAAGACCGAGCTCGTATGGTCCGCCGACGGCTCCGCGCTCTACTTCCTGCAAGGCGACAAAGGCTCGGTCATCGCCAAGGTAGACATCGCGACGGGCACGATCTCGAAGATCGTCGAAGACAAGGTCGATTACAAGTCCGCGCTGTCCGTCTCGCCGGACGGCAAGAAGTTCGCGTACCTGGTCACGACGCCGCCAAAGGCGACCGCAGACGGCACGGATCTGGACAAGGATACGGTCGACATCGACGCGAGCGGCGAGCAGGTGCAAGTGAACCTGTACGATACTTCGGCCGAAAAGCCGGCGGCTGTCGCGCTGACGTCGGCGAAGGACGACAAGCTGTTCGTGGTCTCGGCTGACGGCAGCACGGTTTACTACGTAAGCGTAGCAGACGAAAACGCGAACGCCACGGTCGTATCGGTCGACAAGGACAAGAAGACGACTACGCTGCTGGCCGAAGGCGACGTAGAAGAGCTTGTCCTGTCCGGCGGCAAGCTGTACGCCCTGACCGCGGTGAGCGACGCCCAATCCGCGATCTACGAGGTCGATCCGGCTACGGCAGCCAAAACGCAGCTGTACAACGTGCCCGCTTCGGCATCCGGTCTTGCCGTGAACGGCTCGCAAATCATCATCGCTCTGGAAGACGGCCTGTACGTGAACGCGAACGGCGCTTGGAAGCCGATCACCCGATAATCTTTTTCCAAATACGAGAGGAGCACTTATTCTTATGAAAAAATGGTTCAAACCCGCCGCGCTGATCGCGCTCGCGGTCTCCCTTACGGCCGGCGGTGCGTCCGTCGCATCCGCGGCAAGCTCGCTTAAAGGCAAGATTGTCATTAACGGCTCCTCGGCGCTGCTGCCGCTGACGCTGCAAGCGAAGAGCGAATTCCAGAAGCTGAATCCGAAGGTCAAGATCTCGGCATCCGCGGTCAGCTCCATCGCAGGTCCCCAATCGGTCCGCAAAGGCATCGCCGACATCGGCGCGGTAGACTGGGACGCATCCGTCGACGTGCCGGGCTTCAAGAAGTTCGACGGCCAAGTGGCCAACCCGGTCGCCGTCACCGTATTCGCGGCCGTCGTCAACAAAAACGTCGGCGTCAGCAACCTGACGACCAAGCAGCTGCAGGACATTTTCTCCGGCAAGGTTACGAACTGGAAAGACGTCGGCGGCTCGGACGCCAACATCGTCGTCGTCAATCGCAAGTTCGGCTCCGGCACGCGCGTCAACTTCCAACTGAAGGCGCTGGACGGCAAGGACTTCATGACGAAGGGCGACAACTACAAGGAAACGGGATCGAGCGGCGACATGAAGACCGCCATCGAAACGACGCCTAACGCGATCGGCTACATCGACCTGCCTTACGTGACCGACAAGATGAAGGCTCTGTCGATCAACGGCGCAGCGCCGACGGAGAAGAACGTATTGAACGGCACGTACAAGGTATGGGGCATCGGCTACTTTATGACGAAGGGCCAACCGACAGGCGCGACGAAGGCGTTCATCGAGTACATCCAAAGCGCCAAGTTCCAAAACGGCTCGCTCAAAAAGCTGAAGTTCATCCCGCTGGCCGCCGTCAAGTAATCGAAGCGGATTCGATCGTCACACGCCATCAAGCCGGCTGCAGCGTCAAAGCGCTTAAGGCCGGCTTTTTCTTTACGTTTTGACCTCGGAGAGGAGATTCGTCCTATGCTTGAGATGAACGCGCAAAGCCGCGTCATCGCGCCGGCGGAGCTGGGCAACAGCTTGCGCCAAACCGGCGGCGATCCGCTTGACCGCAGATCCCGGCTTAAGTTTTTCAATTCGACGTTCAAGGTGGTCTGCGTATCCGCGGCCGTATTCGTTTGCCTTGTCCTGTTCGGCATCTTGATCCTGATGTTCAGGACGGGTGTCATGACGTTCGAAACGGTTTCGTTCAAGGAATTTTTCTTTTCCGCCGATTGGGACCCCGAAAACGGACACTTCGGCGCGCTGCTCTTTATTTTCGGCACGTTCGCCTTGACCACGCTTACGCTTGTGCTCGCCGTTCCGATCGCCGTCCTGATCGCCGTGTTCCTGGCGGAGATCACCCCGGTCTGGCTTCGCGGGACGCTGCGTCCCATCATGGACCTGCTCGTCGGCATCCCATCCGTCGTCTACGGCTATCTTGGCCTCACAATTCTGATCCCGATGCTGCGCGAGCTGACCGGACGCGATCTGGCAGACGGACTGCTCGCCGCGGCAATCGTGCTGGCGATCATGGTGCTGCCGACGATCGCCCGCATCAGCGACGACGCGATCTCCGCCGTGCCTAAAAAATACAGGGACGCCTCGTACGCGCTCGGTTCGACGCGCTTCCAGACGATATTCCGCGTTGTACTGCCTGCGGCCCGCAGCGGCATCGTGTACGCAGTCATCCTCGGCATGGCGCGTGCGATCGGCGAGACGATGGCCGTCGTCATGGTTATCGGCAACACGCCGCAGCTCGCCGACAGTCTGTTCACGCCGACCGCCGTACTCACGAGCAACATCGTCATGCAAATTACGAGCGTGGAGTTCGACTCGACGTGGAATTACGCGCTTTACCTGATGGGCTTCCTGCTGCTCGCGATCTCGCTGCTGCTCATCGTCGCGGTCCGTCTGCTGCAAAAGAAGGGAGCGAAGGCTTCGTGAGCGACTCCTCCAAAAACGGCGCGCCGATCGCGCCGGCACCCGGCTCCGATCCGGGAGCCGCGGCCGTTCGCCGCGCGAACGCGTTCGCGAGATCGTCAAGCGCGGCCGCCCGCAACGACCGGATATTTAACGTTTTCGTGTGGGCGCTGGGTATTGTCGTCATCTTGTTTATTCTCGGCCTGCTGTTCATGCTGCTGCGCAAGGGCTTGCCGAATCTGACCTGGGACTTCCTGACCGGGCTGCCGAGCGAGATCGAAGAAGGCGGGGGCATTGGCCCGGCGCTGTTCAACTCTTTTTACATCCTGTTCCTCTCGCTCGCGATCTCGATCCCGCTCGGCATGGCCGCTGGCATCTACCTGGCGGAGTTCGCGCCGGACAACCGCTTTATCGCTTTTATCCGCATATGCGTCGAAGGTCTGTCTTCGGTGCCGTCGATCATTTTCGGCCTGTTCGGCATCTCCCTGTTCGTCGATATTTTCCATCTCGATCTGACGATCTTAGGCGGCGCGGTCAGCCTTGCCTTCCTGAACCTGCCGATGCTGACGCGCGTGACCGAGGAGTCGCTGCGATCGGTGCCGACGGAGCTGAAGAATGCCTCATTCGCGCTCGGCTCCACGCATTTGCAGACGATTCGAACCGTGCTCATCCCGGTCGCCTTGAACGGCATCATCACCGGCATCTGTCTGACCGCCGGACGCGCCTTCGGCGAGAGTGCCGTCATCATATTGACGGCTGGCGTAACTACTTCCGGCGAGCTATGGGACTTCAATCTGCTGTCGCCGGGCGAGACGCTTGCGGTGCACCTGTGGTACGTCCAGTCCGAAGCGATCGTGCCGGACGCCGGCGACATCGCCCAAAAGGCGACGGCCGTGCTTATTATGATCGTATTGGCCATCAATCTCGTATTCCGTTTGCCGCTATGGATGAAGGCGCGCAAAATGAAAGGCTAGCTATTTTTTCGCACTCAAGGAGGAATTTATCGTGCAAGCAACGGCGCTCATCGAAATTAATAAACTGAATTTGTTTTACGGCGCTTTTCAGGCACTCAAGCAAGTTTCTCTGGAAATTCCGCAGCGGGCGATTACCGCCTTTATCGGCCCGTCGGGCTGCGGCAAGTCGACGCTCCTCCGTACGCTGAACCGGATGAACGACATGATACCCGGCGCGCGGGTGGAGGGCAGCATCGAGATCGGCGGAACTGATATTTACGGCGGAGACGTGCATGTGGAGACGCTGCGCAAAAAGGTCGGTATGGTGTTCCAGCAGCCGAATCCGTTTCCCAAGTCGATCTACGACAACGTGGCGTACGGGCCGCGGCTGCATGGCATCACGAAGCGGCGCGAGCTTGACGAGATCGTCGAAAACAGCCTGCGCTCCGCGGCGCTCTGGAACGAGGTCAAGGACCACCTGAAGCGCTCCGCGCTTAGCCTCTCGGGCGGTCAGCAGCAGCGCCTATGCATCGCCCGCGCGCTGGCGGTCGGTCCCGACGTGCTGCTCATGGACGAGGCGACGTCGGCGCTCGATCCGATCTCCACGATCAAGATCGAGGAGCTCGCGCAGGAGCTGAAGGACCGCTACACGATCGTCATGGTCACGCATAACATGCACCAGGCGGCGCGCGTCTCCCACCAGACCGTCTTCTTCCTGAACGGAGAAGTCGTCGAGTACAGCGCGACGGAAAAGCTGTTTTCCGACCCGTCCGACCAGCGGACCGAGGATTATATTAGCGGGCGATTCGGCTGATGCCGGGTGAACAAGCGTTTTGAGCTCAAGGCGAAGTACAGCCTTGGGTTTTTCTTTTATTTTGGAAGCCGTTGTACCGGGCGAGAAGGGACTTGGTTGGCCCGATACTCGCCGCCCGCCGCAGCCTAGTATGCCTTTTTCGCCCGCTCATGCCATTATCCCATTCGCTCAGGCGGCGCATTTCCTAGATTCGCTATATCTGGCCGGACGGTGAAGACTTTAGATGAAAGAGGGGGAGATTCCAATCCGATTAGGGGCCTAGGAGAAAGTGTATGGCAGCAGGTCTTTGTCGGAGAAATAGAGTGTTTTATGGTGAAGATCCTGCATTTTTGCGCGATGGGCGAAATTGCTTATGGCTGCTGGAATCAATCGTGTACTTTTGCGCGATAGCTGGTCCGGAATTTCGGCGAATAACCTCATCCTGAACGAATGGGATAATGGCATGCAGGAGAAAAATTGGCATCGTTCGTGGCGAAGGCAGGCGATTCTGGCACGTCTAATCCGTCAAAAATTTAAATTTAAATCGGCCCGCGTTCCGTCGCCGGAACGCGGGCCGAAGCTCGTATGCATCAATCCCCGGACAAGCCGGTTTCTTTGATCATGACGTCGTGCGCGCCGCCTTCGACGAGGCTGGTCGCGGACACGAGCGTGATGCGGGCCTCGCGCTGCAGCTCGGGGATGCTGACCGAGCCGCAATTGCACATCGTGGACTTGATTTTGCCGAGCGTCTTGTCGAGATTCTCCTGCAGGCCGCCCGCATAAGGCACGTAAGAGTCGACGCCTTCCTCGAACAGCAGGTTTTCCTTGCCGCCGCTGTCGTACCGCTGCCAGTTGCGCGCGCGATTCGAGCCCTCGCCCCAAAATTCCTTCACAAAGTTGTTGCCGACCTTCAGCTTGCGCGTCGGACTCTCGTCGAACCGGGCGAAGTAACGGCCCATCATGACGAAGTCGGCGCCCATGGCCAGCGCGAGCGTAATGTGGTAATCGTGAACGATACCGCCGTCGGAGCAAAGGGGGACATAGATGCCGGTCTCCTCATAATAACGATCTCTCTCCTCGGCAACCTCGATCAGTGCGGAAGCCTGGCCGCGTCCGATGCCCTTCTGCTCGCGGGTGATGCAGATGGAGCCGCCGCCGATCCCGACCTTGACGAAGTCGGCGCCGGCCGCCACGAGATACCTGAAGCCTTCGCGGTCGACGATATTACCGGCGCCGACCGGGATGTCGAAGTTCGACTTGATATATTCGATCGTATCGCGCTGCCATTCGCTGTAGCCGTCGGAGGCGTCGATGACGAGGATGTCCGCGCCGGCCGCGACGAGGGCGGGCACGCGCTCTTCGTAGTCGCGGGTGTTGGTGCCGGCGCCGACGACGTAGCTTTTGTTGGCGTCGAGGAGCTGGAGGGGATATTCCTTGTGGGCGTCGTAGTCTTTGCGGAAAACGAGATGCTCGAGCCGCTGCGTCTCGTCCACGACCGGCAGGACGTTAAGCTTGTGCTCCCAGATGAGGTCGTTCGCTTCCGGGAGCGTGATGCCCGACCGGCCGCAGACGAGCGAGGCGAAGGGCGTCATGAACGCTCGGATCGGCTTGTCTGCAGGGTCGCGGCTGTCGCGGTAATCCCGGCTCGTGACGATGCCCAGCAGCTTGCCGCGCGGCGTGCCGTCGTCCGTGATCGCGACGGTCGAATGGCCGGTCGACGCCTTGAGCGCCTTGACGTCGGCGAGCGTGTGATCCGGCGTAAGATTGGAGCGGCTTACGACGAAGCCGGCCTTGAACGCTTTGGCTTTGCCGACCATTCGGGCTTGCTCGGCGACGGACTGGGAGCCGAAGATGAACGAGATGCCGCCGCTGCGGGCGAGCGCGACCGCCATGACGTCGTCGGACACGGATTGCATGACGGCGGAGGAGAAGGGGATGTTGAGCGACAGGCGGGGCTGCTCGCCGCGGCCGTGCTTGACGATCGGCGTTCGGAGCGAGACGCGTTCGGTCGTGCAATCGCGCCTCGTCAGGTTCGGAATAAGCAAATATTCGCTGAACGTGCGCGAAGGTTCGGTATAATATTTGGCCACAGTCTATCGTCCTCCCATAGCTCTCGCTCGATAAATTTTAACAATAGTAGCACGAGCGCGCGGGCTTGGCAACGGATGATTGCGAATTGCGGCGAATCTATCGGCAAATGGAGAGCGTTGTGCTAGGATATAGGATGATGAAAGACGATTCTTATTCGATCGAGGTGCGAAAATGTCAGCGCTTACCCCAGATGAACGGCTTCTCTGGCCGGACGGAGCTCCGTATGCCGAGGGCGAGGGACCGGAGGACCGGCCCGCCTTATTTCCTTATTTGCTGGAGGGGACCGGTCGTCCGGTCGTCATCGTAGCCCCGGGCGGCGGTTACGGCATGCGAGCCGACCATGAAGGCGAACCGATCGCGAGGTGGTTGAACGGACTCGGCATATCCGCGTTTGTGCTGCGCTATCGCGTCGCGCCTTACAAGCACCCTGCGCCGCTTGCCGACGCCCTGCGCGCCGTTCGCATGGTGCGGGCCCGCGCCGCCGAATTCGGCATCGACGCGGGCCGGGTCGGTCTGCTCGGATTTTCGGCCGGCGGCCACCTGGTCGCTACGGCAGGCACGCAGTGGGAAGGTCCGAATCCCGAAGCGGCTGACGAGATCGAGCGCGCTTCGGATCGGCCGGACCTGATCGTGCTCTGCTACCCCGTCATTACGCTCAAGGACCCGCACACGCACGCGGGCAGCCGCCAGAATCTGCTCGGCGAGTCGCCGGATGCCGCGCTCGTAGCTGCGATGTCCGCGGAGAGCCGCGTGACGGCGGAGACGCCGCCGGCCTTTCTGTGGCATACGTCGGACGACGCCGCGGTTCCGGTCGAGAACAGCCTGCTGTTCGCGGCCGCGCTGCGGGAGAAGGGCGTGCCGTTCGACCTGCATGTATACAGCAAGGGCGCGCACGGCATCGGATTGGCGGAGGACCATCCGTTCGCGTCCGGCTGGACGTCGGCTGCGGCGGCCTGGCTGAAGACGCAAGGATTTTAAGTCGCGAAGGCTATCCGCAAAAGAAGGCTTGCGCCGGACGATCATCCGGAGCAAGCCTTCTTTACGCATAGGCGCTGCTATTATAAAATCGGCGTCTGTTCGGGCGCTACCTCGATCGGCTCGGGCACGACGACCGTATCCGCGAGAAACGCCGTCAAGCGCTCGCTGAACAGCTGCGGCTCGTCGAACAGCAGCGCGTGTCCGCTTTCCTCGAAGCGATGGAGCGCCGATCCCGGGACGAGGCGGTGCATCTCCTCGGCCAGCCCGAACGGACAGATCTCGTCCTGGACCCCGTGGAAGATCGCCGTTGGAACGCGAATGAGCGGCAAGTCCTCCCTCAGGTCTTCGGTGCGAAGCGACTCCAGCGCTTTGTAGGTGCCGACGGCGGACGCTTCGAAGGCGAGCGACTGCAGCCAGGCGGCCATGCCGGCGCTCGGCTTGGCGGCCGTCAGCATTTTGCCGAATTGGGCGGCGAGCGCCGGCCGGTCGGCGTACGCTTGCAGGATCATATCGTCGACCTTGTCCGGCGGCGTGCCGAGCACAAAGTCCTCGCGCTGCACGAACGAAGGCGCGGCGGCCCCGACAAGCAGCAGCTTGGAAATACCGTGTCCTAAATGGCGGGCCATGTAGCGGACGGCGACGGCTCCCCCGAGGGAAAAGCCGACAAGCGTGGCGCCGGTAATGCCAAGCCGATCGATCACCGCCTTCACGTCGTCAGCCAAGCTGCAGTAGTTATAGCCGTCCCACGACGCGTCGGACTTGCCGAAGCCGCGCAGATCGATACCGATGCACCTGTAGCCGAGCCTTGGGAGCTCAAGGAATTGATATTCGAACATCTTGTGATTGAGCGGCCAGCCGTGAAGGAAGATGACGGGCGTGCCGGCTCCGATATCCTCGACGAAAATACGGATACCTTGTTCGCTTTCCACATAGTGCGACATCGCGATCCCTCCTGCTCCATCTAATTGAAATAGACTTGTGATCCGTTCAAGGGTCCTTACCCCCATCCAAGCAACCTCACGCTGATGCAGATCAAGACAAGTTCCGGAGGGACTATGCCGCCTCGGGTCTTGTCCTGAACGCATAAGCTGTACGGAGCCTGCCGGCGTACACCGGACAACAATACGGCTCGGGGGAGGGAAGCAGGATGTCCTGGACGATGAATTGCGCGATTGCCGTGGCCGGCTCCGTGCTCACTTTTGCATTCGGCCTGTGGAGCGAGGCGCTGACGCTGCTGGTCGTCGCGATGGGCGTCGATTATGTGACGGGCGTGTATGCGGCGATTCGGTCGGGTCCCGGTTTGAACAGCCGGACGGGCTTCAGGGGATTGGCGAAAAAGGGGCTGATGCTGCTCGTGCTGCTCGTCTGCCACCGGATCGACCAATTGCTCGGCACGAACGCGGTCATGGGAGGCGCCACCTATTTTTATTTGGCCAACGAGCTGATCTCCGTCGTCGAAAACTGCGGGCGGCTCGGCCTGCCGCTGCCGGAGCGGCTGAAGCAGGCCATTCAGGCGTTGAAAAGCAAAAGCAAGGACGATGATTTAAAATCGTAAAAATGGAAAAAATTATTAGAAGGACGTTCATTAAATTGTCAAATGTGAAAAAAAGTTGACGCTTTCACGTCGTCAATAGTTGAGTTAAAGCGCCCCTTTTAGGTAATATAAGAGGTAGACATTCCGAGGAAGCAGGGGGAGCAACGATGTTTAAATGGATCATGCCGGCTTTGCTTGTCGTGGCCTGTCTTTTTGCTGTGTACCTCTTGGCTAACGATCTGCCGGCGAAGCCCGAGAGCGAGGAAGCTGGCTTGGCCGAAGGCCAGGAGCTGCTGAAGATCACCGCGACATCGGCAGGGTACAAGTTCGATCAAGCGGAGTATCACGTGAAGGCCGGCACCAACTACAAGATCAAATTTTCGAACAAGCTGGGCGTGCACGGCGCGGCAATCCAGGCCGCCAATCTCGACCTCACCCAGGAAAATCCCGAGGCCGATTACACGTTCCCGGAGAGCGACAAGGGCAAGACGATCGAGATTCATTGCTCGATCATGTGCGGACAAGGCCACTCGACCATGAAGTCCACGATCGTCGTCGAATAACGATCCTTGCGCAAAGGAGAAAGGAGCCGTTGCCGGCTCCTTTTTTTCATAACGCTGCTTGTCCGCTCCCGTCCCAGTCTTCAGGCGCTTCTTCGTCGGTAGAGCCTGGCGATCAAATAATCGCAGACCGCCCCGATGACGGCGTAGCTGAGCACGGTGAGCGCGTACATGCCGATCACGCTGACCTTGTGAATGTCGCCGAACAGCTCCACGAACCAGATCGGCACGCTGAACATGAACAAAAAGGCGTTGTGGGGATCGTATCCCGTCGCGTTGAACAAGCATAGCGCAAGTCCGATCACCGTGAAGACAATCGTATAAGTGAGCCGCATGACCTGCCTCCTTCCGCGGCGTCCAGCGAGAATGCGTATAGTATGCGCGCCGCGCCGGACGGACATGCGGGATAGTCGGACGGATACATGCGCACAATCCAGAAAGGGGACAAACGTATGCTGACCCATATCGTATTGTTTAAATTGAAGGATCGCAGCCCCGAGAGCGTCGCCAGAACGGCGGACGTGCTGCGCAACATGGAAGGGAAAATCGAACAGCTGCTGTCGATCGAGGTCGGCACGGACGTCGTTCATTCCGAACGCTCCTACGATATCTCGCTTGTGACGAAGTTCGCCTCGCTCGAGGACATGCAGGCTTATCAGGTGCATCCGGAGCACAAAAAGGTTATCGAGCATATGTCGGTCGCGCGCGAAGCGCAGGCCGTCGTCGACTACGAGAGCTAAAGGGAGCGAAAGCGCGTGAACACGACGACCGACTCCGGCGCCGGTGACTTGTACGAAATGATGACTTATTTGCTGGTGATCATCATCAGCGCGCTGGTGATGGTCTACTGGCTGCGGCGCAAAGGGCGCAGCAAGCGCGGCAAGAAGGATTGAGGGTGATGGCATGTATTATGTAAACAGGGAAGCGATCGCGAGCCGGCTGCGCTGCGTGCCGGATCTGGGCGAAGCTGCATCCGGAATCGCGGGCGCCTGGAAGGGCGATCTGCTTCAGGGGCTGGCGCAGGAGCGCTGCCTGCATCTGGCGCTCGAGATCGTGACCGACGTCGGCAGCTTCCTCATCGACGGCTTCATGATGCGGGACGCGGGCAGCTACGAGGATATCGTCGGCGTCATCGGCGGCGAGGGCGTCATCGACGAACGCCTGGCCGAGCGTCTGCGCTCGCTCGTATCGCTTCGCAGACCGCTTGTGCAGGACTACGATCTGTGGCAGCGTCAGCAGCTGCATCCGATGACCGGCGAGCTCAAGGAGCTGCTCGACTCGTTTTCTGAGTCGGTCAAGCTGTACTTGCGCCGCGAGCTCGATCCATGGGAGCAGCCGCGTTGACGTGGATTGGCAATTTACGCTGTCCGCTTATTCCTATACAATAGGAGAATAAGCGGGCGGCTTTTTTGTTTGACGCCGTTCGCATGTGGGAGGAGAGGCCTATGCTGCCGCACGACGAAGGAAGGACAACACGCCAGCAGCTGCTCCAGACGCTCCGGACGGGAGGCGGCGGCAGCATCGCGTCGCTCTCGCAGGCGCTGTCGATCACGGAGATGGGCGTCCGCCGCCACATTCAGGCCTTGGAGCGCGAGGGACTCGTCGAAGCCGAGACCGTGAAGCAAGCGATGGGCAGGCCCGTTTCTATATACCGTCTTACGCCGCGCGCGGACGATCTGTTTCCCAAAAAGTATCCGCAGCTTGCGCTCGATCTGCTCGGAGAGCTCGACGACGATCCTGCGGGCGAGGCGATTATCGGCCGCATGTTCGCGGGGCGACGCGACAAGCTCATCGCGAGGCACAAGGCGGCGATGGCCGGCGCGACGCTCGAGGAGCGGGTGGCCGAGCTGGCCGCGATCCAGCAGGCGGGCGGCTACATGTCCCACTGGGAGCGGGACGGGGCGGGAGAGCGGTACATGTTGTACGAGTACAACTGTCCGATCGCCCAGGTCGCGGGCAAGTATCGCGAGGCGTGCCGCTGCGAGCAGCAGCTGTTCGAGGCGCTGCTGGGCGTCGAGGTCAAGCGGACCGAATGCATGGCGGACGGCGGCGTCAAATGCGCCTATGCGATCCGGCGTCCGACAGCGGAAAAAGCGGCGACATCTTAGCGCGCGTTCTATAGAGCGATAATCGAAGTCGGCAGGGGTGGAAGCCTCGGGCCGGCTTTTTGCTGTCCGGTGGCGCTTATGGCGCCAGTCGAGGAAGTATGCATGGCTTCCGGGAGCGATTGCGTTGGACGACTGCTCCAGGCGAGCGAACGCCGGTTTAAAAATAAAGCCAGTCCGCTGTGTCAGGACGGGCCGCAACTTCTTATACTGTGTTAAGCGCATGGGCGAATGCCCGGCTTCACATACGGAGGTTCGATTCGAAAGGAGGAGAGACGATGGCTTGGACGATCGCGGGATATGCTGCGGCGGTCATGTTTGCGGCCGTTGCGGTCGCGGCGCTGCTCGCGGGGGTGGCGGCGGCGCGTGCGCTCGGCGCCTGCAGGGAGGCCGCCAGGACGCTGGAGACCGAAGGCGCCGAATCGCTGCGGCAGATGCGCCGGCTGGCGTCTGGCGCCGCCGAAGCAGCGGAACTGTGCCGCGGCGCAGCCCGATCCGCGGCCAGACTCGCGGAGGGCGGCAGAGCGTTCGGCGAAGCCGCCGCGAGATCGGCCGAGACGGCGGCGGCGTTCCTGGATGCGTGGCGCGGACGGTTCGCGCGCTGGACGCAGGGCGGTGCCGATTCTGCGGGCTCGTCATACGGCGAGTCGTCCGCCGAAGTCTCTCCTCCGGAAGACGAAGGCAGGGCCGTCTGACGCCGCAAGCGCGGATCGGAAGGCAGCCAACGCACGTAACTTGAAAATCGGAGGGATTCACGATGGCAGAACGCAAGGTTGTTAAATCATTCCTTTTTGGCGCCGTTTCCGGCGCTGCGCTCGGCGCCGCCGCCGCGTTGCTATTTGCGCCGAAACCGGGTAAAGAACTTCGCAAGGATATCGCAGACACTGCCCAGCTCGTCGGCGCGAAGACGGCCGATATCGGCAAGGCGGCAGGCAGCGCCGCGCAAAATGTAGCGAAAAAGTCCGCGGATTGGGCCGGCAGCGTGCGCGCCAGGTTCGGCAAAAATAGCGTCGAGGAGACCGTTCCCGCATCCGAAGAAGAAGCAGCGATCTGATAACGATAGCGCGGCATCGCTTCCCCTTAACGCCGTCCGGAGCGTCCGGGCGGCGCCGCTTCACGCCTTGAACCGCATCTGAATATGCGCTAATATGTAGGTACCTTTTGCGCGAAAATCTCATAATTTATCTAGATTCGTCATCTCCTTAGCAGAAAGCGGTGTTCTCGTGCAACAAGCGATCGCAGTCCTGGACTCCGGCGTGGGCGGACTGACAGTCGTCAAAGAAGTGATGCGTCAGCTACCCCGAGAGAAGATTTTATATTTCGGCGATACGGCGCGCACGCCTTACGGGTCCCGCTCAGCCGAGCAAGTGGTCGAATTTACCCGGGAGATTGTCGACTATCTCGTCCAATTCAATCCGAAAATGATCGTCATCGCCTGCAATACGGCAACGGCCGTCGCGCTCGAGGATATCACGGGCCGCGTCTCCGTGCCCGTGGTCGGCGTCATCGGTCCCGGCGCGCGCGCCGCGCTCGGACGCACGCGAACGGGCGTCATCGGCGTCATCGGGACGGAGGGCACGATTCGCAGCGGCGCCTACGAGGCGGCACTGCGTACGCTGTCGGGCGACAGCGTTCAAGTCGTGAGCCGGGCCTGCCCGGACTTCGTGCCGCTCGTCGAGGACGGCAATTTTCGCTCGGCGCGCACGCAGGAGATCGTGGAGTCCTCGCTCGCTTCGCTCAAAGGCAAGGATCTGGACAGCCTGATCTTGGGCTGCACCCATTATCCGTTCCTTGCCGACGCGATCTCGGAGGCGATGGGGCCGGACGTCGCGCTCATCAGCTCGGCCGACGAGACCGCCAGAGAGATCCGCGCGATTTTGGAGCGATCCGGCCAGCTTGCGGAGGCGGACGACGCGCCGCTGCACCAGTTTTTTTGCAGCGGCGATCCCGCGAAGTTCCGGGAGATCGCCCAGACCTGGCTCGGCGAGCAGATTCGGCTGACGCCGGTCGTCTGGCAGGTGCCGCATATCGGCGCATAAGCAGTTCATTCACCGAAGCCTTTCGGTCGTCCCGCGGACGATCGGAGGGCTTCGTTTTTTTCGGCGTCATATCCCCGCCCGTCAAGGCATACAAAAATATACCGCGTCGGCGGAAGCAAGACGAGCCGGACGCAGTGCGCAGCGAACGCAGGGAGGGAATGTAGATGCGCATGGAAAAATACGTGGCGGCGCTCGGGGATACGTACAGATCGATCGCCCGCTCGGCCCGAGTGGGAGTCCGCGAGCTCGTCCGCGCGAACCCGCAGCGGCCTGCGGATGAGCCGATTCGCGCGGGCGAGCTGCTGTACGTGCCCGCCGTGCCGGCGCAGAATCGCATGTACGTCGTGCAACCCGGAGATACGCTGGCCGCGATCGCCGAATGGTGCGGCTGCACGGTTGGACGGCTTAGAGAGCTTAATCCGCAATGGTCCGCCGAAACAGTCGGAACCGCCGAAACCGCCGAACCGGCGCCGGGAACGCAAATCGCACTGCCCGCGGCGGCAGGCCGCATCGTCATGCCTTCGTCCGCTTACGGGCCGGACCGGGTGGCCGCCGATTTGAAGCGTCTGACGAGCGCATTTCCCTTTATCAGGACGGCTGCGATCGGAAGCAGCGTCTTGGGCAAGCCGATCCTCGCCGCCGGCATCGGTGACGGTCCGTTCCGCTGGCACGTGAATGCGGCCATGCACGCCAACGAATGGATCACGTCGCTCGTCGCGATGCGCTTTCTGGAGGACTACGGCCGGGCTTGCCGCCGCAAGACGCAGATCGGCGGCTTCGAAGCGGCCGACCTGTATAGGCGGACGACGCTGTGGGTCGTACCGATGGTCAATCCCGACGGCGTCGAGCTGGTGCAGGAAGGGCTGCGACCGGAGCATCCGCTCGGCGCGCGGATCGGCAGATGGAACCGCGGCTCCGCTTCTTTTCGCAATTGGAAGGCCAACGCCAGAGGGGTCGATCTCAACGATCAATTTCCCGCAGGCTGGGAGGAAGAGCGCCGTCGCCGCGCCGTCCACGGCCCCGCACCGCGCGATTATGGAGGCGAAGCGCCGCTCTCCGAGCCGGAAGCGGCGGCGCTGGCGGCGTTCACCGATGCGCATAGCTTCGATGCGGTCATCGCGCTGCATACGCAAGGCGAGGAGATCTATTGGAATTACGGCGGGCTGGAGCCGCAGGAATCGAAGGCATGGGCGCATCGCCTGGGACTCGCCTCCGGGTATAGGCCCGTCGAGATCACGGGCAGCGACGCAGGCTACAAGGATTGGTTCATCGCGAATTATCGCCGTCCCGGCTTTACCGTCGAGGCGGGCTGGGGGCACAATCCGTTGCCGCTATCCGACTTCGAGGATATATACGACAATTGTGTTCGGCTGCTTACGGAAGCGCTGGACTTAAGCCCGGGGTGAATATACAATAGAACATGATCTCCCCGGCGAGGCACGGCATCCGCAGGGAGAGATGCCGACGATTGGAGTGAATACGATCATGCAATGCAAGATTACGCGCAATGCGGCCAAGATTCTGAAGCTCGAGCTGGACAAGCCGGAGAACGAAGACTTGTATCTCCGCGTCCTGATTACGCACAGCCACGGCGATCACGCCCACTACGGCCTGGACATGTCCAAGCCGACGGAGGAAGACGAGATCGTCTCTACAGATAAAGGTATCGACGTTGTGCTCGCCAAGGGCGTCGAGCTGCTCGACGGCGTCAAGATCGACTACCTCTACTTCCCGCAGGAGGGCTTTGTGATCACCAATCCGAGCAAGGGGAACCATGGCGACCATTAATCGAGCCGCGCCACCCGAGGTCCGCGTTATTCCTGCCGCGGACCCGCTTGCGGGACCGAGCCCCAACGATATCCGCATTTGCGACAAATGCAATCATACACGGGTCAAGACGCTGACAAGCAAGCTGCAGAAGCTCGATCCGTCCGCCGAGATTCGCGTCGGCTGCAAGTCGTACTGCGGCCCTTGCGCCAAGCGGGCGTTCATTTTCATCAACGGCCGGTATATCGCCGCCCCGACGGAAGACGAGGCGCTCGAGAAGGTCAAGCCGTTTATCAAAGCCCGCAAATAAACCGAAAGAGCGCCCGACCGTTTAATGCGGCCGATGCGCTCTTTTTTTGTTCGTTCATTCTTCCTTTTTAAGCTCGGGCAGCAGATCGTGCTCGACGACGATGTCCGAGACGCGAAGCTCCTTATCGGCCGCTTCCTTGCCTGCCGCGCATGCGGATACGTCCGTTATCGATCCATCCGCGAGCGAGTAACAAGAGCCGCCGCTCGTACCGTCGTTCGTACCGCCGTTTGAAGGCATATAATACACCTTGCCGTCCGTGAAGCCCCCGGTGCGGAAGACGACGGGCTTTTCCGCGGCGGACAGCATGCTGACGCCCATCATTTTGTTGTCGCCCATCGGGATACCGAGCATCTGCAGGACGGTCGGGGCCGTGTCAAGCTGTCCGACCGCTTTTTCCTTGACGCCCGCGTACTCGTCGCCCGGGAAGTGGATAAAGAAAGGCACTTTGCGAATGATTGCGTCCATCTCTTCTTCAGACAGCGACTTTCCGAGCAGCTGCTCGTACGGCTTTTTGTCGTAGAGCGAGTTGTCGTGATCCCCGTACAGCATCAGTACCGTGTCGTCCCACAGGCCTTCGTCTTTCAACCGGTCCACGAGCTCTCCGATCGCCGCGTCGACGTAGTGCGCCGCCTGGAGGTAATCGCCGAACGTCGTGCCGTCGAAGTCGCCGACTTCGAACTCGGTCTTGTAGTCGGGCAGGTTAAACGGATGATGGCCGGAGATCGTAATCGCAAAGGCGTAAAACGGCGATGCGCCGCGCTCCCTGATCTGATCGACCGTCTGCTGCAGGAACGATTTGTCGCCGATTGACCAACCGAGCGGCTCGTCGTCGTCGAAGTCCTTGATGCTGTAAAACTTGCCGTAGTCCATATTGTGGTACATATTGTTGCGATTCCAGAAGCTGCCGTCGTAGGCATGGTGAACCGTCGTATCGTAGCCTTCGGCGTTCAGGAGCTCGGGCAGGCAGTTGTAGTCATGGTCCGCGAACCGGATGAATACGGAGCCCGTCGGCATCGGATGCAGCGAGCAGCTGGTCAGGAAGTCGGCGTCCGAGGTGCGGCCCTGACCGGTCTGATGATAGAAGTTGGGGAAATAAAGGCTTTTGCCGATCAGTGCGTTTAAGTTCGGCGTAATCTCTTGTCCGCCTACGGATTGGCCGATGACGAACGATTGGAACGCCTCGGCTTGGATCATGAAGATGTTTTTACCCTTGGCTGCACCGTAAAGCGGCTCCGATTCGGCTTGCTCCTGGAGAGGTTTGCGAGCATCGAACCATTCCTTCGCTTCTTGAACCTGCGATTCGCTGACGCCGCCGCTGAACCAATGCTCCTTGGCGTACCGGTACGTATCGTAGCCGTGAAAGCCGAGCAGGCCGGTCACGTTGTAAATGGGAATGTTCCACCAGTTGCCGACGAAAAGACCGCTGGCCCAACCGTTTTTTTGTTGATTGACAGGGCCGACGATCATGGATATTCCAATCGCGAGCAGAAGGCCCGCCAGCGCGGTGTTCAGCATGAGGCGGGAGCGGGATCTGCTGCGTACCTGCACGCCACCATTGCGGTGGGCAACCCGTGCCGGTCGCCAGTACCAGCACGCCCATACCGCGTATGCGA
Organism: Cohnella sp. GbtcB17; assembly: GCF_019091135.1. Taxonomy (GTDB): domain Bacteria; phylum Bacillota; class Bacilli; order Paenibacillales; family Paenibacillaceae; genus Cohnella. Next base: position 20,515 of record NZ_JAGXJW010000045.1, on the reverse strand, counting down.
GCGCTACCGGTATGTCGCACAGCAGTACCAGGTCTCCCCGATGGATCAGGCTCCAGATGCTGTCTTCGAGCGAGCTGACTTGATTCGCTTGCAGCAGCACGGGGATGGATATGAAATCTTTAAAGTATCTGAAGTAGACGAGATCGGCGAACAGAAGAACGGATAAAACCAAATCGAGAAGGGCCAGCGATACTGCGCGAGCTCGTCGCCCGAGCCAGACGACCCAGAAGGTCGCGATGACCATGGCGCCGTAGTTGACCTTCCATTTCCACTCGTTCATACCCCCGACGTTCAGCTGGTGATCGAGCCAGTTCAGCTTGTATACAAGAGAAAGGACGACCAGCATGGCGCCCCAGTAGGGCCAGGAAGCCAGACCGCTCGCCGCCAGCTTAACGCCCTTGCCGGCTGTCGTTCGAAGCTGCGTATTCATAAAATGATGATTCCTCACTTTCCGGATGGACCGAGATTCCGTTTCCGTTGTTGTTCGCCGCGTCCGCGGCTGCGTTTACATACAGAAAACAGTATAACGCTTTGACATGTTTTTTTCACGCTTGAACGATGCCGAATTTTGCAGGAAAGCCGCGCAGCGTTTATAATTTGGTACACTCAGGAAAGCTCGTGAATCCGGTATTCGAGGAGGAAGCGCGTATGACGGAAAACAAAGAAAACGAAGGGGCGCTTAGTCCCGAAGCGTACTTGGACGGCTTGTTCGGCGAAGACGAGGATCTGGCTCGCGTGAGGGAGTCGATTCGGGAGCGGGGGATGCCCGACATATCGGTGGCGCCCGGTTACGGCCGGCTGCTGACGATGCTGGTCACCGCGGTGCGGTGCAAGGCCGTGCTCGAGATCGGCGCACTGGCCGGGTACAGCGGCATCTGTTTGGCACGCGGATTGGCGGCAGGCGGCAGGCTCACATCGCTCGAGCTGAAGCCGGAATATGCGGCGCTCGCGACCGCGAATATCGCGACGGCCGGCTACGGCGCGTTTGCGGAAATGATCGTGGGCGACGCGTTGACGTCGCTCGACCAGCTGCAGGCGGCCGGCAGACGCTTCGACTTTTTTTTCATCGACGCCGACAAGGAAAATTATCCGAATTACCTGGAACGCGCGATCAAGCTTGCGGCGCCCGGCGCGTTGATCGCCGCCGACAATACGCTGCTCAGAGGCCGCACGCTAAATGAAACGAAGCAAGGACCGGCCGTGCAGGCAGTGCGAGACTTCAATCGCCGATTGGCGACGGATCCCCGCCTGCTCGGCACGCACTTGCCTTCGTACGACGGACTCGCGCTGTTTATGGTCCGTTAGCCGCAGCGGGCGATCTTTTGACTAGCGAGCTTCGTGCCCAGACCGAGGTTCCGAGAAGCGCGGAGGCCGAGACGAGGAAGAGGCCTTCGATGCCGATGTATCCGGACAAAGCGCCTCCGATGACGGGACCGGCCATGTTGCCGAGAGCGACGGCGCTGCTGTTGAAGCCGAACGCCATACTCACTTGGTCGTCGGGGGTATGCCGGCGGATGAGCGCATTGACCGTGGGGATGAGGCCCCCGACAAAGCAGCCCAGTAAAAAGCGGCAAACGAGCAACTGGCCCACATTCGCGACGAAGGCCTGTGGAATAAATAGCAGACCGGCGCCAAGAAGCGAGTAGACCAGCACGCGCGTGGCTCCTTTACGGTCGCTCAGTTTGCCGAGCAGAGGCGCGCTGATCATGTTGGAAAAGCCCGTCACCGAGCCGACGAAGCCGGCCCAGAAGGCGAGATTTTCCGTTGCACCGTGCAAGTGCTGCACGTAGATCGGAATAAGCGCCATCGGACTCAGCATCGCGAACTGAATGAGGAAGGTAACGGAAAACAGGGCGGGCAGCTGCCGGATCGCGGTCAACTGCTTAAGAGCCGCAGCCAGACTGACTTGCGGCGCGATGCGGGCGGCCGCCCGGTCGAAGCGCTCGCGCACGAGCAGCCAGGAGAGCGTGGACGCGACGAACATGAGCGAGCCCGTCATATAAAAAATGGGGCGAAAACCGAGCGTATCGGCCATCAATCCGCCGATCAGGGGACCCAGGATCGTACCGGCGGTGCCGCCGGATTGCAAGGTGCCCATGGCGAAGCCGATTTTCTCTTTTGGCGTCGAGGCGGAGACGAGCGAGACGGCGGCGGGGGAGTAGCCGGAGATAATCCCGTTCGCCATCCGAAGCAGCAGCAGATGAAGCGGCGTCGCCGCGAAGCCCATGAGCACCATGACGATCGACATGCCGAATCCGGAGCGCAGCAGCATGACCTTGCGTCCGTAGCGGTCCGACAGCTTGCCCCAGAGCGGCTGAAAGAAAAAAGAAGTGACAAAATTCGCCGCAAAAATGAGCCCCGCCCAGACACCGATCTCATGCTCGCCGACGACGCCGAGGTCCTGCTGCAAATAAAGGGACAAAAATGGCGTGATCATCGTCATGCCGGCCATCACCAGAAAGTTGCCGAGCCACAGCACCGCCAAATTGATTTTCCAGCGCTCCAACCTCGCACCTCGCCTCTTCCTTAAGGGATATTGAACGTTTGTCAACGGATTGTCATAAGGACCCGAGAGCGGAAGGTTGTGGCATTCGGTCAAAAAGGGCATAATAATACCGAATGATCGCTTCATGATCGGGACCCATCCTATTAATTAAAGGGGATACTGCAATATGAATGACCGCTTCCTCCGGGCGTGCAGGCGCGAGCCCGTCGATCGGGTGCCCGTCTGGTACATGCGGCAAGCCGGAAGATACGACCCCGAATACCGGAAAATCAAAGAGAAATACAGCTTGCTCGAAATTTGCAGGCAGCCGGAGCTTGCGGCGGAAGTGACGATGATGCCCGTTCGCAAGCTCGGCGTCGATGCCGCGATTTTATACTCCGATATTATGAATCCTGTCGCCTCGATCGGCATCGACTTCGATATCGTCAAGGATATCGGACCTGTCATCGACAATCCGGTACGCTCCGAGGCGGATGTCGACCGGTTGAAGCCGATCGATGCCGAGCGGGACCTTGGGCATGTGCTGGAGACGATTCGCATTTTGAACCGGGAGCTTGACGTGCCGTTGATTACGTTCGCCGGCGCGCCGTTCACGCTGGCCAGCTACATCGTCGAGGGCCGGCCTTCCAAGTCCTATATCAGGACCAAGGCTTTGATGTACGGCGAACCCGCCGTTTGGCACAAGCTGATGGGCAAGCTTGCCGATATGGCTGCCGCCTACCTGCGCGCGCACGCCGCCTCCGGCGCCCAAGCGGTGCAGCTGTTCGACAGCTGGGTAGGCGCCCTGGCGCCTCGCGACTTTGCGGAATTCGTGCTGCCGCACGTCGAGAGCATCTTCGCAAAAACTGCGGATATCGCCATTCCGAAGATCTACTTTCCCGGCGTGAGCTCCGGCGAGCTGCTTCCTTATATGAAAAGCCTGCAGGCCGACGTCATCGGCCTCGATTGGCGCGTATCGATCGCCGAAGGCCGTGCGCGCACCGGCGGTCGGTTCGCCGTTCAAGGCAATCTCGATCCGTACGTGCTAACCGCGCCGCAGGAGGTCATCCATGCGAGAGCGCGCGAGATTTTGGACGAAGGCATGCGGGAGCCGGGCTTCATCTTTAATTTGGGTCACGGCTTGTTCCCGGAAGCTTCGCTTGAGAAGCTTAAAGCGCTGACCGACTACGTCCACGATTATACCGGCCAGAAGCTGGCATCGGAGGTATCCCTATGAGCGTTTCCGACCGGGCGCCGATCGGCGTCCTCGTCATGTCATACGGCACGCCCGAAAGTTTGGAGGGCGTCGAGGCTTATTATACGCATATCAGACGGGGGCATCCGCCGACCGAGGAGCAGCTTGCGGACTTGACGTCCAGGTATCGCGCGATCGTCGGCGGCGTATTTCCGCTGCGGGAAAACACGAATCGGCAGGTGCAGGCGCTTCAGCGCCGTTTAGACGAACTGGCGGGCCAAGGACGTTACGTATGCTATCAGGGATTGAAGCATGCATCTCCGTTTATCGAGGACGGCATCGAGGCGATGGCTCGCGACGGCATCGAGCAAGCGGTAGGCATCGTCCTGACGCCGCAATACTCGTCGATGAGCGTCGGCGGATATTTGAAGCGGGCGCAGGAAGCGGCGGGCAAGCACGGCATTGCTTTTGCCGGCGTGGAGAAATACCATCTTCATCCGGTGCTCATCGAAGCGTTGGCCGACCGGGTCCGTGCCGGGTTGGACAAGGCAGGCGAGTTCGCCGCCGACGGTCTGGTATTGTTCAGCGCGCATAGCTTGCCCGCACGGATCTTGGAAATGAACGACCCGTATCAGGATCAGTTGCTCGAAACGTCAAAGGCTGTCGCCGAAGCCGCCGGCATCTCGCGTTGGCAGTTTACCTGGCAGAGCGCCGGACAAACCGGCCAGCCGTGGCTCGGACCGGACATTCTGGAGACGCTGAACGGGCTTGCCAAGGAAACCGTCAAGTTCGTGCTCGTGACGCCTGTTGGATTCGTATCCGATCATCTGGAAGTTTTGTACGATATCGACATCGAGGCCAAACGCCATGCGTCGGAGCTTGGCATTTCCTTGGAGCGCATTGAGATGCTCAACGACGATCCCAAATACATGCAGGCGCTCGCGGATTCGGTAATCGGGGAGGCAGGCCGGTTCGACGAGACGGCTGGCGCCACCGGAGCGAACCGGGCATGAGCGGGGAACGTTCGCTGCGAATCGCGGTCGTCGGCGGCGGACTGACCGGGTTGAGCGCGGCGTTTTACGCATGCCGCTTGGCCGACGAAGCGGGAATCCGTGCGAGCGTCACCGTATTCGAATCCTCGGACAGGCTTGGCGGTAAAGTCAACACGCTTCGTCGCGACGGTTTTGTTATCGAACGCGGACCGGATTCGTTTTTGGGGCGCAAGCTTCCGATGCTTCACCTGGCCAGAGATCTAGGTCTACTTGGCGAAATCGTCGGCACGAATCCGGCCGCCGTTAAAACGTACCTTGCCCATGGCGGCAAGCTTGCTCCAATGCCCAAAGGTCTAAATCTGGGCATCCCGAACGACCTCGGCGCTTTCGCGCAAAATTCATTGATCTCGCCGCACGGCAAGCTGCGGGCGCTCGACGAGCTGCGATTGCCGCCAAAAATGTCGGACGACGACGAGTCCGTCGGCGACTTTCTCGAACGCAGGCTCGGACGAGAGATGGTCGAGGCGATTGCCGAACCGCTTCTCGCGGGCATACACGCCGGGGACCTGTATAAGTTAGGCCTTCGGGCGACGTTTCCTCAATTTGCGGAAATGGAGCGCAAGTACGGCAGCGTCATTCGAGGCATGATCGATGCGAAGCGCAAAGCCCCCACCACCGGCGCGAAGGCAGCGGCCGCAAGATCCGAGGCGGTCGGCGGCTATCCGATTCCGCCAACGGCATTCCTGACCTTCCGCGACGGATTAAGCACTTTGATCGAGGCTCTCCAAACGAGGCTCCAGGCTTATCGCTGCGACGTTCGGACCGGCGTCGGCGTCCGCTCGCTCGAACGCGTCTCGAACGCTGACACGCATGATGCGACGCAGCGATCCGTGAATGAAGGCCCGGTATACACGCTGCAATTAGAAGACGGCTCAGCCTTCGAAGCGGATCGCGTGCTGATCGCCTTGCCGGCATTCGCGGCGTCGGGACTGCTCAGTCCGCACGTTGATGTTTCCCCATTGGCGCAGCTCGATTACGTATCCGTGGCGAACGTCGTGCTCGGCTTCGACGCCAAGTCATTCGGGCATAGACTGGATGGATCCGGATTTTTGGTTCCCCATTCCGAAGGACGGACGATCACGGCCAGTACGTGGACATCCGCCAAGTGGCGGCATACGGCGCCTGAAGGGAAGCGGCTGATCCGCTGCTACATAGGCCGCGCTGGCGACGAATCCGGCGTCGAACTTCCAGACGATCGCCTCGCCGAAGCCGTTCGACGCGATTTGAGAGAGCTGATGGGATTAACCGCAGTTCCCGAGTTCGTAGAGATCACGAGGCTTCGCCGTTCGATGCCCCAATACCCGGTCGGTCATACCGAAGCTATCGCAGCACTCCGGGCGCGCATCGAATCGTCGTTGCCCGGCGTCTACGCGACCGGGACTCCATTCGATGCGGTTGGCCTGCCCGATTGCGTTGAGATGGGCCGTACCGCTGCGCTCCAAATGCTCGGGCTATAGAGAAACGAACCACCGCCGTTCCGCCGTTTGCTGGCGAAGCGGCGATTTATTTTTCTAATAAAACCCATATTCGCGAGGGAGATTCGCTTTTTTCTCCAGCATGCCATTATCCCCGTGACTCAGAAAAATCCGAGTGGGGGCCTCTTTAGTCGACTTAGCAAGCCCAAAGCAGGGAACCTCTGGAGTCAATTCAGAAATCTCGAACGGGGGCCTCTCTAAAGTCGATCAAAGAATCCCGTTTGGTGAACCTTTTTAAAGCCAATTCAGTAAATCCAGAGCGGAAACCACTTTAAAGGCGACTTAGGAACCCGAAAAGCGAGAGGGTGCCTCCTTAAGTCGATGCAGGAAATTGCGAATGAGACGCCTGTTTTAAGGCGACTCTGGTAACCCCCAAGTAGCAAACCACTATAAAACCTCTCGAAAAGCGATGAACCGGAACTGCTCAGGCTCCCCATCGAGAAATATGTGAGCCTCTCCAACGGGATTTACTTCCGAAATACAACCACGGCACCTGAAGTGTCCGTTTGAACGCGGTGAGCTGCGGATAGGTAATGACAGGCGAGCTGGCGCACCAGCCGACCGTCTCCTGGAAGGCCGAGCCGCCGCGAATCTTGCAATTCAGACGGTATGTAAATTCGTTCAAATATCGTTGCAAATGCTTGGCGCCGATGCCGTTGAAGGTCAGGTTGAGCCAAGCTTTCAATTGCTTAACGACCATGACGAGCGCAGGGTTATTTTTGCAATAACGGGAAATGTCAGGCATGGACGAGCAGTCGGTTTGTTCCTCGTGGAAGGCTTGAACGCCTTCCGGTTTGATAAATCGTTTATTTTCATAAATATGATCGGGATCCGGTTGTTTGATCTTGATCACAACAGGCTCGGCTTCCTCATTAAATGAAGCGCCGATCAGCAAAGGCTGCAGGGCGTCGTCGAAGGTGGGGTCGCCGTAAAAGCAGCGGTCGATTCTGACATCGCCGGTTAACAGCACGAAGGCGTCGGCTTCGGTCATGGCGCTCCTGATCTTATGGGCCATTAGCCAGGCGGTTTTGTAAGTGACTTGAATCAATTCGCCGAGCCGAACAGCGCTAATGCCATTTTCTCGGGACAACAAATACATGGCATAAAACCACCGCGTCAAGGACGTACGACTACCTTCCAGGACCGTGCCTACGATCAGCGACGTCTGCAGACGGCAGGAAGCGCATTCGTACAATGGGAGGCGTCGCGTCGTTATTTCATAATATCGGGCACTGCCGCATGCCGAACAGCGGAATCCCACCGGCCAGCGAGCGTCGAACAAGGCGGAAATGCAGGCTTGCTCCGTGCCGAATGCAGCAAGAAACTCGTCGTTCGTCATCGGGGGTTCCACCATGGCACAAACGCCCCTTCTAGAAAATATTTCAAATCGATTATACCAAACATATGTTCTCTAATCAAATGGAAAATTCCAATTTCCTGTTAAAATTAAATTGTTCGACACAATTGAATGAATGAACGCGCCTTTTCTGAGCGACGGGGATAATGGTATGAAAACAAAAAAAGTGGTATATAACCTCGGCGCGTGGCCTCGGTGCTGCTTGTAGACGATTTTATCCCCCGACCGTATGAATGCCTGCTTATGCCCGCAGCCCCGGCGCCCTATAATGTGACTACGGCCCGCTTTTATCCTGCTATAATGACTCCAGGAAGTTAGAAGATCCCATCACCCGCGCAAAACGGGATAGAGGAAGGCTGGGGCCGATGAGTCTGGGCAAACGCGTTTTTACCGCCTTTTTTTTCTTTATAATTATGCCGCTCGTCGTGCTTGGGACGATCTCTTATTTGGCTTTCCAGCATATTACGGAGCAGAAGTACTCGGATCAAATGGAACTGTCGATGAACGCGATCGGCCGCAATCTGAACAACATGATCAAGGAAGCCAATTATTTTTCGGACTTTTGGGTGACGACGGAGGACAGCGTGGAGAGCGTGGAGCAGGCGCTGGGCGCGGGCGTGCAGAGCACGGGGGGCAAACCGGATCAATCAAAGGAAACCGAAAGCGGAGATTACGAGGAGCTGCTCGAGAAACAGAAGCTGACTGGCAGGGTTCTTCTTACTTATCCGGGGATTAAGTCGGTCACGCTGTATCATCTCGACGGCAAAGTCGTGAATCTCAGGTTCGTCGTCGACGAGCCGATCCCGCGGGACGTGCTTGAGAGCAACCCGATCTATCCAGAAGTGCTGAAAAAAAACGGCGCTCCGGTCTGGATCGGTCCGAACGAGGATGCGAGGCTGACGGGTGCCAACAACCTGTTTACGCAAATTCGCGTCCTGCTCGATATCGATACGCTTCAGCCGAAAGGCGTGCTCGTCATGCGCTTCGGAATGACCGAGTTGGCGCGGACGTTTAATTTTTACAATACGGAAGGAGATGGCGACCGCCGTTACCTGATCGTAGGCCGAGGAGGCGTCGTCGTATACGACAGCGCGGGGAAGACGGAAGGACGGTCGTTCGCCGAGACCGATCCGGAAGGCAAGCTGGACTTGGCGCGGAACTTCCAGACGCGCAAGATGAAGTTCGACGGCGAGAAAAGCCTCGTGTCCGTTCACAACCTGGGAGACATCAAACGTCTCGGGACGGGGGATTGGACGCTAGTTACCGTGACGGACTGGGGGTATTTGTCGGGGGATCTCGCTTCGATACTCCGGTTTGTCGTCATGATCACGATCGGCTGTCTGGCCTGCGCGCTCGTATTTAACCTGATGTTCGTCCGCCGGACGATCAGCTTTATCGTGAGCGTCGTGGGCGCGATGCGAAAGGTCGAGCGGGGCGATCTGACGACGCGGGTGCCCGTGACGGGCAACGATGAGACGGTTATCCTCGCCAAGGGCTTCAACAGCCTCGTCGAGCGGGTATCTGAGCTTCTAAGCGACGTGACGACGGAGCAGCGGCGCAAGCGGAGGGCGGAGATGATGCTTCTCCAGGCGCAGATCAAGCCGCATTTCTTGTTTAACGCGCTGGAGTCGATCAACATATTGGCGATACAGAACGAGGGACGGAAAGTTAGCAAAATGGTGCAGCGACTCGGCAACATTTTCCGCATCAGCATCACGCAGAAGGAAGAAATCTCGATCGAGCAGGAGCTGGAGCATTTGCGCAGCTATCTGGAGATTCAAAAATTTCGTTTTGAAGAGCTGTTCGAGTATTCGATCGAGGTCCCGCCCGAACTGATGTCGCATTCGATATTGAAGCTTACGCTCCAACCGCTCGTAGAGAACAGCATTCAGCACGGGTTCGAAGGCATCGATTATTTGGGCAAAATTCGCGTATCGGCGGCTTTGGAAAACGAGAAAATCGTATTTTACGTCGAAGATAACGGTATCGGCATTTCCGAAGAGCGGCTGGCCTTGTTTGCTTCCAGCGGCGTGACGACGCTCGAACAGCTGTACGGCGAATCGCCTGAGACGGGAGAGCGGCGCGGAATGGGCGTAGGCAATGTCGCCGACCGGCTGCGCATTCATTACGGTGCCAACTACGGCTTGTTGCTGTGCAGCGGACCGGGACAGGGCACGATTATCAAATGCGTCATACCATGCGAGTCAGGAGGCGGCGAACGTGAGATTAAAAGCGCTGTTGGTGGATGACGAGATCAACATTTTGAAAAACCTTCAGGCCGTTATTCCTTGGGAGGAGCTTGGCGTCGACGTCGCGGGCACGGCGAAAAACGGCGAGGCGGCGCTGGCACTCGCGCGCGAACATGCACCGGAGCTGATTCTGTGCGATATCCGGATGCCGGTGATGGACGGCATTCAGTTTTTGGAGGAGCTGCGGGAGATGGGCTCGGACGCCGAGGTCATCATGATGACCGGCTATCAGGACTTTAGTTATGTCCGCTCCGTCATCCGATACGAGGTCAAAGACTATATTTTAAAGCCGCTGGACTACGACGAATTGGGGCAAACGATCGGCAGGCTCGCGGAGGGCATTCGGGAGCGCAAGGCGGAGCAGCAAAATATTCAGCGGGAATGGCATCAGGTGTTTCATCTGGCTTACGAAAAGGTGCTCTATGACGTGCTGCTGGAGGTGGGGGGCGGCGCGGCGAAGCCTTTTCTGAAGCAGCATGAGCTGTCCGGCGGAGATCTGTCGTTCGCGATGCTGCTCGCAGACGTGGCGGATTATTCGCAGAAGGAGCGGAATTGGGACGATAAGGAGCGAAAGCTATGGAATTTTGCGGTCCATAACGTCCTTCAGGAGTATTTGTCGTCGCAACAAATCCCTTACACTGCATTGCAGGTTCGAAACGGGGAGTGGTGCGTGCTGATCGAACGCATGCCTGCCGATACGTTTGACAGAGCGCAGTGCGAGGAATGGGGCCGACAGCTGAGGGAAGCCGTGGCTCGGTACCTCAAGATCCAGATGCGCGTAGCGCTCCATCCGGCGCCCGTATCGCTGGAAAAGCTGGCGCGGGCATACAAAAATCTGCAGCGATCGCTCAGCTTGAATGTCGGGAGGGACGATGCGGTTATCGTGCCGGAGCGTACGAAGGAGCAATCGGAGCATTCGCAGCGATTGTGGGATCGGATCGAGGAAATGGTCACGGGGCTCAAACGCTGCGACCGACGGAAGACGGAGGGCGCGCTGCGAGAGCTGAACGATAGCTTCCGCCAGTTGCCGGACGATTCGTATGAGCGCGTGCAGCCGATCCTTCACTATCTTTGCCTCCATCTGCTGCGGGAGATGCGTTCGATGGACGTCATCCAGGGGGAGGACGAGACGGAGTTCTGGAAGCAGCTAGACCGCAACCCGGGCATTCGCGAGACGTTGACCGTCATTAACCGGTTAGTGGACCGTTCGATCGACAATGTGATGAAAAAGAAGACGAGCGACGTTCTGATGCTGTCCGCGCGCGATTATATCGAACGGAACCTGTCCTCGGATCTTAGTATCGATGCGATGGCCGATTATTTGGGAATCAGCGGAAGCTACTTCAGTCTTTTGTTCAAGCAGCACTTCGGCGAGACGTTCGTCGAATACGTGACCAAGCAGCGGATGGAAATGGCCAAGTCGATGCTCGCCATCAGCGATAAGAGCATTACGGCGATCGGTCAGATGGTCGGATACGCCGAGCGAAGGTATTTCACCCGGGTATTCAGCAAGTATACCGGGCAGTTGCCCTCGGAATACAGAGAGCAAACGCAGGGCCGGACGGAAGCGTACGGCCCATCATAAACGCAGCCGATAATCGCGCTTGCGCAGTGGAGATGAATCGGGATGGCGAAGCTTAACAATCTGTTGGACGGCTTGGACTTAAAATGTAAAATCGGCCAGCTGTTCATGTGCGGATTTGACGGACATGATCCGGCCGAAGGTGTTGTACGGCTGATCGAGGCGTACGGGCTCGGCGGCGTTATTTTATTCAGACGCAACTTGAAGGATGCCGAGCAGGTGTCCCGTCTGACGACAGCGCTTCAGGAAAAGGCTGCGGTGCCGCTGCTTGTGTCGATCGACCAGGAGGGCGGCATGGTCGTGCGCCTCGAGGAGGGCGTGACGGTCATGCCCGGCGCGATGGCCATCGGCGCGGCAGGCGACGTCGAACTGGCCCGCGAGGCAGCGATGCTGTCCGGCGCCGAGCTGAGGGCCATTGGCGTCAATATGAACTTCGCGCCTTGCCTCGATGTGAACAACAATCCGCTTAATCCGGTCATCGGCGTCCGTTCTTACGGAGAGAAGCCGCGCAAGGCGGCCGAATTCGGCGCAGCGGTCGTTCGCGGCTATCGGGAGGGCGGCATTGCGGCGGTTGCGAAGCATTTTCCCGGGCATGGCGACACGGCTGTCGACTCGCATCACGCGCTGCCGGTCGTGCCGCATGGTCCCGACCGCCTGAATGCGGTAGAACTCGTCCCGTTCCGGGCCGCCATCGCCGAAGGCGTCGATGCGATCATGACGGCGCACGTCGTTTTTCCGGCCTATGAGCCGGATGGAGTTCCCGCCACAATGTCGAAGCGAATCCTGACCGGCCTGCTGCGCGAGCGGCTCGGCTTCGGCGGCGTTGTCGTCACCGACTGTCTGGAGATGAACGCCGTCTCGGAGACGATCGGCGTTGCAAGAGGGGCAGTCGAAGCCGTTAAAGGCGGCGCGGACCTGATCCTCGTGAGCCATCGGCTCGACCGGCAGATCGCGGCGCTCGAAGCGGTATACGAGGCCGTGCTGGCGGGAGAAATCCCCGCATCCCGCATCGACGAAGCCGTCCGGCGCGTCCGGTCGCTGAAGGAGAAGCTCGGCCTGTTCGCCCGGTCGGCGCCGGCGAGTCCGGATCCGGCGCGCGCCGAATCGGTGGCGCGAATATTAAGCGAGCAAGCGGTGACGATCGTAAAAGGCGGAGAGCGGCTACCGCTGCGCCGAGACGTCCGCACGCTGGTCGTCTGGACGGAACCCCGCGCGAGCACGGAGGTGGTCGAAGCGGTCGAACAGCGCTGGACGCTGGGCGCGGCGCTTCGCGCAGAAGGGCTGGACACGGCCGAACTTGCGATCGGTCTCGAGCCGACGGAAGCGGAGAAGGCCGAAGTCGTGGCTGCCGCCGAAGCTGCGGGCGCGATCGTGTTCGCTTCCTACGACGCGGGCTTTTACGCGGGCCAGTCTGCGCTTATTCGGACGCTGCATCAAGCGGCCGAGGCGGCGGGCAAACCCTTCGTACTGGCTTCGTTGCGAACGCCGTACGATCTGCTGGCCGCCCCCCAGGTTCCCGTTTATATTTGCGCTTACGAGAACAAGCCTTCGATGATGTCCGCGCTGGCTGGCGTATTGATCGGCAGAATGCCTGGCGCCGGGCGGTTGCCGGTGACGATCGGGGAGTTTGCCAGCTTCTAACGATCGCTTTCTTTGATGCTCGCCGTCCTTCTGCCTTTACGCCGAAGGACGGTTTCTTTACGTCGACCTGCCAGCTTTCGGCATTGAAGTTTCGCTTCGGCGTTCGAGTCTCGATCGAGTCTATGGTATAATTACGGGCATTAAGCGATCGTGCGGAGGTCTCATTTGAATGTCTTATTCCCGTGTTCAATCCAAGAAAAAATCCAAGAGAAAGCGCCGCTGGCCGATTGTCGCCTTCGCGGCGCTTGCCGTCGTGCTGGTCGCGGCCGTGGGCGTATACGCGGCAATCGTCTCGGGCGACGGGGACGGCGGCGAAGCGTCGCCCCCTGTCGCTACGGCCACATCGTCCGCCTTGCCATCGGACGCATCATCGCCTTCCACGACTCCCGATTCGACCGCGGAGGGCCCAGCGGCCTCGCCCGTCGAATCCGAGCAACCAGCCCAATCGCCTGATTCTGCGCCTTCCGCGGAACCCGGCGACGAGGAGGAAGGTGGCGGAGCGCCGGCAGGCGATGGCGAGACCGAACAGACTTCGCCCTCTGCAGAAGAGCCTGCCGCTACGCCCGACGCCGGAACGGCCGGCGATCCGAGCGATCCGGCGCCATCGGGCGCATCCGTCACGCTTGCCTTCGTCGGCGACATCTTGCCGGCGTCGACCGTCGGCAAATTGATCGAAAAAAACGGCGTGGACTATCCGTTCAAGCTGGCGAAGCCGCTGCTGGAGTCGGCCGACATCGCGGCCGGCAACCTGGAAGCGCCGATCACGACGCGGGGTACGCCCGCGCAGAACAAGCAGTTCGTGTTCAAAGGCAAGCCCGAATACTTGAAGGGACTCAAAAACGCCGGTCTGGACGTCGTCAGCCTCGCCAACAACCATACGCTCGATCAGGGCTGGGAAGGCCTGAGCGACACCATGGACGCGCTCGACGACATCAAGCTCAAGCATATGGGATCGGGCGCCGACGACAAAGAAGCGTTCGAGCCCGTCTATTTCGAGCATGACGGCCTATCGGTCGCCTACATCGGCGTCTCCAACGTCGTGCCGGACGGCACTTGGAAGGCGGGGCCCGATCACCCGGGGGTGGCCGAGACTTACGATACGACCCGCGCCGTAGCGGCCGTCAAAAAGGCGCGCGAGCTCGCGAACATCGTCGTCGTCATGGTGCATTGGGGCAACGAACGCGCCGACACGCCCAAAGACGCGCAGTTCAACGTCGGCCATACGCTGATCGACGCTGGCGCCGACCTGATCATCGGCAGCCATCCCCATGTGCTGCAAGGCTTTGAAGCCTACAAGGGCAAGTGGATCGCCTACAGCCTTGGCAACTTCGTGTTTACGACGAAGTCGGAATATTCCAAGACGCAGGATACAGGCGTATTGACCGCGACTTGCTCGGGGGACGGCAAATGCAAGCTGAAGTTCGACCCGATGTACGCCAAGGCTTCGCAGCCCGGGCCGATGGAGCCCGAACAAGCAGGGGCGCTGCTGGCCAGACTGAACAAGGTGTCTTACGGCGCGTCCGTCGATTCGAAGGGCCGCATTACGGCGAAGTAAATGGAGAGAAGTTGAGGGAGAAGGATAGAAAGGACGAATCGAATGAATGTGACGGAAAAGGCATCCTTGCACCCGTGCGTCGCACATCGCGGCTGGTCCGGCGCGGCCCCGGAAAATACGATGGCCGCGTTCAGATTGGCGCTCAGCGAGCCAGCGGTCGGATGGATCGAGCTTGACGTGCACCTGTCGAAGGATGAGATTCCTGTTGTGATTCACGACGCGTCTCTCAAACGGACGACGGGCGTCAAGGCGAGGGTGAGAGACAAGACCGCGGCCGAATTGGCCGCGCTGGACGCCGGCAGCTGGTTTCACCGCATGTACGCGGGCGAAGGCATTCCGACGCTGTCGCAAGTGCTGGAGCTGACGCGCGGCAGATGCAGACTTAACATCGAGCTCAAGGACGGCGAGCCGGACAAGGACCTGCTGGCGCGAAAAGTCGGCGAGCTGCTGCGAGCGGAGGGACGCGAAGAAGATTCGATCTTGACGTCCTTCGATCATGCGCTGCTGCTCGCCGCGGGGCGCCATGCGCCGCGCACGCTCACCGGGCTTATTGTCGACAGGCGGCCGTCCAATATCGCGGCCGTCCTTGATTCGCTTGGCGCGAAGTTGCTGTCGATCAACCACAAATACGTCAACGTCGCCTTATTGGCGCAGACCGAGGCAGCAGGCATCGAGGTGATGGCTTGGACGGTGAACGAGCAGCGGGATCTGAACAAGCTGGCCGCATACACGCAATCGTTTCAGCTATGCACGAACTACCCGGACCGCTGGCTGGCGGCCGTCAAATAAGGAGACAATCGCATGACGACACCTCAAGCAGTCGATTTCCGGAATATTTACTGCGTCGGACGCAATTATCGCCTGCATGCCGCGGAGCTGGGCAACGCGGTTCCCGAATCTCCGATGATCTTTGCGAAGCCTACGCACGCCGCGGTAAGGCTGGACGGCTCCGCCGTTCAACTGCCGAAGGGGCGCGGCGCCGTTCATTATGAAGCCGAGCTCGTCTTTATCGCAGGTAGGCCCTACGAGCCCGGCATCGCGCCGAACGAGCTGTATTCGCATTTTACGGTCGGCCTGGACTTGACGCTGCGCGACGTGCAGGACGAGTTGAAGGCGAAGGGATACCCTTGGCTCGCGGCCAAAGGCTTCCGCCATTCGGCGCCGCTCGGCGCCTGGCTGCCTTATGGCGCGGATGCCGAGAAGACGGGGCGTACGTTCGCCATGCGGCTGAACGGCAAAGAGGTTCAGCGCGGCGACGCGAACGACATGGTGTTCGATCTCGCAGCGCTGACCGCGCACGTCGGCGATCTGTACGGGATCGGTCCGGGCGATCTGCTCTTCACGGGGACGCCCGCAGGCGTGGGCAGACTTTCCGACGGCGACGAAGTCGAGCTCCTTTGGGGCGACGACGCGATCGGTACAGGTACGTTCCGCTTCTGATCGACCGCAGACCGCAGCCAAGCATCATGAGAAGGACGCGTTATCGGACAACAGCCGCCTGCCGGCGCGTCCGGACGCGTCCTTTTGGCTATCATAGGGCTACTATAGGATTGTATCCCCCCGTTAGGGGTTTGACGTCCTTACATACCGGCCGATTCCTTCTACAATGAAGAAGTCAAAGCAAACCAAACTTTGGGAGGGTCAACGAGTGAAAAAGAAACTGACTTCCGTATTGGCCGCATCGGTCGCCATGTCCGCCGTGCTGGCGGGTTGCGGCAGCAACAATGACAACAACGGCGCAGCGTCTCCTTCGGCAAGCGAGTCAGCCAGTCCCAGCGCTTCGGCTTCGGCGTCCGCATCTCCATCTCCCAGCGCCTCCGCGCCGGCAAAGGTCGAGAACTTCACGGTTTCCCTCCGTCACATCCAGATCGGCGAGCCGCAAAAGTTTCGCAAAGCGATCCTCGACGACGTCGTCAAAAAGACGGAAAGCGAAGTGCCCGGCCTAAAGTTTGAGCTGGACGGTGTCGAAGACAGCGTCAACCGCTTCACGAAGCTGCCGGCCGAGATGGCCGCTGGCAATCCGCCAAAAGTATTCTCCCTGTTCGGCGGCGCAGGCGACGCGCAGAAATACGTCAAAGCCGGAAGATTGCTCGATTTGACGCCGATTCTCGACGAGCTGGGCATCAAAGGCCAGTTCCTGAACGTCCTCGACTCCTTCTCCGTGGACGGCAAGGTGTACGGCTTGCCGATCGGCGGCAACACCGAAGGCATTTTCTACAATACCGATCTGTTCGCGAAATACAACCTGAATCCGCCGACCACTTGGGACGATCTGGTCAAAGCGGCCGACACGCTGGCGCAAAACAAGATTACCCCGTTCGCCGTCGGCTCCAAGGGCGCTTGGGTGCCCAACATGCTCGTGAACACGCTGATCGGCCGAGTCGCGGGCGAAGCCGCCATCCCGGGCTTCAAGTCCGGCGAAGCCAAGTGGAACTCGCCCGACGTGGTAGCTGCCTACCAGCTGTACGCGGATTGGGAGAAGAAGGGCTACTTCACCAAGGGCGAGCTCGGCAAGGAATACGGCGACATGCTGAACGACTTCGTCGCAGGCAAAGCCGGCATGATGTTCGACGGCTCCTGGCGCAACTCGGCCTTTAAGAACGACGCGGTCGGTGCCGCGATCGCGGGCAAAGTCGCTTATGTGGCGCTCCCGGCAGTACCGAACGGCAAGGGCGATCAGACCGCCGTCAACGCCAACTACGGTGAAGGCTACGGCTTCTCCGCCGACCTGAACGACAACGAGCTCGCCGCCGTCAAGGCGTTCATCAAAAACATGTACTCCGACGAAATGCAGCTCCGCGGCCTGCTCGAGGACGGCGTCCTGCCTTCGATGCAGCTGTCCGACGCATCCATCGCGCAGGTGACGGATCCGCTGCTTAAGCAAGTGCTCGACGTGCTGAAGTCCGCAGGCAAGACGTTCCCGCACTTCGACTCTGTCGTGCAGTCGAAGGTATACACCGAGACCGAGACGCAGCTGCAAAAGCTCATCGCGGGGAAAGCGACGCCGAAGCAAGTCGGCGACGCCATTCAAAAAGTGCAAGACGCCGAAAACGCCGCCGCGAAGTAAGCCGCCGGCGGAAGCGAACGAGAAGCGCCGCCCGATCAGCGCAGGCGGCGCTTTCTTTATACCTTCGAAGACGGCTGGGGAGGGTCCGAAATGAAAACTACGCTAAAAAATCCCTATGTCTACATGCTGTTTGTCGTGCCGACGGTCGCGATGTACTTCCTGTTTTTTATTTATCCGACGATTACGTCGTTCGTCTTCGGCTTCACCGATTGGGACGGACTGAACGCCAGGCAGTTCATCGGTCTGGACAACTTCGTGAACGCTTTTAAAGACGCCGAATTCCGCAGTTCCATCTGGAACAACCTCATTATTCTGCTGTTTTCCTGCTGCATCCAAGTGCCGCTGATCATCGTTTTTTCACTGCTGATCAGCAATATCAAGCGGTTCCAGGGCTTTTACAAAACGACGGTGTTCATGCCGTCCATCCTTTCGACTTCGATCATCGGGATCTTGTGGGGCTATATTTACGATCCGGACGTGGGGCTGCTCAACAACTTTTTGAGCTTATTTGGCATCGATCCGATCTACTGGCTGGCCGAGCCCAAGTGGGCGATGTTCTCGATTTTGCTTACGAACGCCTGGCAGTGGATGGGCTTTTATATCGTACTGATTCTGGCGGCGATTCTCGGCATCCCGAAGGAGATCGACGTGGCGGCGATGGTCGACGGAGCGACCGGCGTCCAGCGCGCCTGGTATTTGACCGTGCCGCTCATCCGACCGATCGTTAACGTCGTTATTATGCTGTCGATCGCGGGCGCGCTGCGCGTCGTCGACATCGTCCTCGTCATGACGGGCGGAGGACCCGCGGGCAGCACCGAGGTCATGGCCTCCTACATGGTCAACAAAGCGATCAAGTACGGCGATTACGGCTACGGCTCCGCGCTTTCCATCATCATTTTTGTCATCGCGCTCATCCTCACCGCGCTGTATCAGCTGCTCATCGCGAGAAGACAGGAAAGGATTGAGTTCTGATGCCGGTCGCCGTCAAAAAATCGATTCCGCACTTTTTTATGATCGTCTACGTCGTTGTCATTCTCGTGCCGTTCCTGTTCGTGCTGTTTTCCTCGCTCAAAGCGAACAATACGGAAATCGCGCTGCACCCGTTCGGCCTGCCGAAAACCTGGGTGTTCGAAAACTACAAGGAAGCCTGGGTCAAGGCGAAAATCAGCGTCTACTTTTTCAACAGCTTGTATTTGGCCGCAAGCGCGGCAATCGTCGGCGTCCTGATGGCTGCCGCCACCGCCTTTGCGATGGCGCGCATGAAGCTGACGCGAATCAGCAAATGGATCTACCAGCTCGTGCTCGTCGGCATGCTCATTCCAGGCAACGTGCTGTTCATTGCGCAGTATTTTCTGGTCCGCGACCTGCACATTCTCGATACGCACTGGGCGCTGTTCCTGCCCTACACGGCGGGCGCGCTGCCGTTCAGCGTGCTGCTGCTCGTCGCCTTCATGCACAATATCCCGCACGAGCTCGAGGAAGCCGCGACGATCGACGGCATGGGCGCGATCCGCATGTTCTGGAAGATCATTCTGCCGCTAACGATTCCGGCGCTTGTCACCGTATTTATCGTCAACTTCCTGGGCAACTGGAACGAGTACCTGCTCGCCAACTTCTTCATCAGCCGCGATGCGCTTCGCACGCTGCCGACGGGCATGGTCGGCTTCCGCGACGCCTTCCAGACCAACTACGCGCTCGTCTGCACGGGCATCGTGTTCAGCGTGCTGCCGGTGCTGCTCCTGTATTCGTTCCTGCAGCGGCAAATCATCGAAGGCCTGACCGCAGGCAGCGTCAAAGGCTGATGCCTGAACCGCCCGAGCCCGGCTCTCTCCAAGCAAGTCTCGTTTGCCTTCCGCCTCTCCGCTATGACAAAATGGAGGGACGGAGGTGAGCCGACATGGCGACGTCGAACAAGGTTTATGCCATGCCGCCGGTCGTTGACGCGAATTCGCGGATTCTTTTTTTGGGCAGCATGCCGGGGACGGCTTCGCTTGCCGCGAGCCGTTACTACGGTCATGCCCGCAACCACTTTTGGCCGATCCTCTACAGACTGTACGGCGCAGGCGCGCCTGACGAGTCTTATGAGGATCGGCTTCGTTTTGCGCTCGCGCACGGCTGCGCGCTCTGGGATACGATCGCGTCCTGCGAGCGGAAAGGGAGTCTGGACGCCGATATAAGGGAGGCCGAGCCGACGGATATTCCCGGCTTGCTGCGGGCGTATCCGGGCATCGAGGTCATTGTGTGCAACGGGGGAATAGCGTACGATACGCTCGCCAGGCACCACGGCCGGCATCCCGAAGTGCTGCGGCGCGTCGTGTTAAAGCTGCCGTCGACGAGCCCGATCCCGACGCGGCAGCACAAGGGGCTGGAGGAGAAGGCTGCCGCTTGGCTCGAGGCGCTGGCGCCGTTCATCGAGTCGCAGCGCAATGCATGAGGCGCGGGGAGTGGGGAGCCGGACTGATTACCCGACTTCCTCGCCAAGCCTGTCGTTCAGACGGTCGCGGATGTCGACCAGGACGTCCAGCTTTTCAAAAAACACGTCAACGACGGCGGGATCGAAATGCCTGCCTCGCTCCTCGCGGAACAGCTTTTCGATGCGGTCGAGCGGCCAGGCGGCCTTGTAGACGCGTTCCGCGCTAAGCGCGTCGAACACGTCGGCCACGGCGGTGATCCGGCCGAAAATATGAATGTCCTCGCCGGCGAGCCCGTTCGGATAGCCGCTGCCGTCCCACTTCTCGTGATGCTGCTCCGCGATGATCGCAGCCGCGGCGAGCAGCTCGCGGCGTGAGCCCTTGAGCAGCTGGTGCCCGATCCGGGTGTGCGACTTGATGATATCGTATTCCTCGTCGGTCAGCTT
>NZ_JAGXJW010000442.1 GCF_019091135.1 Cohnella sp. GbtcB17 | reverse complement strand
CTTTTTTTATTTATTTAGATAATGGGTAAATCTACTAAAAAACGATCACAAGTTAGATTCTGCCATGAATCGATTTTAATTGCAACACTTTGCAAACGTATACAATTACGTATATGTAGACGTGTACATTTACGATTACGTATATGTAAACAAACACGTTTACGTAGATATAAACATATACGTATACCTACACGTGCACATCAACGTATATGTAAACAATTACGTACACGTACACGTAA
>NZ_JAGXJW010000441.1 GCF_019091135.1 Cohnella sp. GbtcB17 | reverse complement strand
CAACCCAAGCAACTCGTGATGCGACGATAATGATTAGCCTCGTAGGCACTTCGAAGCACACCTTCAATCGTCGTAGCGTCGCCCAACTGCCCCTTGTTGCTATCGCATCCTACTCCCGAAGCTCGATGACAAACTATAACGTAGTCGCGAGGGCCACCCGTAGTGATTGGGTAACGGTCATTTCCTAATGCGAGCCAACCATGCAAACCACTACTTCCATGCACCACCGTCAGTTCTGC
>NZ_JAGXJW010000440.1 GCF_019091135.1 Cohnella sp. GbtcB17 | reverse complement strand
AAACTAAAGCGCAAAACATGAAACCAATAAATTCATGGCTGTAATGCCGACGGACACGACACCTAAGTTGGAAAGAATAATAATTCTAAAAAATCCACTAAAGGTGCTAACACGTGTAGCAAGAAAGGTAAGCTATTAAAACATGAATACGTGGCAGAGGGCAAAAAGAATGAAAGAAAAAGAACACGTGTCAGCAAAATAATGGCAAAGTAAAAATAACCCATGCAAGCAAAAAAGAC
>NZ_JAGXJW010000439.1 GCF_019091135.1 Cohnella sp. GbtcB17 | reverse complement strand
AAGTTATCAGTGAAATAGAACGAACGAACAAATCTCTTGTTCTCCCCTTCGACAAAACCTTTTCTCCTATATCCATTTTCTTTGATTTTCAGCTCGAAACCTAGTGATCTAAGCTTCGGTAGTAGCAGGATATCAAATCTTTGAAAAGGTAAAGCTTAAGGTATTGTTTAATTTCATTTTAAGTTTAAAAACAATTGGTTTCGTATAAGAGTTTTTAGAATTAGAATAGTTATGAAGGC
>NZ_JAGXJW010000438.1 GCF_019091135.1 Cohnella sp. GbtcB17 | reverse complement strand
CCACATAAGCTTTGATCTGCAAAGAAAACTGGTTGATGTGGGTAATCGGGCTTCCTCGCTCTCTCAACTCTCTTTAGATGGATTTTGCTGTTATGAACAGAATGAGTGAGGAGCTCGGGGCCCGCCCCCCCACATCTATAGGTCAGATACTCCATCAGTATCTGCGCCCGATTCATTGTCAGAATGTTTTGACAATTAATTCACGCAATCAACTTAGGTAATGGATATAGCAATCTGACC
>NZ_JAGXJW010000437.1 GCF_019091135.1 Cohnella sp. GbtcB17 | reverse complement strand
CACTCTTTTGTAGCGGTTGGAGAAGACTTAAGATACCGTTGATAAGGGATCGAACACTCAGGTAAGATAATTCATATAACACTAATAAGTATTAATACGGGGGCTCAGGCTTACTAACCTCCATTTGCATGCTTTACTTGAACTAATGCCTATGAACCTGTCCCTTCTTTATACTAGCCTACCCGGGCTTACTTTCATTCTTCGAGTGGATACTTTCATTCTTCTTTTCCTGCCCCGTAC
>NZ_JAGXJW010000436.1 GCF_019091135.1 Cohnella sp. GbtcB17 | reverse complement strand
GCGGCCCCGAAAAACGCATCCCGACACCAACTCGGCCCCCGAAGCACTCTCGCGCCGCCGATAAGCTCATTTCAGCACTACCTCGGCACCCGAAGCCCCTCCCGCGCCGCCGATAAGCGCATTTCAGCACTATCCCGGCACCCAACGCCCCCCCCGCGCCCCCGATAAGCGCATTTCGGCACTATCCCGGCCCCCAAAGCCCCTCCCCCGCCGCCGATAAGCACATTTCGGCACTATCTC
>NZ_JAGXJW010000435.1 GCF_019091135.1 Cohnella sp. GbtcB17 | reverse complement strand
CTTTTTCGTCGCAATGTGCCCCCGGTCTGCGGAGGCGCGCATGACCACCGCCACATCGGCAACGCCGGGCACATTATACATGATCCTGGTCGCGACGTTGTGGGAGACGACTGCGCCGTCCCTGACGACGACCATCCATTCGCTGCCCGGCGACGACGCGACGCTGCGGTTCAGCGCACCAATGGCCGCCTCTTCGTTCACATTGATAACGATCGCCCCGTCGCGCGGCATGAGGTTGGA
>NZ_JAGXJW010000434.1 GCF_019091135.1 Cohnella sp. GbtcB17 | reverse complement strand
TGTCTCAAGATCGCTTCGGTCCCCGTCTGGGCGCCCTCCTGCGCGCCGTCCGCGGTGCCGTAGGCCGCCTGCTCCTTCATGTCCGGGTTGGCGTCCAGAAATGCCTTGTAGGCGACCTGGCGCGACTCCATCGGCGGGAAGCCGGCGACCCTAATTTTCCCGATGCTGCCCTTGCCGCCCGCATCCTTGGCGAGCGCCGCGAGCGTCTGCTCGGCCATCTTCTGGTCGTTTTGCGCGAGG
>NZ_JAGXJW010000433.1 GCF_019091135.1 Cohnella sp. GbtcB17 | reverse complement strand
AGCGCAATACGGAGCACGTCAAGCTCACGCAGGGGCTTCTGTACTACTCCGGCGTCCACGAGGAATCCGAGCTGGAGGCCCGTCTGATCGCGCCGACGGGAGAGACGCCGGAGGGCGGCCCCGACATGTTCGAGGTGCTGGACGAGGCCCTCGACTTCCGTGCCATGTCCGACGTCGACGAGGACGGCCTGTATGCGTTCCTCGACGTCGAAGAGCCGCAGGAGCTGTTGCGCATCCAGC
>NZ_JAGXJW010000044.1 GCF_019091135.1 Cohnella sp. GbtcB17 | reverse complement strand
CGCAGATTCACACGCATATGTGCTACAGCGAGTTCCACGATATCATCGAATCGATCAGCGCGCTTGACGCAGACGTCATCTCCATTGAGACGTCGCGCAGCCACGGCGAGTTGATCGGCATTTTCGAAGATCACACGTACGACAAAGGCATCGGGCTCGGCGTCTACGACATTCACAGCCCCCGCGTGCCGTCGGCGGACGAGATGACCCAGATGATCGACCGCGCGCTGCGCGTGCTCGACCCGGGCCTGTTCTGGATCAACCCGGACTGCGGCCTCAAGACGCGCGGACGTACGGAGACGGTCGAGTCGCTGCGCCATATGGTGGAGGCGACCGAGGCGGCCCGCGAACGGTATGCGGTCAAGCCGGTTTAAGTTTCGCAGCATACACGAACCAATATAAATAGGAAGAAATGCGAGGGAGCGCCGATGGCGCTCTCTCTTTTTGCACCGCCCAATTAAGCCGAGCATTGACGGGACGCCACCGGGATGACTAAGATGATTTTATTCGATCGAGGACGGAGGTTGGGCATGAAATACGGATGGGCGGTCGGCCTGGCCGGCAGCGTCGGCGCCTTGCTTCGTTACGAAGCGGGATTGTGGACGCATTCCTGGTGGCCTTTTACGTTTCCGCTCGCGACGCTCGCGATCAATCTGACGGGCTGCCTCGCGCTCGGCTGGTTCACAGCTTGGGCAGCGAGGCGTCCGGGCTTGCCGGAATGGCTGCGGCTCGGAATCGGCACGGGCTTGATCGGCGCGTATACGACCTTCTCGACGTTCAGCGTGGAGACGCTGACGCTGCTTCGCGACGGACAAGCCGGCGCGGCGGCGCTATATGTCGGCGCGAGCCTGATCGGCGGGCTGGCGTTCGCATGGGCCGGCTTCAGGCTGGGCGAGAAGCGGCCAGCGACAGGGAGAGGCGAGGTGGCGGGATCATGACGTTCGGGCACGAAGGGCTGGTGGCGCTTGGCGGATTTTTCGGCGCTTGCGCAAGATACGGCATCGGCGTATGGGGAAAAAAGAAACTCCGGGCGAGGCTGCCTGTCTCTACGATACTCATCAATCTGTCTGGCTCGTTTCTGCTCGGCATCGTCGCGGCCGCCGGCGGAAGCGAAGTATCGCTGCTGGTCGGGACCGGCTTCATGGGCGCGTACACGACGTTTTCCACCTTTAACGCGGAAAACGTGCAGCTATGGCGCAGCCGAGCCTGGCGTACGCTGACGGTGTATGTGGC
The DNA here is from genome assembly GCF_019091135.1 of Cohnella sp. GbtcB17. Classification (GTDB taxonomy): domain Bacteria; phylum Bacillota; class Bacilli; order Paenibacillales; family Paenibacillaceae; genus Cohnella. Next base: position 67,066 of record NZ_JAGXJW010000044.1, on the reverse strand, counting down.
TGGCAGCTATGTATTCGGCGTCCTGCTCGCTTGGGCAGGCTACTCGCTTGGCAGCCGCTTGTAAAAGGATTGCCTTGCAGACGCTGCAAAGCCGGCTTTTCGCCTGAATCGCGGGAATGGACAGCTATGTGCAATATTCATAGTTCAGCTTTGGCCCGTTCCGTGCTTTAATGTTGCCGTTCTGATTGATCGACAGAGGAGCGGATCGTACATGGAACTGCAAACGGCGCGGGACAACAACCAGCTTCGGCAAGCGGCGGCGGCGCTCGAGAGCGCGGGCATTCGCATAATATTTGAATCCAGCCAATTCGTGGATGCAGTACGCACAGGCATCAGCCGGGCCGACTGGCGGGGACCGGCCAACGAGATCGCCGGTACGACGCTCGACAGCGGCGCGGGCGGCGAATGGCTCATCCGGACGTATGGCACCGCCTTGGCGGGCCCGTACGGCGGATTCGCGCTCGAGACGGACTGGCTGCATTGCGGCACGTCGCGGCATACGGCTGTCGAGGTGCGATTCGAGATCGGCGCCTGGTCCCGGGCCGCATACGTGCTCGTTCCCGGCGCCGTCTACGGCGGCAATCGCTTCGAAGCCCGCAAGCTCGCCTACGCGCCTTGCTGGACGCGCATCGACGAGCGCGGGCCCGATGCACCAGCCTTCATAACGGACATCCCGCGGCTTGCGTCTGGCGACGGACCTTCGTCGCTCCATCTGCTGACCGGAGATGCGGCGACGCCGGCCGTCGCTTATTACGACCCCGAATGCGGGAGGGGCTGCATTCTGCTCGCGGATCAGCGCACGGCATTCGGCGAGACGTCCATCCATATCGAGGAGTCGCTGGACCGAAGCGCGGCGGCGATCTCGTTTCGCGCGCCCGGCGTTCGCGAAGCGAACAAGTACGAGATGTGCACGACGGAGGCGCCTTCTTCGGACAAAGGGACCGATTACGCCAACGGAGACCGCCTGACGTTGCGATTCCATGTCTATTTGTTCGCGTGTGGAAGCGTCAGGCGACTGTTCGCCGCATTTGCGTCCGTGCGAGATTCGCTGACCGGCCGGGCGGAGCCGGTCGCGACGCTGCCGTTCTCCGCGGCCTGGGCGATCCAGGAGACCAAGTTCAACGCGATGAACTGGAACGAAACGCATGGCTACTACGCGGTCGGCACGGTGGACGAAAAGCACCAGGACTGGCAGCTCGGCTGGGTGGGCGGCGGCATGTCCAGCTATGCGCTGCTGCTGGAAGGGAGCGAGACATCGCGGGAGCGGGCGCTGCGGACGCTCGATTTTATATTCGGCGGACAGACGGCGGCCGGCTTTTTTCCGGGCGTCTTCTATCGGGGGCGGTGGTACGGCGACGAATTCGGAGACGATCCGCACCGGGAAGCGCCCGAGCGATGGCATATCGTGCGCAAAAGCGCGGACGCGCTGTACTTCGTTGCCAAGCATGCGCTGGCGCTGGAGGCGGTCGAGTTCGGCCGCGCGGCGGGCGACGTCTGGCTGCGCGGGCTGAGAAGGCTGGCCGACGCGTTCGTCCGTTTGTGGGAAATCTACGGGCAATTCGGCCAATGGGTGAACCACGATACCGGCGAGCTCCTCGTCGGCGGCTCGGCGGGCGGCGCGCTGGCCGTCGGCGGATTGGCGCTGTGCGGCCGGCTGCTGGGCGAAGCGCGTTACCTGTCGGTCGCGCGGGCGGCGGGCGAGGATTACTATCGACGGTTTACGATGGCCGGCATCACGACTGGCGGACCGGGCGAAATTTTGCAATGCCCGGACAGCGAGTCCGCGTTTGCGCTGCTCGAGTCTTACATCGTGCTGTATGAGACGACGGGCGACCGGCTGTGGATCGGCAGGGCGGAGGAAGCGGCGGATCAATGCTTGTCCTGGTGCGTTTCGTACGATTTTGTGTTTCCGGCGGAATCGACCTTCGGCAAGCTCGGCATGCGCACCGCCGGCTCGGTCATCGCGAACGCGCAGAACAAGCACAGCGCGCCCGGCATTTGCACGCTGTCGGGAGACGCGCTGCTCAAGCTGTTCCGCGCGACGGGCCGCAGGCGGTATATGGATCAGCTGACGGAGACGGTGCGCAATATGAACCAGTATCTGTCCCGCGAGGACCGTCCGATAAAGGGATGGGACGGCAAGGACATGCCGCCCGGGTTCATGAGCGAACGCGTGAATATGAGCGATTGGGAAGGCGCGGACCTCGTGGGCGAGGCACTGCCGCTCTCTTGCTGGTGCGAGACGTCGAACATGCTGACGTACGCCGAAGTCCCAGGCATCTATGTCCAGCGCGATACGGGGCTCATATGGGCGCCCGACCACGTGACGTGCGGGCTTGAAACTGCGTCGGACGGTGGGGCTGTACTGCGGGTGACCAATCCGACGCCATGGCCGGCTTCGGTGAAGCTGCTGGCGGAGACGTCCGGCGAGGCGGCGCTCCCGCTTCGCTTCTGCGCAAGCGCGTTCTGGCCCCGGATCCGTCTCGCGCCGGGCGAGACACGGATCGTGCCGCTGAACGATTAGCGCGAGGCTCTGTCTCGCTCATCGGCGGGGTTGGCGCCTACCTTATCGCACATGCTGGCTCTATCGCTTCAGCTCGCAGTCGGCATCCCGGCAGCCCCGTTCGCTTTGCGGCGACCGGGGCGTTTTGCTTTTTTTACCCGTCATCATCGTTTAATGGCCGCCATTCCGCGCTGGAGCAGCAATTCGAACATTGTACAGTAGATCGGCCGTCTTGCGTATGAGATGCTGGTGGCGCTGACCCGTACTTCACCCGGTGGGAGGAAAAGCGCCATGAAGATGCTGCAAGCCTACAAGTCCAAAAAATACCTGACGCGCCTGCTGCTGTCCGTCAGCGTGCTGATGATCGCCGTGCTGGTGTTCGCCTCGCTGGCGATTCAATACAATGCCGAGCGCAGCTCCGTCCGCATGCAGCAGGATTCGTCCCGCAAGGTGATGAACCAGATTCAGTACAACGTCTCGTACATGACGGAAGTGCTGGGCAATCTCGCGGTCTCGCTGTTCATGGATCCGAATATATCGCCGCTCTTCACGCTGCCGAGCTACGACGAGATGACCGTCATCCGCTCGATGAACTCGCTGAAGCAGGCGTATTTGTCTTCGTCGTTCCTCCATTCGATCGTCGTCTACAACGGGTATGACGATCAGGTGTACCCGGTCGGCCAGCTCAGCCTGAACAAGCCGGACGCCGCGATGGCGGACGGTCTCGTCGCGATGCTGAAGCGCGAGGAGAAGCTGCCCCGGATGAAGCTGCTGCCCATGAATTTGAGCGGCGTCGCGGGGAACGTCGACTTTTTTTCCATCGTGCTGTATCAAAACTTCGGCGCTGTCCGCAGCGGGCGGGAGAGTGCGCTCGCGGTCAATATCAAGCCGCAGTGGCTGTACGACAATTTGCAAACGGTCAACGTCTTCGACGATCCGTCCCGCTCCGGCCTTTATATGCTGGATGCGTCTGGCGCTGTGATCATGTCGGGCGGAGGCGCGGCGGCGGCGGATACGAAGCGGATTGCCGAAGCGTTGGCGCTGCGTACGAACGTGGACGGGGCGTCCTTCGGCTCCTTTACCGGCAAGCTGGGCGGAACGGAAAAGCAGCTCGTCACCTATATGAGCATGAAGGATACGGATTGGAAAATCGTCAGCGTGCAGCCCTACGACGTGGTCATCGGCAGCATCCGCGAGATGCGCGCGACTTCCTTCGCCGTTATCGCGGTCGTCCTGTTTCTCGGCGTTCTGCTGTCCTTTATGATCGCCCACAAGCTGTACCGGCCGATCGAACGGATGTTCAGCCAGATCGGGATCAGACTGGGCGAGGCCCAAGGAAGTGCGCCGGGCGCGAGGAAGGACGACGAGTTCGCGGCCGTGGCGACCGTGTACAGCTCGATGCTGGAGAAGCTGCAATGCGCGGCCGGCGAGCAGGACAAGCAGAAGCGAATCGTTCGCAACTCTCATCTCCGCACTCTTGTCGCCAACAGCCCGTCGCTGTCGCGCGAGGAGTTCGAGGACAACATCGCCTTGAACGGCCTGGATATCGATCCGGCCGGGCCGTACCGGGTAGTGGTCGCCAAGGTGGACGGCTTCGCCGAATTCGAGCGGACAACGACGCCCGGCCAGCGCGCGTTGTATACGTTCGCGATCGGCAATATCGCGGCGGAGATCATGCGGCCGGGCCCGTACCGGTGCGAGATCGCGGACATGCGCAGCGATCACGTGGCGATGCTCGTCAGCCCGGCCGGCGACGGCGCGGACACGGAGACGCTGGCGGGTCTGCTTCGCCGAATTCAGGAGGTGGTCGGCAGTTACTACAAGCTCTCCCTGTCGCTGACGGTGAGCGGCAGCTGCGACAGCCATATCGGCATCACCGAGCGCTACGGGGAGGCGATCCGGCTGTCCCAGTACAAGCTGCTGTTCGGCCATCGCGCCGTCCTGACGCCCGAATCGGTCGGCGAGCGGAATCGGCGGACGGAGTACGACTTCCCGGCCGACGCGGAAAAGAAGCTCGTCGAGAGCATCCGCGCCAATCGTCCCGAGGATAGCTTGGCGGCGGCGGACGTGATTTTTCAGGGGCTCATGGCCTGCCATTTCGACCATATTGTCCACGGCATTCTGCATCTCGTCGACCTGCTCAAATCCGCCGTTCGGGATCTGAACCGCAATCGGCTCGTCTCGCTGCCCATCGAGCTGAGCTCGCTCAGCCGCGAGGCGCTCGAGAAGGAGACGATGGAGGATGTGCGCGCCCTGATCGGTGCCGCCGTCCGCGAGATCCACGACAAGCTGTCCCGCACGGACGCGGACAAAAATGCCGCGCTGACCGACGCGATCAAGGAAATGATCGAGACCAACTACAAGGACAGCAACCTGAGCCTGCAAGGCATCGCGGCGATGCTGCACCTGACGCCGGCCTATGTGGGGCGCATCTTCAAGACGAGCGAGTTCGTGTCGGTCGGAGAGTACATGAACGAAGTGCGTTTGCGGCATGCCCAGGCGTACCTGGAGACGAAGGGCTTCAGCATCAAGGAAGTGATGGAGATGGTCGGCTACGTGAACGAGAGCACCTTCTTCAAGCTGTTCAAGAAGACGTTCGGCGTGACGCCGAAGGAGTATCGGTTGAAGAAGGTGCTGGAGTAGGGGCGGGAGCGGGAGCGGGAGGATCCGAAAGGATCCGGGAAGCGGTTGCTTGAGGCAGCGAGAAGGCGGATCGCCTGCTAACGGAGATGCGATAGGTGCAGTGAGGCAGCGAGAAGGCGAATCGCCTGCCGTACGAGAGGCGATGGGTGCTGTGAGACCGCGAGAAGGCGGATCGCCTGCCGTACGAGAGGCGATGTGTGCTGTTAGGCTGCGAGAAGGCGGATCGCCTGCTGTACGAGAGGCGATGGGTGCTGTGTGGTTGCGAGAAGTCGGAACGCCTACCGTACGGGAGGCGATAGCTACTATGAGGCCGCGAGAAGACGAATCGCCTGCTATACGAGAGGCGATAGGTGCAGTGAGGCAGCGAGAAGGCGAATCGCCTGCCGTACGAGAGGCGATGGGTGCTGTTAGGCTGCGAGAAGGCGGATCGCCTGCTAACGAAGAGGCGATGGGTACTGTGAGACCGCGAGAAGGCGGATCGCCTGCTGTACGAGAGGCGATAGGTGCAGTGAGACCGCGTGAAGGCGAATCGCCTGCCGTACGAGAGGCGATGTGTGCTGTGAGGCTGCGAGAAGGCGGATCGCCTGCTATACGAGAGGCGATGGGTGCTGTGTGGTTGCGAGAAGTCGGAACGCCTACCGTACGGGAGGCGATGGGTGCTGTGAGGCTGCGAGAAGGCGGATCGCCTGCTATACGAGAGGCGATGGGTGCTGTGTGGTTGCGAGAAGTCGGAACGCCTGCTATACGAAAGGCGATGGGGTGCAGTGAGGTTGCGAGAAGTCGGACCGCCTACCGTATGAGAGGCGATGCCTATGAATTGATGCCTGAAATTTGCTCTCTTGCACTCAACCGTAAAGCCGTCGAAAAATAGCCTTGCAAAACTTTACAATTTTAAATATGATAACAGTATATAACCGCTGCCTGAAGCACAGGCCGTTCTATCCGAATCAGTTCGGAGGAGCGGCCTTTTTTATTTTTCTTAGGGGGTAGTTTAAATGTCGGACGTGTTATTTCAAAAAGCCTACGATGAATGGATGTCTCGCGTGATACGCCATAGCCAGGGGGAAAGAAAAAGGCGTTTGATGGAAATGGACACGTACAATGAGCGATTATTGCTCGAGAAACATTGGTGGCCGGCGCTTGGGAGCTTCGATCATCTTCATCCGGAGTGGGAAGTGTCGGACTTTAAGGACGGTCAACGATTCGTCGACTTCGCCTACATGCCTTTCGGGTTGCATCGGGGTCTGATTCTGGAAGCCGACGCGTATGGTACGCATCTTCGCGACGTAAGCCGTTTTAGATTCGGCGATAACCTGGAGAGACAAAATCACTTGCTCATGGACGGTTGGCACATGCTTCGTTTCTCAAGAGACGATTTGTTGGAAAAGCCGAAGCGCTGTCAACAGACGCTGTTAGCGGCACTATCTGTGTGGGGATATGGAGGGGGATCGGGAGTGAGTCAGCTCACATTGTATGAGAGAGCTATCCTGCATTGGATCGGAAGGCACATCAGTGAAATAAAGCCAGTTGAAGTAATGGCTGCGCTGAAGATCGGGTTTCTACAAGCAAGCGGCAGCCTGCAGTCCCTGGAATCCAAAGGTTACTTAAAGTCAAACCGTTCCCCACAAGGGAAAACAATGAGTTATTTGGTGTTGCCAAAAACGCAAAAGATTAACTGATACTCTGGCTTCTTCGCCTTCTCATTAGCAGGCGACGGATGATTCATGGCCGCGAAGATGCTGATCGCCTACCAAATAGAATGCGATGATAGTAGCAAGTCCGCGTAATGACCGATTGCCTTCCTATTAAAAGGCGATGGAGGACACATGGCTAAGAGAACACTGATCGCCTTCTCATCAGAAGGCGATGGGGCTGGCAAGGCCGAGAGAAAGACGAACGCCTTCTTATCAGAAGGCAATGGGGCTGGCAAGGCCGAGAGAAAGACGAACGCCTTCTCATCAGAAGGCAACGGGCGGAGCGTCGGCCACAAGGAGCTAAATGCGGCAGAACGCGAAGCGACCGTCCTCCGGACGGCCGCTCCCGCGAATCGTTTTGCATGTGATCTTTCGATTTCTATTGCCGTTGCTGCCGGCATCTTGCCGTTATCTGAGACCCTTCCCCTTCAAGAACGCGTCCCACTGCGCGGCGACTTCGGTTTCGTACTTTTCGAGGCCGGAGGCTTTGAGTTTGTTCTCGAACTCGGGCAGCATCTTGGCCGGATCGACGGCGCCGGTCTCGAGGGCGGTCGAATATTCGTTGCCTACGGCGTTCAGGTTGGCGCCTTCGGCCTTGATCTTCTCTTCGTTGATCGAGAAGCCGTTGCTGACAGGCACGACGGCGCTGTCGTTCAGCTGGATCGTCTTCTCCCAGGTGTCAGGGTCCATGCCGGGCTTGAGGTATGCGTTAAACTGGTTGCCGAACACCCAGTCGCCGTTGGGCGCGTAGCCGGAGCCTTCGATCGGCGCGATGAATTTGTCGTCCGTCTTCGTGTAGTGCTTGCCTTCGATCCCGTTGCAGATCAGGTTGTACAGGTACTTGTCGGTATTGAGCAGGTTGATCAGCATGAGCGCGCGCTCGGGATTTTTGGAGTTTTTGTTGATAACGTGCATGGCGCTCGCGATGCCGGTGAAGTAGCTGTCCGAGATCGGGACATAGACGACGTCGTTGCCGCCGTTGATCGCTTTTTCGCCGATCTCGCCGCCCGGCTTGGACGTGAATTCGAGCGATACGGCGACATTGCCTTTGCCCTTCAGGTCATTGATGTTCTGCAGCACGGGCGCGTCCTTGTTAATGTAGCCGGCCTGGTACCAGCCATGTATCGTTTGGTAGAATTCCTTTTTGGCTTCGAGCGAATCGATCTTGCCGATCATGGCGTAAGTCGAATCGTCCTTTTTGTAGCCGACGGCTACGCCGTCCGGCGCCACGGCGTTCGGATCGACGAACAGGCCGTTGGAGTTTTGCGCGAGGCCGAGCGGGACGATGCCCTTTTCGTTGTCCTTGAGCGTCTTCAGAAACGGTTCGATGTCCTTGTACGAGTGGATTGTACTCACGTCAAGGTTGTATTTATCGACGAAGCGCTTCTGGATAATCAGGCTCTTTTGCTTGGCCGCTATCTGGTAGATCGGGAAGCCGTACACCTTGCCGTCGGCGGCCTTCATGTCCGGCCAGAACTTGTCGGGAATGTTGGCGCGCGCTTCAGGCGCATACTTGGCGATCATGTCGTCCGGCAGCTCGAGGTAGGCGCCTTTGTCGATATACGGCTGATAGTTGCCGAGCCAGCCCTTGGAGCTCCAGGCGATATCGAACGCTTCGCCGGCGGCGAGCATCGCGTTCAGCTTTGGCTCGTACTCGTCGAAGGTCAACGGCTTCAGATCGACGGTCGCGTTGATTTTATCCTTCAAATACTTGTTGATCTCGTCGTTGACCAGCTTCTGGTCGGGGCCAGGGTTGGCGGCTACGGGATAAATGAACGTGAGCTTGGCCTCGGGCAGCTCCGCCTGCGTCGCCTCGGCACTTGCGGACGCGCTGCCGGAGGCGCTTGCCGTCGCCGAGGCGCCGTCGGTTGCCGCCGCGCTCGGGCTGGCCGAATTCGAGCCGTTGTTATCGCTGCAAGCCGCCAGCGCGGCCATCGAGAGCAGCAGCATATATTGCGGAATCCGTTTTCCTTTTCTCATCTGTTGAACCCTCCATTGGATGGACCGTTATTATTTAATACGCCGTATGTCCGTGCCTGACCTGCTGCCGCGCCGAATGCCGATCACCTCCCTAGAATGCGGCGGCAGCCCTATATGCGATCGTGCCGACTTCAGCCCTTGAGCGAGCCGACCGTGATGCCCTTGACGAAGTACTTCTGGAAAAAGGGGAAGACGAGCAGCATCGGTCCGCTGGCGACGATCGCCATCGCCATCCGGACGGACAGCGTCGGGAACTGCGCAAATTGGAGCTTGTCGGACACCTGGGCCATCGGCGAATTCGCGAGAAATTCGGCCTGCGACAGGATGCGGACGAGGAGCAGCTGGAGCGGAATATATTTGTCGTTGTCGATGAACAGCAGCGCGTTGTACCATTCGTTCCAATAGCCGAAGGCGATGAACAAGCCGAGCGTCGCAAGCGCCGGCGTCGAGAGCGGGAGGATGATCCGGAAAAAGATCCGGAATTCGCGCGCCCCGTCGATCTTGGCCGATTCGACGATCTCCGGCGAGATCTTGTCCAGGAAGCCTTTCATGATCATAATGTTGAACGGGCTCATGAGCGCGGGGATGATGAGCGCGGCGAGCGAGTTTTTCAAGTGCAGGTACTGCGTCATTAAGATGTAGAACGGAATCAGGCCGCCGTTGAACAGCATTGTGAAAAATACGTAAAACGTAAGCGGCCGATTGTACCTGAAATCGCGCCGCGAGATCGGGTACGCCATGAGCGCCGTGAGCAGTAGCGACAAGAACGTGCCGATGATCGTGATCATGATCGTGACGCCGTAGCCGCGCAGAATCGTATCCGGTTTTTCGAAGACGATCCGGTAAGCTTCACCGCTCCATACCCGAGGGACGAACTGGTAGCCGTACTCGAACAGGCTGTCTTCCGAGGAGAGCGAGATGGAGACGACAAGGATGAACGGCGCGACGATCAGCAGGCAGACGACGATAAAAAACGCGTTGATAAACCAATTGTTCGATTTGACGGTCATAGCGGATTCGCCTCCGGATTAGAAAAGCGCGTTGTCGCGGTCGATGCGGCGGACGATATAGTTGGCGGACACGACGGTGACGAGGCCGACGAACGACTGCAGGAATCCGACGGCTGCTGCGGAGTTGATGTCGCCGAGCTTCGTGAGCGCGCGGTACACGTACGTGTCGATGATGTCGGTCGTCGGGAAGTTCGGTCCGACGTTGTTAGGGATGAAGTAGTGGAGTCCGAAGTCGCCGCGGAAAATGTTGCCGAGTCCGAGGATGAACAGAATGATGACGAGCGGCTTGAGCAGCGGGAGCGTGATCCGCGTCATCATCTGAATGCGGGTCGCGCCGTCGAGCTTGGCGGCTTCGTAATACTCCGTGCTGATGCCTGTCATCCCGGCGTAGTAGACGAGCGTCAAGAAGCCGACGCCTTTCCAGAGTGCGATTAGCGGCAGGATGTAGATCCAGGGCGCCGTCTCCAAATACCAGTTGTGCTCGGGCAGTCCGAGGAAGGCGAGCACCTTGTTCGCGAAGCCGTTCTCAAAGTCAAGAAACGCGTTGCCGATGTAGCCGACGAGCACCATCGAGAGGAAGAACGGGAGGAACAACACGGTCTGGTAGATTTTCATCAACCGTCCGGACAGCTCGTTCAGCAGCAGCGCCAGCAGCAGCGCCGCGATCGTTCCCGTAATGATGTAGGCGAAATTGTACAGCAGCGTATTTCGAATGATCCGGTACGCGTCCTCCGCCTTGAATAAAAACTCGAAGTTGCGGAATCCTACCCACTCGCTTCCGAAGATGCCGCGGTCATATCTGAAGTTTTTGAACGCCAGTATGAGGCCGATCATCGGCAGGTAGGCGATGACGAGCTTGAACAGAATGCCGGGCAGCGCGAGGATGAGCAGTTCCCGGTTTTTGCGCAGCAGCCGGATCTCGTTGCGGATCCAGCCGGTTCGCTTTGCCTGCGAATCGCCCGGAACGAGGGAATCCGCGGCGCTTAGCTTGACGGGTTGAGTCTTGGCCATGGGGATCACCTCCAGCTTGGATATGAACCCATCATGCCACGGGCCACGCATAGGAGATACGATTCGATGTTCGAATAACTGTCCGGCGGGCGTGTATTAAATGCGAATTCATATGTTTTTTGAGAAAAGGGAGCCAAAATGAGGCGCGGGCGCGCGGGGGAACGGAGATAACGGGAAAGAACGCAAAAAGAACGAAGCCGGGCCGGCTTCGTTCAGGCAAGTAAGAATGCGATACTTCGCTATCCGGCCGATCCGATCGCCAGTCCACCGAATAACAGTGCCGCACATCGCTATCCAGCCAGTCTGATCGCCGATCCGCCAAATAATACGACCGCACATCGTTATGACAAGACTCGGCTTGTCTTGGTGCGACCGCTGTCACTCACGAGCTCAGCGACCGCTTGATGCGATACTCCTTGGGCGTGCTGCCGAACTTGCCCTTGAACAGGCGGAAAAAGTAGCTCTGGTTCGAATAGCCGCACTGGTCCATGATCTCGGCGATCGTATCGTCGGTCTGGAGCAGCAGCCTGCGCGCGTGAGCGAGCCGCACCTCGTTGATGTACTCGGTGACCGTCGTGCCGCAGTGATCCTTGAACAGCTTGCCTACGTAGGCGGACGTCAGCTTGACGGTGGAAGCGATCGATTGCTGGCTGAGGTTCGGATCCTGGAATTTCTGCTCGATGAGTGCCTTGATCGTGCCGACGAGCCATTCGTAGCGCTCTGTGCCGGGCGTGCGCTGCGCTTCGCAAATTTGCGCGCATGCGGACAGGAAGGACATGTAGATGTCCTCGAGCGAACGGTCGCCCTCGGTGATCCGCGGGATCTGCTCGGGATCGAGGGGCAGCGCGGCGAGCCGGTTGTTGATCATGTCGGCCGCCGTGTTTTTGACGGCCCAAGCGAGATCGGATACGGCGCGGAGCATGTCGTCGTACTGGAATTCGGCAAGCAAGGCAAACGCTTTTTCGAGCTCGCCGCCGGCGTTTGTCATCTGGCCCTTTTTCAGCGCTTCGGTCAGTCGCCGCTCGATGTCGGCCGGCAGCGTCCGGCGTCCGCCTGACAGGTTGGCACGCACGTCCGTGGGCCGGACGATCGATCGATAGCCGCGCGCGAACATATACAAGCAGAGCTGGTAGGACTGGCGGTAAGCGGCGGACAGCTGGCTCAGCCTAGGGACGGGATCGCCGATGCCGCAGGTGAGCGACAGTCCGTAATAGCGCTCGATCGTATCCTGGATCTCCCGAACGATCGGAAGCGCCTTGTCCATGTCCGCATCGACGCCGGGACCCGACAGGACGAGCACCGATTGCCCGTCCGGCATGTCGACGGACTCGCAGCGGTAGGCGGCGGACAGCTGCTCCTGCGCGATGTTGAGGATGGCGAAGCCGTGAAGCTTCCTGGCCGCGGGCGCCGTCGCGCGCGCGTAGTCGACGTAGCGGTCGATGCGCAGAACACAGACGCAATAGGGACCTTTGGGATCGAGCTGCAAACCGTGGCGTTCGATCAGCTGCGCCATGTCCGCCTCGAGGATGCTGCCGCCGTCCGACAGAAACGTTCGCAAGTAATGCTTCTCCACGATCTGCTCCGCGCTGATCTCCCGCAGCTTTTCCGACAGCCGCAGCACGTTGTCGCCCATCAGGTCGAGCTCGTTCTCGCCGCCGCCCGTCGCCGCGTCGCTCAGATGCGGCCGAATGCGGCGCAGCATCGCGTCGATCGGACCGTACAGCTTGAAGGACAGCCAAATCGAGACGGCCGCCGCAATCAACAGAAACGCGCCCGTGACGAGCAGCGCCTTTTCGCGATTTTCCCCGACTTCCTTCATGAGCGGCGCATAGGGTTGTATGTACAAAATCGTCCAGTCGCCGATTCCCCGCATGAACGTGACGATGCTCTTGCCGTCTCCCGCGTTGCCGACGACAAAGCCGGATTGCGCTTCCTGCTTAGGATCGGCGCCCGCGACCAGAGCAGTGACGGCTTCCGGCTTGGGCGCGTACACGTCGCCCGAATGACCGTCCGACAGCAGACGGCCGTCCGGCGTTCGGATGAAGATCGCGCCTTGGCCGCTGCCGGCACCGTTCATTCTGCGCAGACTGTCGAACACCCAGTCCGGCTTGACGTACAGGATCAACGCGGACTCTTTGCCGTCATAGGCGCGCAGCGCGTCCGTCACGATAAAGGCGAACGCGTCGACGCCTCCGCCTTCGCCTGCACCCTTGTCTCCGCCGCTCAGGCTGACGGGGATGAGCCTGGACGTCGGCAACGGCACGGGCGAGCGGAGCAGCCAGTCCAGCATTTTTCGCTTCGTCTCGCCGCCGTCCACGAGAAATTCACTCGACGAGCCGTACAATTCGCCGCTTCCCGCGTTGTAGACGGCCATCGAGTGCAGGAAGGAGGAGCTTTCCATCAGCTTCTCCATCTCGTTGTACCCGCGGATATAATCCATCTGCGGGAGCGGCTCCGAATACATGAGGGGAATCAGGAAGTTGTCGTCGTAAGCGAAGGTGGACAATCGGACGATAATCTCGTTCATATAGGACAAATTGTACTGAATCTGCGTCAATACCTTCAGGTTGGAATCCTCCTGCACGCTTCGGACGGATCGCTCGAGCACGTAGGAGTTGACGGCGGACAGCCCGGTCAGGATGAGCGCCATGGCGATCATGATCGAGAACAGGACACGCTGAAAATAACGCCTGGACTTGTAAAAGCCGAACCCGAATCCCTTCATCGTTCGCTGTTCCCCCCGCCGCCGTGTTGACTTCTCTATTTTTAAATGGAATCGCTTTAAATTGCAACCGGTTACTTAAAGGAAATGCGAGCGCCGCTCCTTCCTGCGGAAAAGAGTTATTCACGCATTTCATAGCCGTCTGGGCTTGCTTTTCCAACTTTGTACAGTTTAACGGCGGACGATTCCGTGCGACGATGGATTCACGGAGGAGGTGAGTGCGGCGCCGTCGAATAGAATGCCCGCAGCGCGGGCCAGCATCACGGAGCGAAGCGGAGCCATACCAACCTAATGATGAAAAGAGGGATTCGTGAAGATGTCCAAAAGGAACGGTTTGTCGGCCCTATTCAATCGGAAAGCCGCCGGCGTGTTCTGCGCATTGACGATCCTGGCGCCGGTCGTTCCGGCGCCTGCCGCTTTTGCCGCGACAGTTAATGTAACCGCTTACGGTGCAAACGGAAGCGACAGCGCAGACGACTTGACGGCCATTCAAAACGCGATCAACGCCGCGTCCAGCGGGGACACCGTCTACGTGCCGTCGGGCACCTACTATTTATCGGGCAGTCTTCAAGGCAAGACCGGGATCAAGCTGCTCGGCCAAGGCCGCAATACGACGATTCTTAAGTACAACGGCACCGGCACGGGCGCCATGGTGTCGCTGAACAGCACGAGCAACGTCGAGATCGGCGCGCTGACGCTCGACGCGAACAACAGCACGACGCTGGACGCGGGCATCTGGAGCGAGCCGGGCAGCGGCCACAACATTCACGACAACCGGATCAAAAACCTCGCCAAGACGAGCGGCTTCGCGCCTTTCGGCATTCTGATGTCGGCTTCGCCGAACGTGACGATCAAAAACAACGATTTCGTCAACATGGGCACCGGCTCGATGTGGGGCGCCGCGATGCGGGTCGGCTGGGGCTCGAACGCACCGGTCATCGAAGGCAACACGATCGCGAACACCGGGCGCGGCGGCATTTTCGTCAACGACGGCGTCGACGGCGCCATTATCCGCAACAACGTCATCGCCGGCTCGGGCATTTTTAACGAAGGTCTCGGCATCGAGCTCCATACGAACGTCAACCACTCGATCGTCGAAGACAACCAGGTCGACCACTGGCTGTCCGTCGTGCGCTCGGAGTACAACGCGATTCGGCGCAACACGGTGCATACGACCGACAATACGGTCAAAGGCATCGGGCTCGAGATCATGTCCAACCATTCCGTGACGTCCGACAATCTCGTCGACGGCGGCCAGCAGGTCGGCATGCAGCAGTCGCCGGGCACCGGCTACCAGCTGTGGAACTACAACACGATCCAAAACATCGTCATGTGGGGCATGCAGCTGCAGGGCGAGGGAACGGGCGAGACGGAGCAGTTCCAATACTTCTATAAAAACACGATTAAGGACGGTCCGATCGGCAACCCCGCTGCCGCCTATCCCGGCTACGACGGCAACGCAGTCCGCATCCACGGCAACTCGAAAAACATTACCTTCGACAGCAATACGATCACGAACAACGGCCGCAAGGCGATCGAGATTACAACCGCCGCGGGCACCGACCGCATCAGCTTCGTGAACAATGTCATCACGAACAACGGGGGCCCGTCCATCGATCAGTATCCGTCGTCCGCGGCGGATCTCGAGTGGGCGAACAACACGGTCACCGGCAACGGCACCAACACGCAGCTGACGAGCCGCGGCTTCGCAGGCGACGCCAAGCCGACCGCGAACTTTACGGCGCCCACGAGCGTGCAGCTCGGCCAGCCCGTAACGTTCACCAATACCTCGTCCGACAACGGCTCGATCGCCGAGAACCTGTGGGACTTCGGCGAAGGCGTGCCGGTCACGACGGTCAACCCGACGTACACCTACCAGAAGGCGGGCAACTACCGCGTCTCGCTGGTCGTCTGGGACAATACGGGACGCGCCAACATCAAGGAGCAGACGATCAACGTTTATTCCGGTCCGCCCGACACGACGGCGCCGAGCGCGCCTTCGAGCTTGACGGCACCCTTCAAATCGAACGTGACGGTCAATCTGTCCTGGAATGCATCTACGGACAATGTCGGCGTCGTCGGCTACGACGTCTACCGGAACGGCACGCTGCTCGGCTCCACGACCGGCGCGACGACGTATAACGTGACGGGACTTACGCCGAGCACGACCTATATGTTTACGGTCAAGGCGAGGGACGCGGCGGGCAACGTATCCGCGGCCAGCAACACGCTGTCCGTCACGACGGACGCGGGCGATACGCAGGCCCCTACCGCGCCGACCGGCTTGACTTCGACGGCCAAGACAGACACGACCATCACGCTAAGCTGGAACGCGTCCACGGACAACATGGGCGTCACGGGTTATAACATTTACAACGGTTCGACCCAGATCGGCTCCTCGGCCGGCGCGGTGTCGATCACGCTGACGGGTCTCAGCCCGAGCACGGCATACACGCTGACCGTCAAGGCCAAGGACGCCTCGAACAATATTTCGGCGGCGAGCAACGCGATCACGGTCACGACGAATCCGCTCGCGAACTGGGTGAACTGCGCGGGCGAAAACAATCCCTGCAACTTTACAGGTACGAAGGAGGTGCGCTACGGGGCGAACGGCAGCTATGTTTACGGCACCTACACGAACACCGTCTTGTGCTCGAACAACGGCTTCGGCGTCGACCCGGCGCCCGGCTATTACAAAACATGCGACGTCAACATGGCCAGCAGCGGCGGGAGCGGAGATACGCAGGCGCCTACCGCGCCGTCGGGCCTCACGTCGCCGTCCAAAACCGCGAATTCCGTCAATCTGTCGTGGACGGCTTCAACGGACAACGTCGGCGTGACGGGCTACGACGTCTATAACGGCAGCGCGCTTGCCGGCTCTACGACAGGTGCGACGACATACACGGTGACGGGCCTTGCGGCCAGCACCACGTATAGCTTTACGGTAAAAGCGAAGGACGCTGCGGGCAACCAGTCGGCCGCGAGCGGCGCGCTGTCGGTCACGACGAGCGCCTCCGGCGGCACGACGCCGACCGGCACGATCGTGCGCGAGTACTGGACCGGCATCACGGGCCCGACCGTCGCCAGCATCCCGGTGTCGACGACGCCGACGGGCACGGCCGTCCTGACCAGCTTCAAGGGCCCTACGAACTGGGGCGACAATTACGGCGACCGGATTCGCGGCTACATCGTGCCGACCGTCACCGGCACGTACCAGTTCGCCATCGCGGGCGACAACAACAGCCAGCTGTACCTGAGCAAGGACAGCACTGCAGGCAACAAGGTCAAGCTCGGCGAAGTCGTCGACTGGACCAACGAAGAAGAATGGGACCGCAACGCGTCGACGCAGCAGTCCGGCTCCATCACGCTGACGGCGGGCCAGCGCTACTACGTCGAAGTGCTGCACAAGGAAGAAGGCGGCGGCGATCATGTCGCGGTCGGCTGGAAGACGCCGGGCGCGAGCGCGTTCGTCGTCATCGACGGCGCGCATCTCGCGCCGCTTCAATAATCGAATCGGCCTGACTCGACGAGGCAGCCGGCAAGCGGAGCGTTACGGGCCGCGAGCCGCGCTGCCTTAGGCGGCGAAGGGACATAAGGGCATGGACCGGGAGGAGTCGAACGGGATGGCGAATCGGAAAAAGAGTGACGCCGAAAACGAGGGCGCTCGTATGGCAGGGGTAAGCGAAGACATCGGCGGGGACGCCGCGGAGATCGATGTGGACGGTGTCAACGGCACGTCCGTAGCGGCGGACGGCAGCACGGCTCGTCCGTACCCGACGGTACACGCCGCGCAGGCGGCTGCCCGCAAGCTCGCGGCCGGCGGGTACGAAGGCCGGATCGTCGTCCGCATCCGTCCGGGGACGTATGCACTGCCTGAGCCGCTGCGCCTCGGCAGCGCGGATACGGGCGGCGGACGCTGCGCCGTCGAATACTGCGGCGACGCGAGCGGCGGCGGCGAACTGCCGGTCCTAAGCGGCGGCGTCGAGATCGCGGGCTGGGAGCCTTGGCGGGACGGCATCTGGCGGGCGGCGGTGCCCGCGGGCGTGCGGCCGCGTACGCTGTACGCGGACGGCGCGCGTATCGCCAAGGCGCGGCTGCCGGCCGTCGGCTACTACGAGACGGGGCATGCCGAGCCGGGCGGCGAGCGGGACGGCATCCGCGTCGGCGAGCTGCCCGCGGACCATGCGGATGCATTCGAGGCGGCCGCGCGGAACTGCGCGGGCATGCAGGCGTTCGTATGGCCCGGGGAAGGCGAGTGGAATTGGTTTTCCGAGACGATTCCCGTCCGCGAGGCGAGTGCCGAGACGGGGCGCATCGTCTTCGCTCGCCCGTCCACCTGGGGCATCGGGGGCGGTTCGCGCTATTTCTTGCAGGGCTCACTCGCATTTTTGCGAGAGCCGGGCCAGTTTCATTTCGACGATACCGCCGGCATGCTCTACTATCGCCCCGTCTTGGGGAAGCCGCTCGCGCAGCGCGTGATCGCGCCTGCCCTGCATCGCATCGTCGAGATCGCCGGCGACGGCGAGGGACGTCCCGTCTCAGGCATCGTCCTGCGCGGTCTGGAGCTGGTGCATACGGATTTTTACGACGATTACCGGATCGTCTCGGACGAAGAGGCCGCCAACACCGAGCCGGACGTGCAGCGCAACGGGCTCATCTACGTGCGCGACGCCGAAGACGTTAAGGTCGAAGGCTGCCGGCTCCGCTTGGCCGGTTCGTCGGGCGTGCTCCTTGATCGCCGCGCCTTGCACGTTGAGCTCACGCGCAACGCGATCGAGCACGTGGGCCATCACGGCATTTACGCGGTCGGCTACGCGCCGGGAGAAGGCGATTTTCAAGATCCCGCCGCCGCGAACCTGAATAAGAGGCATCTGATCGCGGACAACGAGATTGTGCACGGCGGCGAGCTCGTCGGCCATGGGGCGGGCATTCAACTGTACCAATGCGGGGGCTGCGACATCGCGCACAACCGGATCGCCCACATGCCCCGGTACGGCATCTCGATGAAGGGCGTCCGCCAAGGGGCGATGCCGCCGTCGCTGTGGGGCATTCCCGTTACGTGGGACAATCACTACGACTTTCTATTCGCGCGGGACAACGTGATCCGATACAACGACATTTCGGACGTCATGACCGACAGCCAGGACGGCGGCCTGATCGAATCGTGGGGCGTCGGCCTCGGCAACCGGATTCACGGCAACCGGCTGCACCACAGCGGCATCCGTTTTTCGTTCGGCTTCGGCATTTATCTCGACGACGCCTCGGACGGCTTCACGGTGACGCACAACGTGCTCGATCATCTATACGGCGCGAATACGGGCAAGCTGTGGATGGCGATATTCGCCAAGGGCATCGGCAGCGTGATCGCGAACAACCTGATCGTCGACAATACGGACGCCGTGAACGCGATCGGTACGCAGGAAATGGTCGGTGAGGCGAACCGGGATCTCGTGATCGAACGCAACCTCGTATCGAATTCCGGACGGATGTTCTGCTTCGTCAACTGGAGCCCGGAGCGTCTTGCGCGCGCGGACCGCAATTTGTACTGGAACGGTGGCGCGCCGCGGATCGTGTCGGGCGAGCTGCCTTCGCCCGCCGTCTCGCTGGCCGAAAATCCGGCATGGGGCTTCGACTACGATTGGGAGTCCTGGCTCTCCGTGTCCGGGGGCCGCTTCGAAGCGAACTCGCTCGTTGCAGATCCGCTGTTCGCCGCAGGCGAGGAAGGCGGCTACAAGCTGCAGCCGGATTCGCCGGCCTATCGGCTCGGCTGGGAGGACATCGACTGGTCGCTGATCGGGCCAAGGCATCGGCGGCAAGAAAATTCATATGAATCGCCATAGGCACGCTCAAACGCCGCCGCCGGACCTGCTCCGGCGGTTTTTGCGTTCCCGGCGTTCACGCCTTTTCTGACGTTTCCGGCCCGGCCGAAACGATCGTCTACGATCTTTTCGCGCACGAGCATATACAATCCGGATTTTCGATGCTATATTAAAAATGAAACAATGGTTTTAATAAGTGAAACCAAGTAAAAGAGGAGTGGACAAAAAGAGATGAGCATCTACGAATTATCGAGAACCCGCTACGATCAATCCAAGCGCTATTTGGCCGGCGGCGTGGCCAGCTCGCTGCGGGCGGCGATGAAGCCGGTGCCGTTGTTCGCGGAATCCGCCGAAGGGGCGGTCGTTCGCGACGTCGACGGCAACGCGTACATCGATTATTTGCTCGGCTACGGTCCGCTCATTCTGGGACACGCCTACGGGCCGGTGAATGAGAAGGTGTATGCGGCGATGCAGCGCGGCATTACGTTCGGTCTCCAGCATCAAGGCGAGATCGAGCTCGCCAAGCTGCTGACCGAAGTGCTGCCGTGCGCCGACAAGGCGGTGCTGAGCGGTTCGGGCACCGAGGCTGTCATGCTGGCGCTGCGTCTGGCCCGCGCGTATACGGGAAGGTCGAAGATTATCCGGTTCCACGGCCATTACCACGGCTGGTCGGATTCGATCTATACGTCGTTCCCGAGCGCCGACATGCCAAGCGCGTCTGCGTCCGCGGCGACGACAGGCGCCGTGCCTCCGGGCACTGCCGGACAGAGCGAGCTTAGCCTGCACGACGTCATTCTGCTCCCATGGAACGACCAAGCCGCGCTCGAGGCCGCGCTGGCCGAGCATGAAGGAGAGATCGCCGCGGTCATTTCCGAGCCGGTCATGTGCAACTCGGGCTGCATTGTGCCGCGTCCGGGCTATCTGGAATTCATGCGTAAGGCGACGGCAGATCGCGGCATCGTCCTGATTTTGGACGAGGTCATTACCGGCTTCCGCCTCGGGCTCGGCGGCGCGCACGGCCGCTTCGGCATCAAGCCCGATCTCGTCACGATCGGCAAGGCGATGGGCGGGGGCTTCGCGGTGAGCGGGGTAGCCGGAAGAGCTGAGCTGATGGCGCTGATCGAGAACGGGACGGTGAGCCATCTCGGCACGCTGAACGGCAATTGCGTCGCGACGGCGGCCGCACTGGCGACGATCGGCGAGCTGGCTAAGGACGACGGAGCCGCTTATGTTAAGATGGAGAAAAACGCAAGCAAGCTCACAGCCGGCCTTCGGACGCTTCTGGGCAAGCACGGCATTCGAGGCGTCGTCAACGAGATCGGACCCGTATTCCACTTCATGTTCACGGAGCAGCCCGTCGTCGAGGACTTTGCGTCGTTTAACCTCCGCGACTCCGCCAAATACGCGCTGTTCGCGGAGCGGATGCTGGACGCGGGCGTGCTCGTGCGCCCGAACGGCCTGTGGTATGTGTCCGCGGCCCACGGGGACGCCGAGATCGAAGCGACGCTTGATGCGGCCGATCGCGTATTGGGCGGCTTGCGATAACGAAACGGAGAGAACGAGATGGACAAGGACCTGGCCGACAAGCCGGATAGATACACGATCCAGACGATCGACAAGGCGCTGACGCTGATCGAACTGTTGGCGGAGCGGGGGTCGCTTAGCTTGATCGAGCTGACCGAGCTGCTGGATCAGCCCAAATCGTCGACGTACCGGATTATTCTGACGCTGCAGAACCGGGGATTCATCGACCGGGACGACGAGGACGGCAAGTACTGCCTCGGCTACAAGCAGCTGATGCTGACCCGCAGCATGCTGGAGCGAAGCAGCCTGAGGACGGCGGCGCTCGCGGAGATGAAGAAGCTGTCGGAGCGGTACGGAGACACGGTGAACCTGGGCGTGCTGGTGGACGGGGAGGTCCTGTACATCGAAATTCTCGAGAGCCAGCACCCGCTGCGAATGACCGACACGGTAGGTTCGCGTTCGCCGTTTCACGCGACGGGCATCGGCAAGGCGATCGCCTCGCAGCTGCCGGAGGAAGAGGCGCGCGAGCTTGCGGAGCGCTGCGGGCTCAAGCGGCTGACCGCGAACACGATCGGCGAGTGGGACCGGCTGCGCGCCGAGCTGGAAGCGGTTCGCGCCAGGGGCTATGCGTTGGACGACCAGGAGATCGTCGAAGGCGCTCGCTGTGTCGCCGCTCCGGTATTTAACCTGCACGGCAAGGTGGAAGGCGCGATCAGCCTTTCCGGGGCGATGCATCGCTTCGGGGCAGACAAACTGGACGACATCGCGGCGCAGGTCGTACTGGCTGCGAACGCCGTCTCGCGCAAAATGGGCTATAGACAGATCGAATAGACGAATTCAATACAATAGAAGAAAGAAGGAATCCATATGTCCGAATGCATCCAAGCCGGCCGAGCGCCGCAATTTCCGTTGCCGTTCTCTCACGCGGTCAGATCCGGCGACCATGTCTACGTCTCGGGGCAGGTCGGCGTCGATCCGGCGACGCTCGCCAAGGATGGGGATACGATCGAGAGCCAGACGATTCGGGCGTTTCGCAACATCGAACTGATTCTGAACGAAGCCGGCCTGACGCTGGACCATGTCGTTAAAGTCAATGCGATTCTGTCGAGGGGCGAAGATTCCCCGGGCTACAACAAAGCGTATGCCGAGATTATGAAGGCGCCTTATCCGGCGAGGACGACGGTTCATGCCGGCATCGGCGACTACCTGGTCGAGATCGACGTGATCGCCAGCGCGACTTCCGTCCGGGGAGAAGCCCGATGATTGCCGAGTCCGGACGAAGCGCGCGGTCGTTCGCCGTGGCGGGTCTCTTGCATGAGACGAACACGTTCGCCCCGTTCGCGACGGAGATCGATGCCTTCTCCGCCGAGAGGATCCGGGGTGCGGAAGCTTTTGTCGCTCGCTACGAGGGAACCCGAACCTCGATGGGAGGCGCGATCGCCGCGGCGAAGAAGCTTGGCGTCGAGCTGAAGCCGGGCGTTTATGCGGCCGCGACGCCAAGCGGAACGTTGGCGGACGCGGCGGCGGAGGAGCTGATGGCAGAGGTCGTCGCATCCGTCTCTTCCGAATCGGCCGGTCTGCTGCTCATCGTGCACGGAGCCATGGTGGCGGCTTCCTATCCGGATCTGGAGGGCGAGCTGCTGCGCCGGCTTCGCGCGAAGCTCGGCCCGGGCTTTCCGATTGTCGCGACGATCGACCTTCACGGCAACGTCAGCGCCGATATGGCGGAGCTGGCAGACGTCATCGTCGGCTATGATACATACCCGCACGTCGATATGTTCGAGCGCGCGGAGGAGGCGTTCGAGCTGCTCGTCGGATGCGCGGCTGGGCGGATTCGCCCGGCAAGAGCGCTCGCCCATACGAACATGCTCGTCGTTCCGCAAGGGATGATGACGGAGCAGGGGGCGATGAAGGAGCTCATGGAGCGGGCATTCGCGATGGAGCGGACCGCGGGCGTGCTGAACGTGACCGTCGCCGGCGGATTTCCCTACAGCGACGTCGCCGATGCGGGCATGAGCTTCATCGTGACGACGGACGGGGACGAAGCGCTCGCCTCCCGGCTTGCGAAGGAGCTCTGCCTGATGGCGATAGGCTTTAAGGAACGGTTCGGCATATCGGCCTTGTCGCCCCGGGATGCGATCGCCGCAGCGCTCGCCGCTCCAGAAGGGCCGATCGTCCTCGTCGAAGGCTCGGACAACGTGGGGGGCGGCGCTCCGGCGGACGCCACGCATACGCTGGCATGCCTCACGAATCTTCCGAAGCGGGCGCTGGCCGTCATCTGCGACGAAGCGGCCGTTAAAGCCGCTATGCTCGCCGGCATCGGCGGCACGTTCCGGGGGCCGGTAGGCGGTCGGCACGACGAGCTTCACGGGCTGCCGGTGGAATTGGAGGGCAGGGTCCGTCTCGTATCGGATGGCGAGTACCGCCATGTCGGCCCCTACATGACGGGGCAGTTGGCGTTCATGGGCCTTACGGCCGTCGTACAATGCGGCAACCTGACGCTGGTTCTGACCGAGAGGCGGGTGCCGCCTTGGGATCTCGGACACGTACGTTCGCTGGGGCTGTGGCCGGCGGACTACGATATCATTCTGGCGAAGTCGGCGATCGCCTGGCAGACCGCCTTCGGTCCCTTTGCCAAAGGCGTCGTTCACGTGGATTCCCCGGGCTGCTGCAGCGCGAATCTCGCTCATTTCCGTTACGCGTCCGTCACGCGCCCGATCTATCCGCTGGATGAAGGAGAACCGCGTTTGCGCCTGTCCGTTTTTACTTCGGCTTTTAAACTTGATCGCTGAGAAAGGAGCACTTATCGATGAAATTGCTTCATTTTATCCGGGACGGCGCGAGCCGCCTCGGCATTCGGATTGCGGAGGGTGCCGTACTGGACGTAACGGAGGCGCGCGGCGCGATGTCGGGCGGAGCGGACGCCGCCGTTCCCGCTACCGTCGGCGACGCGATCGAAGGCGGGCCGGAGGCGATCGCCGCTCTGCGGGCGCTGGCTGAGCGTGCGGAAAGCGCTTATGTGCTCCGCGAGGAGGAGCTCGTCTTCGCGCCTTGCGTGCCGAAGCCGGGCAAGATCGTCTGCGTCGGCCTGAACTATCGCAAGCACGCCGAAGAGACGAATGCGCCGATCCCGCAGTCGCCGATTCTGTTCAGCAAATACGGCAACGCTCTTGCCGCGCATCGGGAAGACATTCCGCTGCCCGCCGTCTCGGACCAGGTCGATTACGAAGCCGAGCTTGCCATCGTCATCGGACGCAAGGCCAAGGATGTCGCCCGCGAGGAGGCGCTGGACTATGTATTCGGCTACTGCAACGCCAACGATCTGTCGGCAAGGGATCTGCAGCTGCGCACCTCCCAATGGCTGCTGGGCAAAACCTGCGACAAATTCGCGCCGATCGGGCCCTGGCTGGTGACGGCGGACGAGGTCGGCGATCCGAACGCGCTCTCCATCTCCTGCTCGGTGAACGGGGAAACCCGGCAATCGTCGAATACGGCGG
Source organism: Cohnella sp. GbtcB17 (assembly GCF_019091135.1). Lineage (GTDB taxonomy): Bacteria > Bacillota > Bacilli > Paenibacillales > Paenibacillaceae > Cohnella. The sequence goes on along the minus strand of NZ_JAGXJW010000044.1, from coordinate 42,663 downwards.
ATATGATTTTCCATTGCGACGAGATCGTTAGCTATCTGTCCCGGCATATGACGCTGGAGCCGGGAGACCTCATTCTCACGGGGACGCCCGAGGGCGTCGTGCTGGGCTATCCGGCCGAAAGGCAAGTCTATCTGAAGTCCGGAGACGTCGTCTCGGTTGAGATCGAAAAGCTCGGCCGCCTGACGAACAAGATGGTCTGATGGCAAGCATCGGCGTCGGTGTGATCGGCTGCGGATATTTCGGCGCGGAGTTCGCGCGTATTCTTGGCGGAATGGAGGACGTTCGCTTGGCTGCCGTCTGCGGCGGCGGGAATCGCGATCTCCGCGGCTTGGCCGACATGCTTCGCTGCGATGCGGAGTCTGACGCGGACGCGCTTCTCCGTCGCGCGGATGTGGATGCCGTAGTCGTGGCCAATCCGAATCATTTGCACAAGGCGTCCGTTATCGCGGCAGCCTCGCAGGGCAAGCACGTCTTCTGCGAGAAGCCCGCCGCCCTGTCGCTGACCGATTGCATGGAGATGGTGAACGTTTGCCGCGAGAACGGCGTGCGGCTCATGCTGGGCCACATTTTGCATTTTCTCCCTGGCATCGGGCAAGTGAAAGCCTGGGTGGCGGCAGGAGAGCTCGGCACGCTCACGACCGTTCACGCGGCACGAACGGGCTGGGAGGACGCGCGTCCCCAATCAGCATGGAAAGGAAATCGCGCTCAATCCGGAGGACAGCTGTTTCACCATATACACGAGCTGGATTTGCTGCTGTCGCTGATGGGACCGGTCGAGCGACTCGTCATGCTGGGAGATCGGGGCGCCCATCGCGAAGAGCACGGCTTCTCCGGCGAAGACGACGTGCTGCTGTTGAGCCTTCGATTCAAGAGCGGGGCGCTCGGCACGCTTTATTACGGATCGAGCTATCGCCGCGGCGAGCATTACGTGAAGTTAAACGGAACGAACGGCTCCGTCTGGGTCGACTGGCATCAATCCGCGATTGAGTTCAGGAAAGTAGGAGAGCCGCCTGTCCGCGTCGGGATAAACGGGGACGCGCAGGAGGACGAGCAACGTGCTGCATGGTTTCGCGGCGAGCGGGGCGGCGGAGTCGTATTCGGAAGCCCCGAGGAGCGCCCGCCCGATTTCCTGCGGACGCCGATGAAGCGGGAAATGCTTGCATTTCTCGCTGCCGTCGGCGGCAAGTCGATCGAGACCGACTTTCAAGCGCTGTTTGACGGAACGGCGGCGCTTCGTTCGGTAGCGGTGGCCGAGGCGTCTATGAGATCCGCCGCGAAAGATCGCATGATTAAGCTGACATCCGACTGCTTTGATTGCGATTACAATGGAAAATGACGTTATATTACCTTACACATTTTGCGAAAATGAATCAAAATGATTGACAGGCGTGGAGCAACAGTGTAAGCTTTATCTATCATCTGGTCATACCATACTCTTCATTTTTTTGAACGGCTGAGAGATATATACGATCGGACTTTTGTAGGAAGATCTGAAAGCGCCGTTGTGAAAAGGAAAACGGGAGAGGCTTTTGTTCATGCCTGGTGGTATGACCATAATACTAATTCGGGGGTGTCTCTCAAAGCTTGAGGTTTGGTTGAAGAGTGGATCTGGCAAGGTTGCGCATGAAGAGAGCTTGAGCAGCGAAGAGACGCAAGCTTAACGACTTTAGGTCGGTTCGGAATCGAGAGGATGAACAACCGGAAGGCGGCAACTCGAACTTCAAACCTTAGGGGGATACGCATGAGAAAAGCGAACGGGATAGCGGGCGCACTCGTCTTATCGATCGGATTTATCGCAGGCTGCGGCAATGGCGGCAATAACGAACGGCCGGCGGAAGGCAGCGCTACGGCAAGCGGGAGCGCGTCCGGGCAAAAGGTGGAGCTGACCTGGTGGGTCGATGCGCGGGAGGACTTGCAAAGCGCCTATGCATCGATCAAAAGTGATTACGAGACCGCTCATCCGGGTACGACGATCAAGCTGGTCAAGACGCCGGATGACAAGATCGCCGAGAGAATCAGCATTGCGATCAACACCGCAGAGCTCCCGGACGTCCAGCAAGGCGCCATCGGCTGGCCGCTCACCTACGCGAAGAAAGGGCTGCTCGTTCCGTTGGAGGAAGCGATCGACAAGGAAGATTTCGAGACGGGCGTTCTGGATTCGCTATCGGTCGACGGGCATCTGTACATCATTCCGAACAGCATTACGGCGCCGGGTATGATGGTGAATCTGGATCTGTTCGAGGCCAAGGGAGCAACCGATCTGCTGCCGAAGAACATGGCGACGTGGACGTACGATCAATTCAAAGAAGCGGCCAAGGCTGTCAACGACCCGGCAGCCGGCATTTATGGCTTCGGCACGTATGCGGGCGATACGGGCGGCGATCAGAGCCACCACCTGTTCCTGTGGGGCTTCGGCGCCAGCACCTGGTCCGACGACAAGACGAAGGCGGTCCTAAATTCTCCGGAAGGGGTCGAAGGACTCGATTACCTGACAAGCCTGATCGACGAAGGGTTGACGCCGCCTGGCGTGCCGGGCCTGAAGGCGGGCGCGGTCATCAACGAGATGTTCCTGCAAGGAAAGATCGGCATGACCTTCGGCAGTCTGGCGAACTTCGGCGCATTCGACAAGGCGTTCGCGGAAGGCTCGGCCAAGAAGTTCAACTACGACATTGTTCCCTACCCGAGCAAGGACGGCAAGAGCTCGAATTCGCTTCTTCTGGGCTATGGCACCTGGGTCTGGAATACGAAGGACGAAGCGAAGATGAGCGCCGCCAAGGACTTCGCGACCTTCGCCAACAGCAAGGAAAGCATGGCCAAGATGGCGGAAGCCGCCAGCGTCATCGCGACGCGCAAGTCGATGGCGTCGAGCTATGCGGAGGATTCCCCGCAAGGCAAGACGATCAAGCTGTCCGCGTACGCGAAAGATATCGGACTGTCGATTCCGGGCTACGCCGAGACTCGCAACGCGTTTTTCCCGGAGCTTCAGGCCGCATTCACGAAGCATAAGACGGCGCAGCAGGCGCTCGACGACTGGGTCGCCAAGGCGAACGAGATCATCGCATCGAACGCCAAGTAGATTGCAGGAGCCAGGCCGGAGGGTTCATCCGTGAGGGCATGAACGCCTCCGGTCAAGTTCATGGAGAGAGTTGGGATAGGAACATGGCATCTAGAGCTTACCGGGAGTTTTGGGGTTTCTTCTTCATTTTGCCGTTTCTCCTCGTATTTGCCGCCTTCGAGATTTATCCGTTTCTTGACGCGATTTACCTGAGCTTGTTCGACTACGGCATTGGCCGCAAGGAATGGGTCGGCTTCGGCAACTACGCGCATCTGCTCGGAGACGAAGTATTCCTCAAGTCGATCCGCAATACCTTCCTGCTCGTCCTGGGCGTCGTGCCTTTATCGGTAGGCTTCTCGCTCGCGACGGCCAGCATCGTCATCCACAAGTCGGCGGCCGTCGCTTCGTTTTTCCGGGCGAGCTTCTATCTGCCGATCGTCACTTCGCAGGTCATTTTGTCGATCGCCTGGCTGTGGATTTATAATCCGATGACAGGGGTCGCGAATTACGGACTCTCCCTGCTTGGGATCGGGCCTGTCATGTGGCTTTCGGATTCCTCGGTTACGCTGATCGCGGTCATCCTTGTCGTGATTACCTGGTGCGTCGGACAGCCGTTTATTCTTTATATGGCAGGTCTGGGGGGGATTCCGGCCTCCTACGGCGAAGCGGCTTCGATCGACGGCGCATCGCCATGGCGGAAGTTCTGGAGCATTACGCTGCCTCTGCTGAAGCCCACGACGCTGTATATCGTCGTGACGACGACCATCGGAGCGTTCCAGACGTTTGTCGTGATTCAACTGCTCACCGGAGGCGGACCGAATTATTCGACGACGACGATCATGTACCTGCTGTACGAGACGGCCTTCAAGTACGGGAATCTGGGGCTTGCTTCGGCCATGGGGGTTTTGCTTGCCATACTGATATCGATGTTCTCTCTGATTCAATTCAAATTCTTCCGTTCCGATGTCGAGTATTAAGGGGGCGCCTCCGATGACCAAAGGATTGAAATGGGCTGTCGACCTTGTCCTCTATCTATGCGCGCTATTTTTTCTGTTTCCGATCTATTGGATGATCACCGGTTCGTTCAAGAGCCAGTCGATGGCCATCCGTATTCCGCCGGAGTTGTTCCCTTCCTCTCCGACGACGGCCAACTATACGAAGCTGTTCGCGGAGAGCGAGGTGGTTCGCTGGCTGCTCAACAGCGTGCTGATCGCAGGAGGCGCGACCTTGCTTACCTGCGCCGTGGCGACGATGGCCGGCTATGCATTCACCAAGCATCGATTCACCGGGCAGGCCGTTTTGTTCGGGCTGGTCATCGTGACGATGATGATTCCGCGTCAGCTGGGTCTTGTTCCGCTGTTCACGCTCATGCGGAATCTGCATCTGGTCAACAACAGCTGGAGCGTCATTCTTCCGGTCCTGGCTCTGCCGTTCGCCGCCTTTCTTATGAAGCAGTTCAGCCAGACGGTGCCGAACGAACTGCTCGAGGCGGGCAAGATCGACGGCTGCAGCGAGCTGTCTCTGTTCGCACGGCTGTTTGTGCCGGTCGTCAAGCCGGGAATCGGCGCGCTTGCCATCTTCGTATTCTCGTTCACCTGGAACGACTACCTGTGGCAGCTGATTATGCTCAGCGACGAGGCGAAGATGACGATCAACGTCGGCATTTCCACCCTTGTCAGCGAATTTTCGGCCAATTACGGCGCACAGATGGCGGCGGCTACGATGGGCTTCATTCCGATATTTGTCGTCTTTATCGCGTTTCAACGTTATTTTGTCAAGGGAATAACGGTGGGCAGCGTGAAAGGGTAATCAATATGGGAGAAAAAAGGAGGGCGCGGCGATGAATGTGATGGAGCTGTTCCGCCTCGATTCCAAGGTGGCGGTCGTGACGGGAGGCTCAGGCCTGTACGGCGCGCATATCTCGACTGCGCTCGCACAGGCAGGCGCTACCGTCGTGATCGCCTCGCGAGGCGTGGCCGAATGCGAATCTCTCGCCGCCAAGCTTCGCGACGAGGGCGCGGACGCCGCCGCGCTTGCGCTCGATCTCGGAGACGAAGCCGGCATTCAATCGTTCGTCGCGCAGACGCTGGAGCGTTACGGACGCATCGACATTTTGATCAACAATGCCGTCTCCCGGGTCGGACTGGCCGATCTGGAACAGACGGAGGCGGCAGGCTGGAACGCGGCCGAACAGGTGAACGGACTCGGCACGATGCTGCTGACCAAAGCCGTCGTGCCCGCGATGAGGAAAAGGATGGAAGGAAACATTATCAATATCTCTTCTATTCAAGGCATATTGGGCCCGCATTTCCCCATTTACGGCAGCACCGGCAGAACGAGCGGAATCGAATATACGTACAACAAGTGGGGATTGGTCGGCATGACCAAGTGGCTGGCCAATTACTACGGGCCTTATAACATCCGGGTCAACAGCATAAGCCCCGGCGGGTACAACCCGACCGGCGGCCCGGAGGACGCCGACGATGAATTTATGCAAAAGTACAAAGAAAGAACGCCGCTCGGAAGGATGGCCGACGACGACGATATCAAAGGCGCTGTCGTCTACCTTGCCTCCCGCGCTTCATCGTACATAACGGGACATAACCTCGTTATGGACGGGGGGTGGAGCAGTTGGTAGTCAGGTGCTTCTCGAGTAGCTTCTTTGCGAGCTCCAGGTTGCCTTCGCGGATGGCGTTCAGGTAGAGAACATGTTCGCGTGCGTGCGCGCGATGCGCCTCGTCGGTGTCGTCGAAGCGGGCGTTCAGTCGCAGAAACGCTTCTGTCATCTCCTCCAGCGTCCTGTTGCCTAAGGTGCGTACGAGCGCCAGGTGGAAGCGGGCGTCCAATTCGCTGCGCGAAGCGGCGTCCAAGCCGGCGGATTGCTCGAAGCGGTCCGCAAGCTCGACAAGATCGTCCCATGCCCGGACGCCGACTCTGGAGGCGGACTCGCAGGCGGAAGCTTCTATGAGGTAGCGGATGCCGAGCATGTCGCTCTGCCGCTTAGGCTCCATAAGCTGGATGAAGTTCAGCTGTTCGTATAGCGGATCGAAAAAATGAGCGGCGACGTAGCTGCCCTCGCCATGGCGAATCTGAAGCAAGCCGGCGCTCTCGAGGGAACGCAGCGCTTCGCGCAGAACGGCGCGGCTGACGCCGAGCGTCTGGCATAGCTCGCGTTCGGCCGGAAGCTTGTCGCCGGGTTTCATCTCGTTGTCTAGCATATAGGTCTTCAGGTTGCGAACGATCAGCTCGGTCAACGTGTATCGCTCGGTCTTGTCAATCGGCTTCATGGACGTTAGTCTCCTTCTGCGTCAACGATGCGGCTGGCTATACCAATGGTCAGACCACTAAATAAAGGGTACCCCTCATTCCGTGCGCTGTCAAATGGAGGAAGGCGCCGGAGTCGCGATTGACAGTGAACGAAGCGACGAGTAGCGTTGAAGGTACATGATACGGAAAAAGCTGCGATAGTCTATCCTGTCTAGCAGTAAGGCGGAGTGCCGGAGGTGAGTGCATGTTGAATTCGTCGGAGAAAGTGAACCTGTCCCACATCGTGAGCGAAAGAATCAAGGCGTATATCTTAGAGAAAGACATGCGGGAAGGCGATAAGCTGCCCTCCGAGAAGCAGCTCATCGATGCGCTGGGCGTTAGCCGAACGGTCGTTCGCGAAGCGTTGAAGTCGATGGAGATGCTCGGTATCGTGAAAATCAAAACGGGTGACGGAATCTATGTGGGAGGACCGTCGTTAAAGCCGATCCTGGAGCAGGTTTCGTTTCGCTGGCAGCAGGACGAACGCAAGATGACCGAGCTGGTAAAGACCCGTCGCATTCTGGAGCTTGGCGCCGTGGAGATGGCGATCGAGCACTACGATGTCGCCTTCCTGGATCAGATGGACGAGTGGAATCGCCGGATGGCGGAAAAGGTCGATCGGGGTCTGCCGCCGATCGAGGAGGATCTGGCGTTCCATGAGACGCTGTTCCGGGCAACCGGCAACGAGACGTATCTGGAGCTGAGCGGACTGATCAGCGACTTCTTTCTTAAGATTCGAACGCTGCACTTCGATTCTGTAGAGAGCTCGAGAAAATCGGTCGACGAGCACCAGAACGTGACCGATGCGATTCGGGCGAAGGACGTGGCAAGAGCGAAGCGGGAGATGGAGATACACCTGGCTCCGCTTCAGAAGTTTATTTAATCGGGTTCGACAGGAGAGCGCGAATGGATGCGGCATTCCGGCATCGATTCATTCCCTCTCCGCTTTCTGATAACTGGTCATACCATCATAGCGGAGGTTGAAAGGGTGAATAAGGACGGTCGAACGGGAGCTGGCACCGCGCCGATCTCGAAGCTGACGCTCGGAACGGCGCAGCTCGGATTAAAGGGCTACGGCATTGCGAATGCAGCAGAGGAAGTGGATGCCGACCGGATGCTGACGGCATGTGAAGAAGCAGGCATCCGCGCCTTCGACACGGCTCCGGAATACGGGAATTCGGAGCGGCGGCTCGGCGATTACTTCGGGAAGAGCGAAGCGCCGGCGGAGCGAACGGTTATGTCCAAGGTCAAGCTGCCGACCGGATCGGCCCTGAGCGAGCGAGAGATCGAAGCTTTTATGTACCAGAGCGTGAGCGCCAGCCTGGAGCGCCTTCGCTTGCCGCGATTGTCGGTGCTGAAGCTTCACGACCCGGACGCGCTTGGACGCTACGGAAGCGCAGTGACGAGGACGATGCGCCGGATGAGGGAGGAAGGCCTGATCGGCGCGGGCGGTTTGTCTTTGACGGGGCATACGGCCGAGCAATACGTCGCGCTGGCGGATCAAATCCGGGACGACGTCTATTCGGTCGTACAGATTCCCTTTAATGTTTTCGATCATCGCCTTATGCGGCTCGGCGCGATTGAACGAATGCGCGAAGCGGGCAAGACGATCGTCGCAAGAAGCGTGTTCCTCCAAGGCTTGTTCACCCTGGAGCCTGCCTTGCTGCCGAGCGGGCTGGCCGCTGCCGAACCGCTGCTGACGTCGCTGCGCAAGATGGCGGAAGACGAAGGGATATCCGTACTTCAACTCGCGTTTTCCTTTGTTCGGGATTATCCCGGCATCGACAGCTTGATCGTCGGAATGGAACGGCCGGAGCAGCTGGAAGCCAACATCCGCCTGCTGAACGGACCGCCGCTGTCCGAACGGGCGGCGGCGGATATCGGCAAGCTGTTCGGCGAGGTGCCCGAGGAGCTGCTTATTCCCGGCCGATGGAAGCAAGGGTAACGGGAAGACGAAGGGCACGCCATATTTTGAGGAGGGAACGTCATGATCGCGATTTGCAGCGCCTGCGGCATCGCGGCTTCGTCCGGTACTCCGTACGCCTGCTCCTTGTGCGGAGGCGCTTTGCTGCTTCAGTACGAGCGGCCGGACGCGAACTGGAACAAGGGAGCGGTCCAAGGAATCTGGAAGTACGCGGCTTTGCTGCCGGACGTTCCCGTCGGCAGCCGGATCGAACTGGGAGAAGGCGGGACGCCGCTTGTGCGAAGCGTGTCGTTGGCCGGACGGCTCGGCGTCGACTCCCTGTATTTTAAGTACGAAGGCGGCAATCCGACCGGGTCGTACAAGGATCGGATCGCCGCGATGGGCGTCTCCTGGGCGCTCGCTCAAGGGAAAGAAGCCTGCATCGGCACGTCGTCCGGCAATGCCGGCGCTGCGGCGGCCGCTTATGCGGCGCGCGCGAAGCTCCCCTATCATCTTTATGTCTTGGAGAACATGGCGGAAGCGAAGCTGGCGCAGGTGCTGGCCTATCGCGCGTCGGTTCGCAAGGTGGTCGGCTTCGGCTATAGCCCCGAAGTAGGGGAGGAGGTGTTCGAACGCGTCGTCGCGGCTTCGAAGGCGCGAAACTGGGAGATCATGGTCACCGCCTTCCGCTTCAATCCCTATGCGATGGAAGGCGTCAAGACGATCGCGTACGAGATCGCGGAGCAACTGGGAGATGCTGCTGCCGCAAGGGTATATGCGCCGGCGGGCGGCGGAGGATTGTACGTCGGCATCTGGAAGGGCTTCGACGAGTTGAGCCGCTTCGGGCTGGCCGGGGGCAAGCCCCATATGGTAGCGGTACAGCCGGACGGCTGCGCCAACATCGCGGTCGCCTATCGGCAGGGCGCCAAGCATCCGGCGCCCGGGCCGGCAACCTCGAGCATCTCCGGCCTGCAGGTGCCGAATCCGCCGGACGGCGATGCGGCGCTTGCGCTGATGGCGGCGGGAGACGGCTCGTGCGTATCCGTCCCCGACGACGATATTTATGCGGCCCAACGACTGCTGGCGGAGGAGGAAGGCATCTTCTGCGAGCCGGCGGGCGCAGCCGCGCTGGCAGGCTTGATCCGCGAACGGGACAACGGCAGGACGTTCGATCGCGGACCGGTCGTCTGCATCGTCAGCGGCGTCGGCTTCAAAGACGGCGCCAGCGTGGCCGAGATGGTGAAAAATCGGGACGTTCCTCTACTGGAAGTGTCCGCGTTGACGATTTAATTCAATTGCGACGAGGAGGTACGCCATGAAGGAGCTGAAGCTGGCAATGATCGGGCTCGGCAGGTTTGCGGAGCTTCACGCCGGCATCTGGAGCCGGATACCCGGCGTGAAGGTGACCGCGATCTGCGATCAGGACGCCGAGAGATTCCCGCGGTTCAAGGCTTGGTTCCCGGACGCCGCGTGCTATACCGACTGGCGGGAGCTGCTGGATAGCCAAGCCTTCGACGCCGTCGACGTGCTGACGCCCGAACATTTGCACGACGAACCGACGATCGCCGCGCTTCGGGCGGGCATCCATGTTTTCGCGGAAAAGCCGATCGCCCATCGACCGGAGGCGGCGGAGCGGATGATCGAAGCGGCGGAGAGCGGCGGCAAGGTGCTGATGATCGGGCATGTGCTGCGCTTCGATCCGAGATATGCCGCAGTCAAGGACAGGCTTGCCGCCAACCCGTTCGGACGGATCCGTACGATCTATGCCAAGCGCAACAACGGCAGCGTTTTTTTTCCTATCTACAATCGGGTGCATCCGGCCTATATCCTCGGCATTCACGATATCGACCTGATGCACTGGTATATGGACGACGAGGTCGAAGAGGTGTACGCCCTTCGCTCCTCGGCAGAACCGGGCGGTCCGCCGGACGCCAGTTGGGCGATGCTGACCTTCCGAAAGGGCGGTATCGGCATTTTGGAAAACAATTGGCTTCTGCCCGGAGGGGCGCCCGCCCCGGCCGACGTTCGAATGGAGATCTCCGCGGAAAGAGGGGCGGTCATGATCGTCGATCCCGAACCGGGCGTCTATTATTCGGACGACAGCAGGACCGACGTTCATGGTTTTTTCAACGATCATGTTCTTCACGGCGCGAGAGGCGGCTCGCTTGCCGCCGAACTGAGCCATTTCGTCGAATGCGCGAGAGCGGGCGCACCGTCGGAGATCCTGAAGCCGCGCGACGCGCTTCGCGCGCTGCGTGTCGCCGCCTGCGTCGAGCGGTCGGCCGCGGAAGGAAGAGTCGTACGCATAAGCGAGCGGGCGGGAGCGCCATGAAGCTGACGGAGCATGTGTATGCGGTCGGCGGGGGAGCGCTCGGCCCGCTCGTCAGCGACGCGCTCGATTGCAACGTTTACGTCTTGAAGACCGGCGACGATTACACGCTCATCGATGCGGGCGCGGGGCGCGGGACGAAGGCGATCTTGTCCAACCTGCTGGCGGACGGCATCGAGCCGGAACGCATACGGCGCCTGATACTCACTCATGCCCACGCCGACCATTCCGGCGGCGCCTTCGGCTTGCGCACTCGACTGAAGCAGTTGAGCGTCGCTGCGAGCGCCGCGACCGCCGATATCGTCGGCCGCGGAGACGAAGAGCGGATGAGTCTGATCGAAGCGAGAGCGGCGGGCGTGTATCCGCCGGACTACCGGTTCGAGGCGTGTCCCGTCGATCGTATTCTGTCTCCTGGCGAGGTGCTGGAGCTCGGGGGCGGACTGACGCTTCGCGTGCTGCCCGCTCCCGGTCACAGCGCCGATATGATCGCACTTTATTGTCCGGAGCTTCGCGCATTGTTCGCAACCGATGCCGTGTTCCCGGGCGGGAAGCTGGCAGTGCAGACGACGCCGGATTACAGCTTGGAGAAGTATCGGGATACGATCGCGCGGCTTGCGATGCTGGATGTGGAGCAACTGTATGCCGGACACGACCGGCCCTTGACTGCAGGCGGCGGTGCAAGCGTTGCGGCGGCGAATGCCCGGTTCGAAGCGGGTCTGCCTCCGCTTAGCATCGTGTGACCGAGGATAGCGACGTAGGCCGACTTAAACGAATGAAGGGATGAGCCATCGATGAAAAAAAGCAGTCTCCTAAAGCTCGAGACCGGCGGGGAACCGGTGTCGATTCCGCTTCTCGAGATCGAAGGACTGACAGACGGGCCGCGGCTGCTCGTATTCGCCGCCGTTCACGGGGACGAATACGAAGGCGTAGAGACGATTCTTCGACTCTATGAGAGACTTTCTCCGGAGGAGCTCGCCGGAAGCCTCGTTATGCTGCCGATCGCAAATCCGTATGCTTACCGCGCGGGCGCCCGCATCAGTCCCGATGACGACACGAATCTTGCGCGCGTCTTTCCGGGCAAGCCGGACGGCACGGTAACGGAGCGGCTTGCCTCCACGCTCCACGGTCTGATCGCCGAGAGCGACTTCTTTCTCGATCTTCACAGCGGAGGGACGCACTATGCCGTCGCCGCGCTGGCGGGCTATTATCACGATCCGGAATCGGCGTTCGGCCGCCGCTGCCGCGCTGCCGCCGAAGCGTTCGGAAGCCCCTTGCTCTGGGGGCACGAGCGGATCGCGCCGGGCAGAAGCGTATCGTCGGCCCAAGCGCTCGGGGTTCCTTGGCTGTACACCGAAGCGTACGGCGGGCGCAGAATTCGGCCGGAAGACTCGGATCTGTTTTACCGGGGAGCCTTGCGTCTCATGAACCACCTCGGCATGCTCGTCCGTCCGAATGCTTCCGAGCTTGGGCTGGCGCCGTCGACGATACGCACGATACATGGCGACGGCAACTTCGACGAATCGGTCGCCGCCGCCGCGGACGGCTTCTTTATACCGGACGTTCCCCTGCTGACGGAGCTTCGGTCCGGCGATCGCATCGGCACGATCCGTTCTTATGGCGGCGAAGTGCAGGACGAGGTTCGCGCTTCCTCGGACGGCATTCTGGTGATGCTGCTGGGCACCCCGATCGTTCGCAAGGGGGATTCGATCTATTTGATCGCGCCAATGCACGGTTGACTTTTTATGTCTTATTTTTTTAAAACTAACAGGCTTTAACTACGGGAGGATAACTTCGTATGACAGTGCAATGGTCCGAGAAATTCAAAGGCGTCATCGTCGCCATGAATTCATGCTATGACGCGGAAGGCCGGGTCAGTCCCGACGCCGTTCAGAAGCTGACGCGGTTTCTGATCGGCAAAGGCGTCGACGGGCTGTATGTCGGGGGAAGCACCGGCGAAGGATTGCTGCAGAGCGTCGAGGAGCGCAAGCTGGTCCTGGAGGCCGCAATTGAAGCGAGCGCGGGAGAAGTACCGATCATCGCTCACGTCGGCGCGCTCGCTACGCAGGACAGCATCGAGCTGGCCGTGCATGCCGAGAAAGCGGGAGCTGCCGCATTGTCGGCGGTAGCGCCTTTTTACTACGGCTACTCGGAGGATGCCGTAGGCCGGCATTGGACGGCGATCGCGGACAGCACGGACTTGCCGTTCATCATCTATCATATCCCAGCGACGACCGGCTTCAGCTTGACGAAGGGGCTGCTTGCGCAGCTGCTCGACAATCCGAAGTTCATCGGCATCAAAACGACGGCGGCGAGCACATACGAGCTCCAGCAATTCAAAGCGATGGGCGGAGAGCGCTTCCTGATGTTCAACGGACCGGACGAACAATATCTTGCCGGACGGATCATGGGCGCAGACGCGGGGATCGGGGGGACGTACGGCATCATGCCGGAGCTGTTCGTTCGGCTCGAGCAGGAATATGCCGCCGGGCGGATCGAGGCAGCCCGCCAGGTGCAGTTCTGCATCAACGACATTATCGCCGACCTGCTGACCTTGCCTGTATACGCGGCATTGAAGGCGCTCATTCGCCGCAGGGGGGTCGACTGCGGGGACGTCAGGGCGCCGCTGCCGAAGCTGTCGTCGGGCCATGCGGAGAAGATCGATGCGCTGCATGCGAAGATCGAGCTCGCCATTCGTAAGTTCGCATCCGTAAGCATGCTTTGAAACGAATCGAATACCACTAGACGATGAGAGAGGTGCTTGATTTATGATCAAACGCTCCAAGCTCTGTCTGCTGCTTGCCGCGCTCGTGACGGTTCCCTTCATTCCCGCGCCATGGCCGGGAGAGACGCAGGCGGCGTATGCCGAGCGATTGCCCGGCAGCGTCGGCTACCTGAACGACGACAGCTCGCCGACCGGCGGCTCGCTCGGCAACTTCGGTTATACTTCGTCCGCGGCCTTCGATTACGCCGGCCGGAGTGTCGGCATCGATTTTCAGACGACTCGATCGTTCAGCGAGCTTCGGCTCATCGACGACGACAGGACGAATCGAATAAACCACAGTTCGGATCTGGCCGTCTATACGAGCAACGACAACGTGACTTATGTCCCGCTGACCGGCTGGAGCTTCCACAAGTCGGGGAATTCCATCGTGCTTCGGGATTTCTCCGCCTCCGCGAGATACGTCAAAGTGCACGCCAACTTCTCCGACGCGGGAAATGCGAGCGTGTGGTTAAAGCAAGCGAATCTGCAAAACCTGCTGGAGGCGCTCGATATCCAGCCCGAGCCGGGAACGCTAAGCGGGACGGTCGGTTATGTGAACGACGACCGCAATCCGGCAGCTGGCGCGGTCGGGAATTGGGGCCAGTCGGTTTCCGCCGCGCTCGATTACGCGTACCGCAGCGTAGGTGTCGACCTGGGAGCGACCGTCTCCTTCAACACGGTCGAGCTGAAGGAACCGTCAGGACCCTCGCGAATCGAGAAGTCCGATCTGTCCCTTTACGTTAGCAACGACAATACGACGTTCGCCAAAGTGACGGACTTCGATTTCCTCAAGCTGAACAATCGAATCATCCTGTACAATTTTTCCGCTACAGCCCGGTATGTCAAAGTTCACAATCATTTTGACGATGCCTCGTTTACGTTCTCGAACCCGAATTTGCAGCAGATACTCGCCGTGGCGAACCGGCCGGCCGGCCGGTGGACGGCAGGAGGCGGGGGCGTATGGGCGTTCAAGAAGGCGATCTCCGTGTCGAACGGCGGAGGGCAGCTCCAGGAGGACCGCGCCGTTTACGTGACGAAGACGTCGATCGGCGCAAGCGCGCTGCAGGCGGCGGGCAAGCTCGGCTACGATTATGCGGACGTACGCTTTGCGGACGCAAGCGGTCGGGAGCTGGCCTTCGAGATGGACGACGGCGGCTTCTCCGTAAGGATCCCGAGCCTCGCGGCGGGGGGAAGCGGGACGATCTGGCTCTATTACGGCAATCCGTCCGCTTCGTTCACGGGAGGCGGTCAGGAAGCGCTGCAGGTGGAGTACGGCAACAAGACGCTGGAGGATCATACGACGACGCCGTTTAAGGATAACGTCAAGCCGGTACGGCTCGCGAACGGCAGCCTGATGATGGTGGCCAACCGGGTTCAGTCGACGACCAGCGGCATTTATGCGAAGTATTCGACGGACGGAGGGCGGACGTGGACGACGCCGGTCGAGATCGCGAATCTGAACAATGCGGGCCGGGACGAGCCTGCGGGACTGTTCGTCGATCCGGACAACGGCGACGTGCTGCTGTTTTTCTACTCTTATTACGGGTATACCACGACGGACTGCCTGAACGCATGCCGCAACGATCTTTACATGGCCAGATCGACCGATAACGGACAGACGTTCACGACTCCCCGGCAGATCGACACGGGCACGCTCGTCTACGACGGCGTTACCTACCCGGTCAAGTATAACGTCACCTACGCTAACCCGATCCAGATCGCCAACGGAGATTGGATTTTCCCGTTCGCTTACGTGAAGGATCCCGAAGGCGGCTTCGCCGTCAGCGTCGTCTATTCGACGGACAAGGGCGCGACCTGGCAGCGCAGCGCTAGCCAGCTATCCGTTGCCGCAAGCGGGGGCGAGGGAGGTCTATCCGAACCCTCCATCCTTCAATTGGCAGACGGCTCGCTTAAAATGTACATGAGGCAGCAGGTCGCGACCAAGGTCCGGCTGGCGGAGAGCGTCTCGACCGACAACGGGCGAACATGGTCGATGCCGGTCGACGCGAATATGTTCTCGTCCAATACGATGTCCGTATTGACGCGCCATTCAAACGGCGATGTCCTGCTGCTGTGGCCGGGCAATAATGCGTTCGGAGGGACGAGCTATATCCGCAATCCGCTCACGCTGGCGTACAGCAAGGACGAGACGGCATCCTGGAACGCGATGCGCGACTTGCTCGGACGCACCCGGCTGTCCGGCCCCGGCGTGAACGCCGATACGATCAGCCGTCCCGCGACGCAGCCGTCCACCGTCATGATCGACCCGGACACCTATCTATTCGGCTGGTGGGGGACGAATCTGTCGACCGCGCAGACGTTGCTGATCGAGGATTTTCAGCGATATCTGTATAAATCCCACGGCGTGTCCGACGACTTCGAATACGAGGAGCTGAAAAACGATTACTGGTGGCAGCTAGGCTCGACGATCGCGGTCAGCCATAACCAGGCTCGGAGCGGAGCGGGATCGCTTCGTCTGCTGGACGACAACACGGCAAGCTTGACCGCGGGCAGCCGCCTCTTCCCCGGGATGAGGCAGGGCATCGTCAAATTCAGTCTGTACGCGCACAGCCTCGCAGACTCGTTCTCCTTCTCCCTGAGGGAGCCGTATTCGTACGTGCACTCGGCAGAAGGAACGATGTTCCAATTTTTCGTCGAGTCCGACGGTTCGTTGAAGGTGTACAACTCGGCAGGCAGCCGGACAGAGCTGCCGGTGACGACGGATCTGACGCTGAACGCTTGGCACGACATCGAACTGCGCTTCGACGCGACGGCCGGGACGATCGGGATTTACGTCGACGGAGCCTTCAAGGGCACGGCCGGCACCTACAAGAGCGGCAATCTCGTTACGCATTTCAACATCGCCTCCGCGAGCACGGGCGCGACGGGCACCGATGTTTATATCGACGACCTGACGATCCGGAATACGGAAGCGGGTCTGCCGGCGGCCGGTACGATCGGGACGGAGCAGCCGGCCTAACGGGTTCTGACAGGACAGGAGGATGGACTGCAACATGATGGCAGGTTGGTTGGAAAATGGGGCCATGCAATGGGAGGCTGCGCCCGCGGGGCTAAGGCGCGCGATGGCCTTCCTTCGGGAGACGGACTTCAGGTCGATGCAGACCGGCCGGATCGAGCTGGACGGAGAGCGGATGTACGCGCTCTTGTCGGAGTCGGTGACGCGCTCTCCCGAGGAGGCTCTCGGGGAGGCGCACGGTCTCTATGCGGACGTTCATTATGTGCTCGACGGGGCGGAACGAATGGGGTTCGCGCCGGGAGCGGACGGGACATCCGTCAAACAGGATTTGCTGAAGACGGAGGATGTCGTCTTGTACGATCGACTGGGGCAGGAGAGCTGCCTTTATCTGAGCAAAGGGATGTACGCCATCTTCCTGCCCGGCGAGATTCATCGTCCGGGCATTTATATAGAGGCCCCGGCTTCAATTCGCAAGGTCGTAGTTAAGATTCGCCGGGATCTTCTGAAAGTGTGAAAAGAGTTCCGTTCGCAATGACGAAGGGATGCGGGCTCTCGTTCGACCGCCGCCGGTTTCGCGCCGGCGGTTTTTTTGCCGTTTGCTGGCCTCGCGCCGCCTTCCGCAGCCGTCTATGACCTTTATCACATCGCGGTCGCCCGAGGGGGTATAAAATGAGAGCAGCATGAAAAGCCAATTGCCCTGTCGGTTGGCCGCGAGACGCAATTCGCGAATCTCGCGCCGTTCGAGCCGTGGCAACGAAAGGAAGTCATCCCATGCAGCAACCTAGCGATCGTCAGCGCCTCATCGTCGTCGGCAACGGAATGGCGGGCATCAACACGGTCGAACAGATCCTCAAGCTGGCTCCCGAAGCTTATCGGATTACGGTTTTCGGCAGCGAGCCCTATCCGAATTACAATCGCATCCAACTCTCCTACGTGCTCGAGAAGAGCAAGTCGATCGACGAGATCATTCTGAACAGCCGGGCGTGGTACGCGGAAAACGGCATCGAGCTGCATACCGGAACGACGGTGACGCGAATCGATACGGCGGCGAAAACGGTGACGACGTCGGACGGCGCAAGCGCTCCTTACGACAAGCTGATCGTCGCGACGGGCTCGAAGCCGTTTATGCTGCCCGTTCCGGGTGCGGACAAGCAGGGCATCGTCGGCTTCCGCGACATCGCGGATTGCGAGACGATGCTCGAGGCGGCGGGCAAGTACCGGAAGGCGGCGGTTATCGGCGGCGGGCTGCTCGGGCTTGAAGCGGCCAAAGGGCTGCTGAAGCTGGGCATGGACGTCACGGTTGTGCATCTGCTCGGCGAGCTGATGGAGCGCCAGCTCGATCCGACGGCCTCGCATCTGCTCCAGCAGGAGCTTGAGCTGCAGGGGCTCAAGTTCGCGATGGGGAAAAAGACGGAGGCCTTTCTCGGCGGCGAACGCGTGAGCGGGATCAGATTCGCGGACGGCTCGGAGCTTGCGGCAGAGTTCGTCGTCATGGCGGTCGGCATCAAGCCGAATGTCGAGTTGGCCCGCGCGAGCGGCATCGAGACGAACCGCGGCATCGTCGTCGACGACCTGCTCCGCACGTCGGCCGAAGGCGTGTACGCGGTCGGGGAGTGCAACGAGCACCGCGGCGTCAGCTATGGCCTGGTCGCGCCGCTGTTCGAGCAGGGCGCGGTGCTCGCGAAGCATCTGTGCGGCGTCGACACCGCCCCCTATGCCGGCTCGGTCGTGTCGACCCAGCTGAAAATCTCGGGCGTCGAGGTGTTCTCGGCGGGCGAGTTCATGGACGCATCCGATCTGACGGTCGTGCGCATGCACGACGAATGGCGCCGAATCTACAAGAAGGTGCTCATCCGCGGCGGCGTCATCGTCGGCGGCGTGCTCGTCGGCGACAGCAGCCAGTCGGCGCGGCTGCAGCAGTGGATCCGCACGGGCGCGGTCATGAACGACGAATACCATGGGATCGTCATGGGGACGGCCGCCGCTCCGGCGGGAGCGGGAGCGGCGGAGCTCGCCGACGAGGAGATCGTCTGCGGCTGCAACGGCGTCACCAAAAAGATGATCGTCGACGCGATCCGCGAGCGCGAGCTTACGACGGTCGACGAGATCAAGCTCGCCACGGGAGCGACGCGCTCGTGCGGCGGCTGCAAGCCGGTCGTCGAGCAGATTCTGAAGCTGACTCTCGGCGACAAGTACGATTCGGCTGCTGCCAAGCAGGCGGGCATCTGCGACTGCACGCCGCTCACCCGGGACGAGGTCGTCGCGGCGATCAAGGAGAAGGGGCTCATCACGTCCAAGGAAGTCCGCTACGCCCTCGACTGGAACAACAAGGAGGGCTGCTCCAAGTGCCGGCCGGCGCTGAACTACTACCTGGGCATGATCTGGCCGCAGGAGCATGAGGACGAGAAGGACTCGCGCTTCGTCAACGAGCGGATGCACGGCAATATCCAGAAGGACGGCACGTTCGGCGTCGTGCCGCGGATGTACGGCGGCGTCACGACGCCGGAGGACCTGCGCCTGATCGCCGACGTCGCGGTGAAGTATAAAGTGAAGCTCGTCAAGGTGACGGGCGGCCAGCGGCTCGACCTGCTCGGCGTGAAGCGCGAGGATCTGCCCGCGATCTGGTCGGACCTCGGCATGCCTTCGGGCTATGCGTACGCCAAGGCGCTCCGCACGGTCAAAACGTGCGTCGGCTCTCAGTTCTGCCGCTTCGGTACGAAGGATTCGATGGGCATGGGCATCGTGCTCGAGAAAAAGTACGAGCGGCTCGACATGCCGGCCAAGTTCAAGATGGCGGTCAACGGCTGTCCGCGCAACTGCGCCGAGTCGTCGACAAAGGACATCGGCATCGTGGGCAACGAAGGCGCCTGGGAGATTTACGTCGGCGGCAACGGCGGCATCAAGGCCCGGCTGGCCGAACTGCTCTGCAAGGTGAAGACCGACGAAGAGCTGATCGAGATCGTATCGGCGTTCATGCAGTACTATCGGGAGACGGGCAAGTATTTGGAACGCACGTCGGATTGGATCGAGCGGATCGGCCTCGAGAAGGTCAAGACGGTTATCGTGGAGGATGCGGCCGGGCGCAAGGCGCTGGCCGAGCGGATGGAAGCCGCGCTCGCGCGGGTGAGGGAGCCTTGGCAGGAGATCCTCGACAATCCGAATCTTCGCGAGCGATTGTTCGGAGAGATAGCCATTCCGGCCGGCGGCGGCAGGAAGGAATAGGAGGATGCGAGGATGACAAGAGAACAACTGGAGGCAGCGGGATACCGCCTCGCAGGGAGCGTCGAGCGGTTTCCGGCGCGCATCGGCAAGCTCGTGCGGCTTGGCGAATCGGAGATCGCCGTGTTCAAGACGACGGAAGGCGACATCTTTGCGCTGGAAAACAAGAGCCCCGGTCCGCGCGGCGGCACGATCGTCGACGGCATCGTGTCCGGGAACGTGCTGTACGATCCGATCTGCGACTGGCGGATCGGCCTGGCGGACGGCGCCGTGCAGGCGCCGGACCGCGGGCAGGTCGCCGTGTTCCCCGTCCGCATCGTAGACGGGGACGTCTATATCGGCCGTCCCTAAGGATTAAGGATATTTGACGACCGGCCACTTCACCTTGCGCAGCGCGTTCAGCAGCTCGGGCGAGGCGTTCAGGTTCGCCTGCACCAGGTCTCTCGGCGTGAGCGCCATCCATTGGTTCAGCGAGACGTCTGCGAACCGGTCGCTCCGGAACATCTCGAGGAACCAAAGCGTCTCGCTGCCCGTGTTTTGCACATAATGCCCGAAGGCAAAGGGAACATAACCCACGTCTCCCGCCCTGACGTCGAAGGTCCGGGCGGTACCGTTGCCGCCGAAGACGGTCATGCGGCCCTGACCCGAGAGATAGTACTGCCATTCGTCGTTGTTCGGATGCCAGTGCATCTCCCGCATCGCGCCCGGCTCGATCTCAACGAGCGCGGCGGCGATCGTCTTCGAGATCGGGAAATTGGTGGAATCGACGATGCGCACGCTGCCGCCCGGCGTCCGAAGCGGCTCCTGCGCGAGCAGCTTGTGCTTAAAGGAGAGCGGGACGGCGCCGTAGGGCGACTCGACGGCTTCGGATGCGAGGGGACCGGGCACGCGATCCTCGAAAATGTACAACTGTTTGTCCGGCCGGCCGTCGAACGCGGATTCGGGCACGCCGAAGTTCGCCGCCAGCACGTCCTTCGGCGTATGCGCGAACCAGTCCGAGATCGACAGCGTGTTCAGATCGGAAAAATTGCCGTCGTCGAAGACGAGCAGAAACTCGCAGCCCTCCTCGAGCGCCTGGATCGAATGGGGCAGTCCGGCCGGGAAAAACCACAGATCTCCCTTTTCCACGTCGGCAATGAAGTTGCGGCCCTGCGCGTCGACCGACGTGATGCGGGCGCAGCCCCAGATCATGTACGCCCATTCGGACTGCTGATGCCAATGAAGCTCGCGCACGCCGCCGGGCACAAGACTCATGTTGACGCCGGCCAGCGTCGTTGCGATCGGCAGATCCCGCACGGTGATCTCCCGGGACCAGCCGCCATGATTCAACTGCATATGCGTATCCGAAAACGAAAATTTCATGTTGGGGAGCAAACCGGCGTCGGTGGCCGGCGGCACGAGCATATCCGGATTTTCCAGATCTCTCAGCACGTCGCGGGGTCCGAAGTCGGGACCGCCGGCGCCGTCCTTGCGGACGGGCTGGGGCACTTTAAGGGGCCCCGCTTGTCGGCGGGGGACGTTTTCCATAAGCTTCAGCTCCTCGTTTTAACTGCCGGACTGCCGTCCTGCTGCAATTGTATGAGCGTCGGCTTGGGCTATATGTGCACAACCGAGTGTCCAACGGCGAGATTCAAATATCGCAATCGGCGAGCGTCGCCGCAGTGGAGGAAAGTGCAGATCTTGCACTTTCCTTTCTTTGCGTTCCTGCTATGTTCTGGGTGTAGTTAAAAAAGGATACCAGAGGAGGCAGTATGATGTCGGTAAGATTAAATGGGTTCCGCACGCTTGCCATGGCTTGTGTCTTGTCGCTGGCGGCAGGGCTCCTCCCCCCGCCCGGCGCGAGTGCCGCAACGACGTATCATGTATCGGCAGCTTCGGGCAGTCTGACGGGCAACGGCACGACCACGCCGTTCAAGACGATCAGCCAGTGCGCGGCGGCCATGACGGAAGGCGATACGTGCATCATCGAGTCCGGAACGTACAGGGAGACGGTGACGCCTGCCAACTCGGGCACGTCGACCGCGCCGATCCGGTACGAGGCGGCCGCGGGCGCGACGGTCGTCGTCAGCGGCACCGAGCCGCTTGGCGGGTGGAGCGTGCACAGCGGCAATATTTACGTAGCGAATTTCACCGGGACGCTCCCCGCCAATGAAAACCAGTTGTTCGTTAAAAACGGTACGACTGTGACCCCGCTGTGGGAGGCGCGGTGGCCGAACATTGGCGCCTACGACTTGCCCGGGCTGATGAATGGCGTAGCCGTGGCGGACAGCGGCGACGAGAATACGATTACCGATGCTGCGCTCGTCTCGACGAACGTGAATTGGAACGGCGCCAAGATCTGGGTTCGCGGCGGCAACGCCTATCAAGCGATGACCAGCCAATTGACGAGTTACAACGCCACGACCGGCGCATTTACTTATGCGCCGATCACGGGCTATTACGATGCGCTGAAGCCCAAGGCCGGCAGCACTTATTTCCTCAGCGGCATCCTCGCAGCGCTGGACGCGCCTAAAGAGTGGTACGTCGACACCGCCGCTCAGAAGGTTTATTTGTGGGCGCCCGGCGGCGGAGCGCCGACCAATGTGGAGATCAAGAAGCGCAAGACCGCCTTTAACTTGAACGGCAAAAACTTTATTCAGCTGGCCGGCATTCAGACATTCGCGGCCAACATTACGATGAACGGCTCGAACAACAACCTGCTGGACGGCGTGAAGGCTGAGTACGTTTATTACTCGAATTACTCCCAGAACACGACAAATCCCGACCAAGTGAACGGCGGCATCGCGATCGTAGGCAACGACAACGAGATTAAGAACAGCACGATCGCTTATTCGACCGGCACGCTGATCAATATCAGCGGCAGCAATAACAGGATCGTCAACAACTACATTCACGACGGCAGCTATATGGCCTCCTACGATCCGCTGCTCAAGCTGACAAGCGGAACGAATAACGTTATCAGCAGCAACAAAATGGAAAATTCGGGCCGTTACATCATCTACTGGAACAACGGCATCGCCGAGATTTCCTACAACGATATCTCGAACGGCATGTGGCTGTCCCGGGACGGTGCCTTGATCTACGCATGGGGGACGGATCTGGGCAACAGCAACATCCACCACAATCTGATTCACGATGCCGTTCACGGCAGCACGGCGAACGATATGCGCGTAGGACTGTATTTCGACAACTACACGGAAAACGTCGTCGCGCACCATAACGTTATTTACAACAACGACGTCGGCATTCAGATGAATACGCCGGGCAACTACAAGCTGATTTACAACAACACGGTCGTAGGCAACCCGACGGCCAGCATCGGCTACGGCGGCGATATGTTGAGCCCGTACAAGAGCGAGCTGTACGGCACGCGCGTATTCAACAACATCTTCACCGATCCGGTGTCCCTGACCGAGGACGTCGTCCGAGGGTTCAACACGATTACGGATGCTGGTCTCAACTTCGCGAATGCCGCGAACAAAAATTTCCGGCTGAACATCGATTCGACGGCCGTTAATATGGGCGCGATTATTCCGGGCATCACGGACGGTTACGTCGATGCCGCGCCCGACGCGGGGGCTTACGAGTACGGCGGCACGGACTGGACGGCCGGCATTTCCGCGCTTGCGCCGACGTCGTACGTGCCCGTCGCGACGCCTTATATGAACCGGGTATACAACAGCGGCTTCGAGAAGCTTCTGGAAGGCTGGACGCCATGGACGACTTCCTCTGCAACCACGACCGACAGCAGCATCGAGGGCACCTACGCCAACTCTGACTTCCGCAAGCGCGGCGTGCGAACGCGGTTGAAGCTGGGCGCCGGGGGCGGCGTCGAACAGCTGATTACGGGCCTTTTGCCGAATACGACTTACAAATTCGTCGCTTGGGTGTATACGGACACCGGCGGTCAGGCCATCAACGTAGGCGTGCTCAACTACGGCGGCACCGCGATCGACGTCTCCCAGAGCACGGCCAATCAATACGTTCGCAAGGAAGTCGAGTTTACGACAGGCGCGACTAACACGTCGGCCAGAGTGCGAATCTGGAGAGCGGCGGGAGCGACAGGCAATGCTTATGCGGACGATACCGGCCTGTTCGAGACGGCGGCTTACAATCCCGGCGTTTACAAGAACCAGGCGGCCGGCAAGACGACGATCACCGCAAGCGGCGCGCTCGGTTTCCCCGAACGTTTGACGGACGGGGTCAAGACGGCGTACTCCAACATGGACGATACCGGGCCGCAATGGGTCAAGATCGATCTGGGCCGCAGCTACGAGCTCGACAAGATCAGTTTGCTGCATTATTATACCGCGACGGACATCCGCACCTACCATGACGTCATCGTGCAGCTGTCCAACGATTCGACCTTTGCGACCAAGACGACCGTCTTCAACAACGACGCCAACAATTCGGCGGGGCAGGGGACAGGGACGGACGGCGAGTACGCAGAGACGGCGGACGGCAAAAACATCACGTTTGCGAAAACGAATGCGCGGTATATCCGCCTCTGGTCAAACGGAAGCACGAAGTACGACACGCAGCACTACACCGAAGTCGAGGCATGGGGCGTGCCGGCGGTCACGCCGACCTCGCCGCTGCAGGGACGCAAAAACGTGGCGCCTTTGGCCAAAGACGCCCGTATTACATTTAGTTCGGCTTTAGGGAATCCGAACCGGGTTACGGACGGCAAAATGGACAACGGCTTTGCCAATCAGGACGGCCCATCGGGCGGGCCTGCCAGTCCGCAATGGGTTCAGCTCGATCTGGGACAGAAATTCAGAATCGATCAGGTGAAGCTCTGGCATTTTATCACTTTTGACCGGATCTATTATGACGTCATTATTCAGCTGTCGAACGATCCGACGTTCCCGGCATCGGGGACGACGACCGTCTTCAACAACGATGCCGACAATACGGCCGGACAAGGCAACGGGACCGACCCGCTGTACGCGGATAATGCGGCCGGCAAAACGGTGAACTTCCCGCTGACCACCGCCAGATACGTCCGTTTGTGGGCGAACGGGAATCAAAACAACAACTCGCAGCATTACGTGGAAGTCGAAGTATATGGATCGCCGGATTACGGCATGGGAACCTGAATCATCGTTTCGGATTCAAAGAAAAGCGCACATGCTGCGCTTTTCTTTTTTTTGAATAATAACGATAGGCCGCCATCATTTATGTTGCACTATTTAATTATTAGAGTGTATTATATATAAAAAATACACACTATTAAATTCGGAGGCTGGAGACATGGAGAGAGAGCTGGCACTTGAGATCGTACGGGTAACGGAGCTGGCCGCGCTGGCGTCCGCGCCGTGGATGGGTAGAGGGGACAAGCATCACGCAGACGGCGCGGCCACGTCCGCCATGCGCGCGATGTTCGATTCGGTATCGGTGAGAGGGACGGTCGTGATCGGCGAAGGGGAGTTGGACGAAGCCCCGATGCTCTATATAGGCGAAGCCGTCGGCAGCGCGCATGGGCCCGAGGTCGACGTCGCCGTCGACCCGCTTGAAGGCACCGAGATCGTCGCCCGCGGGCTGAACAACGCAATGTCGGTCATCGCTGTGGCCGGCAAAGGAAGTCTGCTGCATGCGCCGGATATGTA
Organism: Cohnella sp. GbtcB17; assembly: GCF_019091135.1. Lineage (GTDB taxonomy): Bacteria > Bacillota > Bacilli > Paenibacillales > Paenibacillaceae > Cohnella. The sequence goes on along the minus strand of NZ_JAGXJW010000044.1, from coordinate 17,504 downwards.
TATGGAGAAGCTGGCCGTCGGGCCCGAGCTCGCGGGCAAAGTGAGCCTGTCCGATCCGCTGGAGAAGACGCTGTTTACGGCGGCGGAGCAGCTCGGCAAACCTGTGCGGGAATTGACGGTCATGCTACTGGATCGAGAGCGGCATGCACATATCGTGCGGACGCTGCGCGACGTGGGCGTGCGAATCAAGTTTTTGTCCGACGGGGACGTTGCCGGTGCGCTTGCGCCGTCGTTTCCCGAAGCCGGCATCGACCTGTACGTCGGCTCGGGCGGCGCCCCCGAAGGCGTGCTGGCCGCCGCCGCGCTGCGCTGCCTGGGAGGCGAGATTCAGGGCCGTCTCATGCCGGCGGACAAGCGCGAATACGACCGCTGCCTCGAGATGGGGCTGGCCGACCCGGAGAAGGTGCTGACGATGGACGACATGGTCGGCACGGGGGATGTCATCTTCGCTGCGACCGGCGTCACGCCGGGCGAATTCATGGGCGGCGTGAGGTACCTGCCCGGCGATCGTGCGGAGACGCATTCGATCGTCATGCGGGCGAAGACGCGGACGATCCGGCATATCCGGTCGCTCCACCATCTGCCGAGCAAGCCGCTTCTGCTCGATTTGGCCTCGCGGAGCGCAGAATCGTCTCTTTCGCCCAATATTGCGGCCTATTAATCAATCCTGTACACTATTCGTAGCTTCGCTCCGAAGCGGCCCTGACGGAAGCCTGCAGGGCCAAGCTTCAATTGGAGAAGCTTTGAAGAAGCGATCGCAATAGTTCGGACTGCCGGGAGGGAGCACCAATCGAACTGACGCCAAGACAGCTTGCCATCGTCGAGCGCGTGCGGAGCCATGCGCCGATCACGGGCGATCAGATCGCCGAATCGCTTGGCATCAGCCGTCCGACGATCCGGTCGGACTTGTCCGTGCTGGTCATGCTCGGGCTGATCGACGCCAAGCCGAAGGTCGGTTATTTTCCGGGGCGTCAGCTGTCGCCCGACGGACGGGCCAGGGACCGGCTGGTCGCGCTGAAGGTGAAGGATATGATGAGCAGGCCGGTCGTCATTGCAGAGACGGCCAGCGTGAACGATGCGGTCATCTCGCTGTTCGTGGAAAATACCGGCATATTGTCGGTGACGGACGGCGACGGTCATCTCGCAGGGCTCGTCACCATCAAAGATCTGCTCAAGGTGACGCTGGGCAATCCGAATGCGGCCTCAATCCCGGTGAGCATGGTCATGACCCGCTTCCCCAGAATCGTCACGGTGACGCCCGAGGACACGCTTTGGGACGCCGCGAAGAAGCTGCTGCACCACCAGATCGGCGGGATGCCGGTCGTGCGGCCGGCCGGGGACGACGGCGCCGGCCGACGGGCGCCCCTCGAAGTAGTGGGCAGAGTGTCCAAGACGACGATGACGCAGGCGCTGGTCGATCTGACGGAGATTACATAAGAAGGCTAGGATGGAGGAGACGAGATGTCTGACCATGCGGAGCATACGATATTCGTGTGCTCGGATGCACTCGGGGATACGGCCGAAGCGGTCGCGCGGGCGACGCTTCGCCAGTTCGCGACGGACAAGGCGGTCATTCGGCGCTTCGGACATATCAAGACCGAGGACGAAGTGAAGGCTATATTGAAGGAAGCGGTCGGCGGGCGCGTGCTCATCGCCTATACGCTCGTACAGCCCGAGCTCCGCGATACGATGCGCGAAGAGGCGCTCAGGCTCGGCGTTCGCGCCGTCGACGTCATGGGGCCGATGATGCAGGCGTTCATTGACACGTTTAACGACGCGCCGAAGTATCAGCCCGGCTTGCTGCACGAGATGGACGAATCTTATTTTCGCAAGATCGAAGCGATCGAATTTGCCGTCAAATACGACGACGGCAAGGACCCGCGCGGTCTGCTCAAGGCGCAGGTCGTCCTCGTCGGCGTATCCCGGACGTCCAAGACGCCGCTCAGCATTTATTTGGCGCACAAAGGCATCCGTACGGCCAACTACCCGCTCACGATCGAGGTCAAGCCGCCGGAAGAGCTGTTCATGAGAGGGAAGGACCGCCTGCTGATCGGGCTGACGATGGATCCCGAACGGCTCACGCGCATCCGTTCGGAGCGGCTCAAGGCGCTCGGCCTGCCCAGTCAGGCGCACTACGCGTCGCCGGATCGGATTCGGCAGGAGATCGAGTTCGCAAGCAAGATCATGGACCGGCTCCAGTGTCCGGTCATCGACGTGACGGAGCGGGCGATCGAGGAGACGGCCGGACTTATATTGGAGATGCTGTGAAACCTTCGACCAAATGCGCTAATTAAGCTTGATAATCATTATCAGCCCTGTTATAATTCAAAAAGAAAAGAAGGAACCGGCGAAGTTCCTTCTCCTCAAACGAATTTATTGGCTTACTTTACTTCGAAAGTACCGCAGTCCGTCTCTTCGGACTTGGAAGGCTCCTTGCGACTGTGCATCGTGACGAAGATGCTTTCCGCTTTGCAGTGATTTTCTTCCGCCCAGTAGCGGCAGAAATTGACTTCGCAGCGAACGTCCTTTGCCATGTTGTTCACCTCGCTCTCGCGGGCCGAGCATCGAATAACGAGGTCGTCAAGTTGGCGCTTGACGCAGCCTCTGCCTCTTCCCGGACGGGGAGGGGTTATTTGAATTTCGGCGTTATTTATTCTTTTATATACTACCAGATATGCTTGTCTGAATCAATGTATGCCATATTTATGGAAGGACTGCGCAAGGTTGACAACGTTCATTCAACATGATATCTTTAATTTAAGATAAATGACATTGAGATAAATCGAATCGGAGTGATCGAGAATGTCGAACCCTAACGGCTCGGATCAAAATATATCGCTGAAGCTGTTCGTCGTGCTGTCGAAGGCGTATCGAAGTCTGATGGATCGGGCGGTGCGGGACATGCGCGAGCAAGGGCTCAGCCCGTCCGAGTTCGGCATTATGGAGGTGCTGTACGCCAAAGGAAGGACGCCGATTCAGCAGATCGCGGGCAAGATGCTGCTGACGAGCGGGACGATGACGTACAACATCGACAAGCTGGAGGACAAAGAGCTGATACGGAGGGTGCTCAGCCGGGAAGATCGCCGGGTCGTGTTCGCGGAGCTGACGGAAAAAGGGACGGCGCTGTTCGACGACATTTTTCCCAAGCACGCGAGCAAAATACAGGGCATGATGGACGTGCTGACCGGCGAAGAACAGCAGGAAGCGATTCGGCTGCTGAAGCTGCTCGGCAAGGGCGGAGCGGACTAGCCTCGGCGGATTGCATTGCAAGTCATGCGGGGATGTGGGTATTAAAAAAAATTCAAAGGGGTTGATTGCGATGTCGCTCAAGCTCAAAGGCATTCATCACGTATCGGCGATCACGGGCACGGCTGCCGGCAACGTCGACTTTTATACGAAGACGCTCGGAATGCGGCTGGTCAAAAAGACGGTGAATCAGGACGATACGTCGGTTTATCACCTGTTTTACGGGGATGAGCGGGGCAATCCGGGCACGGAGCTGACGTTTTTCGAATTTCCGACCGCGTGGCGGAGCCGACCGGGCACGAGCAGCATCTCTTCCGTGTCGCTGCGCGTGCCGAGCGACGAGGCGCTGACATACTGGCAGCATCGCTTCGTGCAGCACGACGTCGAGCATGATGAGATCATCGAGCGCGGCGGACGGCTTACACTGGCCTTCCGCGACCCCGAGGGACAGCGTCTCATTCTGGTGTCCGACGAGCGCGATACCGGCGTCGCCGGCGGGGTGGCATGGGGCAAAAGCGAGGTGCCCACCGAATTCGGCATCGTCGGTCTCGGTCCGGTCCAGCTCACGGTCCTCCGCGCGGCGCCTACCGAGCGGGTATTGACGGAGCTGATGGGTTATAGACAGAAGGGACAGTATGCTTCGGACATCGCAGGCCAGCCCGACATCGTCGTTTTCGAGACCGGGGAGGGCGGCAGCGGCTCGGAAGTCCATTTGGAGGAGCGCAACGATCTGAAGCAGGAACGCCAGGGCATCGGCGCCGTGCATCACGTAGCCTTCCGCGTGGAAGACGAAGCCGAGCTGCGCGCCTGGATCGGGAAGATCTCGTCTGCGGGTCTCGTCAACTCGGGCTTCGTCGACCGCTTCTATTTCAAATCGCTTTACTTCCGGGAACCGAACGGCATCTTGTTCGAGCTGGCGACGGACGGTCCGGGCTTCGACACCGACGAGCCGCTGGACCGGCTCGGCGAGCGGCTCGCGCTGCCGCCGTTCCTCGAACCGCACCGCGAACGCATCAAGGCCGGCTTGAAGCCGATCTGAGGCACCGACCCGCATGATTAAAAGGAGGAGAATTCCATGTCTATGATCCATATTTTCGAACCGGGCAAGAGCCCGAACGCGCCTACGCTGCTGCTGCTCCACGGCACCGGCGGCTCGGAGCGCGACCTGATGGGCGTCGGCCGCATGCTGAGCCCCGAAGCCGCGCTGCTTGGCGTCAGAGGCAACGTATCCGAGCGCGGCATGGCCCGCTTTTTCCGGCGCATCGCCGAAGGCGTATTCGACGAGGCGGACCTGATCGCGAGGACGGCCGAGCTGAACGCCTTCGTCGACGAGAGCGCGGACAAATACGCCTTCGACAGGCATAATGTCGTGGCCGTCGGTTATTCGAACGGCGCCAATATCGCGGCCAGCCTGCTCTATCATCACCAGGATGCGCTCAAAGGGGCCGTGCTGTTCCATCCGATGGTGCCGCGCCGCGGCATCGCGCTGCCCGATCTGACGGGCGTGCCGGTGTTCATCGGGGCGGGACGCAACGATCCGCTCTGCACGATGGCCGAGAGCGAAGAGCTCGCGGCGGCGCTTGGCGCTGCCGGCGCGGCGGTCGAGACGCATTGGGAGAACGGCGGGCATCAGCTGTCGCGGACCGAGGTCGAAGCGGCTGCGGCATGGCTTCGCGGCGTGTGACGAGCAGCGGCCGGGCGGCCGTTTAAGACCGGAAGCGGCGATCATCGGCTTGACCGGTCGGACTGGCGGGGAAGTCCGTGAAAAGGAAGAAGCGCGCAATTTAAGCGCGCGGTTGGGGGCAAAGGATGAAAGTCAAACGAATCGTGGCGAACGTGGCGGCGCCCGATCTGGCGGCGGCCAAGCGGTTCTACGGGGAAGCGCTCGGCCTCGACGTCCTGATGGATCACGGCTGGATCGCCACGTACGGGTCGGATGCCGACATGCAGGCGCAGATCAGCGTCGCGACGGAGGGCGGCTCCGGCACACCCGTGCCGGACTTGTCCATCGAAGTCGACGATATCGACGATGCTCTCGCGCGCATGCAGGAAGCTGGATTTCCCATCGAATACGGACCAGCAGACGAGCCTTGGGGCGTACGGCGCTTCTACGTGTGGGACCCGTTCGGCAGACTCGTGAACATTTTAGCGCATCTGTGACTTCGGCTGCCGTGGAAGCGGCTGCGATCATTGAAGCACGGAATGTAAAAAAGTTACTCTACAACCTCAAGGTACGGAATAAATGGTGCTGTAGGGGTAAAAAGTTACTTTACGGGCACGTGGTAAGGTTTAAAGGATGTTGGGAGGGTAAAAAGTTACTTTACAGATTCGCCAATCGGTATAAGTGGTGCTAGAAGGGAAAAGAGTTACTCTACAATCTCACGGAACCGAATAAATGGTGCTGTAGGGGTAAAAAGTTACTTTATAGGTACGTGGTACGGTTTAACGGTTGCTGGAAGGGCAAAAGTTACTCTACAGGTTCGCGTAGCGCCTCGCCCATCGCATGCGAGCGTCAATAGCGGCACGCAGTGCCGCTAAGCGCCTCCGCCCTAGCACGCCAGTACCAATAGCGGCACTGATTGCCGCTAAGCGCCTCACCCATCGCACGCGAGCGCCAATAGCGGCACTGCATGCCGCTAAGCGCCTCGCCCATCGCACGCGAACACCAATAGCGGCACTGCATGCCGCTAAGCGCCTCGCCCATCGCACGCGAGCACCAATAGCGGCACTGCGTGCCGCTAAGCGCCTCGCCGGCAGCATGCGAGCACCAATAGCGGCACTGCATGCCGCTAAGCGTCACCGCCGGCAGCGTGCGAGCACCAATCGGCGGTGCGCGCTAATGCCAAAAAGGGACGAAGCAGAGCCTTCTGCTTCGTCCCTTTTGGCATTTCAGGCCTTCAGGATTACCGGCGGCGAGTTGCGCCTGCCGAACGGGCTGCGCCGCGGAAGCCGCCTTCGAAGTCGTCGGAGTATACGTCCTTCGTCGTGCATACGGTGACGTGATGGTAGACGGGCACGCAGTGGTGGCGCCGGACGACCTCGACCGTCTGCACGACTTCGACGTGCTGGGGATGGTAGTAGTCCTCGTATACCGTTTGCGGCGGATCGTATACGGTCTTGCTAACGCATTTCGGGCAATCCGACATATCTGCCAACTCCTTCGCTTGGGATGTCGTACAGTATACGGGTCGGACGCCCTGTTGGACTGTTCATCCGCCTAGCGGGCGATTTATTCCTCGAATTCGATGCCTTCCTCGGACATTCGCGCGATACGGGCCAGCGATTCGACGCGGAAGCCGGCGTCGAGGAGCAGCTGTCTTCCCGGCTGGAATGCCTTCTCGATGACGATGCCGATGCCCGCTACGGAAGCGCCGGCTTTGAGCACGATGCCTGCCATCGCCTGCGCGGCTTGTCCATTCGCGAGGAAGTCGTCGACGATCAGCACGACGTCAGAGGGCGAGAGGAACTGCTTGGAGACGGAAACCTCGCTCTCCTCCTGCTTCGTGAAGGAGTAGGATCGCTCGGTCCACAGGTCGTCCTGGAGCGTGAGCGATTTGCGCTTCTTGGCGAAGACGAGCGGCACGCGCAGGCCCAGAGCGGTCATAAGCGCCGGCGCGATGCCGCACGATTCGAGCGTGAGCACCTTGGTGACGCCGGCGTCCTTGAACAAAGAGACGAATGTCTCGCCGATGTCGGCCATCAGCACCGGATCGACCTGGTGATTCAGGAAGGCGTCGACCTTGAGCACGTCTGGCCCGAGGACGCGGCCTTCCCGGCGGATTTTTGCTTTTAGCTTTTCGATGACTGGCAGCCCCTTTTTTACGGATCATTGTCCATTATAAAGGATGCGGCCCGACTTTTCTTATTCTTCCGCGCATAATGGCTGTAATTTCCACGCAAAATGAGACAGCCGAGCGAACGTTTGGAACGAAGAAGGGCAGGGATGCGGAATGAAAAAAGGATGGCGATGGAAAAAGCTTCTGCTGAAAAGGAACGGCATTCGGCTGGCGGCGGTGGGTGCGGCTGCGCTGTTCGCCTTGAATGCGTGGCCCGCGCCGTCGGCGGCGAACGCGGGCGTCCCGGCCGAGCAGGTCGCGCTCAAGGAACATACGGTTGCGGTCGTCATCGACGACTTCGGCAACCGGATGAAGGGAACGGCCGAAATGCTGCGGCTGCTGATTCCGATCACCGCTGCGGTCATGCCGTTCCTGCCGACCTCGCAGGCGGACGCGGAGGCGGCGTACGCCGCGGGAAAAGAGGTGATCGTGCATTTGCCGATGGAGCCGGTCAAGGGCAAGCCGAGCTGGCTGGGGCCGCGGGCGATCTTGACCGGCTTGTCCGATGAGGAGATTCGCCTTCGCACCGAGGCCGCGATCGCGGACGTGCCGCATGCGGTCGGCATGAACAACCATATGGGCTCGCGCGCGACGGCGGACGAACGTGTCATGCGCATCGTGCTGCAGGTTTGCAAGGAGCACGGATTGTTCTTTCTCGACAGTCGAACGTCGTACAAATCCGTCGTGCCAAAGCTGGCGCGCGAGATGGGCGTGCCTCTGCTGCAGAACGATTTGTTTCTCGACGACGTTTACACGGACAGGCATGTCGGCGGACAAGTATTGCTGCTTAAGGCGCGCGTGCAAAAGCAAGACCGCACGGTCGTCATCGGCCATGTGGGGCCGCCGGGGTTGATCACGTCCGGCCAGCTTGCGGCGGCGATTCCCGGCTTGCGCCGGGCGTCGGTCAGATTCGTCAAGCTGAGCGAGCTTCTCCCGCCGTCCGCGCCTTATTCGTTGCCGGGGGCGGAGCTTCCAGGCTCGGCGTCAGCCGAACTTGCGCCGGGATCCAAGCTGCGGGAAGACAGCCCTACGAGCCGATAGGCTGCGATGCCGTCGGCGATCGCGGTGGCGATAGCGGTCTGGCCGGCCGAATTCGTGAGCATGTTCAGGTCGCCAGGGTTGCTGATGAAGCCGGTCTCCACGATGACGCTCGGGGGACCGGCTTTTTTGAGCACGTAAAACTGGTCGCCCGCGAGCGGCGGAACGTTCGTATGCTGCTGCTTGTTCAGTCGTTCCTGAATGAACGAGGCGAGCAGCGCGCTTCCCGCATCGAGCCGGTGGAGGACGACCGGCCCGCGAACCGACTTGCGCTTGGACCAGTTGACGTGAACGCTGATGAACACGCCGGCGCCGATGTCGCGGGCAAGCCCTTTGCGCTGCGACAGGTCGCGCTGATGGCGGGAGGATCGAAGCCAGCGGTTGTCGTCGCTCAGCGCATAATCGCCCGTGCGGTTCAACACGGCATGCATGCCCCGGCTTCTCAGGATGAGATAAAGCTTGCGGGAGATGGCCAGGTTGATGTCCTTCTCCAGAATGTTCCCGACATGGGTGCCGCCGTCGATGCCGCCGTGTCCCGCGTCGATCAGTACGTCGGCGACGGGCAGCGTATGCCTGGCGGCGGGACTGCCTGCGAACGGCAGCGCAAGGCCCGCGTCCGCAGCCTCGGCATCTGCGGAGGGAAGCGGGAGCGGGCCATGAGCTGCCATAAGGCATACTAATGCTGCGCAAATGCGGCGTGTAAAATAGGATGACATTCGATCGTCGTCTCCTTCCGGCCCGGGGCGAAGATTATGCCGTTAGCGTGGCTCGGAAGGGGCGATCTCATTCATCGGAGCGGAGTGGGTGAAGTCTCACGCTTCGGCTTCAAGCTTGGCTCTGCCGTCAGGGCTCAGCCAGGTGCGCTTCCAGACGCCCTGCACGATCGACAGCGAGACGAGCGCGGCGAGCGCGATGCAGGCCATCGTTATAAAACCGGGCGTATAGGAGCCGGTCTTGCCGTACAGGCTGCCCAGCAGCAGCGGCAGCAGGTAGCCGCCGAAGCCGCCGGCCGCGCCGACGATGCCGGTCAACAGCCCGATGTCGGCGCCGGAGCGCTGCGGGGTCAGTTGGAACACGGCGCCGTTGCCCGTACCCAGACTCATCATCGCGAGGAACAGGAGCGGGATGACGACGGCCAGCGGCGGCAGCGAGGAGATCGTGAGGAACAGCAGACCCGCGGCGGCATACAGAACGATCAGCATGCGGATGCCGCCGATTTTGTCGGACAAGTATCCGCCTACCGGGCGGAAAAAGCTGCCCGCGATGACGCAGACCGTCGTGAAGTCGGCCGCACGGACCGCGGACAGGCCGTATTGGGCGTTAAAGAAAATGGTCAGGTAGTTGGTCAGGCCGACGAAGCCGCCGAACGTCACGCCGTACATCAGACAGAACAGCCACGTATCGCGTTTTTTTAGCACGGTCGCGTATTGGGACAGCTTTTTCGGCGCGGGCTGCGTCGGGCTTTCTTTGGCGAATACGGTGAAAATGATGAACACGAGCCCGATCGGGATGAGCGCAAGCCCGAATACGGTCTCCCAGCCGCCGAAGTGCGTGGCCAGCCGGTTGGCGAACAGCGTCGAAAATACCGTACCGCTGTTGCCCGCTCCCGCGATGCCCATTGCGAGGCCTTGATATTGAGGCGGATACCAGCGGCTTGCGAGCGGCAGTGCGGCGGCGAAGGAGGCGCCCGCGAAGCCGAGCAGCAACGCTACGATATAGAGATGGTTAAGCGAATCAACGAATTGCCATCCCCATACGAGCGGCACCATCGTCGCGAGCAGGCCGAACTGCCCCGTGCGCTTGGGACCGATATAGTCCGTCATAAATCCGAATACGAGCCGGAGCAAGGAACCGCCGAGGACGGGCAGCGCCACCAGGTTCGCCTTTTGAATCGGCGTCATCGGATAGTCGTTCATCATGATGACCGCGAGCGGTCCGATCAATACCCATACCATGAAGCTCATGTCGAAATACAAAAACGCGCTGAATAAGGAAGGTTTGTGCCCGCTCTTCCAAAATCCTTTGTCTCTTACGATTTCCATTCGAATCCGCCTCCCATGATATACAAGGTCACATATGGCTTGGGTGTCGTCACGCGCCATGGCGGAGGTCGGAAAATCAAAAAGACGCACCTTGACCATGGCGAAAGTGACACCCCAGTGCGCGGTACGTCGTTGTACCGGGCGATCGGATGCTTTCGGTCACGTCATTGTGAGCCAATTTGGATTATACAGGGGCTGCAAAAGACATGTCAAGATATATAACATAATAATAAAAATGGCCGTTATCCTTACACCATTTAGAGAATATATATAATATTAAGTAATGATTATTGACATGAAAACGATCAGCACCTATGCTTATTGGAGAATCCGAGGCACAACGACGTGCCCGAAAACGGCGACGCAGCCCGCCCCTGATGGAGGGGACGGGTTTTTTGCGCACTTTTTCGGGAATGTGCCGCGGCGCAGGAAGGAGAGTATCCATGACCAAGCCCAAGCTCGTACTGGTCGGCAACGGCATGGCCGGCATTCGATGCCTCGAAGAGATTCTCGCGTTGGCGCCGTATGCCTTCGACGTCACCGTCATCGGCAAGGAGCCGACGCCGAACTACAATCGCATTCTGCTCTCCAAGGTGCTGCAAGGGGGGACGTCGCTTCAGGACATCATTCTGAACGATTGGGCCTGGTATGCGGAGCGGGGCATCCGGCTGCTCACGGGACAATCGGTCGTACGCGTACGCGCAAGCGAACGAAGCGTGGAGACCGATTCGGGGCAGCGCTACGAATACGACAAGCTCATTCTTGCGACCGGCTCGTCCGCCTTCGTGCCGCCGCTTCCCGGCGCCGGCAAGCCCGGCGTGCTGGCATTTCGGACGATCGACGATTGCCGGCAGATCATGGAGGCCGCCGCCAAATACCGCAAGGCTGCGGTTATAGGCGGGGGGCTGCTCGGTCTGGAGGCGGCCAGGGGGCTGCTCAATTTGGGCATGGAGGTTGAAGTCGTCCACAACTCGCCCTTTCTGATGAACCGCCAGCTCGACCGCATGTCGGCCGAATTGCTTCGTGCCGCACTGGAACAACAAGGCATGCGATTCAGGTTGGGCAAGACGACGACGCGGATTTTCGGACGCAAGCGTGCGGAAGGTCTGCTGTTCGCCGACGGCACGAAGCTTGAAGCCGATCTCATCGTCCTGTCGGTCGGCATCAGTCCGAACGTCGCATTCGCGAAGGCGAGCGGCATCGAGACGAATCGGGCGATGATCGTGAACGATTATATGGAAACGAACGTGCCGGACGTCTACGCGGTCGGCGAATGTGCGGAGCACAGAGGCATCGCGTATGGGCTCGTGGCGCCGCTCTACGAGCAGGGCAAGGTGCTGGCGCGTGTCGTCTGCGGCCTTGAGACCGAGCCTTATGTCGGGAGCATGCCCTATGCGCAGTTAAAAGTATCGGGCATTAACGTGTTCTCGGCCGGCGTCGTGCGCGATGGAGAAGCAAACACGGTGCTGCAGGCTTACGATGGCTTGCGGGGGACGTACAAACGGGTCACCGCGGAAAACGGGCGTATCGCGGGCGTCGTCCTGTATGGGGATACGGACGAAGGGCAGACACTCCTCGGCCATTTGAAGCGGCGCTCGAAGGTCGAGGCGCTGGCGCGAACGCCGGCGAGCGGGGCGCAAGCCGGCGGCACAAGCGACGCGGCTGCCGCGGCGATGGCGGACGCGGATACGGTGTGCGGCTGCAACGGCGTATGCAAAGGCGCGATCGTCCGCTCGGTGACGGAGGACGGCTCGGATACCCTTGCGCTCGTCCGGGAGCGGACGAAGGCGTCGAGCTCCTGCGGGGGCTGCAGCGGCATGGTCGAGGCGATCCTGCGCGCGGCGCTGGCCGGCGCCGCCTCGGCCGCGCCGCCCGACCCTGCGGTATGCGACTGCACGCCGCTTGGGCATCGCGCGCTTCGACGCGCGCTCGCGGAGAAGGGCTTGCACGCGCCTGCGGAGGCGATGGCCGCATTGGAATGGCGGACGGCTGACGGCTGCGTCGTCTGCAGGCGCGCGCTGCGATATTATACCGGCTCGTACGGCGCAGCCGTGGATGAAGGCCGACTGATCGTTCATGTCGGGACGGTGACGCTTGATCGCAGCGAGTCCATGGCGGGGTTGTCCGCGGGCATGGGCGAATCGCTGCGCCGCAGGCTCGCGGATGCCGCGCTGCCAAGCCGGGTGCACGTTGCCGTCGCGGGCTCGGCCGCCGAACCGGTCGGCCTGCTCGTCCGAGATGTCGGTCTCAACCGGGCGCCGGCAGGCTGGGAGTTGTACGCGGGGGGCCATGCGGAGCGGCCGGTCAAGCAAGCGCAGCTCATCGCCGTGGAGCCGTCGGCGGATACGGCGCTCGAGATGGCCGAAGCGCTGCTCAGGTGGTACCGGGCGGAGGCGGACTACGGCGAGCCGGTCTGGCGATGGTTGGAGCGGATCGGACTGACCGCCGCGCGCGAGCGGCTGCTCGACGCCGAAGCCCGCGAAGCGCTGCTGGCGGAAAGCATCGCGGTTGGCGCGAATTGACCCGCGTTTGAAGCAAGTAAGCAAGAAGGAGAGCGGCCGGCGAAAGCGCCGGCCTCGCATAAGGAGGATTAGCCCATGCAGGCCGCGCAGACAAACCAGGCAAGCCAAGCAAAACAATCAAGCCAGGCAAATCAGGCAAGCTTCGATACGCAGTGCCCGTTCTGCAGCGTTCAGTGCAAGATGCGAGTCATCGAGGAGCGGCATACGGACCGGCGGCCGACGTACAAGATCGAAGGGCTACCCAACGCCGCGTCCGAAGGACGGCTATGCGTCAAAGGCATCAATGCGTATCAGCACGCGCTGAGCCGTGAACGGCTGCTGATGCCGCTGCTCAAGACAGACGGCGCCTTCAGAGAGATTTCCTGGGAGGAGGCGCTGAACATCGTGGCGGATCGCTTTTCCGCCATCCAGGCGGAGCGTGGCGCGGACGCCGTCGGCCTCTACGGCGGCGGCTCGCTCACCAACGAGTCCGCGTATGTGCTCGGCAAGTTCGCGCGCGTGGCGCTCGGGACGAGGTACATCGATTACAACGGCCGATTTTGCATGTCGGCAGCGGCGTCGGCAGGCGTCAAAACGTTCGGTCTCGACCGGGGGCTGACCAATCCGCTGTCCGAAGTGACGCAGACCGAGTGCATCGTGTTGGCCGGTACGAACATCGCGGAATGCCAGCCGACGCTGATGCCGTACTTTACGAAGGCCAAAGAGAACGGCGCCCGCATCATCGTCATCGACCCCAGGAAGACGAAGACGGCCGAGATGGCCGACATTCATCTGAAAGTGAAGCCCGGCACGGACCTGGCGCTCGCGAACGGCCTGCTCAAAGTCATCGTCGAAGAAAAGCTGACGAATGCACCGTTCATCGCCTCGCGTACGAGCGGCTTCGAGGACGTCTTGTCCTACGTCTCGTCGCTCGACCTGGCCGATATCGCGTCGCTGACCGGCGTCGACGAGGAAGACATCAGGCAGGCGGCCCGCGCTTTCGGGAAGGCGGCCACCGGCATGATCTTCACCGCGCGCGGCGTCGAGCAGCATCGCGACGGCCACATGGCCGTGCGGGCGTTCCTGAACCTGATCCTCGCTACCGGCAAGATCGGCAAGCCCGGCTGCGGATACGGCGCCGTCACCGGACAAGGTAACGGTCAGGGAGGCAGGGAGCACGGGCAAAAGGCGGATCAGCTCCCCGGCTATCGGCTCATCGAAAACCCGGAAGACCGCGCCTACGTCGCGAGCGTATGGGGCGTCGACCCGGCCGATCTGCCGGGCAAGGGCGTCTCCGCCTACGAAATGATGGAGTTCGTCCACAAACGGGACATCCGCGCGCTGCTCGTCATGTCCTCCAATCCCGTCGTTTCGAACCCGAACGCGGACTTCGTGGCAGAAGGCTTGCGTCGCCTCGATTTTCTCGTCGTGGCGGATCTGTTCCTCTCGGAGACGGCGCTCATGGCCGATCTCGTTCTGCCCGCGACCGCGTTTATGGAAAATGAAGGCACGCTCACGAATCTCGAGGGCCGCGTGCTGCTGCGGGGCGGCGACCGTCCGGCGCCCGGGGAAGCCCGCCACGATTGGCGCATTCTTTCCGACCTTGCGGCACGGCTGGGCAAAGACGCGTACTTCCCTTACTCGACGGCGGAGCAGATCTTCGAGGAGCTCCGACTTGCGAGCAAGGGCGGCGCCGCGGACTATTACGGCATCACTTACGAGCGTATCAGGAAAGAGGGCGGCGTCTACTGGCCTTGCTCCGATCCGGAGGGACCGGGCACGGCGCGGCTGTTCGAGCGGAAATTCGCGCATCCGGACGGCAAAGCCGCATTCGCGAAGGCAGTACATGACGTGCCGGGGGAAACGGAGGACGAAGCGTACCCGCTCGTTATGACCAACGGCCGGATGCTGTCCCACTATTTAACCGGGGTCCAGACGCGGCGCAGCCCGACGCTGCTCGCCAGGGAGCTCGAGAACGTCATAGAGATCCATCCGCGCACGGCCGAGCGCTACCGCATCGGAGACGGCGAGCTCGTGCGGGTCGCGTCGCGAAGAGGCAGCATGATCGTGCGCAGCCGGCTGACGGCCGACATCCGGGAGGACACCGTGTTCGTCCCGATGCACTGGGGCGGCGTGCAAAACGTCAACAACGCCACCAACCCGCTGCTCGATCCCTTTTGCAAAATGCCGGACTTTAAAACGTCCGCTGTGCGAATCCGGGCGCTGAACGCGTCCGATCTGGCCGCTTTGAACGAGGCGGAGGGATAAAAGCGTACGCAGACGGGCAAACTGACCTCATCAAGCATCGCGAGGGAGGTAAGCCCGATGAGCGATACGACGGATTATTTGAAGTACGTGGCTGAACGGTCGGTCGCCTATATGAACCTGCCTGCGGACGAACGCCGCGAGCGGCGCAAAAAAAAGCGCGAGCCCTGGGCGATCCGCTGGTTCGGCCAGCTGCTGCCGCTCGGCATTCGTATCTGGTGGGCCGGACGCAAAAAAGAAGAAGAGCCTGCGGCTCGGGTCTGACGACCACGGGCGCCGCGGGCTCTTTTTTGCATAACCGGTCGAATTAGCAATAAAAAAGGCCGTTGCCAGTCTTCGCGAGCGCGTCGAGCGGAATAAAGCGCCAGCCGTTCATGTCGAGCGCAAGATCGAGGCGGCCGCTTTGCCAGCGCTGGTAGCCGACGACGGACTGCGCGTACAGCATCTTGTCGCCGAGCGGCTGGGCGACATATACCAGGCGATCGTTCGCCTTGATGCGGGCGATCAACCGATCCGGCTGGGGGGCGAACGGCTTGTCGCCCAGCAGCCATGACAGCCGCTCGTAAGGATCGAACGTGTCGGCGGCGTTGTCCGGCAGGCGAAGTTCGCCGGGCTTGCCTGGAAGCGAGTCCTCGGGCATATATGGTTCGCTTGCCGCGGCCGCCATCCACTGCGCTTCGTCGTTGACAGGCAGCAGCTCGGCCGATTTTGCGTCCAGCCAGAGCGTCTCCTTCGCGAGCTTCACCTCCCAGGCCGCGGCGAACGGGTGAATATAATGCTTGATCGTGCGAAAAGCGTTCGAGCCCGCGCTCGGGATGTAGCCGCCTGCCGCCAGCGCCATGCGAAGCGTCGCCGTATCGAACAGCGGCTTGGGACCGAGGCCGTATTCGCCCAGCCTGCAGGAGCCGTCTTCAGCGGCGTAAACGACGGCATAACCGAGCGGGGCGCCCTTCGGGCCGACGACGGTCGCGAGCCAGCCGTGGGTGCCGGGACCGAGCGCCTCGACGCGAGGCGAGCCCGTCTTCCATAGTGCAAAGCCAGGCTGCGCGGACAGCTGCGCCACGATGGCGGCGGCGCATCGAGCCGGATCGGCGGAATCCGGCATTGGCGCGGCGGCGGAGCGGGCTGCTTGCATGGCGCTTAAGGCGGAGAGCAGAAGGACGAGCAGCAGCGTTCGGCCGGCGGCAAACCGGTTGGCTTTTTGCATCGTAATCACCTTTGGTCGTTGGATTGTTCGGGCTTGTCCGTACATTGTACCGAAGCCGCGCCGCCGATGGTGCCGGATGCTGTCCGGCGGCTCGTCTTGCAAGGCTTCTATTTTTGTCGCAACGGGGCTAAAGAGCGCTAATGAATGCCCGGCAGATGGAAGAGCCCGCAGTTCATGACGGATAACGTCACTCTCGGCCGGTACTGCCAGTCGATCTCGGACTCACGTTGGGCGAGCCGCTGCGACAGCGTCTCCTTTTCTTCGTCGGTCGTCGCCCGTCCGATCATCGGATCGTAGTAGGAGCGAATGCGCCGCAGCTCGTCCTGACGCCGGTCCTCGGCCTCGGCCGCCCAGACGAAGTCGCCCGACCTCAGCTTGCGCTCGAGCGCCTGCTCGAGCTGGTTCATCGCCTTCTTGAGCGACAGCCCGTTCGGCAGCAGATGTACGTTGGAGGGAAGCTTCGGCGTCAGCTTCCGACCGCGCAGCCCGTCCAGAAACCGCTCGTCAATGTAGCCGGTGGCCAGAGAGATGCCCCAGCCGTACATTTCCTCACGCTTCATGTCGCATTCGTAGTCCACCTTGAAGTTGACGCCGAGCCATGCCGTGTACGGGTTCGAGCCGAGCCGGTCCGCCCGCCCGCGCGGCGGCTCCTCGAACATGGCGACGCAGCGCCCGCCGTCCCTTACCGCGCCGAAGATCTGAGCGAGCCGCCCCGATCCGAAGTACAGGTCCTCGCGCAGCACGCGCACGGGGGCGATGTTGAAGCCCAGGGGAGAAAGTCCCGGAGCGGCGTCCGGCGTCCCTTGCTGCTCGGCGGCGGTCGGCGCCTCTTCAAGGTCCGCGGCATCGTCGTCGTCGCGCCCGAACTGCCAGGAGAACGTTAGTGTCTCCGGAGGCGTGCCGGTGCGTTCCACGAAGCCCCAATAGTAGGGGCGGTTCGTCAATCGCTTGTCCGCCTCCGGAGACAGCCTGACCGTGACGCCGCCTTTCGTTTTTTCGATGATGTCGCAGCCCGTCGCTTCGAGATAGGACATGACGAATTTTTCGACCTGTCTGGCCTTCATGCGCTATACCTCCTTTTCCACCTGCGCCTTGGTCCGAAGCAGCGAGTCGCCGAGGCCGTCGATGCGGCTGCGCAGCTCGCCTTCGTCCTTCGCGTCCAGCAGCATTTTGGCGAGCCGCTTCTCGAGCGATTCTTCGCGCTCCATGCGCTCCACGATTTCGTCGAGCTCGCCGATGACCGATTCGAACATATTGATTTTCTCGTGCAGCAGGTGAACGATATGCTCTTCGATCGTTCCGTACGTGCAAAGGTTGTAAATCTTCACGTCCTCGGTCTGCCCGAGACGGTGCACCCGGCCGATCCGCT
>NZ_JAGXJW010000432.1 GCF_019091135.1 Cohnella sp. GbtcB17 | reverse complement strand
GTCCGCCAGACGCTCGCCGCGCTCCTACGATTCATAGGCGAGCCCGCTGCCGCGGGGAAGCGGCTCGATGAGGAAGCGAAGGATCGCCCAGCCCGGCTTCGGCGCCAAGTAGGCGACATAGCCCTCGCCGTCGCCGGCCGGCGTCTCTTTTTAAATAACGGACGGCGGGCCGTACGTCACCGTCAAGCCGTACCGGCTCTGCAGCACGCTGGCCCGCACCTCCGTCTGGGTCGGCCCCAT
>NZ_JAGXJW010000431.1 GCF_019091135.1 Cohnella sp. GbtcB17 | reverse complement strand
CAGGACGGGGAGTCGGCCGTGCTAATGACCCAGGCCGTACAGTTCCCGAAGGAGATGTTCGAGCGGGTGCGGGAGGTCGGCCATCTCGATCCCAAGGAGATTGAGCACACGCTGACGCCGATGGTGCTGCTGATGTCGCAGAACAAGGACATGTTCAGCCTGTTCCATACCGACAAGGCGGAGGATGAATATACGCATCAGCACAATATCGTTGTCAGCGGACTGTCCTCGCTGATCGGC
>NZ_JAGXJW010000430.1 GCF_019091135.1 Cohnella sp. GbtcB17 | reverse complement strand
CGCAAATTAACACATTGACCAATAGCAATCTCATAATGGAGGAGAATGTCCTTGATTGCATTACAGGACTGGATGTTGGCTTGACTATAGAAAAATACTATCATCAGCAAAGAAAATATGCGAAATGGTAAGAGCAGTTCTAGATATTTTTAAACTAGACAACAGACCGAGGTGCTCCTACTAGCAGATAAGGGACAAGAAACCTTTAGAGCGTAAAGGAAAAAATAAGGAGACAAGGGA
>NZ_JAGXJW010000429.1 GCF_019091135.1 Cohnella sp. GbtcB17 | reverse complement strand
AATCAAGTGATGGAGATCTGAAATTAACAGCCACCAAAGATGTAAAAGTTTTTTGTGATCTCCATGAATGCCCACTAGGAACTTTGTGTTGATCTCCATTAATGCCGGCGATAAGCTTTTCTTCGATATTCTGCCATGGCAGTCGGATCACCGTGGGGAGATCTCCATGAAGATGACGAGAAAGGATCAACAATCGAGGAGGAGATCTAATGAAATCATTGAATATCAACGATTGAGGGA
>NZ_JAGXJW010000428.1 GCF_019091135.1 Cohnella sp. GbtcB17 | reverse complement strand
TCTGATTTCCGGCGAAGGCGGCCCCATGGGCGTGGCGGCTCACTATATCAATGAACATCCTTACGTGCAAAACGAATTTATTGCGGCACCGCTTCAAGTGATGGTGGACAAGGGCGACAACCTGACCAAGCTGGAGCTGGACGCATTCACGAAGATCATCACCGGCAACGAACCGATCGAGTCGTACGACAAGTTCGTGACGAATTGGAAGAAGCAGGGCGGAGACGACGTCACAAAAGC
>NZ_JAGXJW010000427.1 GCF_019091135.1 Cohnella sp. GbtcB17 | reverse complement strand
CCCTTGCTTGAAGCCGCTATGAAAAAATCTCTCAAATTCACCGCGATCTCGCTGCGCTGACCCTCCATCTCCTTGTCCGCTTCCGTGGGCACCTGGTCGAAGGGGTACTTCGTCTCCAGCAATTTTTTCGCTTGCCCCCCTCTGACGACCATAATATAAGTGCGCAAACGTTGGCGCGGATCGTGCGCGCACACGTCGATCACGCCTTCGCTGCCGTGCCTGCCCCGCGATTCGCCGGTG
>NZ_JAGXJW010000426.1 GCF_019091135.1 Cohnella sp. GbtcB17 | reverse complement strand
ACCCTAGTAATTACACTACTTAATTATTACACTATTGCATCTAAACACACTCACCCTAGTAAATTTTGCACGACATTCCTTCATAGATGCAAACTCATCTATAATGGAATCAACGTTGTGGTAATATCTTTCTCAATACAAATTGCATAACAATCATTCAAAAAGTTATTTTTTATCTTGTTTCTAAGCTGTCTTCATAATTTTCATTATTGAGAATGCAAATTTTGTAGTTTCTGTTGTC
>NZ_JAGXJW010000425.1 GCF_019091135.1 Cohnella sp. GbtcB17 | reverse complement strand
AAAGTGGGCGATGCCGTCACCGCCAAAGTCATCACCGTGGACAAAGACGGGAAGATCGGGCTGACGATCCGGCAAGCGGACGACATACCGCCAGAACAGCAACAACAGAAACAGCAATACCACCCGCGTGGACCTCGCGGCGGCGGAGGCGAACGCGGAGGCAGGAACTACAGACGCGGAGGACCGACCCGCGCCACTTACGAGGACAAAGTATCCCGCATCCTGAAGGATAGCGAAGAAC
>NZ_JAGXJW010000424.1 GCF_019091135.1 Cohnella sp. GbtcB17 | reverse complement strand
TCATGCTTCAAACAACTCAATTAACATCAATTAAACATGCTTTGAACCTCAGAAAATAACAACTAAACACAGCCATAATAACAGCCACAAAAGCATGCATGCATCAACAATATATCAAACTTTTCCTAAAATAAAAGAGGAGAAAGCTAGAAGACACCTACCACAAACAAGAATTCACTAGAGTTTTGCAAATCAAGCTTGAATCACCACAAAAATCCAGCTCCAAGCACCCCAAGTTTCA
>NZ_JAGXJW010000423.1 GCF_019091135.1 Cohnella sp. GbtcB17 | reverse complement strand
CCCCTTGTCCCGCTTCGGCGCGAGCGCGTAGCCTAGCGTCAGCGGCCCCAGCCTGCCGGCGAACAACATGAGCATGATGACGATCTTGCCGAACAGGCACAGATCGCTCGTGAGGCCCAGCGACAATCCGACCGTGCCGAAGGCCGCCACCACCACGAACAATATCATGAGGAAATGATGGTCCCCCGCCGTCGACAGGACCATCTGCGCCGCAAGCACCAGCGCCAAGGCGAGAAGCGTA
>NZ_JAGXJW010000043.1 GCF_019091135.1 Cohnella sp. GbtcB17 | reverse complement strand
TTGGCCGACCATCTTGTGTAGGCCGCGGCTCCAGTGGAGGTCCTTCTTGTGGGACCTGAATTGGGTCGTCAGTTTGTTGATGTTCTCCGTCAGGATCGCGATTTGAACTTCCGGGGATCCGGTGTCCGAAGCGTGCGTCTTGTGCAGCTCGATCAGTTCTTGTTTGCGCTCTTGCGTCAATGCCATCCCAATCACCTCCGTGTTCGATTTGTCTAATCGCCTGTGGCCGAGCTGTCGCCGGTGAGAGCGTCCGGCCAAGCCAAGGTTCATGTGAAGCCGGCACTGCCGACAACGTTCAATAGTATAGCATAATGCCTATGATCATAGCAACAAGCGCTTAAAACGAGCGAACGCGCCGCCTTAGCGCAAGCCGAGAGCGCGAAGCTCCTCGCGGGCCCGCTCTGCATCTTTGCCGATCTGCGTCTTGAGCTCGTCGAAGGAAGCGAACTTCGTCTCCGGGCGCAAAAAGCGGTGGAACCGCACGGTAAGCGTACGTCCGTACAGATCGCCTTGGAAATCGAACAGGTTCGTCTCCAGTCTCGGCGCGCCGCCCGGCGCGTCGAACGTCGGCCGGACGCCCACGTTGATGACGCCGCCGAGCTCGCGCGTCCCGTCGTCCGCGCCGCCCACAGTCACCGCGTAGACGCCATGCCGCGGAATGACGTACGGCACGGCCGGCAGCATATTCGCCGTCGGAAAGCCGAGCAAGCGGCCGCGTGCGTCGCCGTGAACGATCTCGCCCGAGATCGCATAAGGGCGTCCGAGCAGCACGGCCGCCGACTCGCAGTCGCCCGACGCAAGACTCGCGCGAATCCGGGTGCTGCTGATCTTGGCATCGCCGTCGAACACCGGCTCGACGACGCGGACCGAGATCGCGCCGTCGCTAAGGCTGCGGAGCGCCTCTGCATCGCCTTGTCCGCGATGGCCGAACCTGAAGTCGAAGCCGACGACGGCGGATCGAACCCCCATCGGCAGCAGCAGCCGCCGGACGAAGCTCTCTGCCGACACTTCGGCGAAGCCATGGTCGAACGCCACGACGTAAGCCAGTTCGACGCCCAGCTCGGCGAACCGCGCCAGCTTGTCCTCGAGCGGCGTCAGCACCGTATGATAGCCGTCCTTGCCGAGCACGGTCCGCGGATGCGGACTGAACGTCAGCACGGCTGGCGCGAAGCCCTGCTCTCTCGCGGACGCCACCGCCTGGCGGATCACCTCGGCATGGCCTCTGTGCACGCCGTCGAAGAAGCCGATCGCCATCGCGACGCGGTCGCGGCAGGCGCCGGACGGCAGTTCGCCGTCCTTTGTCAACATCGTATGAGTCAAATCGTAACGTTCCACCCTGCTGTCCTCCTGCATCTTCGAAAGAGCGCGGACCGCCGCCTGGCGGACCTTAAGGTCACTCTTCCGGATGAAATACTTTGACAGCCTTGAGCCGCCGGCCCGGCATGTCCGCTTCGAACAAGCCCAGAAAAGCGCCGTCGTCGCGATACAGACGCCATAAGCCGTCTCGGTCCGGCGCCGGCGACAGCAGCTCGTACGGAATCGCCTTCCCCTGTCTCGCGTTCGCGGCAGCCTCGACTCCGCCGGTCGCGCGCGGAAACGGAAGGAGGCCGTCCGCCGGAATGAGCCGGCTTCCGAGCTGGCCGCTCTCCCGCAAGCGAGACATCTCCTCGAGCGTCAGGCTGTCGTCCGGCGCAAGTCCGGCGCTTTCCGTTCGCTTCAGAACGGCCATCGCCGCCGGGACGCCCAGCTTGCGTCCGATATCGACGCATAGCGTGCGAATGTAGGTGCCCTTGGAGCAGCGAACGGAAAACGAAGCCTCGGGCTGCGGCACGCCGGTCTTGATGTCTCCGAGACGAATGTCGTGAATCGTCACCGGGCGGGCCGGCCTGTCGACCGTCACGCCTTCCCTCGCCAGCTCATACAGCCGTTTGCCGTCGACCTTCAGCGCGGATACCATCGGCGGCACCTGCATGATGTCGCCGACAAAGGAGAGGATTGCTTCCCTGATCTCGGCTTCGCTTAATCCGCCGGCGTCCTGCGTTTCCAGCACTTCGCCGGTCAAATCCTCGGTGTCGGTGGCGATGCCGAAGCGGATCGTCGCCTCGTACGTCTTGGGCAGCTCCTGCAAGTACTCCACCATTCGCGTCGCCCTGCCGATACAAATCGGCAGCACGCCGGTCACGGCCGGATCCAGCGTTCCGGTGTGGCCGATCCGCTTGACGCCGAGAATGCGCCGAGCCTTGGCTACGACGTCGTGAGACGTCCAGCCCGTAGGCTTCCAAACCGCCAGTACGCCTTCAAAGCTATGCGTTTTGGCTTGCGTCATGCGATTCCAGCGCCTTTCCTACCGCCGCCGTCAACTGGGAGATCGCGTCCTCGAGCGCGGCTGCGACCTTGCAGCCGGCCGCACGGACGTGTCCCCCGCCCCCGAACAGCTGGGATACGGCCGCGACGTCGACCTTGCCCGCCGAACGCAGGCTGACCTTGACCGAATTCTCCGAATTTTGTTTGAACAGAATGCCGACCTCGACGCCCTCGACGTTGCGCGGGAAGTTCACGATGCCCTCCAGGTCCTCGTTTTTGGCGCCGGTGTCCGTCATGTCCTCCGGCGTCACCCACAGCCAGGCGATGCGCTTGTCCGCGCTGAACGTCAGACGGGACAGCGCCCGCTGCAAGACGAGCATCTGCTGAAGCGTCATGCGCTCGAGCAGATGCTCGGCCAGCATCGGACCGTCCACGCCGAGGTCGATCAGACGGGAAGCGATCGCGAGTACGTTAGGCGTCGTATTGCTGTAGCGGAATCCGCCGGTATCGGTGAGCATGCCGGTATAGATCGCCGTCGCGGCGTCCTTGTCCAGCACCGTGCCCGTCCGCTCGATCAATTCGTATAAGATCTCGGCCGTGGCGGCAGCATCCGAGCGCAGCACGTTCACGAGCCCGTAGCCGTTGTTCGTCGGATGGTGGTCGATGTTCAGCAGCTCAAAGTTTTCTTCGAACCGTTCCGTCGCATTGCCGACCCGGCTGAAATCGGCGCAATCGACCGCGATGACATGACGATAAGCACGTCCGGCTTCGCCGGACGCGTTCGTCTGAATCCGTTCGCTTCCCGTCAGGTAATGAAGACGTTCGGGAACGGGACCTTCATTGTACATGGCATAGCTTTTGCCCAGCTTGTCCAGCAGCCAGGCGACCGCCACCGTAGAGCTGATGGCGTCGCCGTCCGGCTGAACGTGCGAGACGACGAGGAAGTCGTCCCGCTCCCGGATAAAGTCGACTGCGGCGTCGAGCTGCGCGGTCCAGGCGTTCATGAAGGCTGGTTTCCTTTGTTGATGTCCGCCAGCAGCGCTTCGATACGGCTGCCGTAGGCGATCGAGCTGTCGAAACGGAACTCGATCTCCGGCGTATGCCGCAGCCGCATGCGGTTGCCGAGCTCCGAACGGAGGAACCCTTTGGCCTTGGCCAGCGCGTGCAGCGTCGCTTCCTTCTGTTCGTCGTTGCCCAAAATGCTGAGGTACACGCGCGCCTGGGACAGATCTCCCGTCACGTCGACGCCCGTCACCGTAATAAAGCCGATGCGCGGATCCTTCAGCTCGGTCTGGATCAGCGAGCTGATCTCCTTCTTGATCTGTTCGCCGACACGGCCGACGCGGAATTTAGCCACTGTCCATCCCCTCTTCCCTGCTTCATGCGCGGATTAGCGCTCGACGGACTCCATGATAAACGCTTCGAGCACGTCGCCGATCTGAAGATCGTTGAACTTGTCGAGCGTAATGCCGCATTCATAGCCTTCCGAAACTTCCTTCGCGTCATCCTTGAACCGCTTGAGGGAATCGATCTTGCCCTCGAAGGCGACCACGCCGCCGCGCACAAGGCGCACTTCGGCGTTGCGGGCGACCTTGCCGTCCGTGACCATGCAGCCGGCGATCGTGCCGACCTTGCTGACTTTGAACGTCTCGCGGACTTCGGCGTGGCCGATGACCTTCTCCTTGAACACCGGATCGAGCATGCCCTTCATCGCCTGTTCGATCTCCTCGATCACCTTGTAGATGATGCGGTGGAGACGCAGGTCGACCTTCTCCTGCTCCGCGGCTTGCGCGGCGCGCGGTTCAGGACGAACGTTGAAGCCGATGATGATCGCAGCCGATGCGAGCGCGAGCGATACGTCGGACTCGGTGATCGCGCCGACGCCGCTGTGGATCGTCTTGACGCGCACGCCTTCGACCTCGATCTTCTCGAGAGAGCCCTTGAGCGCTTCGAGCGATCCCTGGACGTCCGCCTTCAGAATGACGTTCAGATCCTTGATCTCGCCTTCCTTGATCTTGCTGAACAGATCCTCGAGCGTAACCTTCTGGTTGGAGCGCATCGATTCTTGGCGCGTCTTGATCGAACGCTTGTCGGCGATCTCGCGCGCTTTGCGCTCGTCCTCGAACACCATGAACGGATCGCCCGCTTGCGGCACTTCCGTCAGGCCGGTGATCTCGACCGGCGTCGACGGTCCGGCTTCCTTGACGCGGCGTCCGCGGTCGTTGGTCATCGCGCGAATCCGGCCGAAGCAGTCGCCCGCGACGAACGCGTCGCCGACCTTGAGCGTACCGTTCTGGACGAGGATACGGGCGATCGGCCCCTTGCCCTTGTCGAGCTCGGCTTCGATGACCGTGCCGCGCGCCCGCTTGTCGGGATTGGCCTTGTAGTCGTTCACTTCGGAAACGAGCAGAATCATCTCGAGCAAGCCGTCGAGGTTCAGGCGCTGCTTGGCGGACAGTTCGACGAAGATCGTGTCGCCGCCCCATGCTTCCTGAACGAGGCCGTATTCGGTCAGCTCCTGCTTGACCTTGTCCGGGTTCGCGCCCGGCTTGTCGGTCTTGTTGACCGCCACGATGATCGGCACGTTCGCCGCCTTGGCGTGGTTGATCGCTTCGACCGTCTGCGGCATGACGCCGTCGTCGGCCGCTACGACCAGAATCGTAATATCGGTAACCTGGGCGCCGCGCGCACGCATCGTCGTGAACGCTTCGTGACCCGGCGTATCCAGGAACGTGATCTTTTTGCCGTGCACCTCGACCTGATAAGCGCCGATATGCTGGGTGATGCCGCCGGCTTCGCCGCTGGCGACCTGCGTCTCGCGGATCGCGTCAAGCAGCGTCGTCTTGCCGTGGTCGACGTGGCCCATGATCGTGACGACAGCAGGACGGGTAATCAGATCGGCCTCTTCGTCCGTTTCCTCGATCGTCTCGAAGTTCGTGTCTTCGACTGCGATCTTGACTTCGACTTCGACGCCGAACTCGCCTGCGATGAGCAGGATCGTGTCCATGTCGAGATCCTGGTTGATCGTCGCCATGACGCCCATCATGAACAGCTTCTTGATAACCTCGGAAGCGTCCTTGTGAAGCAGCTTGGCCAGATCCCCTACGGTCATCTCGCCGCGGACGATGATCTTCTTCGGCGTGTTGTCGATCTTCTCGCGCGGAGGCAGGTTGCGGCCCTTGGCGTTCTTGCCGCCCTTGCCCTTGCGCGGCCCGCCGCGTCCGGTCTCCTCGAAACGCCGATTGAAGTCGTTGTCCTTGCGCTTCGCGCCGCCGTCGCGGTTAAAGCCGCCGCGATTGTCCCCGCCGCGGTTGTCGCTGCGCTGGCCGCCCGGACGGCTGCCGAAGCCGCCGCCTTGGCCGCCGCGTCCGGCTGCCGCTGCAGGTGCCGGTGCCGGGCCTCTGCCCGCGCCGCCGCTGAAACCGCCGCCGCCCGATGGACGATTGCCCTGGTAGCCGCCGCCTTGACCGCCTGCCGGACGGTTGCCCTGGTAGCCGCCTCCGCCTTGACCGCCCGCTGGACGGTTGCCTTGATAGCCGCCTCCGCCTTGACCGCCCGCTGGACGGTTGCCTTGATAGCCGCCTCCGCCTTGGCCGCCGGATGGACGGTTGCCTTGATAGCCGCCTCCGCCTTGACCGCCCGCTGGACGGTTGCCCTGGTAGCCGCCTCCGCCCTGGCCGCCTCCGCCCTGGCCGCCGCCTTGACGGTTGCCTTGATAGCCGCCTCCGCCCTGGCCGCCGCCTTGACGGTTGCCCTGATAGCCGCCGCCCTGGCCGCCGCCTTGACGGTTGCCTTGGTAGCCGCCGCCGGATTGGCCGCCGCCTTGCGGACGCTCCGAAGCAGGCGACGAAGTCGTCGCATTGCCGGACGCGCTAGGCTGCGAAGGCGCTGCCGCTTGCGAAGCGGGTGCCGCTTGCTGCGCGGCCGGGGCCGGAGCAGGCGCCGGAGACGGTGCCGTCGGCGCAGGCTGCGCCGGGCGGGAAGCGACCGAAGCCGTCTCTTCCGATCGGCGCGCAGGCTGCTGCTGGCCGCCGCCCTGGCGGTTCTGGCCGCCCAGGTCGCCTGCCGGACGATTGCCCGCCGGCTTGTTCTGCGCCATCTTGGCCGCCGCGTTCGCCTTCACGTCGCGGAAAAACTTCTCTACGGACGCGACCATGCCGTCTTCCATGACGCTCATATGGTTGTTGACCGGCTTGCCGACCCGCTCGAGAATTTTCTGGACTTCTTTGCTGCTCATATTCAGCTGCTTGGCGTATTCGTACACCCGCAGCTTATCTTTGTTATCCGATTGTTTATTACTCAATATTCTCCACCTCCGAATGTTGAACGAAGCCCTCGCGAACGAGATTCGCGAAGCCTTGGTCCGTGACGGCGAACAGCACGCGTTCGGGCTTGCCCACGGCACCTCCCAGATCGTACCGGGAGTAGCCGGCAAGCAGCTCTACGCCATAGGTTGCGCATTTGTCCGCCACTTTCTTGCGCGTATTGTCGGAAGCGTCGCGGGCGATCACCACCAGCTTCGCTTCGCCCGCGCGAATGCTCTTAAGCACCGTCTCGTCCCCGGAGACGAGCTTGCCGGCCCGCATGGCGAGCCCCAGCCGCGACAGCGTCTTATCGCTAGTCGTCATCGCCGTCATCCAACTCCTTCGCGGCGATGAATTCGCCCTCGAGCTTCAAAAACTCTTCCTCCAGCCGATCGTAAACCTCGGGCGGCACGGGCGCCTTGAGCGCGCGCTCCAGCGCCTTCGTCTTCTTGGCCAGCTTGAAGTAGGACAGCTTGCCGCACAGATAGGCGCCCCTACCGGGTTTTTTACCCGTCAGATCGAGGGATATCTCCCCCGTCGGCGACCGAACGATGCGGATGAGCTCTTTTTTAGGCATCATTTCCTGGCTCGCGATGCATTTGCGCTGCGGTATCTTCCTCGGTCTCAAGGTTTCTCGCCTCCCATGCGGACCGTCTATATGATTGCCGCCTGAAAATTAATCGATCGTCACGCTGTCCTGGTGCATCGCATCGCCTTCGGTGCGCGGCCGGCCGTATTCCTGCTCCGCCTGCGTCTCGCTCTTGATATCGATCTTCCACCCGGTCAGCTTCGCGGCGAGCCGCGCGTTCTGGCCCTTGATGCCGATCGCGAGCGACAGCTGATAGTCCGGCACGATAACGCGCGCCATCTTTTCGGCCTCGAACACGATGACCTCGAGCACCTTGGAAGGGCTGAGCGCATTGGCAACGTATTCCTCGACGGCGTCGGACCAGCGGACGATATCGATCTTCTCGCCCTTAAGCTCGTTCACGATCGTCTGTACCCGCACGCCCTTCTGTCCGACGCAGGAGCCGATCGGATCGACTTCATCCGCACGCGAATGAACGGCGATCTTGGAACGGAAGCCCGCTTCGCGTGCGACCGAACGGATCTCGACCGTGCCGTCGAATATCTCGGGCACCTCGAGCTCGAACAGCCGCTTGAGCAGTCCGGGATGCGTCCGCGACAAAATGATCTGCGGTCCCTTGCTCGTATTCTCGACCTTCGTGATATAAGACTTTACCCGATCGCCCTGCTTGAACTTGTCGGTCGGCATGAGCTCGGTGAGCGGCAGCGCCGCCTCGACCTTGCCCAAGTCGACGTACAGGTTGCGCATGTCGATCCGCTGGATGATGCCGGTCACGATGTCCTGCTCTTTGTCCACGTACGCGTGGTAGATCAGCCCGCGCTCCGCCTCGCGGATACGCTGGGTCACGACCTGCTTCGCCGTCTGGGCCGCGATCCGTCCGAAATCCCGCGGCGTCACCTCGATCTCGGCGATGTCCTCGATCTGATAGTGCGGATTGATGGAGCGGGCCGCGTCGATCGCGATCTCGAGGCGCGGGTCGAGCACCTCGTCGACGACGGTCTTGCGCGCGTACACTTTGATCAGGCCGGTATTGCGGTTGATGTCGACGCGTACGTTCTGCGCCGTATTGAAATTGCGTTTATAGCTGGAGATAAGTGCCGCTTCGATGGCCTCGATGAGGACATCCTTGGCGATGCCTTTGTCGCGTTCGATCTCGCCCAAGGCTTCAATAAACTCCATGCTCATAGCTCCTGCTCTCCTCCTCTCGCAAATTAAAAGACGATGGCCAGCCTCGCGGAAGCCACTTTATCGTAAGGAATCTCATGGCGCTTGCGCCCGACGGTCACGGTCATCACGCTGCCGTCGAAGCCGTCCAGGCTGCCTTCGAATTCCTTGGCGCCGTCCACCGGCTCATAGGTCGTAACGAATACATGTTTGCCGACAGCAGAAGCGACGTCCTCCGCTTTCTTCAGGGGACGT
Source organism: Cohnella sp. GbtcB17 (assembly GCF_019091135.1). Lineage (GTDB taxonomy): Bacteria > Bacillota > Bacilli > Paenibacillales > Paenibacillaceae > Cohnella. The sequence continues at coordinate 62,402 of NZ_JAGXJW010000043.1, read as the reverse complement.
TCGGCGCCCGGCGAGCTCACCTCGAGGAAGTAAGCTTCGGGGATCGGGTCGGCTTCGTCGAGCTTCCCGCTTAAATATTCGGACACCCGGCCGCAGTCGTCGATATCGATGCCGCCCGCCTTGTCCACGAATACGCGCAGAAAGTAGTTGCTGCCTTCCTTGACGTATTCTACATCCACCAGCTCGAAGCCGTTCTCCTCCACGAAGGGGGCGACCAGCTGCTCGACCGCGGATTTGATCTTCGAAACGCTCAAATGACCAGACCTCCCGATTGCTTCAAATGGATATCTGCAGAATCGCACATGCAAAAGTGCCTATGCAAAACGTAAAGAGTGGGTTTCCCCACTCTTCTGCAGACAGTGATATCCACATGATTACCAGAATTAATATACCATAACCGCCAGGCCCCTTGCAATGCAATATTCAGGAAGCCCGGGCGGGACGCACACGGCCGTCTTGACCTCCGCAGCCGAGCGGGCCTTAGAAAAGCGCAAGCTGGTTCGATTCGGGCAAGCCGCGGAAGCAGCCCATCGTCGTCAGCAGCTCGATGATCGTCTTCGTCGCCTTGGAGCGCTGCTGGAAGTCTTCGATCGACAGAAAGTCGCCGTCCGCGCGCGAGGCCGCGATGTTTTTCGCGGCGTTCTCGCCGATGCCCGCGACCGCCGAGAACGGCGGGATGAGCGCGTCCCCGTCCACGATGAAGCGGGTCGCGTCGGACCGGTACAGGTCGAGCGGCTTGACCTTGAAGCCTCTCGCCGTCATCTCGAGGCCCATCTCGAGGATCGGAATCATGTTTTTTTCCTTCGGCAGCGCCTGGAAGCCCTTCGCTTCGATCTCGGTCATCGCCTTCAGGATCGCCTCGTAACCCTGGCAGAACAGCTCGACGTCAAAATCCGCCGCCCGCACCGAGAAGTACGTCGCATAGTAATGAATCGGATAGTAGAGCTTGAAGTAGGCGGTCCGTACGGCCGAGATGACGTATGCGGCGGCGTGCGCCTTCGGGAACATGTATTCGATCCGAAGACAAGAGTCGATGTACCACTGCGGCACGCCGCAGCGTTTCATCTCTTCGATCCATTCGGGCGTCAGCCCCTTGCCCTTCCGCACGCTCTCCGTAATCTTGAACGCAAGCGACGCGTCCATGCCCGCCTTGTAAATAAGGAATAGCATGATATCGTCGCGACAGCCGATAACGGTCTTGATCGTACACGTGCCGTTCTTGATCAGCTCCTGCGCGTTGCCGAGCCAAACGCCCGTGCCGTGCGACAGCCCCGATATTTGCAGCAGGTCGGCGAACGACGACGGCTTCGTCTCCTCGAGCATCTGGCGAACGAACCGGGTGCCCATCTCCGGCACGCCGAAGGTGGCGACCTGGGACTTGATCTGGTGCGGCTGGATGCCGAGCGCCTCGACCGAGTTGAACAGGCTCATGACCTTCGGATCGTTCATCGGGATCGTCGTCGGGTCGACGCCGGTCAAGTCCTGGAGCATCCGCATCATCGTCGGATCGTCGTGCCCCAGAATATCGAGCTTGAGCAGGTTGGCGTCGAAGGCGTGATAGTCGAAGTGGGTCGTCTTCCACTCCGCGCTCGTATCGTCGGCCGGATACTGAACCGGCGTGATGTCCTCGACTTCCATATAATCGGGAACGACGACGATGCCGCCCGGATGCTGACCCGTGCTCCGCTTGACGCCGGTCACACCCTGGGCAAGACGGTTCAGCTCGGCGCCCCGCCAGTTTTTGCCGTGCTCCTCCTGATACTTCCTCGCGAAGCCGAAGCCGGTCTTCTCCGCGACGGTGCCGATCGTGCCCGCCCGGAATACGCCTTTTTCCCCGAACATCTCCTTGGTGAAATTGTGCGCATGCGGCTGATATTCGCCCGAAAAGTTAAGGTCGATATCGGGCACCTTGTCGCCCTTGAAGCCGAGAAACGTCTCGAACGGAATGTCCTGGCCTTCGCCGCGCATCATCGTGCCGCAGTTCGGGCAAGCCTTGTCCGGCAGGTCGAAGCCGCTCGGCACGCTGCCGTCGAGGAACCATTCCTGGTGCTTGCATTCGGGATTGCGGCACAAATAATGCGCGGGCAGCGGATTGACCTCGGAAATGCCGAGAAACGTCGCGACGACGCTCGAGCCGACCGAGCCCCGCGAACCGACGAGATAGCCGTCTCGGTTGGACTTTTTGACGAGCCGCTCCGAGATCAAATAGTTCGCCGAGAAGCCGTACTTGATGATCGGGACGAGCTCCTTCTCGAGCCGGTCGATGACGACCTGCGGCAGATCCTCGCCGTACAGCTCGCGGGCGGTCGCGTAGCACGTATTGCGAATCTCCTCGTCGGCCCCTTCGATATTCGGCGTGAACAGCTCGTCGGGGAACAGCTTGATCTCCTCGAAGCGGTCGGCCAGCTCGTTCGTATTGGTCACGACGACCTCGAACGCTTTGTCCTTGCCGAGGAAGGCGAAGGCTTCGAGCATCTCCGTCGTCGTCCGGAAGTGCGCGTCCGGCTTGCGCTGGTCCTTGAGCGGGCTGAAGCCCGTTATCCCGTGAATCGTAATGTCGCGGTACAGCTTGTCCCGCGGCTCCAAATAGTGCGTATTGCCGGTCGCGATGACCGGCTTGCCGAGCCGCTCGCCGATGGCGACGATCTTGCGCAGCGACTGCTCGAGCTCGGCCCTGCTGCCGACGAGCCCTTTGTCCAGCAGGTGCATGTAAAAGTCGAGCGGCTGGATCTCGAGAATGTCGTAAAATGCCGCGACCTCGGCGGCTTCCTCCTCCGACTTGTTCAGCACCGCTTCGAAAAACTCGCCTTTCTCGCAGCCCGAGACGATGAGCAAGCCTTCCCGCAGCTCGATCAGCTTGCTGCGCGGAATGCAAGCGACGCGATGGAAGTAGTCGGTATGCGACAGCGAGATGAGCTTGTACAAGTTCTTTTTGCCGGTCGCGTTCAGCATGTAAATGCAGCAGTGGAACGGGCGCGTCGTCTTCCAGCTGTTCTCGTTCACTTCGTTGAGACGCGCCATCCGGGTGATGCCGCGAGTCTGGGCGTCCTTCAGCAGCCCTTCCAGCACGCCGGCCAGGGCGACCGTGTCGTCGATGGCGCGGTGATGGTTTTCGAGACTGACCTTGTACAGGTTCGACAGCGTGTTCAGCCGGTGGTTTTTCATCGTCGGATGCAAATACCGGGCCAGCTCCAGCGTGTCCAGCACCGGATTCGTCGGCTGCGGCAACCCGAGCTGCTTGCAGTTGTGCTGAATGAAGCCGATATCGAAGCGGGCGTTGTGCGCGACGAGTACCGCATCGCCGACGAACTCCAGAAACTCGGTCAGCTTCGGCTCGAGCTCAGGCGCGCCGGCAACCATCTCGTCCGTAATGCTCGTGAGCTGCTGGATGTTGTACGGAATCGGCTCGTGCGGGTCGATGAACGTGGAAAAGCGTCCGATCTCCCTGCCTTCCTTCACTTTGACGCCCGCAAGCTCGATGATCTTGTTCGCGGTGACCGACAGGCCGGTCGTCTCGATGTCGAATACGACAAAAGTCTCTTCCGCCAGCACTGTGTCGCGGGCGTTCAGCACGATGTCGACCGCGTCGTTGACGACGTTGGCTTCGACGCCGTAGATCATCTTAATGCCGTTCTTTTTGGCCGCCTTCGCCGCTTCGGGAAAGCATTGGACGTTCGCGTGGTCGGTGACGGCGATCGCCTTGTGCCCCCATTTGGCCGCCGTCTTGATGTAGGCGTCGACCGGCGCGATCGCGTCCATCGTGCTCATGGACGTATGCAGGTGGAATTCGACGCGCTTGTCGCTCGACTCGTCCTTGCGCGGCTTCGGACCGTTGATCTCCTTGAGATCGCTCGGCATCATGACGAGCTCCGGCGGATTGAGGAAGCGGTCGTATTCGACGCGCCCGCGCAGCTTCACCCATTTGCCGTTCGCGAGCAGATTCAGCATTTTGACGTCTTCCTTCGTCTTGCCGAACATCTTGACGGTGAGCGAATCGGTATAGTCGGTCACGTGGAATTGATACAGCGTGTTGCCGTTGCGAAGCTCCTTGACCTCCAGGCCGAACACCGTGCCCTGCACGGTCGCTTTTTTCTCTTCTTCCTGGATGTTCTGGATCGGCACCGCGTCGTCCTTGATCTCATAGCCGTGCTGCAGCGTCTGCGGTGCTTCCCCGCCCGCATCCTCCGGCGGCGCCTCCTCTGGCATGCTCTCCATCAGCTTGCGGACGTGCAGCCGCTCTTCCTCGAGCTGCCGCTGCATGAACGCCTCGACGGCCTCCTGCTGCTTCTCGCCTACGGCAAGCTTGATTCGGCAGGCGCGGCCAAACCGCTCCTCGAAAAACTTGGCCGCATACGTATCGACCGTCTTCTTGCGGGCGAGCTCGAGACTCGCCTCGTTCAACATGAGCAGCGTCAGCAGCTCGCCTTCGGCCTCGGGCTTCGCCTTGCCCAGCCAGCCGTTCACCGACGCGAACTCGCTCTGCATCCACTCGACGAACAGCGGCCAATAATGAAGCAGCAGCTCGCTCGTGGCGATCGTCTCCCCGTAGCGCAGACACATCTCGATCTGCGCGAGATGGCCGAGCTTCTCCCTCACGCGGCTGTGAAAACCGGCATAGACCGGAGGCGGCAGCAGCGATTCCTTGACGAAGTGGAAGCGCCAGCTGCGATTCGCCTTGCTCACTTCGACTCTCTCTATGTAACCGTCGCGGAAATGGGCATCGATCCAGTCGCCCGGTATCTCCGCTTGCGCCAGCAGCAGTTCGAACCTTTTTCTCTGATCGGGCTTCGGCAACATATTCGAAAGATTCATCCCTTTCAACAACAAAAGCCCCCGACCGCGCTCCCGCCAGGCGAACGCCTGCGGCAAGTTAAAGTCGGGAAGCTTTCTGTTCTCGTACTTGTTCTATTATTCTACCTGATAGACTTTGCGGCAGCAATAGTCAAAGAACGACATTCCGGGGATGGGCGAATTCGAAGCGCTCACAAACGCTTCGCGTCGCCGAACGGCGATATCGGCGCGCCGCCCGCATGAAGGCTGCTTTCCGCGGCTTCCAGAAACCGGATAATCGCCAGCGTCTCTTCGAGCGGGACCGGGGCGACGCCCGTATCGAAAAAGGAAACGGCGTCCGCGACCAGCCCCGCATAATGGATGTTGAAGTCAGGATCGATCGGAAGCGCCGTGCGCTCGTCTCCGATTCGGATGTCGGCCTCGTAAACGTAACCAGCCTCCGGATGCCTGCAGATAGCCGTGCCCGTCCGGCCGCCCGCCCACTCGCCGACGATGCGGTCGTATTCGTCGCAGCGCTCGGTTGTGACGGACAGGCAGTCCGGTCCGAGCAGCGCGAACAGCATCTCGGCGAGGTGGATGCCGTACCAGTAATAGATCGACTGCGTCGGCTCGATCTGAAGCGGACCGCCGACGGTCGCTTCAACAACCGGCGCACCTGCCGAGGACACGCGCCGCTTGGCGTCCTGCACGGCGTAACGGAGAGCCGACACGCTGAAAATCGGAGCTCCGTGCGCACGGGCGAGCGCCTCGATCTCGGCAGCATCCCGCACGGAAATGGCCAGCGGCTTGTCGATAAAGACGGGTTTGCCGTAAGGCACGATACGCCCGAACAGCTCCGTGCGCGCCCGGCCGTCGATCGACAGCAGCATCAGCGCGTCGCAGGATGCCGCAACCTCCTCCGGCGACGTTGCGCGAACGACGCCATGCTCGGTCTCGAGCCGTCCCATGATCGTCTCGACGCGCGACGCGCTGAGCGGAAAATCCGGCGAACCGCCCGGCCATGCGGTCACGATGCGGTAACCGGGCACATGCAGCGGGTAATTCGGATCGTTCAGCAGTCCGGCGAACGTCGTCGCATGGGAAGAATCGGTACCGATCAGCCCGATCGTTCGAAGCTTCACTTGGCGCCGCCCCCTTCCGCAGGGGCGTCCGACGCCAGCGGGCCTTCCTCGAGCCTGCGCGCCGCGATGCCCGCGAGCAGCGCCGCGCCGAGCGGCAGGCAAGCTTCGTTCAGCTCGAAGCGGGGATGGTGCAGGCCGAACGCTTGCTCGGCATGTTCGGCCGGGCCCGAGCCCAGCCAGAAAAAGCAGCCGGGCACATGCTTCAGGTACTCGGAAAAATCCTCGCCGGCAAGCGTCGGGGCCGCTTCCAGCCTTCGGCCCGGCCCCGCCACCGCGTCGATCGCCTCTCCGACACGGCGGGCCGCTTCCGGATGGTTCACGAGCACCTGCATTTGGCGAATATAGTTCACGCTCGCGCGGCAGCGGTAGCCGTCCGCGATCCGCGTCACGATCCGTTCGATGCCTTCGGGCAAGCGATCCCGCACGACGGGATCGAACGCCCGGACGGTGCCGGTCATGCTGCATACGGACGGAATGACGTTGTTCGCGTCTCCGCCGCGGATGCTGCCGATCGTCACAACGACCGGATCGAACGGCGACGTCTCGCGGGAGACAAGGCTCTGCAGCGACATGACGATTGCGCTCGCGCATACAATCGGATCGATGCCCTGATCTGGAATGGCGCCATGTGCGCCCTTGCCCACGACCTCGATCTCGATGCGGTCGACCGAGCCCATCAGCGGTCCCGGTCGGACGGACGCAAGGCCTGCCGACAGCGTCGGCAGATTGTGCAGGCCGTAAATCTCGTCGACACCGTCCAGCACGCCTTCGCGTATCATCGCCTTGGCGCCTTCGTTGATCTCTTCCGCCGATTGAAAAATGAGCCTGACCGTACCCTTAAGCGACGATCGGTTCTGGACCAGCAGCTCTGCTGCTCCGAGCAGCATCGCCGTGGGCGCGTCATGGCCGCAGGCATGCATCGCACCGGGACGCCCGGAGGCGAACGGCAAGCCGGTCTCTTCGGCGATCGGCAGCGCGCCCATGTCGGCGCGAAGCGCAATCGTCGGACCCGCGGCAGCGCCGACAATATCGGCGACGACCCCGTGTCCGCCGAAGCCCGTGCGGCACGTCAAGCCGAGCCGGGTCAGCCGATCGGCGACAAGACGCGCCGTCTCGCGTTCCTCGAAGCTGAGCTCGGGAAAGCGATGCAGCTGCCGTCTGACGGCGATCAGGTCATCGCCCAGTAGCGCGGCCCTGTCGCTCCAAGCGACCGCGCTCCCGCTCATGAGCGGCCGCCTTTCTTGCGAAGGTCGCTCAAGATCGCTTTGCCCGTAGGCGTCTGGGCAAGGCCGCCCTTCGCCGTTTCCCGGTGCGCCTCTGGCATAGCTGCGCCGATGTCCTTCATGACACCGATGACTTCGTCCGACGGGATGACGCTGCGCACGCCGGCGAGCGCCATATCGGCCGCCGCGAGCGCCGTCACCGCACCGAAGCCGTTGCGCACGATGCAGGGGATCTCGACGAGACCGCCGACCGGATCGCAGATCAGGCCGAGCGAGTTTTTGAGCGCGAGTCCGACCGCGTGGACGGCCTGCTCCGGCGTGCCGCCGCGCAGCTCCGTCAGCGCACCGGCAGCCATGCCGACCGCCGAGCCGACTTCGGCCTGGCAGCCGCCCTCGGCCCCGGAGATGAACGACTGGTTGGCGATGACGTAGCCGATGGCGCCGGCCGCGAACAGCGCTTCGACCATCCGCTCGTCGGTCCAGCCGAAGCGCTCCTGCGTGCTGACGAACACGCCCGGAATGATGCCGCACGAGCCGGCGGTCGGCGTCGCGATGATGCGGCCCATCGAGGCGTTAACCTCGGACACGCCGAGCGCGTAAGCCAGCGCTGCGCTCGCTTCGCCGCCGAGCGCAGTCTCCCCGTGCTCGCGGTACGCCATCACCCGCTTCGCGTCTCCGCCCGTCAGTCCGCTCCGCGACTTCGTCTCCTCCGTCGTGCCTTTGCGCACCGCTTCCTTCATGATCTGATAGTAGCCGGCCATCTGGCCGAATACCGCTTCCTCCGTTTGATCCGACTCCCGGACCTGCTCCTCGATCATGTAGCGTCCGATCGTCATATTCGCTGCCCGGCATTGCGCCGACAGCTCCGCGAGCGTGGCGAATCTCATGCTAGCTCCTCCTCCTCATTCAGATCGATGAGGCGAACCCGCTCGACCTGCGGGAGCGCCTGAAGCTCGCGCCTCACCTCCGGCGGCACTGCCTGGTCCATCTCCATGACGGTCAAGGCACGGCCGCTTCTGCTCTGGCGGTCCACCTCCATCGCCCTGATGTTCAGGTCGACCCGCCCGACGATCAAAGCCATCGCGGCGACGGTGCCCGCCATATCCTGGTGATTGACGAGCAGCGTCGGGCAGTCCGCTCCGAACCTGACGTCGAAGCCGTCCACGTTCACGATCTCGACGTTGCCTCCGCCGATCGAGCATCCGATCATCGTCGTTTCCCGTTCTCCCTTGCGCAGCGCGAACCGAACCGTATTCGGATGGCCGCCGGGCCGAAGCTCCGTGCCGAACCGCAGCCGCATGCCGGCCGCCTCGGCCAGCGCGATCGACTCGCGAATCCGCACGTCGTCCGGCGCACAGCCGAGGAGGCCGGCGGTCACGGCAAGATCGGTGCCGTGACCGCTATACGTTTCCGCGAACGAACCCGAAAAAATAATTTCCGCTTCGTCCGGCTGGCCCCCGAGCGCCTGGCGCGCCGCAAGCCCAAGCCTCGCGGCGCCAGCCGTATGCGAGCTGGAGGGGCCGATCATGCTCGGGCCCATAATGGAAAATACGTCTTTAAAGCGCATGCCCGCCCCTCTCCCTTCGCACGATAAATCGGCAAATTAACGTTCCTGCAGCCATTCTTCCAGATGCGCCGCGACGAAGTCGTCGTCGTTCAGATCCGGATATTGCGCGTACACGCGGTCGATCTCCTCGGATTGGCCCGACGACAGCTCCTCGTGCGGATTGAGGCACCAGGTTCCCTCCAGCAAGCCTTGGCGGCGCAGCACCTCATGGATACCCGGAATGCAGCCTGCGAATTGGTGCGACGGATCGAAGAAAGCGGCATTGGAATCGGTCATCTGAATGTTGCGGACGAGCCATTCCTTCGAGATCGCAGGCTCTCTTCTTGCCGTCTTGATCTCTTCGAGCAGCGCGACCGCCTTCTGGGTCCATACCGCCCAGTGGCCGAGCAAGCCGCCGACGACCGGCTTCTCGACCGTCTGACCGTCGATCGTAAAGCGGTACGTCGTGAACAGGTCCGCGACGATATTGTCGTCGTTGCCGGTGTAGAGCGCGATCTCGTCCCTGCGGGACGAGTGGCAGACGGCGCGGGCGACGTCCAGCGTCTGGTACCGGTTGAACGGCGCCATCTTGATCGCGACGACATTCGGAATGTCGGCGAACGCGCGCCAAAATTCGTAGGTAAAAATTCGTCCGCCGACCGAAGGCTGCAGGTAGAAGCCGATGACCGGCATCACAGCGGCAACCTGCCTCGTTCGCTCGAGCAGCGCTTCCTCCGTCAGCTGTCCGAGTCCGCCCATGCTGAGCAGCACCGCATCGTAGCCCAGCTTAAGCGCCGTCGCCGTCTCTCCGAGCGCCTGCTCTACAGGACCGCACACGCCTGCGACCTTGATGAACGGACGGGACGGCGCGGCCTTGTCGACCTCCTCCGCGGCCATGCGCAGCACGGTCTCGTACAGATTGTGCTCGGGATCGCGAATCTCGAACTGCGTCGAATGAACGCCGACGGCGACGCCGCCCGCGCCTGAAGCGATGTAATAGCGCGTCAGCGCCCGCTGACGCCGCTCGTCGAGCTTGCGGTCTGCGTTCAGCGCAAGCGGGTGCGCGGGAATAACCAGGCCGTCCTGCAGCGCCGCGTTCAGCGCGTCCGGCAAATATACGGTCGCCATCAGAATTTCCCCTTTCGTTCCTGGAAGTGCGTCGGCTTGTTCCAAGTCGCGCCGCCCTGCAGCACCCATTCCGCCGTCCAATCGATCATCTGCAGCAACGAGACGCTCGGATAACCGAACAGCTGATGGGACTTCGAAGCGTTGTTCAGCAGCGCCGTCTCGGATTCCTTGCCCTCGAACGTCGCTTCCTTGCCGATGCGCTTGGACAGCTGGCCTGCCGCCCATCTGATCGACATCGTCTCCGGTCCGGTCACGTTCAGAAGCGCCGGCGGACTCGAAGCGATGGAAAGGCTCTTCAAGGCCATCGCGTTGGCGTCGCCTTGCCAGATGACGTTCGCATAGCCGGTCGTCAGGTCGATCGGACGCTCTTCGTTGATTGCCCGCGCCAGCTCCAGCAGCACGCCGTACCGCATGTCTATCGCGTAGTTGAGTCTGAACATCGTCATCGGCGTGCCGTACTTATGCGAGTGATACTCGAAAATCCGCTCTCTGCCGAGCGTCGATTGAGCGTATTCGCCGAGCGGCTCCGGCGCGACGGATTCGTCCGCGCCCCCGCCGCCGACCGGCACGAACGGATAAATGTTGCCCGAAGAAAAGACGACGATTCGCGAATCCTTGTATTTTTCGGCGACGCGCCCGGGCAAGTAAGTATTCATCGCCCAGGTGAAGTGCTCGCGGCCCGTCGTGCCGAACTTGTTGCCCGCCATATAAATGACGTTCGCGGCATGCGGCAGCGCCTTCAGCGCTTCATCGTCGAGCAGCTCGCACGAGATCGTCTCGACCCCTGCGTCCTCCAGCTCCTGCCGCGTCTCGCTGCTGCTGAAGCGGGATACGCCGATGACGCGCTTGTTAAGTCCCCCGGCCCGTACGGCATTGGCGGCGAGCCTGGCCAGGCTCGGGCCCATTTTGCCGCCGACGCCGAGCACGACGATATCCCCGTCGATCGCCGACAGCGTCTTGACAAGCGCCTCCGACGGTTCGGCCAGCTTTGCTTCCAGTTGTTCGATCGTATGCATGAGACCAGTCTCCTCTCGACTTGTACCTGATCCCATCATACGTGCGATCGTTATATAAAGACAGGTCCATTTATCGTCTTTAAATAAACGCTAAAATGGTTCGGTTGCCGAAGCTGACAAAAGCGCGGTTATAAATAATGGTCCGCCAAAAAGGAGAAACGATAGACCTGGCGCGGTCTGCCCTTCGGCATCTTTTCCATGCCGGCGATGCCGACCAACCCTGCGTCCGCCCATTGGAGCAGCAGACGATGCGCGCTGCGAACCGTCACGTTCAGCATCGCCGCCAGCTCGTGAACCTGGTAGTCGTATTTGCCGTGGCGAGACATGTAGGCGAGCAGCTTGCTCAAATAGGCGCCCGTCATTCCCGCCTCCTCGGCCCGGCGCAGCAGCTGCGGATCGAGCGGTGCCATGATCGACGCGACCGGGTCGGCCATCTCCAGCGGCCCGATGAGCGTTCGATCCTCGCGCACGATAAAGCAGGCATTGCCTCCCGCGGCGACCGATTTGCGAAGCGCGCTTCGCGCGTTCGAGCCGGCCTCGCTGGCCGTGGCGCCGAAGCCGATGCCGATGCTGAGCGAGAGTCCGTAGGACAAATTTGCGTCCTTGGCGAGCGGGATCGTCTTGTAGCCGCCCGTTTCCCGTTCGAAAATGCCGCGGGTGGTGAAAAACAAATATTCGTCGCCGCCGACGGACGTTAAATATCCGTCCAGCGATTCGACGTAATCGAGCACCATCCGGTGAATGTCCAGCTTCAGCTTTTGAATCTCGTGCTCGCTCGCGCTACGCTGGACGAGCTTGCCGAATTCGTCGACCGTGACCATGCCGACGACGATCTGCGACTCCTTGCCTTTGCGGGACTCGGTCGACAGCAGCGCGCGCTCGAGCGTGACGATGATGTCCTCGTCCGAAGGCAGCAGCAGCGCATGCGGAATGTCCGATCGCGCCAACTCTTCCGCGACCCGCTCCACGCCGGTGAAGGTGAATACGCAATCGTGCGCGGCGGCCACCTTGCGATGGTGGGCGACGAGCTTGTCCGGCGAAGCGTACGAAGGGCCTTCATAGACGGCAACCGTCAACTCATCGAGCGACAGGTCACGCAGCGTACGCACCGCCATCGTCCGGGTCAGCGAATCGACGGACAGGACGGCCTCCGGCCCGAGCCGCCCCGCGCGCTGCGCTTCGAACAGCGCTCTGTACAGGCCCGCTCCCGTCAGCGGAACGTGATGCACCGGCACGGCCACCGGCTTCTTCTCCTTAAGCAGCCGCTGCGGCGCAGGACCGGACAGCAGCAGCACCTCAACCTCGTCCTCAAGCGCCGCTGCGGCGTCGGGCGCCTCCCGTTCCTGTCCGACCACCCGAACGACCGGCTCGAACGATGGGAACGCATTCAAAACTCTTAATACTCGCGAAACGACCGTCTCGGTCCCCACGACCCCGATCTTGATGTGCATTGCGGTATTCCTCCTGTGTGAAAAAAGACCCCCGAAGCGGCGCTGTCGGGAGTCCGTGGTTGTTGTTGGCCGGCCAATCGAACTTAGTACGCTCTTGCGAATACGACCGTATGCGCAGCGGGCTTGCCGCAGCACAGGCACGTTGTCTTCGTCGTCTGCGGCTCGAACGGAATGTTGCGGCTCGTCGCGCCGGTCTCTTCCTTCACCTTGCTCTCGCAAGCGTCGTCGCCGCACCAGCCGGCATAGGCGAAGCCGCGCTTCTCCTCGAAAGCGGCCTTGAGCTGGTCGAGCGTCTCGACGTCGAACAGATGCGACTCGCGGAATTCGAGCGCGCGTTCGTACATCTGCGCGTGCACCTCATCGAGCATCTCGGCGACGGAAGCCGCCAGGTTATCGAGCGGCACCTGCTTTTTGTCGCCCGTCACGCGGGAGACGAGCACGCAGACGCCGTTTTCCAGGTCGCGCGGCCCGAGCTCGAGGCGAATCGGGATGCCGCGCATCTCGTATTCGTTGAACTTCCAGCCCGGCGACACGTCGGAGCGATCGTCCACGCGGACGCGGATGCCGGCTTGTTTAAGCTCGGCGAACAGCTCGTCCGTCTTGGCGATGACCGTCTCGCGCGTCTTGGGCGGGCCGATCGGAATCATGATGACCTGGGTCGGCGCCACCTTCGGCGGCAGAACGAGGCCGCGGTCGTCGCCGTGAACCATGATCAGCGCGCCGATCAGTCGCGTGCTCACGCCCCAGGAGGTGGTGTGGCAATATTCCTGCGTGTTTTCCCGGCTCAAATACTTGATGTCGAACGCCACCGCGAACTTCGTCCCGAGATAATGCGAGGTGCCTGCCTGCACGGCGCGGCCGTCCTTCATCATCGCCTCGATCGAATACGTGTCGACGGCGCCCGCGAAGCGCTCCGAAGGCGTCTTCTGGCCCTTGATGACCGGAATCGCCAGCATTCTCTCCACGAAGTCCGTATAGACGTCGAGCATCTGCATCGTCTCGCGGCGGGCGTCCGCCTCGTCCTCGTGCGCCGTATGCCCTTCCTGCCACAGAAATTCGCTCGTCCGCAGGAACGGCATCGTCCGCTTCTCCCAGCGGAAAACGTTCGCCCATTGGTTGATAAGCAGCGGCAAATCGCGGTACGAATTAATCCACTTGGCGTACATATGTCCGAACATCGTCTCCGACGTCGGCCGTACGGCCAGCCGCTCCTCCAAAATCTCGCCGCCCGCTTCCGTCACCATCGGCAGCTCCGGATTAAAGCCTTCGACATGCTCCTTTTCCTTCTGGAAAAAGCTCTCCGGAATGAGAAGCGGGAAGTATGCGTTGCGGTGGCCGGTCTCCTTGAAGCGACGGTCGAGATCGCGCTGGATGTTCTCCCACAGCTCGTAGCCTTCCGGGCGGAACACGATGCAGCCGCGCACCGGCGAATAATCCATGAGCTCGGCCTTTTTGATGACGTCGATATACCAGCGGCTGAAGTCCTCGGCCTGCGGCGTTATTTCCGTTACGAATCCTTTATCCTTGGACATAAGCTCCCCTACCCCTGACAACCTGATATTTAGCCTTTAACCAACCTGAGTATATCGTTGTACGTGACGACGACCATGAGCAGCATCAAGGCGGCGAAGCCGATAAAGTGCACGAGGCTCTCGCGGTTCGGATCGACCGGGCGTCCGCGGATCGCCTCGATGCCGATGAACAGCAGGCGGCTGCCGTCGAGCGCCGGAATCGGCAGCAGGTTAAAGATGCCGAGGTAGAGGCTGAGGATCGCGCCCCACCACGTCAGCTGCGTGACGCCCTGCTTGGCGATCTCGACGGTTACCTGCGCCGTTCCGACCGGTCCGTTGAGCTCTTCGAGCTTGACCTCGCCGAAGATGATCTTGCGGAAGCCGTCGAAAATTTTCTTCGTACTGTCCACCATCGCATGGCCCGCGAGCGAAAACGTCTCCCCGAAGCCCGGGTGGCGCATCTCCGGCGCCATGACGATGCCGACCTTGCCCGTATCCGCGTTCGGCGTTACCGTTAATTTCACTTCTTGCCCGTCCCGGTTCACGATCCATTCCATCGGCTTGCCGGCGCTGCCCGTGATTGCCTGGGACAGCTTCTGGCTGTCTCCTTCGACGGCGATGCCGTTAACGGAGACGACCAGATCGCCCTTTTGAAGGCCGGCAGCTTTGGCCGCGCCGTCGGCGGTCACTTCGTTAATAAAAATTTTCGTATTCGGTTCGACCGCGACGCCGTACGATTGGAAAAAGACGGCGAACAGCACAAATGCCAAAATAAAGTTCATCAGCGGTCCGGCGAAAATGGTCATCGCCTTCTTGCCGGTCGATGCGCTGCCGAACTGACGGTCCAGCGGCGCGATCTGCGTGTCTCTGCCTTTGGCAACGATCAGCGCCTGCGGGTGTACGTCGAACCGCTGCACGTCGCCGTCCACGTCGAGCGTCAGGTACAGATGACGCTCGAGATCGAGCGCGGTCACTTCGCCCCGCAAAATCTGGGTGCGCTCGTCAAGCCGATCCAAGTAGATGCGGGTGATCTTGTCGTCCTTGACTCGGACGCCTACCGTATGCCCCGCTTGCACGTCGACGACCTCCGGATCTTCGCCCGCCATCCGCACGAAGCCACCGATCGGGAGCAGGCGCAGCGTGAACCGGCTCTCCCCGCGCTTGATCGAGAACAGCTTCGGGCCGAACCCGATCGCAAACTCCCGCACGAGCACCCCGGCCCGCTTGGCAAAATAAAAGTGTCCGAACTCGTGTATCGAGACGAGCACGAAAAAGACGAGAACCGTTAAAAAAACAACCTGTACCATCTCCATGCAAGCAACCCTCCGTCCGCCTAACGGCTGTCCTTAGATTAACATTATTCGCCGAGGCGATACAAGAGAATACGGGCGCCAAGAAAGGTCGGTTGCTACCTGCGCCACCGAGCCGCCGCTTCCCGCGCCCGACCGTCCGCGAATGCAATCTCCTCAAGATCGGGATCCGCGGTCGCCTCGTGCGCCGCAAGTGCCGATGCGATGATGTCCTCGATCGCGAGAAACGGAATCTCGCGATTCAAGAAGCGCGCCACGGCGACTTCGTTCGCCGCGTTGAAGACGGTCGGCGCGATCCCTCCGGCTCTCCCCGCCTCGTAGGCCATCTTCAGGCAAGGATACCGCGCGAAGTCCATGTCTTTAAAATGCAGCGTGCCCGCGCGAAGCAGATCGAGCGGAGACGCGGGCGACGGACGGCGCTCCGGGTAGGTGAGCGCGTACTGGATCGGCACGCGCATGTCGGGATTGCCGAGCTGCGCCATGACGCTCGTATCGACGAATTCGACCATCGAATGCACGATGCTCTCCGGATGCAGCATGACGTCGATCCGGTCGTACGGAAGATCGAACAGCCAGTGCGCCTCGATCACCTCGAGCCCTTTGTTCGCCATCGTCGCCGAGTCGATCGTAATCTTCGCGCCCATCGACCAGTTCGGATGCTTCAGCGCATCCTCCACCGTCACGCCGGCCAGCTCGTCCCGGCCACGGTCGCGAAAGCTTCCGCCCGAAGCGGTAATGACCAGCCGCCGGATCGTGCCCCGATCTTCACCGTTCAGGCACTGAAAAAGCGCGGAATGCTCGCTGTCGATCGGAAGCAGCGGCACGCCGCGCGCCGCCGCTCTGCCCATAACGATGTGACCGGCCGTGACCAGCGTCTCTTTATTCGCCAGGCCGATCGTCGCGCCGGCATCGATCGCCGCCAGCGTCGACTTTAAGCCAAGGCTGCCGAGGAGCGCGCAGACGACATAGTCCGCATCGACGCCTGCCGCGGCTTCGATCAAGCCTTCTTCGCCCCAGACGAGCTTCGTGCCGGCAGGCAGGTGCGCCTTGATCTTGTCGGCCAGCGCCTTCGAGCCGATCGAGACGAGCTTCGGCCGGAAGCGATGCGCTTGTTCGAGCAACTGCTCGCAGCGCGTTCCGGCGGCCAGGCTGACGACCTCGTAGGCGTCCGGATCCCGCGAGACGACGTCCAGCGTCTGGGTCCCGATCGAGCCGGTGCTGCCGAGCACCGCTACTTTCTTTTTCAAGCCGTTCCCTCCGTTATGTATGGCTAGGATGCATGAATTAAATGAGCCCGAGCAGATGGACGAGCGGAAACACGATGAGCCAGCTGTCCGTGCGATCGAGCACGCCGCCGTGTCCGGGCAGCAGGCTGCCGGAGTCCTTCACGCCGCGAAGCCGCTTGTAGGCGGATTGGATCAAATCGCCGAGCTGTCCGGCAACCGCCGCGGCGAGCGCGACCGCAAGCGCGGTTCCGAAATCGACCCAGTCCGGCCATACGAAGGCAAACACGAGCGATACGAGCAACGCGATAACGAGGCCGCCCAGCGCTCCCTCGACCGTCTTGTTCGGACTGATCGACGGCCACAGCTTCGTCCTGCCGATCGCCTTGCCGACAAAGTAAGCGCCGGCGTCCGAAGCCCAAATGCAAAAAAAGACGAGCAGCGGCCAGAACATGCCGTGCGGCATCTCGCGGGTCAGCGCCATGTAGCGAAAGCCGAGTCCGATATAAAAAGCGCCGACGAACAACAGCGCCGATTGATCGAGCGTAATCTTGTTTTTGCTGAAAACGGTCGCCGCCAGCAGCGCGAACATAAGCGCCCAAGAGACCGCCTCGGCACTCGGCGTCGTCCAGCCGAACGGCAGGCGCGGCAAGGCAAGCACGAGCGTCGCCGCGAAGCCGCAGAGCACGTCCAGACGGCTCGCCGGCAGCTTGTTGAGCTTGACGAATTCATGATAACCGATAAGCGCGAGCGCAGCGAGCATAAGCGAATAGTACCAGCCGCCCAGTCCAAGCAAAGCCAGAAACGCGGCGCCGGCGACCACGCCCGTCACGATCCGTTGCCCCATCGCCTTAGATCCCTCCGTAGCGGCGCGCGCGCCGTTGATACTCGCGAATCGCCTCGTGAAAATGCGCTTCGGAAAATTCCGGCCAATACACGTCCGTAAACCAAAACTCGCTGTAGGCCAGCTGCCAGAGCATAAAATTGCTGAGCCGAAGCTCGCCGCTGGTGCGTATGAGCAAATCCGGGTCCGGAAGCTCTCCGCTGAGCAGAGACTGCTGGAACGTCTGCTCGTCGATCTCATCCGGCGTCAGCTCGCCTGCCGCGGCGCGTTTCGCGATCGTTCTGGCCGCCTCCACGATCTCCATCCGGCTCCCGTAGTTCAGCGCGAAGTTCAGGACGAGCCCGGTGTTGTCGGCCGTCCGACGAACCGCCTCTTCGATCGCGTCAAGCGTGAAGTCCGGCAGCAGATCGCGGACGCCCATCATTTTGACCTGCACGTTGTTGCGGATCAGATCCTCGAGCTCGATCGACAGAAACTCCTGCGGAAGCTTCATCAGAAAATCGACTTCGGCTTTGGGCCGCTTCCAATTTTCCGTCGAAAACGCGTACATCGTCAAAAATTCCACGCCGAGACGGTCCGCGGCCTGGGTGATGCGCTTGACGGCTTTCATACCGCTATGGTGTCCCGCCACTCGCGGCAGTCCGCGGGCTTTGGCCCAGCGTCCGTTGCCGGCCATGATGATGGCCACGTGCCGGGGAATTCGGCCTTCCTTCAGCAAATCTTCGGACATCTCGGACTGCGAGCTTCCCGCTCGCCCTTGCCCGCCGTCCTCCCGTTTGCCGAACAGACCGCCTAAGAATCGATTGCTCATGGCTGTTCCCCCTGGATTTAGCGACCATTAAATAGCCCCACCGAGTGGGGCTGCGCGTCTGGGCTTGACAGAAGTTCATAGGGGAGGATCCCCAAAATTCAAACGAACCCCACCTTTCGGAGGGGCCGGTCGAAAACTTAAACTTCCATGATCTCTTTTTCTTTGGCGGCCAATATTTTGTCCACCTCGGCGACGAAACGGTCCGTCGATTTCTGGATATCGTCCTGATGGCGGCGGGATTCGTCTTCGGAGATCTCGCCTTTTTCCTTCTTCTTGATGTCGTCGTTCGCGTCGCGGCGAATGTTGCGGATGGCAACTTTCGCTTCTTCGCCGAATTTTTTGGTCGACTTGACGAGGTCCGCGCGGCGCTCTTCGGTCAACGGCGGGATGTTCAGCCGAATGATCGTGCCGTCGTTCGCCGGGGTCAGCCCGACGTCCGACTTGAGTATCGCTTTTTCGATCGCGGCCAGCGCCGACTTGTCCCACGGCTGAATGATCAGCGTGCGGGAATCCGGCGTGTTGATCGTGCCGAGCTGGTTAACCGGCGTGAGCGCGCCGTAGTACTCTGCTTGCACGCGGTCGAGCATCGCTGCGGATGCGCGTCCGGCACGCAGCGTAGACAAGTCGCGGCGCAGGGCGGCCAGCGCTTTTTCCATCCGTTCTTCGGCGTTCTTCTTGATCGTTTGAGGCACTTAGTTCACGCTCCCCTTGACGATTGTTCCGATTTTCTCGCCCAGCACCGCGCGCTTGATGTTGCCCGGCTCGGTAATCGCGAAGACGAGAAGCGGAATGTTGTTGTCCATGCACAGCGAGGACGCCGTCGAATCCATGACGCCCAAATTTTTGTTAAGTACGTCGAGATACGTCAGCTGCTCGTACTTCTCCGCCGTCGGGTCCTTGAACGGATCGGCGCTGTAGACGCCGTCGACTTTGTTTTTGGCCATCAAGATGACTTCGGCTTCGATCTCCGCGGCCCGCAGCGCGGCCGTCGTATCGGTCGAGAAAAACGGGTTGCCCGTGCCCGATGCGAAAATGACGACGCGGCCCTTCTCCAGATGTCGAATCGCCCGGCGGCGAATGTACGGCTCTGCGATTTGCTGCATGGCAATGGAGGATTGTACGCGAGTCGGCACATCGATCTGTTCCAGCGCGTCCTGCAAGGCAAGCGAATTCATCACTGTCGCCAGCATTCCCATGTAGTCGGCCGTCGCGCGATCAATGCCCTTCTGGCTGCCCGAGATGCCGCGCCAGATGTTGCCGCCTCCGCATACGATGGCGACTTCTACGCCAAGCGCCACGACTTCCTTGATTTGTTCGGCGATCGAGACGATCGTCGTTGCGTCGATCCCGTAACCGGTCGATCCGGACAACGACTCTCCGCTTACCTTCAACACCACGCGTTTGTAGACGGGTCGATTCAACGTTAGTACCTCCACCTGGTCGATTTCTGTGCGGGAAGCGCGCTTCCCGGCGAACCTGATCGTTAAGCGCTCTTTAAAAAAGGGAACACCGCGTGTCCCCCTGACATTCCGATTAAACTTTGACTTGCGCCATAACTTCTTCGACGAAGTTGTCTTGCTTCTTCTCGAGACCTTCGCCGAGCTCGAAGCGAACGAAGCGGCGGATCGAGATTTGCTCGCCGATCGTGGAGATCTTCTCGTTGAGCAGCGTTTGGATCGTCTTGTCCGGATCTTTAACGAACGCTTGCTCAAGCAGTACGTTTTCTTCGTAGTACTTGTTCAGACGGCCTTCGACGATCTTTTCGACGATCTTCTCCGGCTTGCCTTCGTTCAGCGCCTGGTTGCGAAGAATCTCGGCTTCCTTGTCCAGGTCGGCTTGTTGAACTTCTTCGCGGCGAACGACCAGCGGGTTGGCAGCTGCGATATGCATCGCGATGTCGCGCACCAGTTCCTTGAACTGATCGGTCATGGCGACGAAGTCGGTCTCGCAGTTGACTTCGACGAGCACGCCGATGCGGCCTGCGCCGTGGATGTAAGATTCTACGCGGCCCTCGGTAGCGACGCGGTCGCCCTTCTTCGCCGCTGCGGCAAGACCCTTCTCGCGGAGCAGGTCGGCTGCCTTCGCGATGTCGCCGCCGGCTTCCTCAAGCGCCTTTTTGCAATCCAACATGCCCGCTCCCGTTCTTTCGCGGAGCGCTTTTACGTCTGCTGCGTTAACTGCCATGGGATTCCCTCCTGGTATGTGGCCGCCGGACGCTTGTCGCGCGGACGGCTGTCGATTGGTTTATGTTTTTTCAAAAAAAGGGCGGTGAGAAGGTTCTCTTCTGACCACCCTTGAGCTCGCATTGCTGTAAAAACGGCTGGCTTAGGCGGTCGTTTCTTCGCCTTGGCGGGATTCGACGATGGCGTCGGCCATCTTGCTCGTCAGCAGCTTAACGGCGCGGATCGCGTCGTCGTTGCCGGGAATGACGTAGTCGATCTCGTCCGGATCGCAGTTCGTGTCGACGATGCCGACGATGGGGATACCCAGCTTGCGCGCTTCGGCAACGGCGATGCGCTCCTTGCGCGGGTCGATGATGAACAGCGCGTCAGGCAGTCTGCGCATATGCTTGATGCCGCCGAGGAACTTCTCGAGGCGCTCTTTTTCCTTGCGAAGGATGATGACTTCCTTCTTCGGCAACACTTCGAACGTGCCGTCCTGCTCCCACTTGTCGAGCTGGTGCAGACGATCCGTACGCTTTTGAATCGTGGAGAAGTTGGTCAGCGTGCCGCCGAGCCAACGTTGGTTGATGTAGAACTGGCCGCTGCGCTCCGCTTCTTCCTTGACGGAATCCTGCGCTTGCTTCTTCGTGCCGACGAACAGCATCGTGCCGCCTTGCTCGCCGAGCTGGCGAACGAAGTTGTACGCTTCGTCGACTTTCTTGACCGTCTTTTGCAGGTCGATGATGTAGATGCCGTTCCGTTCGGTAAAGATGTACTTGTCCATCTTCGGGTTCCAGCGACGCGTTTGGTGACCGAAGTGTACGCCAGCTTCGAGAAGCTGCTTCATCGAAATAACTGCCATTTTAACTTGCACCTCCGTATGGTTTTGGATCGTGAATCTCCTCCGCCGGTTCGCGCTTCCCGCCAGAACTTC
Organism: Cohnella sp. GbtcB17; assembly: GCF_019091135.1. Taxonomy (GTDB): domain Bacteria; phylum Bacillota; class Bacilli; order Paenibacillales; family Paenibacillaceae; genus Cohnella. The sequence continues at coordinate 41,331 of NZ_JAGXJW010000043.1, read as the reverse complement.
GCGTTTGCGAAGCACCGCTGACGGAATTGAACGGCGTGCGTTTTTTCACACCGTTTAACAATATAACATACGGATGGCCGGCTTGCAACACAAGCCGGCCATCCGTTCGGCCGCCGCCTTGCGGGCAGGCGCGGCCGTCTTATTTGTTTTTGTCACGAAGCAGCTCCGCGACGATCTCGTCGTACGTTGCTTGTCCTTCGAACACGCTCAGGCCGACCCGCATTTTGCCGCTGTATGGCTTGGCTGCCTTGATAAAGGCCGCTTTGTCCCGAATGACGCCGAGCGCCTTCAGGCCGGTCGCGACCTTCTCAAGCGAATCGCCGGCCGCGACGTAAAGCCCGAGCCGCTCTTTGACGGCGGGCGCCGTCTCGGCAGGCGCGGGTGATGCGGATGCGCTCGGCGCAGGCGTGCTTGAAGGCGAAGACACGCTCGATGGCGCAGGTGTGTCGCCGGTAGCTTGCCCGGACTTCGCGGCCGCGGCAGCCAGCGCATCCTCCTTGGCCTTCGCGGCCGCCGCATCGAGCTGCGCCTGCGTATACATCGGCTCGCTCAGTTTGTACATCGCGAAGCCCTTTCCTTCGGCCTGCTTCTGAAGCTGGTCGACCGTGAGCTCTACGGGCATCGTCGTGCCTTCGCTTAAATCTTGTCCGTAATTCATCAGTTGCAGCAAGGCCGAGCCGGCCATCAGGCCGACGCCGAGGCCGACCAGCAGCGCGCGGCGCGTGTTCATGGCCGGTTCGCCTCCCGCTTGGCGAGCTGCAAAATAAGCTGCACTTCGCCCTTGTTCATGTTCATCGCCTTCGCGATTTGCTCCACCGAACGTCCCCGCTCGTGCAGCTCAAGCAGCTCCGCATAGCGATCGCGGATGGCTGCCGGCCTGCCGGTCGCGCCGTCGCCGTTGTCCGCCGACGCTTCGATAGCGGCCGCTTTGCCGCTGTGAAGCGAGCCGTCGCCCGCGCCCGCACTCCCCGCTGCCGAAGCCTTGCCTGCTTGCGCAGGGAGGGCGCTCTCCGCCTGCGAGGAAGAATTCGCCACGTCCGCGTAGCCGCCTCCGGGCGAATCCGTCTTGGTCCCGTTATCCGGTGCCTCCTGTCGCAGCGCTGCGGAAGCGGACCGCGCCGTCAGTCCCTGCCCCGCGATCTCTTTCGCCGCGGCAAGCTCATCTCGACCGAAGGCGTCCGCCCTTCTGAATGCGGCAGCATCCTCCATCTGTCGCTCGAGCTCCCGAATGCGCCGGCCGAGACGGCTCACCGTATCGTCCTGCTCCCGCTTGAAGGCCGCCACCGCGTCCACAAGCTCGCGATTTTCCGTCTCCAGGTCTTCGAGCAGCCGGTCATACGCTTCTTCGTTGACGATCGAGGCTGCCTGCGCCTTCGGTTCGGGCTTTAGCCAGCCGTAACCCGCGATCGCGGCCCCGGCGATTACGAGCGTAACCCACGGATCCATTTCCATGCACTCTCACTTTCGATGCTATAGCGACAGGTCGATATGATGTCCTTTGTAAGGGTGTTCGGCCGTATGCGTCTCGTTCGGCTCGTGCTCGCCCGCCCGCTTTTTTTTCGCGGAAGCTCGCCTTTGGCGGCTTTCCTTCGGATCATCTTCGTCCGAGATCGACTTATGCCCGGTGCCCTCCGACTTGGCGTTGCGCTTGGCGTCGCGCTCGGCCAGCTTCTGGGCCTGCGCGCCGAGCGCGGCCTGGTCGACAGCCTGACGAAGCTGCTGGGAAGCCTGCAGGGGCGTTAATTCGATCGAACGGGGAATCGAGGTTTGCACGTCGAGCGGCTTGTAGCTCATGGCCGTTCGCCTCCTATCGCATTATAGCAGCGTCGCCATCGCGATCTCGCCGTCTTCGTAGCGGAAGGTTACTCGCTTGGCGCTGTCCTTGACAAAACGCGTGTAGCGTCCGATGACGATTTTCGTGCCGCCGTAAACCGTATGTAAAACGTTAACCTTCGCCTGATCCGTATCCTCGAGCGTGCGTTCGATCTCGAGAATATTCGCCTTGGCGGCCTTTAGCTCCTCGGTCACCTGTCTGCGCGTCGAGTTCAGCTTGATCCGCATCGCCAACCGATCGGCGGACAGCTGACCCGCCGCGGCGAGCTGATCCAATAGCACAAGCGCCTTTTCCGTCTTATCCAAATTTTCGGACATTTGACGCACTTGCTGCCTGAGATCCGTCAGCTCCTGCCGCAGCTCGGGCTTAAGCCCCACCTCGATGGAGGTGACCGTGGACATCGAATTGCCGATCGTGCGCGCTACGACGAGGTCTCCGGCCTGGAGCAGGCCGCCGACGATCAAGCCTTTGGCGCCTTCGCAGCGAATGCTCCGAACCGCCCGGACGTTCGAATGCATGATGCTCTGCGATACGAGTACGTCCTGTCCCGCCGTCACGTTGCTCTCCTGCACGAACGAGCACTTGACGTCTACCCCGGCTTTGACGTGGCCTTTGCCCGAGCCGATGATGCCGCCGGAAATCTCGATCGAGCCGTCCGACTCCATTTCCGCGCCTTCCACGCCTCCGGTGACCCGAATATCGCCCGATGCGCGGACGCGAAATCCGGTCAGCACGTTGCCGCGAATGACGACGGTGCCCACGAAGTCGATGTTGCCCGTATGATAATCGACGTCGCCGTTGATTTCGAAGACGGGAAAAACGTTCAGCTTTTCCTTGTCCGTCCACGTGACGAGTCCGTCCATCGCCGCATACATGGCCGTCTTGTCCGGATTAACGACGACGTTTTTCCCCACCTTAAAGTTCGCTTCCTTGCCTTCCTTGGGCGCGACCGTTTCTCCCGTCACCGTCGTTCCCGCCGTGCCGGGGAGCGGAGGCACCCGCGTCGCGATCAGCTGGCCCGTCTTGACGTTGGCGAGCTGCCTCATCTCCCTGTAATCGACGCTGCCGTCTTCGCGCTCCGCCGGCCTCTTCCGCTCCTGATCCTCGAACAACACTTTGACGTAGCCATTGACGCCCGGCGTCGGCTGCAGACCGACCGCAACGACATTGTCGGTATAAAAATACGCTTGCGGATTTTCGGCGATTTGAGCCAGCAGCTCCTGCCGAATGCCGTAGCGGACGCCTGCGGACGCGAGCAGCGCCTCAAGCTGCAAGACGGTCGCCCCTTTCGCGTCCTCGATCGGCTTAATCATCAGACTGGCCGTCATGCGGTCTTCCGAAATTTTGACCTGGAAGAGCTGATCGATCGCAAACGCCTCTTTCCCCTGCATAATAAATCCTCCTCTCCGGTTTCATTTTTGGAGCAATTGGTCTCTTTGCTTGCCGAGAGCGCCGCGCAGCCGCAGGATCGCTTTGGAATGAAGCTGCGAGATCCGGGAAGGCGACAAGGACATCACCTCGGCGATCTCGCTAAGGGACAGATCCTCGTAGTAAAACAGCGAGACGACCGTTCGCTCCTTCGGCGTGAGCTTGTCGATGCCGGCCGCGAGAGAGTCTCGCAAATACGTTTCGTGCACCTTGGACTCCGGGCTCTGCGCCTTGTCGTCCACGAGCAGCGACATGCGCGTCTCGGCGTCCTCCTCGCGAATGGGCTCTTCGAGCGAACCGATCGTCGCGACGGCGACCTCCTGAAGCATTTGCTGGAATTCTCTGTCCGTTATATTTAAATAGCTGCATATCTCTTCGTCGGTGGCGGAGCGCAAGTTCCGCTGCTCGAGGACGGCGTATGCATCTTCCATTTTTTTCGCTTTGTCCCGGACGGACCGCGGCACCCAATCGCCCTGCCGAAGCCCGTCGATGATCGATCCGCGAATGCGCCAGGAAGCGTACGTTTCGAACTGCAGCCCCCGCAGATGATCGAATTTTTCGATTGCGTCGATCAGACCCATCGAACCGTTGCTGACCAGATCGTCCTTGGATACGTTTTTGGGCAATCCGGCCGCCATGCGGCTGGATACGTAATCGACGAGCGGAATGTACTTTTCGATCAAGTCTTTTTTAGCTTCGGTGTCGCCTTCCTCTTTCCAGCGGCACCACAGGTCGTAATGGGACAGCTTTGAACTTTTGGGTTCTGCCATCGCTGCATCACCTTCCTTAATCGTCGTTCAGGCGCCGGATCGCCTGTGCGACTTGTTCCGGATTCGGGTCGTCGATCGACACGAGCCTTGGGGGCTTAAGCGGCTCGAAGCCGGCAGATTGCGGCTCTTCGCTGCCCGTCCATTGCTCCCGCATAAGCCGGGAGAGAGATTCGTCGTCTTCGGTAGGCGTCGTCACGTCCAAAACGATTCCTCGCTCCTCTTCCGCTCGCTCCTTGTCTCCGCCAAGCGTCTTGGCGGGCTGCAGCAGCTGCTGAAGAACGATGCGGGCGAACAGGCCGAGCAAGCCGAACGCAAGGAAGGCGTACAGGCCCCGCACGAGCGAAGTGAGCGGCGGATTGCTGGACGATGAGATCAAGAACACCAGGACGGCTCCGAAAATTGCGAACCCCAAATTCCATCGCCATGGCACGCTCATTTTAAATCTCCTTTACCCCATTCTGCACGCTGCGGATCGTCAAGATTCCGCTTGCGCTGCTGAATTCGATCGTTCTGCCGAAATTGCCTCCCGTATCCTCTGCGACGACGGGAATGTCGTACGCCGCGAGCGCCAGCTTCGTCGACTCCACATTGCGCGGGCCGATGCGCATGCTGTCGCTGCCGCTGGCGAACGCGAACATCTGCGCGCCTCCGGCCAGCTTCGCCACGAGCCTTCTCACATTGGCGCCGCCGGCTTTGAGCCTGGACAGCAGTTCGGGAACGGCCGTATCCGCGTACTTCGCGATATTGAGCTGTCCTTCCCGCGCGATCTCCGAGCTCGGAAGCATAATGTGCGCCATCCCCGCGATGCCGAGGGCCGCGTCGTGCAGCGTCAGTCCGACGCAGGAGCCGAGTCCGGTCGTCTTGAGCGAATCTCCGCCCGAGGCGACGTTCAAGTCCGCCATTCCGATTTTCACGATAATGACTTCTTTCATTAGATAGGCACTCCTAGCGCGCGGAACAAGCGCTCGAACGATTCGGGATCGGGAATAAAGAAAAAGTGGCCCTCCGCCCGCCGATCGTCCTCCAAAAATGTCGTATCGATGAGCAGCGCTTCGTCGCCCATCGTGCCGAATTGAACGAGCCCGTAGCTTAAGATAGCGCCCGCCATATCGACGGCGATCGCCGGGACGGTCGGCGACAGCGGCAAGCCCGTCAAATCCGCGAGCGACGACAGGTACGAGCCGGCCAAAATATTGCCGATCTCGCTCAGGGCGGACAGCTCCATCTCCGAATACTCGGGGCCCTCCGACAGCTCGAAATGCAATAGACCCTGAAGCAGCGCGCGCGCCTGATTCTGGCTCATCAGAAAAAACATGTTGCCCGGCGCCTCGCCTTCCACGCGAAGGAAAATGGCGACGACGACCTCCTCGCCGCCGCCGACGCGGTCGGCGATATCCTCAAAAGGAATGAAGCTTACTTTGGGGACGGCCATGTCGACCGGCCTGTCGAGCAAGCGGGAAAGCGCGGTGGCCGCATGTCCCGCCCCGATGTTGCCGACCTCGCGCAGCACGTCCATTTTGAACTCGGCGTTGTGGCTGAACAGTTCCATGCCGTCAGGCTCCGAATTGTTCGAGCTGGATAATCTCCGATCGGTTAAGAACTTCGGACAGATTCAGCAGAATCAGCAGCCTGCTCTCGCCGAACTTTGCCACACCGCTCAAATATTTGGCTTTGATGCCGCCGACGACTTCAGGCGGATTCTCCACCATATCCGTGTTCAGATCGATGACGTCGTTCGCCGAATCGACGATAAATCCGACCTCGAGCTCGTTCGCCGCGACAATGATGATTCGCGAGTTTTCCGTCGGCTCGGATTCGGGAAGTCCGAACCGGCTGCGCAGGTCGATGACCGGCACGACGACGCCGCGCAGGTTGATGACGCCTTTTACGAAGGCCGGCGTCTTCGGGACGCGGGTAACCGGCGTCATGCGCTCGATCGTCCGCACATGGTCGACCTCGATGCCGTATTCTTCGTGAGCGAGCGTAAACACGATAACCTTGAAATCTTCTGCCATGACAGCATCCTCCTCGAATAGGAACGATTATTTGATAAGTGCGTTCGGATCTACGATGAGCGCCACTTGACCATCGCCCAAAATCGTCGCGCCCGAGATGACGTCCAGGTTCGTGAGATACTTGCCGAGCGTCTTGAGTACGATCTCGCTTTGTCCGATCAGCTCGTCGACGAGCACGGCGGCAAGCTTTTCGCCTTTGCGAATAACGAGCATCTCCGTCTCCTGCTCGTTCTCCTCCGTGTAGTCGGGCGAATCCAGCACGGCCGCCAGCGACAGTACCGGAACGATTGAATTGCGGTATTCGATGACCTTCGATCCGTGCAAGTCGCGAATCGCGCTGCGCTTGACGATACCCGTCTCGACGATAGAAGACAGCGGAATCGCGAACTTTTCCGAACCGAGCTTGACCAGCATGGCCGTAATGATCGACAGCGTGAGCGGCAGCTGAATCGACCACTTCGAGCCTTGTCCCGACTTGGACGTGACCGATACGACGCCGCCGAGCGACTCGATCTTCGACTTGACGACGTCGAGGCCGACGCCGCGCCCCGAGATGTCCGAGATTTTGTCCGCCGTGCTGAAGCCCGGCGCGAACAGCAGCATGTTGATCTCGTCGTCGCTCAGCTTTTTGGCTTCCTCCGGCGAGACGATGCCCTTCTTGACGGCGATGTCGAGCACCTTCGGCTGGTTGATGCCCCGTCCGTCGTCCTCGATCTCGATGAACACGTGGTTGCCGCTGTGGAACGCCCTAAGGTTAACGACGCCCGTCTCAGGCTTGCCCGCCTCGCGGCGTCCTTCGATCGTCTCGACGCCGTGGTCGACGGAATTGCGGATCAGGTGCACGAGCGGATCGCCGATCTCGTCGATGACCGTTCGGTCGAGCTCGGTCTCGGCGCCGGTGATGACCAGGTCCAGCTTTTTGCCGAGCGACTTGGCCAGATCCCGCACCATCCGCGGGAACCGGTTGAACACGCTGTCCACCGGCACCATGCGCAGCTTCAGCACGATGTTTTGCAGATCGCTGCTCACGCGCGCCATATGTTCGACCGTCTCGGTCAGATCGTTGCGGCGCACTTCGCTTGCGAGCTGCTCGAGCCTGACGCGGTCGATGAGCAGCTCGCTGAACAAATTCATGAGCGAATCGAGCCGCTCGATGTCGACGCGGATCGTTTTGTTCGCCACGGGCGCTGCAGCGGGCGCTCTTGCAGGCGGTGCGTCGGCCGCAGCCGGCTTATTTGGCTTGTCCGTGGTGGCCGACGCAGGAGAAGGCGCCGCAGCCGTAGCCGCTACTTGCTGAACGGCCTCCTGGATTTGCTGCTCTGAGGCGCGCGACTCGTCAAGCTCGCTTAAGCTCTCGAGGTCGAGCGGAACGATGCTTACCGATTCAAGCTCGGAAATTTTGTCGAGCGTGTCCTGCAGCTCTTGCTGCGGAATGCGAGAAATATAATATACGGAAAATTGATGGCCGAACTGCTCCTGCTCGATGTCCTGCACAGACGGATGCGACTTGACGAGCTCGCCGTTGCGATCGAGCGCGTCAAACACCATGTAAGCGCGGACGCCCTTCAGCAGGCAATCCTCGCGTATGACCACTTCGATATGGAAAGCGGGGCTGCCGTTTTCGATCGACTGTCTAAGCACGGATAGTTGATATTGGTCGAGCAGCAAATGCGTCGCGACCATCGCAAGCTCGGAGGCGCCAGGTGCGGCAGCCGCTTGTCCGGCGGCTGCGGGCGCGGCCGGCTCGCCCTTGACAATCTGCTTGAGCTGGGAGACAAGCTCCTTGACGTCCGCGCTTCCGGTGCCGCCGCCTACGACGTCCTGAACCATGCCTTCAAGCGAGTCGAGGCATTTGAAAAGCGTATCGAAAATATGGCCGTTCATTTTCAGCTTGTCGTTGCGCACCAAGTCGAGCACGTTTTCCATCTCGTGCGTGAGCGAGGCCAGATCCTCGAAGCCCATCGAGGCGGACATGCCTTTAAGCGTATGGGCGGACCGGAAGATAATCTGAACGATGCTGATATCTTCCGGCTGCTGCTCGAGACGCAGCATGTTTTCGTTAAGCGACTGCAGATGCTCGTTCGCTTCGTCGATAAAAATGGACAAGTACTGATTCATTTCCACTGGGCGTCACCTCCTGAATGGCACATCTGCATTAAAGCTGCTTCGCTTTCGGCTTTTCGACCGATCTGACCAGCTCGGGCGCGATGCGCTGCAGCGGCAGCGCCGTCTGCGCCGCGCCGTTTTCCATCGCCGAGCGCGGCATGCCGTACACGACGCATGTTTCCTCCGCTTCGGCGATGAGCGTCGCCGCTCCATCCTCTCGCAGCGCCTTCATGGCCTTCGCCCCGTCGCTGCCCATGCCGGTCATGAGAACCGCATGGCGCCTCAGCTCCCGCCGTCCGACGAGCGAGCCGAACATGACGTCGACCGACGGCCGGTGGCCGCTGACCGGGTCCTCTTCGGTAAGACTGATCCTGTAGCCGCCGGCTTCCTTGATCAGTTTCAGATGCTTGCCTCCAGGCGCAAGGTATGCTTGTCCGGGCAGCACCCGATCGCCGTCCGCCGCCTCGCGTACCTCGATCGCAGAGCAAGAATCGAGACGCTGCGCAAGCGAGTGCGTGAACTTCGGCGGCATATGCTGCACGATCAGAATCGGTGCCGGAAACGAAGCGGGAATCGACGACAGCACTTCATGCAGCGCCCGCGGACCGCCCGTCGACGTACCGATCGCTACGATATCGGTGAACGAATCGGTTTGGCGCGGCGGCGCGGCGGAAGCCGTCTTCGGCAGCGTGTCCGGCTGGGACGCTTTGGACGCTTGCTCCGACGGCAGCCGCTTGGTCGGCTTGGACGCCTCCCCCGCTTTTTCGCTCTGCGCAGGTGCGGCTTTTCCGGCCGCCTCCGGTTTGTGAAGCAGTCGTTTTTTTACTTCGTCCTGGCTCGCCGATGAAGATAACGGCGGACGCGGTGGCGCAGTCTTCCTCGCCGGCAGCAGCTCCTGCAGAGGCTTGCCCGGCATGCTGGACCGATCGATGGCGGCAGCCGTTTCCTGCCGGGCGGCCGTCTCGTTCGCAGGGCGGCGCGCGGACTCAACGCCCTCGCGCCTTGCCGAGGATGCCGGCGGCCTGGGGTCAAGGATGTGAGACGGCGAAAGCGCCGCTGCCTCGTTCCCGGGCGGCGACGGCTCCGGCGGTTCGGTCTTGGCCTGCCGCTGCGCCGGCGGCTCGGCCATCGCCTGCTGCTGCGCGGCCTCTTCCTTGTCGGCCTTTTCGGAAGCAGCCTCGGCATCGGCCAGCATGACCGTCGCTTCGGCGTTTTCCTCGGTCATTCGCCTTAATCTTAGCTCTCCGGAAGTCAGCAGCTCTTTAACGATATGCAATTTTTCGATCAACGTCTCGCCCATGTACGATACATCAAGCTTTAGAGCGCCGTCCGGCTTGCGCACGAAATCGAACGCGCCGTATTGGAGCGCGCGGATCGTGTCCCGCGTTCCCCGGTCCGTCACCGCCGACATCATGATGACCGGCGTAGGGCATTCGGACATGATCCGCTTGAGCGCCTCCAGCCCGTTTACCTCCGGCATCTCGAGGTCCATGACCGCGATATCCGGCCTCAGCTTGCGCACCTGCTTCAAGGCGTCGGCCCCGTCGGCAGCCGTCCCTACGACCTCGAATGCGGCGTCGCCGGCCACCAGGTCTCCGACCAATTTCCTCATGAAAGGGGAATCGTCAACGACCAGCACCGTAAATGCCTTCATCCTTTCCCGTCCCCTTTCGCTCTTGTCGTTCGGTCCGTCAGCTCCACAGCTTGCGAACGCGCTGGAGGAAGCCTTTGATGCTCGTTTGAACGGATGTTTTTCGGCTTTCGTTTAAATATTCGGCGGCAATGCCGTCAATTCCTTTGGACGCAGGACAATCGGGGTATAAATATGACAACGCCGTCTGTTTTTTGACGGCTTTCGACACATGCGCATCGTCCGGAACGAAGCCGAGCAGCGGGACTTCTAGCGACAAGTAGGTTCTCGCGACCTGCCGAATGTTATCGGAGGTCTGAAGTCCCTCCCGGTCGTCGCCGACCCGATTGACCACCAGCCGGAACTGGGCCTCTTGTCCCATCGTCTTCACCATTTTCATGAGGGCGTACGCATCGGTGATGGAAGTCGGCTCGGGCGTCGTCACGACGATCGTTTCGTCGGCCGCCTGGATGAACCGAAGCGTTTCCTTGGACAGTCCTGCGCCCGTATCGAACAGGACGTAATCGACTTCGCCGTACAGCTTGGCGATCTCCGAGGCGAAATACTCGAGCTCCTCGTCGCTCAGCCGGATCAAATCCTTGAAGCCGGAGCCGCCTGCGATGAACCGCAGTCCCCCGGGGCCTTCCTGAATGATTTCCCAGATCGACTTGTCCCGCTTCAATAAATGAAACAGGCTGTATGCCGCCGGCGTGCCAAGCAGCACGTCGATGTTCCCCATCCCGATGTCGGCGTCGAATAGCAATACGCTATGGCCTCTTTTTTGCAGCGCCAGCGCGAAGTTCAAGCTGAAGTTCGATTTTCCGACGCCTCCTTTGCCGCTCGTCACCGTCAAAATCCGCGTTTGCTTCGCCTCGTCCGCTTCGCGCGACAGAACCATATGCCGGAGCGCCTCCGCCTGATCAAGCATGGGCCTGCGCTCCTTCCAGCAGCTTGTCCGCCAGCCATGCCGGATCGAACGACCGGATGTCGTCCGGAACCGTCTGTCCGAACGTCACGTATGGAATGCTGAATCCGAACTCGCGCACCAGATTCAGAATCGCCCCATACGAATCCGTCTCGTCCATCTTCGTGAGCAGCAGGCGGGATACGCCGTACTTGACGAATTGGGCGGACACCTGCCTCATGTCCTGGTATTTATGAGTCAGGCTGAGGACAAGGATTTTCTCCGCCTCTTGACCCGGCGACAGCAAGCTGTTCACTTCGGAAACGTACAGCTCATTGCGGTAGTTTCTTCCCGCCGTGTCCATCAGCAGCAGATCTCTGTCCTCCAGCTTTTTGTAGGCTCTGGCGAGCTCCGATGGCGAAAAGACGACCTCGAGCGGCACATTTAAAATGTCCGCGTACGTACGCAGCTGATCGACCGCGGCGATTCTGTACGTATCGGCCGTGATGAATCCGACGGCGCGCCGCCGCGACAGCGCTAGCTCCGCTCCCAGCATGGCGACCACCGTCGACTAGCCCACGCCGGTCGGGCCGACGAAATGCACGATGCGCGTATCCGGCGCGATGCCGGCATCCTTGGCGGGCGCGAGCCAAGCTTGAAGCAGCTCGCGCGCCTCCTCGTTAGCGATCCGGTCGAGCTCGGCGTCGCCGGCATCCCCTTCCTCTTCTTCACGCGCTTTCAGCTTAGCAGTTAAAGCGCCGGCGAATTCCTCGATGTGCGCCGGCTCCACGCCTTGCTGTGCAAGCAGGCGGCTTAAGCGCAGCACGGGCTCGGGCATGCGCTGCGGGGCCGGCTCGCGGACCGATTGCTGGCGAAGAAGATCCTTCATCGCCCTAAGTTCAGCCAGCAGCTCCGCCGTTTCGCCAGTCGCGACCGGCGGCGAGGTTGCTTGTGACGCTTGCGCTTGTGTTTGAGTCTGAGTCTGCAATTGCGTTTGCGGTATATCGCCAGCCGCAGGCTGATCGCTTCGGGCATCCAGCTCGGCATCGTATGCGATACGATCTGTCGCAACACGGGCGCGCGCAGACGCGAGCGCGCGGCTCATCGCTTCGTCGAAGCTCGCTTGCGACGTTGAACGCGACTCCAACAGCGCTTCTGGCCGGAGGGATCGGCCTGCGTCTTCGCCGGCTTCGCGACTGAATCCGTTCGGACGGCCAGCCGGAGGCTGCGAATCCGTATTCGCTGCGGGACCTCCGGAGGCAGCGCCTCCATACTTTTGCCGAATGGCGCTCGCGGGGAGCGGCTGAGCTGCAGGTTCGGTGACGCCGCGGTCCGTTTCCCGATCCAATGCCGGTTCAATGGCGGCCGGCGCGACCGGCTGCTTTTTGTCGGGCTCCGGCTGCTGACGCAAGATCGGCTTTGCCGAAGGACGCGCTTGCGGTTTGGCGGACTCGTCGACTGCGGCGATCACTTCCATCCGTTTTTTGCGGAACATGCCAAGAAACCCGCCGGTGCGGATTTCTTTGGTGTTCAGGATGACGGCATCGGAGCCGAGCTCGCTTCGGATTTGCTGGACGGCCTGCGGCAGATCGTCGACCAAGTAACGTTTTACCTTCATGCGTTCACCACCCCGACGCTTTGTACTTCGATATTCGGTTCAAGCTCGCTGTAGGAGAGCACGGGAATGTCTTGCAGACTGCGTTCGATCAGCTGGCGCATGTACATCCGAATGTTCGGAGACGTGAGAATAATCGGCTGCTGTCCGGCTTGCAGCGTCTTGTTGATCTGCTCGCTGAGCCGGTTGTATATCGCCTGCGTCGACGAAGGTTCCATCGCCAGATAGCTGCCCTGCTCCGATTGCTGAACGGATTCGGCGATCCTTTTTTCGACGCCCGGGCTGATCGTAATGACCCGCAGCGGTTCGCTTGGATTGGCGTATTGCTGGGTGATTTGCCTGGACAGCGCTTGTCTGACGTACTCGGTCAGCACGTCCGGATCCTTCGTGTACTTGCCGTAGTCGGCAAGCGTTTCGAAGATCGTGACGAGATCCCGAATCGAAATTTTTTCCTTCAGCAGCTTCGCGAGCACCTTCTGAATGTCCCCGATCGTGAGGATATTCGGCACGAGCTCTTCCACGAGCGTCGCATAGCTCTCCCGCACGCTGTCGACGAGCGACTTCGTCTCCTGACGACCGAGCAGCTCGTGCGCATAACGCTTGATAACCTCGGTCAGATGCGTCGCGACGACCGACGGCGGATCGACGACGGTATAGCCGGACAGCTCCGCGCGCTCCTTCGTCGCTTCGTCGATCCAGAGCGCCGGCAGTCCGAACGCCGGCTCCTTGGTCGCGATGCCCGTGATCGAATCGTCCTCGAAGCCGGGGCTCATGGCCAGATAATGATGCAGCAGCAGCTCGCCGCGCGCCACCGTATTGCCTTTCATTTTGATGACGTATTCGTTCGGCTTCAGTTGGATGTTGTCCCGAATCCGGATGACCGGCACGATGAGCCCAAGCTCAAGCGCGCACTGACGCCGGATCAGAATAATCCGGTCGAGCAGATCCCCTCCCTGCGACGTATCCGCGAGCGGAATGAGACCGTAGCCGAACTCGAATTCGATCGGGTCGACCTGCAGCAGACTGATGACGCTCTCCGGGCTGCGCACTTCCTCGATTTCCTTTTCCTCGACGAGCTGCTCTTCGGCTTTTTGACGCTTCGCGACGTTCAGCTGCATACGGTAGCCGGCAATGACGAGGATGACCGCGTACGGAAGCGTGGCAATCGGGCCGATCGGAGTTGCGATGCCAAGCAGCACGATTGTACCGGCGACGATATACAGCAGCTTCGGATAACGGAACAGCTGCTTGGTGAGATCCTCCGCCATGTTGCCTTCGGAAGCCGCGCGGGTGACAATGATGCCTGTCGCGGTACTGATGAGCAGCGCCGGGATCTGGCTGACGAGTCCATCGCCGATGCTGAGAATCGAATACGTGCTGAGCGCCTCGTTGATGCTCATGCCGTGTACGGCCATTCCGATGATAAAGCCGCCGATCAAGTTGATCGTTACGATGATGATGCTGGCGATCGCGTCGCCCTTGACGATCTTGCTCGCGCCGTCCATCGCTCCGTAAAAGTCGGCTTCATTTTGGATTTTTTCGCGCCGTTCTTTAGCCTGCGTCTCGCTGATCATGCCGGCGTTGAGGTCGGCGTCGATACTCATTTGCTTGCCGGGCATCGCGTCCAGCGTAAAGCGCGCCGCTACTTCCGCTACGCGCTCGGAGCCTTTGGTGATGACGATAAACTGCACGACAACGAGAATGAGAAAGACGATAAATCCGATCGCGAGCTGTCCGCCGGCGACAAAGCTGCCGAACGTGGCGACGACCTTCCCCGCTTCGTGCTCCGACAAAATGAGGCGCGTCGTCGAAACGTTAAGCGCCAACCTGAACAAAGTCGTAATCAGCAGAAGCGTCGGAAATATCGAAAAGTGCAGCGCATCGGTCGTATTCATCGCGATCAGGATGATCATGAGCGCCGCCGAAATATTGACGATCAGCAGCAAATCGAGCAAATGCGTCGGGATCGGGACGACCATCATCAGGACAATGCCGATGATGCCGACCAAAATGCTAATGTCCCGAATTTTCACCGGTCTTCCCCTCCCGCATATTTATATTTACTTAACCTTGGCCATCGACTAAACATGACGTCGGCCTTTAAGTCTATATACGTAAGCCAGCACTTCTGCTACCGCCTGGAACAAATCCGCGGGAACCGCGTCCCCGATGTCTGTTCGCTGGTATAGCGCGCGCGCGAGCGGCTTGTTTTCCATCGTCATGACGCCATTTTCTTTGGCGATCTGCCGAATCCGGAGCGCCATGTAGTCCTGGCCTTTTGCGATCACTCGCGGCGCGTCCATTTTGGATGCATCGTATTGGAGCGCGACCGCGAAGTGCGTCGGGTTCGTGATGATGACGTCGGCCTTCGGCACTTCCTGCATCATCCGCATCAGCGCCAGTCGACGCTGCTTCTCTTTGATCTTGCCTTTGATGAGCGGATCGCCGTCCGCGTTCTTGTGCTCGTCCTTGATATCCTGTTTGCTCATCTTAAGACTCTTGTCGTGCTCGTATTTGTGATAGTAATAATCTCCGATCGCCAGTACAAACAACGTAATGCCGACCAGCAACCCGAGTCTCACCGTCAAACTCGCCGCATATGAAAACATTTCTGCTACGGGTACATATGCAAGCGACATGATCTTGTCGTGCTCCGCCCAGATCGTAATATAAACGATTGTGCCGACCGCCAACAGCTTCAATGAACTCTTTAGGAATTCGATGATCGAACGAAGCCCGAATAAATTTTTAAGGCCGTTAAGCGGATTAAGCTTGCCGAACTTGGGCTGCAAAGGCTGCAGCGTGAACAGCCAGCCGATCTGCGCATAATTCGTGCCAAGCGCGATGATGATCGTAACGATAAGAATCGGTGCCAGAATCAACAGCAATTGCAATACGTAGTTAGCGAACAAGCCCATGACATTGGCGTCGGTCACTTCCATCGACAGCTGTCTTCTGAAAATATCGCCGAACAAAGCGAACACGCGCTCATGAAAAAACGGCCCTAACGCCATCAGGATGCTAACGGTCCCGACTAATATAATCGAACTGGCGAGCTCGGCGCTTTTGGCGACCTGCCCCTTTTGCCTCGCATCGTTATATTTTTTCGGCGTCCCTTTTTCCGTTTTTTCTCCGGCAAAAAGCTGCAAATTCATCCGCAAACGATTGGCAGTCAACGATTTCTCTCCCCTTCGCGGCGGTGCCTGGCATTTTTAACCGGATCAAGTGGCCTTCATGATCACGAACATCTTCTCTAGTGCATTAAACATGCGGTCGAACACGATCTGGAACAGCGTGCTGAATCCCGGCATCAACAAAATTAATAGTGCGAACCCTATTAAAAGTTTGATCGGAACGCCGATAACAAACACATTGTACTGCGGTGCCGTTCGCGCCAACAGTCCGAGTCCGATGTCAGTAATAAACATGGCGACGACCAAGGGAGCGGCAACTTGAAGCGACAGCATGAACGTATCCGCGAACGTACGAACCAAAAATTCGGTTAAACGTCCTTCGTAAACGGTCTGAAACATGCGGTTGTCGAGCGGGAGCCATTTATAGCTGTTCATGATCGCGCCAAGCAAATAATGGTGACCGTTCATCGACAGAAACACCAGCATCATCAGCATGAACTTCAGATTGCCGAACAGCGGTGCCGAGACGCCCGATATCGGATCGAGGATATTCGCCATGCCAAGTCCGATCTGCATATCGATAAAGGTGCCGGCCGTTTGAATTAGACTGAAAAACAGCGAAGCTGTATATCCGATGAACAGACCTGCTATAATCTCCTTCAGCACAGCTAAAATGTACGTGGCGTCGGTCGGTACCGGATTATCGAAGCCAACGGTCAAAAATACAAGCAGAGCCAGAAACACGCTTATTCCTGCCTTGAAGGGGCGTGGCAGCGAACGAGACGAAAAGATCGGCGCCACGACAACAAAGGAAGAAATTCGACAAAGAACGAGCATGTAGGCAGGCAAAAGCTGCATCACTTGATCGGTCGTCATATCAGCCGATGTAGCTCGACAGATTGCCGAGCAAATGTGTCGTGAAGTCAACCATCGTGTTTAACATCCAAGGACCGAACACCAGAATGGCTACAAACACGGCGACGATCTTGGGTATGAATGCAAGCGTCTGTTCCTGGATCTGCGTCGTCGCCTGAAAAATGCTGACGAGCAGGCCCACGACCAGACCGATGACCAGCATAGGCGCGCTCACTTTAAGGACGGTGAACAGCGCTTGTCCGGCCAACCCGATTACAAATTCCGCGCTCACTATCAATCTCCCCCTCTTGCTTCGTCAAGTTTGAAAACTCGTCAAGAGCGATTTGACGATCAGATACCATCCGTCCACGAGCACGAACAGCGGGATCTTGAACGGCAGTGAGATCATGACGGGGGGCAGCATCATCATCCCGTTGGCCATCAGCGTACTGGCGACGTCCATCTCGATTACGAGGAAGGGAATAAAGATCTTCAATCCCATTTGAAACGCGGTCTTGAGTTCGCTGATCGCATAGGCGGGCACGAGCACCGTGATCGGAATATCCTGATAGGATGCCGGCTTCGCCGTCTTGGTGTAGTTCAAAAACAACAGCAGGTCCTTCTCGCGCGTATGCTTGTACATAAAAGCCTTCATCGGCACCGAAGCCTTCTCGAGAGCGACCGTCTGGGTAATCTCGCCTTTGAGATAAGGCTGTACCGCCTGTTCGTTCACCTGCGAGATCGTAGGAGCCATAATAAAAAAGGTCAAAAACAACGCAAGGCCGATCAGCACCTGATTGGGCGGCGTCGTCTGCGTGCCGAGCGAGGTGCGGACGAAGCCCAGCACGATGACGATTCGAGTAAAGCTCGTCATCAGCACGAGAATCGAAGGCGCCAGGCTGAGCACGGACAACATCAACAGCAGCGACAACGACGAAGCGCCTACGGGTTGGCTGCCGTCGCCGACCGAGATGTCGATGATCGGCTCGGCATAAACGGACGAAGCCGCCGCCAGCAGCGCGCCGGCGCTCACAACGAAACTAAATATAAATTTGCGCTTCATGGCTCTTCCGTCCGATCCGCTGGCCGGCTGTCCGACAGCAGGCGATCGACCTGCTGCTTGCGCTCGGACAGCTGACGCAGGCGTTTTTCCAACGTTTGTTCAAAGCTGCTCTCATCGGTTCCGCCCTCGGTGACGCCGGAGGATCCGGCATGTCCGTTCTTGCGGTTCATCCATTTCTTGAGCCATGGCGGAACCGGAGATTTGGCGGACGCATCGGCATGATCATATTGGGCGATAAGCGCCGCCACGACGTCGGGGTCGGTGATAGACTCCAGCAGCTGTACATTTTCCCCTACGCCCAGCACGTAGATGCGATTGTTCCACTCTACGATCTGCATCGATTTGTTCGTGCCAAGCGTCAATCCGCCGAGCGAGCGCATCGATCGGTTGATCCACCACCCGCGATTGCGTCTGCCGACGAATCGAAGCAGCATCACGATACCGCCGATCATGAGCAGCAGCACGAGCAGCACCCACAACATGTCCCAAGATGAAGTCATGCCGTTCGTTTGCCGATCAACCCAGCGTTTTTTTGATCGCTTCGATAACGCGGTCCGCTTGGAAAGGTTTTACGATAAAATCTTTGGCGCCCGCTTGGATCGCGTCGATGACCATCGCTTGCTGACCCATTGCGGAGCACATGATGACTTTGGCGTTGGAATCCATCTTGCGAATTTCCTTCAGCGCCGCGATCCCGTCCATTTCGGGCATCGTAATGTCCATCGTGATGAGGTCCGGGGACAATTCCTTGAATTTTTCGATCGCCTGCGATCCGTCTTGCGCCTCGCCGACGACCTCATAGCCGTTTTTCGTCAAGATGTCTCGGATCATCATACGCATGAATGCTGCGTCGTCCACGACCAAAATACGATTTGCCATAACGATTTCCTCCCAGAATACTGATTATTGGATTTTTTGAACGCGATCCCACTGACTGACGATGTCCGTCACCCGAACGCCGAAGTTTTCGTCGATGACGACGACTTCGCCTTTGGCGATGAGCTTGTTGTTGACCAGAATATCCACCGGCTCGCCGGCCAGCTTGTCCAGCTCGATGATCGAGCCTTGGGACAGCTCCAGAATATCCTTAATTTGTTTGTGCGTCCGGCCCAACTCTACTGTGACTCGCAGCGGTATGTCAAGCAAAAGATTCAAGTTGGTCTCATCCGCATGCGCGCCGCCGCCCGCGGGGAACCCCGCAAATTGTACGGGCTGCACGTTGACGTTGCGTCCGGCCGGTCCGCCAAGCGTTTGCGGCTGCTGCGGCGGCATGGCGTATGGCGGCTGCGCGTACTGCGGTTGAGCGTACTGCGGCTGCGCATACATCGGCTGCTGCGGCGGATAGCCCGGAGGCGGATAGGCGCCCGGAGGCGGGTAGTCGTACGCAGGCTGAGCCGGCTGCTGCGGCGCTGCAGCTTGCGGAGGCGGTGCGTACTGCGGCGCTTGCTGGGGCGGCGCGCTAGCTGCGCTAGGCTGCGGCGCAGGCGCTTGCGCTGCCTGAGCTGGCGCAGTAGCCGGAGCCGGCGATTCGTCGATGCTGCCGATCAAGGAGTGCACAAGCTCCTTGGCGAACGTTACCGTCAGCAGCTGCATAATGGTCGAATCGATCAAGTCGCCGATTTTCAGACGGAACGAGATTTTCACGAACACTTCGTCGGGCGGTATTTTTTCGATGCCGGTGTTTTTTTGTACGTCCATCACGTCGACCGCCGGCGGCGAGATGTTAACGAAGCGATTGAAAATCGTAGACATCGACGTCGCCGACGAGCCCATCATCTGATTCATCGCTTCCTGAACGGCGCTGATATGAATCTCGTTCAGCTCTTCCGTTTGCACGTTGCCTTCGCCGCCAAGCATCAGGTCGGCGATGACCTGGGCATCGTGCGTCTTAATGACAAGCGAGTTAATGCCTTCGAAGCCGTCTACATAATCCACGTGAACGGCCACATGCGGTCTTGGAAACTCGCTGACGAATTTGTCCCGGGAGATCATGGACACTTTGGGCGTCGTAATATCGACCTTCCTGCTCAGCAGCGTCGATAATGCGGTCGCTGCGCTGCCGAACGTGATGTTGCCGATCTCCCCGAGCGCGTCCTGTTCCAGCGGTGTGAGGAAGTCGTCGATATGCATCTCCGCCTTGGCGGCGGGCGCTTCTTCCTGATCGCCGGCGGACTGTCTCAGCAGGGCGTCAATCTCCTCCTGGGACAAGTAATCCTTACTCGTCATGGGCTTCTTCCACTCCTTCGTCGATGATCTCGAGGATCTGGACCGCGATCTTGTCTCGAACCGTGCCAGGACTGCCGATGTACTTCAGCTTGTCCCCGACTTTGATATCCAGGCCGCTGTCGACGCTCTTGCCGAGCGTAATGACATCGCCGACGCCAAGATTCAAAAACTCGTGGATCGAGATTTGAGAGGTTCCGAGCTCCGCCGTGATCGGCAGCTTCGCTTTCGTGACCCGCTGCTCCAACTGTTTAAACTCTTCGGGTGCGCGCGATTTCTTTTGCGATACGAACCAGTGATGTACCGAAAGCTTGGACATGATCGGCTCGATAACGACATGCGGTATGCACAAATTGATCATGCCCGTCGTATCGCCGATCTTGGTGCTGAGCGAGATCAAAGCGATGGTCTCGTTCGGGGAGACGATCTGCATGAACTGCGGGTTCGTCTCCAGCGCCTCTAGCCTCGGCTCGATATCGATGACGGTTTTCCAAGCTTCCTGCAGCGTCTCGAGCGCGCGGCTGAATATTTTCTCCATGATGATGTTCTCGATCTCCGTCAAGCTGCCGATCTTGGTCGGCGCAGTCCCCGTACCGCCCAGCAGCCTGTCTAGCATGGCGAATGCGACATTGGGGTGTACCTCCAGCACCATTCGTCCCTCGAGCGGCTCCGCTTCGAAAATGTTCAATATCGTCATCTTCGGAATGGATCGGATGAATTCGTCGTAAGGCAGCTGTTCGACCTGCACGACATTGATCTGAACGAACGTCCGCAGCTGAGCCGAAAAATAGGTCGTCAAAAACCTCGCAAAGTTTTCATGGATACGCGTCAAGCTTCGGATGTGGTCTTTGGAGAATCGCGTCGCACGTTTAAAATCGTACGCTCTGACCTTCTTCTGGGTATCTTCCTTGCGCAGCTCCTCCGCGTCCATCTCGCCTGAGGACAGCGCGGCCAGCAAGGCGTCGATCTCGTTTTGCGACAGAACGTCAACCAATGTTGTTCACCCCTTTCCCGTATCCGGCTCGACTCACAGCTCTTGCATTAAAAAGTTCGTAATACCGATCTTGACGACTTTGCCTTTGGTAAGCACCGGGTTGATCTCGTTCAAAAGCTCCGCCACCAGCTCGTCCTTGCCCTTCGTGCCCTGCATGTCGTCCGGCGTCGTATTCCAGAGCGCACGATTGATGATGGGCTTGATGACGCTCTCTTTGATCTCGTCGAATTCGGCTTTAGCTTTGGCGTTGTCTAGCTGAAAGGTAAACCCGAAGATGACGATGAAGTTCGTGTCGGACAGATTCGTTTTTATATCGTTTAAATCGGATGTGACCTTGCTCCGTTCTTCCGCGGAGAGCGCTTCGGCCTCTACGTGCTTCACGCTCTCCTGCACCGCCGCTTCCGTGTCGCCGGCGTCTTTCTTGCCGAAGAAGGTGGACCAGGAATAGAGCCCGGCAATCACTATTAACGTGATCGCCAGAAGCAGAGATACAAGCCAAGGCAACATTTTTTTCATGAAGAAGCTCCCTCCGTTTGCGTATCGGACGGACTCGTGAGCGCAGCCATGATGCCAATGCTTCTCAAGTAATGGCGAACGGAGCGGATCACATCCGAACTATTTTCGACGACGATGTATTTTTTGCCGGTCGTCAGCGTGACCAGCGTATCCGGCGTCTGCTCGATCGACTCGATCAACAGCGCATTGATAAAAAATTGCGTGCCGTTAAGCCGCGTGACGGCGATCATGGGAATCCCTCCGTGATTGGGGAGGGATTCCCCCTCCCGCGGTCATTCTAGCCGTGCGTAAATTCATATGAATCCGAATATTAAAGATTAACGCTTCAGGTTGACGACTTCTTCGAGGATCGAGTCGGACGTCGTGATGATGCGCGAGTTCGCCTGGAATCCGCGGTGCGCGACGATCATTTCCGTAAATTCGCTGGTCAGGTCCACGTTGGACATTTCCAGTTGTCCGGCGACGATCGTGCCCGTTCCTCGTTCTGCGTCCTGCGCAGCGCCAAGGTTCAGCTCGCCTTCCGGATTCGCGTTCGGCGTGACGCGGTACAGATTGCCGCCGATCTTCTCCAGGCCGCTCGGATTGACGACCTTGGCGACGCCGATCTGAATGCCTGTGTCCGTCTGGTTGCCGTCCTGGTCGATCGAGACGATGCTGCCGTTCTGCGAGATAGAGAACGAGGTTACGCCCTCATCCAGCGTGATCGGAGCGTCTCCGTCGGCGGATACGACGAACATGCCGTCGCCGTTAACCAATTGACGGTTCGCATCAAGCGTGAAGTTGCCCGCGCGCGTCAGATAAGTCGCATCGGAGTCGCCGCTCGGCTTGACTGCGAAAAATCCGTCGCCGTCGATCCGCAGGTCGGTCGGCACGTTTGTGGTCATCGCGCTTCCCGCCGTATGGATGTTGTCGATCGAAGCGACCGAGACGCCAAGGCCGATCTGCTTGGCGTTAACGCCGCCCGACGTTCCCTCGACCGGCGACGTGACGCCCGACATCGACTGGCTCAGGATGTCCTTGAACATCACGCGGCCCGCCTTGAAGCCGACCGTATTGACATTCGCAATGTTGTTGCCGATAACGTCGAGCTTGGTTTGGAATCCCCGCATGCCGGATACGCCCGAATACATGGAACGCAACATTAATCTTCACTCTCCATTTAAGTTTCCTTGGCAGACGAACCGCTTCCGTCATTCCACGGTTCAGGCCTCCTCGGGAGGTCCGGCCTTTATCTGCTTGGCTATTTTACGAAGACGGCGCTATCGATGTTGGTGAACACGTGCTGCTGCATCGATTTGTCGTCCATGGCCGTTACGACGGTGCGGCTCGGTACGTTAACGATCATCGCCACGTTCCGGTATAGCACGAGCGAGTCTTTGGCGCCCTTCGCGGACGCTTGATCCACGGCCGTTGCGATCGCGCTAAGCTGTTCGGGACCGAGCTTGATGCCCCGCTGGGACAGGCGCTGCTCGGCGTGATGGCTGAATTTCAGCGTTTCCGCCGCAAGCATCGTTTTAAAAGCATTGCCGCCGCTCGGCTTCGTTTCTTCAGCGTTGTGCAACCTTTGATGCGTCACAGCCGTCAAAGGAACGACGGATCTGCTCGGGTGTCCGACGTTCAGACCGGACAGCGGATCACTCACCAGTCTCCGCCTCGCCCTCCTGCGCGGCGATCGTCACGGACGTTAAGTCCTTTATCGCCACTTCGTCTTTACCGATAACGGCGAACTGGTCTCCGTTTTTCATTTTGATCGAATCGACGATGCCCGATTTCGTTACCGTTGCGCCGTCGTTCGTCTTGCCGAGCCATTCGACCTGTCTGCCGATGAGATTCGAGGCGAGCGCCGCGGACTGGCTCAGGCTATGCAACTCGGTAGCCATGTTCATCGTCTGTTCTAGCGAGGAGAAGGTCGCCATTTGCGCAATGAAGTCCTTGTCCTGCATCGGCTGCATCGGATCTTGATTTTGGAGCTGCGTCAGCAGGATTTTCATGAACTGATCCTTGCCCAGCTCCGCTCCCGCGCCGGTTGGTTCCGTTTTATTGTAGGTCGAATAGTTCGACCACACCGTTTTCGAGATCGTCGCCATCTTGTTGGGTCACCTCCCTGGTTCGCTTTAAGCCTTGACGTTAAGGGAACCGCCGAAGCCAGCTTCTCTTAATGTGGCGGATCGCTCAAGCTCTTCTTCGAATTCCTCCAACGTCTCCACGCCGTCCCGCGAACGCTTGGCTTCGCCGCCGCCCTGGGAGTTCTGTCTTCGCTGCTCCTGGTTCATGAACGAAGGGCTTTCCGCGGTCGGCTGCTGCTGCTGAACGACCTCGACCCGCTCTACCTGGATGCCTTGATTCTGGAGCGTCCCTCTAAGCTGGGCCATTTGGTTCTCGAGCAATTCCTTGGCGGCTTCATTGTGAGCAACGAACTGTGCGTTCAGGACGCCGTTCTGAATCGTCAGGCGGATCTGGACTTCGCCGAGATGCTCCGGATGCAAATTGATGTTTGCTTCGGAGATGCCGTTTCCGCTTGTCAGCTTAAACTGCTTGACAAGGAACTTGTCCATCTGTTCCGCGAACTGGCTGGCCGGCACCGTAACCTGCGCCTGCTGCTTCGCGCCGCTAGCTCCATCCGGTTGTACGCCTGTATCCGAGGCGATCGGCTGCCAATTAAGCGTGACCGGTTGCTCCGCCGTTTCTGCGGCTGCGTCAACAACCGTCGCTTGTTCGGTAGATAAGACACCGCCTTGGGCCGCCGAAGCTTGCAGGTTCCAATAGACGACCGGCTCCTTAAAAACCGGGAAGGATCGTTTAACCTCGTTCTGCGAGGCTCCGGCATCCGCCTTGTTAGCGTTCGGTTCGGCGGACTGGACGGCAGTCGATCCTTGCGTCGATCCGACGGACTTGCGATCGGTTTTGTTAATGGGAAGAACTGGCTGCTCTGTTTGCAAAACTTGCTGAATTCCCGCTCCGGCTTCAGCTGCCGCAGCCGTCGAGAGCTGACCGTTCTGCAGCATCGTTCGCAGCGTTTGGATGACGTCGCGCAGCGCTGGCATGATGACAGAAGCTTGAGCCTGCTCTGCGAGCGGCGCATTCGTCGCGGCTCCGCTATGCCCTTCATCGGACGCAGCATTCCCCGCAGCCGCTTGCCCCGCATTTTGCTGCAGCATCGATTGCAGGCTGGCCAGCAGTTCCGCCATTTTTTGAAGCAGCGAATCAGATGGCTGAATCTCCTGCTCAACCTGGGAGAGCTTGTTCTCCAATCCGTTAAGCAGCTGAGAAAGCTCGTTTTCCCCATCCGTTGCATTTTCGCTATCGGCATTTGCGGGAGATGCGCCAAGCACGGCCGTCAACATACCGAGCAAGCCGGCCATCGGATTGGACGGAGCATTTTCCGTGCTGCCGGCCGTTACGGCCGAATCGATCTTTTGCACAAGCACGCCTTGAAAGATGCCGGTAGCTGCTGCGTTTTTGGACGCGCCCGTGCCGCCTCCATTCGCGGTTGCAGTCGCATTCGTCGATTGAACATTCATTGTTTTCACCTCCCTTCCCATGCACTAAGGCAGGCAAACATCAAGGATTCGCCGGCACAAGCTTGCCTACGAGCTTCGCCGTCTTCTCCGCATCCTTATTCGACATGGCCGTGAGCACGCCGGATCTGGCCGTATTGTCCATCGCGCTCAGAATTCGCAGCGTTTTTGTCTGCTCGGACGATGCCATTTGCAGCAGGAGCTCAGCCGCGCTGGTCGCGTCCATCGAAGAAAACGTGCTTGCGAGCGCCGAGCTGTCCAACGAGCTCGATGCCGTCTTCGTCTGGCTTTCCAACTGCTTGATTCTCGCCTGGAGCGCCGCGATCTGCTGGTTGGTCACGCCGTCCGAATCCTTCAGGCGCATCGTAATGTCCGCGGCCACCGCCGGCGTCATCTTTTCGAGAATGCGGCCTCTTGAGGCATCGTTCATCGCGCCCATGACGAGCGCCGCCTCTTCCGCAGTCAGACTCTCCATAATCGGCGCCGCTTTGCCAGGCGTCATCTTGCCGTACATATCCGCCAGCGAACGAATCTTGGCCTGGTAGGCATCCTGATTGATCTGATGATCGCTCGACTGCTTGTCGAGCGCGGCGATTTTTTCCTGAAGGTCGGCGATCGTCTTTTGCTGCGTGACGCTTTTGGCATCCGCCGCTTTGAGCGCCGCGTCGCGCTGATTCAGCAACGCCTGAAGCTCGGCCAGCTTCGACCGCGCTTCGCTCACCGATTCGACTTCCGATTGCTGGGCGGGATCCGCAGTGCTCTTCACGTCGGGCACGAGCGAATCGATGACCGGTATTTGATTGCCGATCTTTTGCGCCTTCTCTCGCAGGGACGGATTAAAGATGATGAGAAGCACGAGCAGCAGTATCGCCGTAAAAACGATCGGCGTTATAAAAAAGAGAAAACGTTCAAAGCCGGAATAGCCGCTTTTTTCCGCACTGGCATCCGCCACGGCCTTCCCCTCCATTCAACAAGCTGACTAAGCTACCTTCTGGCCGAAGCTCTCCGCAGCGCAATCTCGTCCAGTTCGTTCTGTTCGCGAAGGAGCGCTTCCTGCCGGTACTTTTGCAGCGATTTGGAGCGTGCGTTTTGCCATACCTTCTCGTCCATCATCTTGTCGGTGAGGAAAACCTGACGCTGCTGGACATGCTCTTCGGCCGCTCGCACGCCTTGTCTTTGTTGCCTGATCCTGTCGTCCAAAAAAGAGATGTAATCTTGCAGCAGGTGAAGCTCCGCGAGCGCCGTCGGCCTGGACGAGCGTTCGGTCAGCTCCTGTTCGTAAGCGCCGCGTTCCTGCCGGAGCTGATCGAGCTGTTCTTCTTCGCTTCTAAGGCGTCCGAGCGACGCAGCATACTCCCATTCCGCCATCGATTTCTCGCTTCCCTTAAGATCTACGATCTTTTGCAATGGATATCGGAATCGCAAGAACACTCAGCCTCATCTCTTGTAGAAGTCAATGACCAACCGTTCCTGCGCCTGCTGCAGCGTCATCTTTTCCGTTGTTCGCTGCCTGCAGTAATCGTTGATGGCGTCGATAAATTGAATGGCTTTGTCGATCTGCGGGTTGGTCCCCCGCTGATAAGCGCCGATATTGATCAAATCCTCCGAGTCCCGGTACACCGACAGCAGACGCTTTAATTGTTCTGCGGCCTCCTGCTGCTCGCTGGCGACGATATCCTTCATAACCCGGCTGATGCTGGCCAGCACGTCGATAGCCGGGAAGTGTCCTTTGTGGGCCAGATGCCTGCTCAAAACGATGTGGCCGTCCAAAATGCCTCGTACGGCATCCGCGATCGGTTCGTTCATATCGTCGCCGTCCACCAGCACGGTATAGAACGCGGTAATCGATCCCGTAGGTCCCGTTCCCGCACGTTCGAGCAGCTTGGGCAGCGCCGCAAAAACCGACGGCGTATATCCGCGCGTCGCCGGCGGCTCCCCGATGGCAAGTCCGACCTCGCGGAGCGCCATTGCGTACCGCGTGACCGAGTCCATCATCATCATGACGTTCATGCCCCGGTCCCGGAAGTACTCTGCGATCGACGTGGCAATGAGCGCCCCTTTGATCCGGATCAAAGCGGGCTGATCGGAAGTCGCCACGATGACGACGGAACGGGCGAGCCCTTCGGGCCCGAGGTCGCGCTCGATAAATTCGAGCACCTCCCGCCCCCGCTCTCCGATCAGTGCGATGACGTTGACGTCCGCGGATGTGTTGCGCGCGATCATGCCGAGCAGCGTGCTCTTGCCGACACCGGAGCCTGCGAAAATGCCCATTCGCTGGCCTTGCCCGACGGTCAGCAGGCCGTCGATGCAGCGTACGCCCGTACCCAACGGATCGGTCACGCGTGGACGCTTGAGCGGGTTGCTCGGTACGCTCTGGGTCGAATACCTCGGCATTCGGGCCGGCAGTCTCCCGCCGTCGAGCGGTCTGCCGAGTCCGTCCAGCACTTGTCCGAGCAATTCGGATCCGACCTGCACGGTAAGCGGCCTGCCGGTCGCAACGACGTCGCAGCCCGGTCCGATCGCCTGAAGTTCGCCGAGCGGCATCAGTAGCACGCGATTGTCGCGAAAGCCGACGACCTCCGCCTCGATCGGCGAGCCGCCGCGAACCGGATAGATCAGGCAAACTTCGCCGATCGCCGCATCCGGGCCTTCGGACTCTACGGTGAGGCCGATAATCTGGGCCACTTTTCCGTTTACGCGAACCGGATCGATATGCTTGAGCGCTTCGGCGTATTTTGCGAGATCAAGCCCCATCCGGGTTCGCCCCTTCTTCGGAAGAATGAGCCGCGATCTGCAGCAGCTCCTCGCGAATCGTCTCCAGCTGCGTGTCGACTCTTGCATCGATGCTGCCGTAAGCCGAGCGGATCACGCAGCCTCCGCCCCGAACCGTCGGGTCCGGGACGATTTGAAGCTCCGCTTGCGAATCGACGGACAGCGCGAGCTCATCCTTGGCCGCTTCGACGAATTCGAACTGCTCCGGCGCAACGCATAAAGTGATCGTCCCCTGCTCCTTGCGCCGCGCCAAAGTCTGCTTCATGAGATCCAGCGCCGTCTCCGGCGCACTCTCCAGCGCGCCGCGAACGATTTTCCCGGCAATGTCGCAGCTTAGCTCGACGACGAACCGCTCCGCCTCGGCGATGATTCTCGCCTTGGCCTCGTACGCTTGCGACACGACGCGCTGCGCTTCCTGCATCATCTGATCCAATCTGGCCAGCGTCTGATGCTCGGCCTGCTCGGCGCCGCTCGCGAAGCCTTCCTCATACCCTCTGCGCTTGGCTTCCTCTACGAACTCGGCATCCTCGGCACGCCGCTCCTCCCACCAGGCCGCCGCTCCCGCTTCGGCTTCGGCTTGAATTCGGCTCGCTTGCTCGGACGCGTCCTGAAGGATGCTCTTCGCCGTCTCCTCGGCATCCGCCAATATTCGGTCTTTCAGCTGAAGCGTCTCTTCGTCGACCGCTTCTCCATCGTCCGCTTGCGTGCCGCCCGCCTTCATCGACTGTGCGACGAACCGAATTTGCTCCAGTTGCTTCAGCTGTTCGACCGAAATGACATGAGAGGATTTGATCAGATTAGACAATGATATCGTCTCCTCCGCCGCGAGCGATGATAATCTCGCCGGACTCTTCGAGTCTGCGGATCGTCGCTACGATGCGTGTCTGCGCTTCTTCGACGTCGCGCAGCCGGACGGGGCCCATATATTCCATTTCTTCGCGGAACGTCTCTGCCATGCGCTTCGACATGTTGCGGAAAATCGCGTCCCGCACTTCCTCGCTCGCGACCTTGAGCGCCAACTGCAGATCGGGGCTTTCGACGTCGCGAATGATCCGCTGGATCGAACGATTGTCGAGATTGACGATATCCTCGAACACGAACATGCGTTTCTTGATCTCTTCGGCGAGCTCCGGATCCTGAATTTCGAGCGAATCGAGAATCGTCCGTTCCGTACCGCGGTCTACGCCGTTCAAAATCTGAACGATCGCTTCGATACCGCCGGCATTCGTGTAATCCTGGGTGACGGTCGAGGAAAGCTTCTGCTCGAGCACCCGCTCCACTTGCGCGATGACATCGGGCGAAGTGCTGTCCATTAACGCGATTCTTCTCGCAACGTCGGCTTGCTTTTCGGTCGGCAGCGAAGACAGGACCGCCGAAGATTGCTCGGGCGCAAGATAAGAGAGCACAAGCGCGATCGTTTGCGAGTTTTCGTTTTGAATGAAGTTGAGAATTTGCGTCGGTTCCGCCTTGCGAGCGAAGTCGAAAGGCCTGACCTGAAGCGTCGCCGTCAGACGGTTCAGAATGTCGTTCGCCTTTTGCGAACCGAGCGCTTTCTCGAGTATTTCCTTGGCGTACGTAATGCCGCCCTGCGTCAAGTATTCCTGCGCCACACATATTTGATGGAACTCGCTGAGGATCGATTCCTTCTCGATGTGATCGACCTTGCGGACGTTGGCGATTTCGAGCGTGAGCTGCTCGATCTCTTCTTCCCGGAGATGCTTAAAAACTTGAGCCGACACTTCCGGTCCGAGCGTGATGAGCAGAATTGCCGCCTTTTGCCGGCCGCTGAGCTGCATTTGCGTTCCTTTAGCCATGTATGCCACCTCTATTCATCCACCAGCCATGTGCGCAAAAGATTGACGAATTCGTCCGGCTTGCGCTTCGCGAGCCCTTCAAGCTGCTTGCGGACCTGGCTCTCGTTCGTGACGCTCTCGATGTCGATCGTCGGCAGTTCGGCGCGAGGCGCGTCGAGTTGCTCCTGTGCGGCTGCGGCTTCGGCGGCTTCCCTTGCGTTTTTGCGTCTGCGATAGACGAGATATCCGGCACCGCCCAGCAGCGCAAGCGCCGCGACGCCGATGCCCGCGAGCCAAAGCGACGATGCGGATACGCCTCCGCTCCCGACCGCATCATCGGAGAACTCCTGCGAGACGACCGATACGCGATTCGCAAGGTCAGCGTCCGACAGCGTTTGTCCGGAATCGGCAAGCAAGATCCGAACGTTGTTGCGAAGCATCTGCTCAAGCTGCGTTTGCCTCTCCGGCGTCATGACCGTCGAATCGACGGCGACGCTGATCGCGAGATCCTTGACCTGGTAAGGTGCGTATGCGATGTTCGTCGTTTCGCGACTCGGTTCGTAGTTTGTCGTGCTACTCGAACTCTCTGAGCTCGCAGTGCCAGTCGTACCGCCAGATGGATAGTTCGGGACGTCGGTCGAACCGGTGCCAGCGACTCCGCCAGCCGTGCCCGTACCGCCGGTCGTCGATTCGCTTTGCGTTTGCTCAGTTATGATGATACCTTTGTTGTCGTTGTTGTCGAGCGGCTTGACCAGATTAAGCTGCGTAGACCTCTGATCGAAGTTTAAAGTCGATACGACGCTGACGACAAAGTTGTCCATGCCGACTGTCTTGGCCAATATCGATTGAATGTTCGTCTTCACGCCGCTCTCGTATTGCTTCTGAATCGCAAACTGCTCGTCGAGCGCGCTGCCTCCGACCGCCCCCGTCCCGCCAAGCTTGGCAGACGGCGCGAGGTCTCCTGTCGTGCTCGTAATGGTGATCCCGTCGTATTCGAGGTTAGGTACCGAAGTCTTCACCAGCTTGTAGTAGCTGTCGATCTCTTCTTGCTTCGGCCGGTATCCGGGCTTGAAGGTGATCTGCACGGAAGCCGTGGCCAGCTCCTTGTCCGAATCGTTCAGAAACACGGACTCTTCGGGAAGGTTGATCAGCACCTTCGCTTTCTTTACGCCCTGCATGCCTTGGAGCAGCTGCTGCACTTCGCCGTTCAGCGCGTTGCGGTACTTCACCTTGAATTCCTGATCGGTCGTGCCGATCGTCGAGGAAGACTTGCTCAGCTCCTCGAAGCCGATGCTGCCGTTCTGTACGAGACCTTGCGAGCCGACATCCACTCTCACTTTGTCGGCCGATGCGCTCGGAACGGATATGCTCGTGCCGCCTTCTCCGAGCTTGTATGGAATGCCGCTGCCGTTCAAATATTCCATGATGGCCGCGGCGTCGCCGCTGTCGAGATCCTGAAAGGCCAGCTCGTATTCCGTACGCGTCAGCAAATACGAGATAAAGATGATAAAAATCAGGATAAATGCTGCGGAAGAAGCTAAAATCCACTTTTGCTTTTTACTGTATTGATTCCAAAAGCCGATCAGTCTGTCTCTGAAGCGGGCCCATCTTTCGTTCACAATTTCACCTCATCTGCGGACTTTGGATGCTCGTCTAACCCAAGTTACATCTGCATCCGCATGACTTCTTGGTAGGCCTCGACCACTTTGTTGCGAACCTGGGCGGTCAACTCGAGACTGAGCTCGGCTTTGGTGGATGCGATCATCACGTCGCTCACATCCGCATTCCCCACTATAAATTGATCGGTTACGGCATGAGAATTTTGCTCTTGGGCGGCGACGCTATCTACGGCCTTTTTGAGGAAATCTGCAAAGCTTGCCGTCGCCTCGGACGGCGTCGTCCCGGCCTGCGCGTTTTGAAGCTGGGTCATCGGCGCGGCAGATATGCCGGAGGCGCCCAAAAGATTATTAATAATCATGTTTCAATCCATCCTCGCGTGGGTAATGATGTTCAGGTAAACCGGATTCCATACATAAAATTAAGTATTTCTGCCGATTTCAAGCGTTTTGGAAAACATCGATTTGCTTGCGTTGAGGGCCGTGACGCTGGCTTCGTAGGAGCGCGTGGCCGAGATCATATCGACCATTTCCTTAAGCACGTCGACGTTGGGCATGCTGACCATGCCATTCGCGTCGGCGTCCGGATGCGTAGGATTGTAGACTTGCTTGAATGGCGTCTGATCGTCGGTGATCGCCGTCACCTTTACCCCTTGGGCGCCGGTAGCGTCCAGCTTGTCGTTCAGTAAGTTCTGGAACGTCGTGTCGACCGGGGCGACCTCTACCATTTTTCGTCTGTAGGGAACGAACTTGCCGTCGACGTACGAAGCGCGCGTCGTCTCCGCATTCGCGATGTTCGACGAGATGACGTCCATGCGCAGCCTTTGCGCAGTTAAGGCGGAAGCGCTGATATCGAAGCTTCCTAAAATCATTAATGCCCCTCCTCGTGCGGGTCTTTGGTCGATTCAAAACGAACGCTTATTTGCCCAAGCCGATACGCATCATTTTGACGTCGTGATTCAGCTGCTGGACATAGAGGGAATACCGCAGTTGATTTTCCGCAAGCTTGGTCATCTCGCTGTCGATATCCACGTTGTTGCCGCTGTTGTTGAATGCCGTCGTCTTGTCCGACGTCACCTTTGCGTCCGGAAGCGATCCCAAAGCGCCGATTGCAATATGTCTCGGATCTGTCCGCTTCCCGATCAGTGTCGGTTGCCCGCTGTTGTCCATCGCCTGGCTCAGCAGTTGCTCGAATTGAACGTCCGACCTTTTAAAATTAGGCGTATCGACATTGGCCACATTGTTTTGCAGAACGCTCTGCCTTAACGAAGCCGCATGCAATGCGCCCTCGAGCCGCTGGTAGCTCACGCCGCTCAGCAAATCCATGTCTCTATCCCCTTTATTAAAATTCTGTAACTTCTCTAATAATAACTTCGTCCTCAAAATCCAAATTCCTCTTTTTTTTCGACAAAGTATTCATAGGAAGTGGAAAAACGTCGATATATAGGAGATTAAAAAATTCTAAAGATATCATCTATTAGCGGGCCTAATATGACAATAAGAAAAAAGCCCTAATCTTCAAAATGAGATTAGGGCTTTCGATTTGGGGATGTCAGGTTTTTCTGGACGCCAATTCCGGGAGCAGCTTCGGATTCATAATTCGAATGTAAGTGCCCTTCATGCCGAGAGAGCGAGTCTCGATGACCCCGGCGCTCTCCAATTTTCGCAGCGCGTTTACGATAACCGAACGCGTGATGCCGGCTCGATCGGCGACCTTCGAAGCGACGAGCAGCCCTTCTTTTCCTTCTAATTCTTCGAAGATCTGGTCGACCGCCTCCAATTCGCTGAACGATAACGAGCTCACCGCAATCGCGACTACCGTCTTGCTGCGGGACTCGAGCTCGGCTTCCTCGGCGCGTTCCCTTAAAATTTCCATCCCAATAATTGTCGAACCGTACTCCGCGAGGATGAGATGATCGTCTCCGAAATGGCCGCCTTCACGGGCAAGGACTATAGTCCCTAATCGATCCCCGCCTCCAATAATTGGCACTATTGTGACATTTGTTCCGACGAACGCCGCTTCCACTGGTGCTAGGTACTCATATACATCAATGTCTACCGCCGTCGCCTCAACTCGCAATAGCCGCGCGTTCGTTTCGTTCGGAAAGCGGTACTCGGCCTGCCCCTCTTGCTTCAGCATCCAATCCTGAAAATGCGAAGGCAATGCGGCCCCCAATATTTTTCCGCGCCTGCTGACGACGAATACGCCGCCCGTAAGCGTTCCCCGCAAGCCTTCCGCCATTTCGCGAAAGCTTAGCGACTTCCCGGCGGCCTTCTGCAGCAGCGCGTTCAGCGAGCGGGTTTTTTCCAACAGCGTCATGACGGCTTCCTCCTGCCTGACTTAAGCAACGGTTTTACAATATATATTGGCTTAAATCGCGATTGCTCGCAATCGTACCGAGCTTTTCCCGCACGTATTCCGGCGTAATCTCGAGACGTTCGAGCTGAAGCTCCGGCGCCTCGAAGGACAAATCCTCCAGCAGCTTTTCCAAAAGCGTATGCAGCCGGCGCGCGCCGATGTTCTCGGTATTGCGGTTCACGTCCTGCGCCATGTTCGCCAGCTCGGATATCGCCTCCCGCGTGAATTCAACCTCGATGCCTTCGGTACTTAGCAATGCCGCGTATTGCTTCGTCAGCGCGTTCTCGGGCTCGGTCAAGATTCGAACGAAGTCTTCGTCCGTCAAACTGCTGAGCTCGACACGAATAGGGAAGCGGCCCTGGAGCACGGGAATCAAATCCGACGGCTTCGCGACGTGAAAAGCGCCCGCGGCAATAAACAGAATATAATCCGTCTTGACGGGACCGTACTTGGTGACGACGGTCGAGCCTTCCACGATGGGCAAGATGTCGCGCTGAACGCCCTCACGCGACACGTCGGGCCCTTGCCCGCGGCCGTTGCTGGCAATCTTGTCGATCTCGTCGAGAAAGATGATGCCCGATTGCTCGGCGCGCCGCACCGACTCGGAGACGACCTCGTCCATATCGATCAGCTTGCTCGCCTCTTCCTGTACGAGCACCTTGCGGGCGTCCCGAACGGGCAGCTTGCGCTTTTTACGCTTTTTGGGCATGAACTGGCTCAGCATTTCCTGCATGTTTTGGCCCATCTGCTCCTGGCCGGGTCCGGAAAACAGATCCATCATCGACGGCGTCTGGTCTTCGACCTCGACCTCGACAAGCTCGTTCTCGAGTTTGCCGCTCTCTAGCTTGTTCAACAGGTCTGCGCGCTTGGAGACAAGATCAGGATCCACGGGATCGGGTTCTTCGGCCTGGGCGTTCGAATTGCCGCCGAACAGCATCTCCAGCGGATTGCGCTGCGACTTCGCCTTGACCGGAGAAGGCGCGAGCAGCGCAGCCAAACGCTCGTTGGCCGCACGGACGGCCTTGTCCTTGACCTTTTCCGTCCGCTCTTCCTTAACCATGCGGATCGAAGTTTCGACGAGATCCCGGATCATCGATTCGACATCGCGTCCTACGTAGCCGACCTCCGTAAACTTCGTCGCTTCAAGCTTGATAAAAGGCGCATGGACGAGCTTCGCAAGCCGGCGGGCGATCTCCGTCTTGCCGACGCCGGTCGGTCCGATCATCAAAATGTTTTTGGGCACGACTTCATCCCGAAGCTCGTCGGGAAGTCTGCTGCGGCGATACCGATTGCGCAGCGCGACGGCTACCGAACGCTTGGCGGGTTTTTGACCTACGATATATTTGTCCAGCTCGGCCACGATCTGCCGCGGGGTAAGTTGGTCGTTCATCGCTATCCCTCCATTTGTCCGATTCAAATCTCTTCGACGACCAGATTGTCGTTCGTAAATACGCAAATCTCGGAAGCGATCTGCAGCGAGTTTCTTGCGATCTCTGCAGCCGTCAGCTGCGGCGCGTGGCGCTTAAGCGCTCGGGCCGCGGACAAGGCGAAGCTGCCGCCGGAGCCGATCGCCAGAATGCCGTCGTCGGGCTCGATCACTTCACCGTTTCCGGACAGGAGCAGCATGCCCGAAGCGTCAACGACAAGCAGCATCGCTTCAAGGCGACGCAGCACGCGATCCGAGCGCCAATCCTTGGCTAGCTCTACGGCCGCCCGTTGCAGGTTGCCATGATGCTCCTCCAGTTTGCCTTCGAACTTTTCGAACAACGTAATCGCGTCTGCGACCGAGCCGGCAAAACCGGCAAGCACCTGGCCGCGGTACAGCCGGCGAACCTTTTTGGCGGAAGCCTTCATGACCATGCTATTGCCGAACGTGACCTGGCCGTCCCCCGCGATCGCGCCTTTTCCGTTGTGTCTGACCGCGCAGATCGTCGTCGCGTGAAAAGTTGCGTCCATGCTTGTTCCTCCCTCTCGTATCTCTTTGAAATCATGCATCGCTCATTGTCTAACATTGACTTGAAAATGGAAGACGACAGGCATTGCGCCAAAGAAGCGGTCAGCTCATCGCACGCTGCCGCCGCCTCGACTGCCTATAGCTCTATGAGCCCACCAACCGCGACTCTTCGGCAAATGACCGGACCGCCTCAAGCGCGCGTTCCGCGATCGCCTCGTTTTTCTCTTTTTTGCTCTTCACCTTTCTGCCGAGCGGCGGGAACAAACCGAAGTTCGCGTTCATCGGCTGGAAATGGCGGAAATCGGCCGTCGTAATATAATGCGCCATACTGCCAAGCGTCGTGTGCTCGGGGAGCGTGACCGGCTCCAGCCCTCGCGCGAGTCTGCCCGCATTTAAGCCGGCGATCATGCCGGAGGCCGCCGATTCGACGTAACCCTCAACGCCGGTCATTTGTCCTGCGAAAAAGAGCGTCTCTCTTTCGCGGTATTGATATGTAGGCTTCAGCAGCTTAGGAGAATTAATGAACGTGTTCCGATGCATGACGCCATAACGGACGAACTCGGCGTTTTCAAGGCCGGGAATCAACGAAAAGACCCGCTTCTGCTCGCCCCATTTGAGATGGGTCTGGAAGCCGACGAGGTTGAACAGCGTGCCCGCGGCATTGTCCTGCCGCAACTGAATGACGGCGTGCGGCAGCTTGCCCGTTCGGGGATCGACCAGCCCGACCGGCTTCATCGGACCGAACAGCACCGTCTGTTTGCCGCGGCTTGCCATCACTTCGATTGGCATGCAGCCCTCGAAGTACATTTCCTTCTCAAAATCTTTGATTTCGGCCGTCTCGGCCGTGGTGAGCGCTTCGTAAAACGCGTCGAATTGCTCCTCGGTCATCGGGCAGTTCAAATAGGCCGCTTCGCCTTTGTCGTAGCGCGAAGCCAAAAATACTTTATCCATGTCGATCGAATCTTTTTCGACGATCGGCGCCGCTGCGTCGTAGAAGTAAAAATACTCTTCGCCGAACAATTCCTTGATTTGCGCGGACAGCTCGGGAGAGGTCAACGGACCGGTCGCGATCACGACGATTCCGTCTTGCGGAATGTCGGACAGCTCTTCGTTGACGACAGTGACGAGCGGATGCTCGCGCAAGCGGCTCGTCACTTCGCCGGAGAAGCCTTCCCGATCGACGGCCAGAGCGCCGCCGGCAGGCACCGCATGACGATCGGCCGCCGAAAGGATCAGCGAACCCATCAATCTCATTTCTTCTTTAAGTACCCCGACCGCATTGGTCAGGCCGTTGGCTCTTAAGCTATTGCTGCACACGAGCTCGGCGAACCGGTCGGTATGATGCGCCGGCGTCTTGCGAACCGGCCTCATCTCATACAGCTT
This sequence comes from Cohnella sp. GbtcB17, assembly GCF_019091135.1. Lineage (GTDB taxonomy): Bacteria > Bacillota > Bacilli > Paenibacillales > Paenibacillaceae > Cohnella. The sequence continues at coordinate 4,849 of NZ_JAGXJW010000043.1, read as the reverse complement.
GACCGGCACGCCTTGCGAAGCGATCTGCCAGGCCGCTTCGCTGCCGGCAAGTCCCGCTCCTACTACCGTCACGACTGGAAATGAATTCACGATCAGTTACCTCCTGCCCTGCAAATGCATTCGGCTCTCACGACCTGCAAGACGCGCTTGCGATCTGGAGAGCCGCCTTGTTTAGTCAAGCGCTTCTTCGAGTTCCGCCGCTTCCTCCTGATGCGTGCAGGCGGTGCAGTGCCATTCTGTCTGACCCCGCACGCGTTTTTCCACCATCATGCCGCCGCAATCGGGACATGGCTTCGGCACCGGCTTATCCCACGAGACGAAGTCGCATTCCGGATACTTGTCGCAGCCGTAAAACATGCGTCCTTTTTTGCTGCGCCGCTCGACGACTTGCCCGCTCTTGCATTTCGGACATGTGACGCCGGTGGCCTTGACGATCGGCTTCGTATTGCGGCATTCGGGAAAGCCCGAACAAGCGAGAAACTTGCCGAACCTTCCCATCTTGTAAACCATCTGGCTTCCGCATTTTTCGCAAATCTCGTCGGAAGGCTCGTCTTTGATTTCGATTTCCTTCATTTCTTCTTCGGCGACTTCAAGCCGCTTCTCGAACGACTTGTAAAACTCGCCGATGACGTCGACCCAATCTTCCTTGCCGTCTTCGACATGGTCGAGGTCGTCTTCCATATGCGCCGTAAACTCGGCATCGAGTATTTCCGGGAAAAACTCCTCCATGAGCTGAATGACCAACTCGCCCAGCTCCGTCGGGAAAAACTTCTTTTCCTCGATGGCGACATAGTTGCGCTTTTGGATCGTCTCCAGCGTCGGCGCATAAGTACTCGGACGGCCGATGCCAAGCTCTTCGAGCGATCTGACCAGACGCGCTTCGGTGTACCGCGGCGGCGGCTGCGTAAAATGCTGCTTCGGCTCGACGGACTCGGTGAGCACCTTGTCGCCGGTCGTCAGGGCCGGCAGCAGCCTTTCTTCATCGGGCGTATCGTCATCGCTGCCTTCGACGTACACCTTCATAAAGCCGGCAAACTTCAGCTTGGAGCCCGCCGCGCGGAATGTCGCTTCCCCGCTCAGCAGGTCGACCGTCATCGTGTCGAGCACGGCGGAAGACATTTGACTTGCGACGAAGCGCTCCCACACGAGCTTGTACAGGCGGAGCTGATCGCGCGACAGAAACTGCTTGACCTCTTCGGGCGTGCGCAGCACCGAGGTCGGTCTGATCGCCTCGTGCGCGTCTTGGGCGTTGGCGTTCTTTTTTAAATAGACGCGGGGCGTCTCCGGATAAAAGCTCGCGCCGTATTTTTCCACGATATAATCTTTGGCTTCCTCTTGGGCGATCGGAGAGATACGCGTCGAGTCCGTACGCATGTACGTGATAAGACCTACCGTGCCTTCTGCGCCGAGATCGACGCCTTCGTACAGCTGCTGGGCGACCTGCATCGTCTTGGAGGCGCGGAAGTTCAGCTTGCGCGCCGCTTCCTGCTGCAGGGAGCTCGTAATAAACGGCGGCGAAGGGTTGCGCTGCCTTTCCTTTTCCTTAATCTCGCCGACGGTAAAGGGATTGTCGCCGATCTTCTCCAGCACCTTGTTGACGTCGGCTTCCGTGTGCAGCTCGCTTTTGTCGCCGGCCAGCGAATGGAACTTCGCTTCAAACGCCGACGCGCCCTGCTTCAAGTGGGCGGTGATGCTCCAATATTCGACAGGCTCGAACGCTTTGATCTCGTTTTCCCGGTCCATGACCAGCTTCACCGCGACGGATTGAACGCGGCCCGCGCTCAATCCCTTCTTCACCTTTTTCCAAAGAAGCGGGCTGATCTTGTAGCCGACCAGACGATCGAGCACGCGCCTGGCTTGCTGTGCATTCACGAGATCCATATTGATCGGACGAGGCGTCTTGAACGCGTCCTTGACCGCCTGCTTCGTTATTTCATTAAATACGACGCGGCAAGCGTCCTTTTCGTTCAACTCCAAATAATGGGCGAGATGCCATGCGATCGCTTCGCCTTCGCGATCGGGGTCGGCCGCGAGATAGACGCGCTTCACCCGCTTGCTGGCGTCCTTCAGCTCTTTGAGGACGCTTCCCTTGCCTCTGATCGTTATATATTTCGGTTGAAAATCGTTTTCCACTTCCACGCCGATCTGGCTTTTCGGCAAATCGCGGATGTGCCCCATGGATGCCTTGACGATAAACTTGCTGCCTAAGTACTTGCCTATCGTCTTGGCCTTGGCCGGGGATTCTACGATGACGAGTGAATCCGCCACGTCAAAACCTCCTCTCCTACGGTCAACGGGCCCCTGGCTGGACCGTCGTCCGCTGAAAATTCGGAATCGACGGGCCGGCTCAAAGGGCTATATATACGGAACCGGGCTGCTGGTGTATTCGTTGCTTTATTTGTAAAGATATCAGAACCGCGTGTAAAAGTCCAAACGTGAGGCCGCTGCGATGACTTAATTCCTCGGCGGAAGCCGGTCCGTCGGACAACAAACGGTAGATGCGCGCCTCCTGCTCCGTCAGCTCGGGTTCGCTGTACGAAGGCATTTCGGGAATTCGAACGCCGCCCAGATAGCGCCGGTAATGCTTGATCACATCCTCGGCTTCGAGCACTTGTGCCGCCGCTCCGTCCCGAAGCAGTTCAAGCGTGCCGCGGCTTCTCGGCGAATTGATCGGACCGGGCACCGCGAACACGTCGCGGTTCTCCTTGATCGCTTCGTTCGCCGTAAGCAAAGCCCCGCTGCGCGACGCCGCTTCCACGACGACTACCCCGAGCGACAATCCCGCGATGATTCGATTGCGCATCGGAAACATGCCCGGATGAATCGGGACGTCCGGCGGCGTCATCGAGACGATCAGGCCCTCTTCCGCAATACGCTTGTAGAGCATGCGGTTTTCCGGCGGGTAGACGACATCGGCCGGCGAGCCGAGCACCGCCACCGTCCCGCCTTTGCCGCGAAGAGCGCCGACATGCGCGGCGGCATCGATCCCTTTGGCCATTCCGCTCGTCACCGCGAGTCCCGCATGGCTGAAGGCGGCGGATAAATCCTCGGCTGCGCGCTTGCCGTATATCGTCGCTTGCCGCGTGCCGACGACGGCGACTTGCGGCCTAGCAAGCAATTCCAATCGACCAATATAATAGAGCACCCAGGGCGGCCTGTAAATATGCCGAAGCAAATCCGGATAATCCGGATCCATCTCCGTCACGACGGATAGTCCTGATCTCTCCCATCTGGCGCGACGCTGCTCCATTCGGCAATCGTCCAAACTGGCGGCGATCGCCTCCGCGCGACGAGCGGACAGGCCTAATTCCCGCCAGTCGCCCGGCCTTCGCAGAGCGGCGTCCCTCAAACCGTCTTTTGCCATAATCGTATTGATCGTTTCCCAGCCGACGCCTTCCGTCTCATGAAGCGCCGCCAGCGTATCGCGCATCTGATCGAACAATCCGGACACAACCTTTCCGCTTTTCAAAAAAACAAACAGCCCTCCACGCTCCGATGGGAGCGCGGAAGGCTGCCTGCCGTCCGAAAAATCAAATATAGGATCTAAAAATCAGCTTTTGCACTTTTCCAGCATGCCGCGCTCTTCGAGCACTGCGACCAAAGTCGCGCCCATGTCGGAAGGCGTCGGCGCAACGCGAATGCCGCATTCCTCGAGCACTTTGATCTTCTCGGCCGCGGTGCCTTTGCCGCCGGAAATGATCGCGCCGGCATGGCCCATGCGCTTGCCGGCAGGCGCCGTCGCGCCGCCGATGAAGCCGACGACAGGCTTAGTCATATTAGCCTTGACCCACTCTGCCGCTTCTTCTTCGGCCGTTCCGCCGATTTCGCCGATCATGATGACCGCATACGTATCCGGGTCTTCGTTGAACAGGTTCAAAATGTCGATGAACTCGGAGCCTTTGACGGGGTCGCCGCCGATGCCGACCGCGGACGATTGGCCGATGCCGCGCGTCGTCAATTGATGAACGGCTTCGTACGTCAGCGTGCCCGAACGGGATACGACGCCGACGTGGCCCTTCTTGTGAATATATCCCGGCATGATGCCGATCTTGATCTCGTCCGGCGTGATGACGCCCGGGCAGTTCGGTCCGATCAGACGCGTCTTCTTGCCTTCCATGTAGCGCTTGACCTTGACCATGTCCAGCACCGGAATGCCTTCGGTGATGCAGATGACAAGATCAAGCTCGGCGTCGACCGCTTCGATAATCGAATCGGCGGCGAACGGAGGCGCGACGTAAATGACGGACGCGGTCGCGCCGGTCTCGGCGACGGCTTCGCGAACCGTGTTGAAGATCGGCAGCGTTACCTTTGTGCCGTTCTCCAGATCGAAATCGATCGTTTGGCCGCCCTTGCCCGGCGTAACGCCGCCGACCATTTGCGTGCCGTATTCGAGCGCGCCTTTGGCGTGAAACGCGCCCGTCGCCCCCGTGATGCCTTGGGTAATGACCTTCGTATTTTTATCGATCAAGATGCTCATGACTTCACACTCCCCGGTTCTCCCTGATTATTTCACCAGCGCGACGATCTTCTGGGCGCCGTCCGACATCGAATCCGCGGCCACGATATTAAGGCCGGAGTTGTTCAAAATTTCCTTGCCGAGCTTGACGTTCGTGCCTTCGAGACGAACGACGAGCGGCTTGTCGAGGCCCAGCTCGCGCGCAGCCGCGACGACGCCCTCGGCAATGTTGTCGCACTTCATGATGCCGCCGAAGATATTGACGAAGATGCCCTTCACGTTCGCGTCGGACAGGATGATCTTGAACGCTTCGGTGACTTTCTCCTTCGTCGCGCCGCCGCCGACGTCGGGGAAGTTGGCCGGCTCGCCGCCGGAATATTTGGTAATGTCCAT